>NZ_RHNU01000001.1 GCF_003946015.1 Companilactobacillus insicii
AAGATTGGATCATATTTTGTCATAAAAAATGCCCTACAATCGTTAGATTTCTTGTCTAACAATTGTAGGGCACTTCATTATTCGATATCGTCTCTTTTTTTGCGTATATAAAATATTGAAAATAAAAATAGACTACAAAGTAGTCTATAAATTACTGCTATCTAATTCTGTTTTACGTTCTCGAATGATTTCTTCTAATTCCTCGAGATCCTCAGTGGTAGATTTATTTCTAATGAAACTACGCGCTGAAGAGCGCATGGCAATGTAGTTTGCACGTTCTCGGTTTTTATTGTGCCATTTTTTGTTAGCACGCTTTTGAGCTTCTGTTAAGACCATTTGTTACCTTCTCCCTAATAAATGTGTCCAAGAAATTATATACAAGCTCTATAAATTAAACAAGTTTATTCTTAAATGTGATCAATATTTAAAAAGAAATTTATTGAAAACCTATTCTTGTTGAATGCTATCTATTAGTCTACAATGTTAGTCAATATAAATGTGTGTGTAATTTTTCAATAGGGGGTTGATTGTGAATGGAAAAAGTCATTAAAACAACAACTGGTATCTATCAAGGATATGAAGAGAATGATCATGTGAACTTTTTAGGAATTCCATTCGGATATGGACGTCGGTTTAAGCGTGCGGAAGAATATTATGTTGATGATCCTCAAAAAATAAATTTAGCAGTTCGCCCCGGAACTCAGCCAATGCAAGATAAGGCCTTGGAAAAAAATGAATTACATTTTGGAGAAAATTGCTTAAATTTAGATATTTCAACTCCAAATGTTAAGGGTAAATTTCCAATTGTTGTGGAGTTCTATGGTGGCGGCTTTTTACATGGTGGTAACATAGTCAAAAATATGCCATGGCTGGATGAACAACAAGTTGTACACATTATGCCTAATTATCGATTAGGATTGTTTGGTTGGGGTACAATTTCTAACGGAGAAACAAATGTTGGACTATCTGATCAGTTAATGAGTTTAAGATGGATAATTGATAATGCTGATAAATTTGGTGGAGACGCTAATAATATTAGTTTAGTTGGACTTTCTGCAGGTGCCAAGTCAATTGCGGCATTGATGGCTTCAAATTCAAAATTACTTGATAAGATTAAAAAAATAATTTTATTCAGCGGATCGTTTCAAACAATTAGAAATATGGAAACATCTCAAATGGTAACAAATAGATTTTGTAAGACAAATAATATTTCAACAGATAAAGATCTTTTAAATTTGACCGATGATGGGCTTTTAAGCGTTCAGCAAAAGACAATTGGAGAACACATTGCAACAAATTGGTTTGGTCCGGTAGTCGATAATGATTTAATTTCAGATAATTGGTTGAGCGTGCTAGCTCAACGTGTTCAAAGGACTGATTTTAAGTCTTTAATTGGTGCGGGCAGTAATGAGCAAGAAAAATTAGATCAGTACAATTTATCCAAGCTTAAAAATAATATTATTCCTGATTTGTTCGGAAGAAATGCAGATGTCATTTTAAAACAACTATCCAGTACCAATAATGGGGATCAAAAGTCTTATTTGATTAAGTTGATTGGGGAGGCAATGTACAGCTATCCAGCATACCGATCACAAAAGTTTTTGTCTGAAAATGGTGCTGAAGTGTATGGTAACTATTTCACGGTATTAGGCGGTAGTCATGGTGGAAATATTGAGTATTTAAATACACCGACTAAAGAGTTAAATATCGAATTTCGGAAAAACCGTAATTATTATTTTCAATTGGTTATGGATTTCTTATTAAATGACAAGCCATATAATGACGAAATAAAATATGAATGGCCCTTATTTGATGAAAATCAACTAGTCATGGAATTGGATCCAGATGATTTGAGCAGCGTTTCAATGATAAGTTATCAATGGATCAAGAATATGCCATGGCAGAATTATAAACTATAATTTTTTTCTTTAGAAACGTGGTATAACAATGATTCACTAATTTAATAAAAAAAATAATATTGCAATGTTAGAATTTTAATTTTACAATAAAACCGTTGTGCTTAAAGTTTAAGAACTATAACATGTTATTTTAGTTGGTTCTTAGGATTTTAGAGGTGGGATGCTTGAAAAGGGAGTATTCATTTTTTATAACAGTAGCTTTTATAATCATAGATTTAATTGTTTCTGTATTAACTCAACTCAATGTTATTAGCGATAAGATTGGTATTGCTACTGGGATTGGATTGATTGCTATTTTAATCTTGATAACCAAGGTACTAACTAAACTAGATATGAAAAAGGGAAAAAATGCTTTTTCTTTTCTAGTCGCAGTATTTGTGTTTTTAATTTTAGGGCCAATTGTTATAGCTTCATCATTGGCTGTTTAAAAAACTGGATATATATATATATTAAGGATTGGGACATAAATGTTTAGTCTCAATCCTTTTTTAGTATAATTTAGTAAGTATATTTTTTGTGAGGTATCAAAATGTCCGCTTCAGCTTGGAAAAAGATAATTTTAGGTTCTACGTTTGTAATTTTAAGTACTTTCTATACCTTTTTGGTATTTGTTCATGGCGATGTTAATTGGAATCTTTTGTTTGGTATCGAACGAATTAAAAGTTTGGAAAATGTACTTGTTTCTCCAATCAATTTCAATTACTGGAATCATTTTGGTAGTCAGGTCAATCTTTTTTTGCCATGGCTAACATTACTTCCATTGTGGCCGATATTTCAAATTAATAATGTGATGATTAGTTATACACTACTTATTTTTATTATTAATATTTTGACATTTTTAAGTTCCTATTATTTTTGTCAGAAGTTGTTTTCTAACACCCTACAATCCTTTTTATTTTCAGTTATTTATACATTATCTCTTACAAGATTTAATTTTATTATGGACAATAATATTACTAATTATTTAGTACTTATATTTTTGCCAATGGCGTTTTACGGATTGTTTCAGATGATTGATGGTAGATTTAATCAATGGCCATATTTTGCTTTAGGGATGTCCTTAATAGGTTTAACAACACCTTGGATGGTTCTAAGTATGGGATTTATTTCTGTTATTATGATTGCTTTAGCTATGATACTAAGAGATACTCTAAACCTTAAATATTGGGGAAGGATGCTATTGTTTTGTTTTGAATCGTTGATAGCAGTTGTTATTTCAACTTTGGGATATACGCTACCGATGATCGAACAGGGTGATTTTTACCAAGAAAAGATCAAATCCAGTTTTATTGAAATCAGTAAATTTGATTTTAACAATTATTACAATAGTACCCAGAATAAGTATCTATTAATGTCAGCTGCTTTTTTAGTATTAGCTGTTATTACAATATGTTTTTTTAACAGCAAAGTTTCAATTAAGACGTCAATATTTGGAATAATAGTTTCGGGTTTACTTTCAACTGATTTAATTCCGTGGGGTGAAATAAAGATATTTGATTTTACAAAGATCACGTTTTATTTCTGGATTGTTTGTATATCTTTGATATGCCTATTTACCAGTTATTTACTCGCAATGATTGTGAGAAACAAATCGTCACTACTAAAATTGTCAATTTTAATACTTACAGTATCGATGAGCAGCATATCGCTATATGTTAGTTCTAATAACTTATCAAGTGGCAATTTTCCAATTCAAAGAGTTTCATTTAATAGAGACTTGATAGTTCATTCGCCATCTAAATTGTCCAATTCTGATGTGTTTATAGTCGACGGAAAAAAAGATAAGTTACCAATAAAGACTGACGGAAATTATTTTGAATTCAAATATTATGATCCTAAGTCTATTACCATTGATGTACCAATTATTGCGTATGAAAATAGGACAGTGCAAATTAATAATGAAACAATCAACTCAAATGTGTCTAAGCGTGGTACTGTGCAGATTCATACACAACCTGGTGCGAATATTGTTCAAATTAAGTATAGTTACTCTAGACTTGCAAAGATTTCATTAATACTAAATTTTTTTGGATTATTGGCATTGTGCTGGTTGATCCTAAATAAAGGCAGATGGATCATTAGAAAAATTGTTTAAATAGTTGAAAAAAATTGTGATGTTTGCTATATTTTATTAGTTGCAATCACTATTGCATCTACAACCGCTCAAAATTAGGTTTAAGCTTCGGCACCTAACTGGCGAGTCTTAGAAAGGAGTGTACACACTATGTACGCAATTATTAAAACTGGTGGTAAGCAATATAAGGTTGAAGAAAATGACTCAATCTTTATTGAAAAACTTGATGTTAAAGAAGGGGACGCTGTTACATTTGACGATGTAATTCTTGTTTCTGACGGAGACAGTGTTAAAGTTGGAGATCCTGTAGTAAAGGGTGCTTCAGTTACAGGTAAAGTTGAAAAGCAAGGTAAGGACAAGAAAGTCGTTACTTACAAATACAAACCTAAGAAGCATTCACATACTAAGACAGGTCACCGCCAACCATATACTAAGGTACTTATCGACAGTATCAAAGGTTAATTATGATTAGAGCAAGTTTTCACCAGAATGATAAACAACAGATTGACTCATTTCTGATTAAGGGACATGCTGATTCAGGGCCATATGGTCAAGATTTGGTTTGTGCTGCTGTTTCGGCAGTAACAATTGGTACAATCAACAATCTGGAGAAGCTTACTAAGGCCAGTCCTCAGGTTGTTCTTGATGAGGTCAACGGTGGCCATTTAGGCTGTCGCTTTAATGAAGAGGTGTCACATGATACCGCTTTGCTATTGGATAATTTGTTTTATATTCTAAAGGATATTCAAGATAGTTATCCGCAGAACATTAATGTTCAAACTACAAATAAAATTATAGATCTTGCTTAAGGAGGTAAATCTCATGCTTAAAATGAATTTACAATTTTTCTCTCACCATAAGGGTGGTGGATCAACTTCTAACGGCCGTGATTCAGCTGGTCGTAGATTAGGTGCAAAACGTGCTGATGGTCAATCAGTTTTAACTGGTGGAATCATTTACAGACAACGTGGAACTAAGATTCATCCTGGTGAAGGCGTTGGCCGTGGTGGCGACGATACATTGTTCGCACTTAAAGATGGTATTGTTAAGTTTGAAAGACTTGGCAAAGATAGAAAGAAAGTTTCAGTATACTAATTCTTATATCTTACTAAAAAAGAGGACATTGTCCTCTTTTTTTTATATAATTATCTAGAAATATTGCCATTAACAACGAAATATTGGTAAGATAATATGTAAAGTGTTTTTTAACGATTAATCAATTGAGGAGAATAAAAATGTCAATTTCAGTAAATGATTTTAAAAACGGTTTGACTATTGAAGTTAAAGATGGAATTTGGCGTGTTATTGAATTCCAACACGTTAAACCAGGTAAAGGTAGTGCTTTTGTTCGTTCTAAGTTAAAGAACTTGAGAACTGGTGCTGTTCAAGAAATGACTTTCAGATCCACAGCTAAGGTTGAAAAAGCTACAATTGACAATAAGAAGATGCAATATTTATATGCAGATGGTACAAACCATGTATTTATGGATATGAATACTTATGAACAATTGTCACTTCCTGCAGAACAAATCACAGAACAATTGAAATATTTGAAAGAAAATATGGAAGTTAATGTTTTGATGTACGGTGGTGAAACACTTGGTGTTGATCTTCCTAATACTGTAGACTTGAAGGTCGCTTCTACTGAGGCCTCAATTAAAGGTGATACGCAATCAGGTGGTTCTAAACCAGCTACTATGGAAACAGGTGTTGTTGTCCAAGTACCATTCTTCGTTAACGAAGGTGATATGCTAACAATCAACACAACAGATGGTACATATATTTCACGTGCCAACTAATTTTTGATTATGGAGATAAGTTTATGGCTGAACAAAAGTATGTTTCTCTACAACAAGATAGTGGAAAAGTAAAAGGTAACGTTGAAATCTCACATCAAGTTATTGAGATTCTCTTAGGCATTGCTACAAACCAAGTAGAGGGTGTCTATGAAATGCGTGGTACTCTTTCCAACAGAATTGATTCACTTTTTGGTAGAATCAATCATGGAAAGGGTGTCGACGTAGTTTTTGATGATGATAAGATTTCTGCAAATGTGTTCGTCTATTTAGAATACGGCGTATCAATTCCGAAAGTATCATTGGAAATTCAAAAATCAGCCATCGAACAACTTGAATTCATGACCGATTTAGCACTAAAAGAAATCAACGTACATGTTGTAGGTTTAATCGCTAAGAAAGAATCTGGCGAAGTAGAACGTGTAACAACGGATAAAAAGGAATAATACTAGTGAGTATAAATAGACATAAGATAAGAGAACTTGCTGTTCAAACTCTTTTTTCCATTGAGACTACTAAAGATGATCCAGACACAGCTATTGCGTCAGTAATGGAGCTTTCAGACTTAGCGGAGCAAGATGTGCCTGATTATTTGAATTTCTTAGTTTCAGGAACCATTGAAAAGCAAGATGAATTGGATGAAAAAATATCTAAATTTTTAAAGAATAAGTGGACTATCGGACGTTTGTCACGAATTGATCGTGCAATTTTACGCGTCGGTTTGTTTGAAATGGAAAATAGTCTCGAAGTTCCAAAGAAAGTTGCAATTGATGAGGCCATAGAATTAGCCGGTGAGTTCGGCGATAAAGATTCAAAGGCTTTCATAAATGGAATTCTATCTAACTTTGTTGAAGGGTAAAGGCTGGTCTTTTGGACCAGTCTTTTTATATGGTGAATTATAAATGAAATTATTAGACGGAAAAGTAGTAGCTAGTGCATTAGACGAATCGATGGGTAAACGTGTTGCAGCGTTGAAAGAGCAAAATATTACTCCAGGATTAGCGGTAATATTAGTTGGGAACAATGGTGCAAGTTCAGTATATGTAAGAAATAAGAAACTCCGTGCAATTAAATTAGGCTTTAATTTTCAACTGATACATTATGAGGAAACTGTAACTGAAACTGAGATATTAAATAAAATTGATGAATTAAATCATGATGAAAATATAGATGGATTTATAGTACAATTACCTTTGCCAGATCAAATTGATGAGGAAAAAGTTATTAAAGCAATTGATCCTAAAAAAGACGTTGATGGTTTTTCTCCAGTGAACGTTGGTAATTTATGGATCGGCGATTCAACTATTAAGCCAGCGACAGCTGACGGAATTATTAAGATGTTGGATTATTACAATGTTAGATTAAAGGGAAAGAATGCAGTTGTTATTGGTAGAAGTAATATCGTTGGTAAACCAGTTGCTGCATTATTGTTAGAGCGCAATGCAACCGTAACTATCTCACATATTTTTACAAAGAATTTACCAGCAATTGCCAGTCAAGCTGATGTGTTGGTTGTCGCTATTGGTGATCCTCGGTTCATTGATAGTAAATACATCAAAGAAGGTGCTGTTGTAGTTGATGTTGGTATGAACCATGATGAAAATGGTAAGTTATGTGGTGATGTTGACTTTGATGATGTTAAAGACAAAGTCAGTATGATTTCTCCTGTACCCGGTGGTGTTGGCCCAATGACAATTACGTCTCTTATGGATATGACAATTGTATTAGCCGAAGAAAGAGCAAAAAGAATAAATGGATCAAAAGGATAATTCACAATACTTAACGGTAACTGCATTAACACAATATTTAAAACGTAAATTTGACGTGGATCCCTATTTGGGACACGTCTATTTAATGGGTGAAATTTCTAATTTTCGTCCAAGACCGAATTCACATCAGTATTTTTCTTTAAAGGATAATAAGGCCAAAATTTCTGCAATAATGTTTAAATCTGCTTTCAGTAAAGTCAAATTTGTACCTGAAGAGGGTATGAAGGTACTTGTGAGGGGCAGAATATCTTTGTATGAGCCAAGTGGCTCTTATCAAATATACGTGGAGTCAATGGAGCCCGATGGGTTAGGTGCGCTTTATTTGGCTTTAGAGCAATTGAAGAAAAAATTAGCTCAACAAGGTGTTTTTGATTTACCAAAAAAAGAAATATCTAAATTTCCAAAGAAAATTGCAATCGTAACCAGTCAATCAGGTGCTGTCATCCATGATATTATGACGACTGTGGAACGTAGATGTCCAATAGTTCAACTAGTATTATTTCCAGCGCAGGTTCAAGGTGATGAAGCCGCAAAGACAATTGTTAAACAAATTAAAAGGATTAATGAGTTGGGTAGTTTTGATACCATTATCATTGGTCGTGGTGGTGGTTCGATTGAGGATCTATGGCCATTTAATGAAGAAATTGTTGCCCAAGCAATTGTCTCAAGCCAAATACCGGTTATTTCTTCAGTAGGTCATGAAACAGATACTACTATTGCTGATATGGTGGCAGATTTGCGTGCAGCAACGCCAACAGCTGCTGCTGAATTAGCGACGCCAGTTTTAAGAGATGTATTGCTACATCTGCAGGATTTAAATGTTCGAATGTATAATGCTCAAAATAAAATTATTCAGAATTATCGCGATCAAGTAGATAATTATTCTAAAAACGGATACTTGCAACATCCAGAGCGTATTTATCAAGTTTATGTCCAAAAGTCAGATATGCTTGCACAAAGGCTTCAAAAATCTATGTCTGATCGTATAAATGAAGTTAAACAAGAATTGTATGACAAAGAAAATCGATTAGTTAGAAGTTCACCACGTGATCAGTTACACTATTTTGACACTATGGTAAATAATTTAACTCAACGTATGTTGACTTCAGTTCGCCAACTGATTAATAGTAAAAGGAATAGATTTGGCAATAATGTTGGAGCATTAGATTCGTTAAGTCCGTTGAAGACGTTAAGTAGAGGTTATGCAATTCCAACGAACAAAGATAATAAAATTTTAAAAAGTACTGCGGACTATAAAGTTAATGGAGAAGTTGAATTGAAAGTTATCGACGGGACTGTTACTTTAGTTACCAAGGATATAAGTGAGGAAAATAATGGCTGAGAAGAAAAAGACATTTGAAGATAATCTGGCAGATTTGGAAGATATCGTAACAAACCTTGAAGCTGGAAACGTTCCGCTAGAGGAAGCAATGGAAAAGTTTAAAAAAGGTGTAGCTTTAAGTAAGAGCCTTGAAAAAACTTTAAATAATGCTGAAAGTACAGTTACAAAGATAATGCAACAAGATGGAACGGAAGATAATCTAACTGACGATAAGACTGAGGGTAAGGAATAGTCATGGATATTAAAGATTTTAAAAAATTTCATGAGAAAGTGTTGCCTGAATTCAACGAGTTTTTAAATAACAAAATCAATTCAGAAATCAAGCAGCCAGTTCTTCGTGATTCAATGCTTTATTCAATTGATGCTGGTGGTAAGCGTGTGCGTCCAATGTTGATGCTAGCGGTTGTTTATTCATGCGGAGTTAAGTTAGAAGACTTGCACGAATATTACGATATTGCCGGTGCAATTGAGCTAATTCATACCTATTCGTTAATTCATGACGATTTACCAGAAATGGACAATGATGATTATCGTCGAGGGAAATTATCAAATCACAAAAAATTTGGCGTGGGTCCTGCAGTTCTAGCAGGTGACGGATTATTGACACAAGCATTCTATTGGATTGCTAAGTCTAGTTTAGATACAAGTAAACGTATGGCTGCTGTCAGAATCTTGGCACATAATGCTGGTCCAATGGGGATGGTTGCCGGTCAAATGACAGACATCACTAAAGAAGATCGTCAATTGAATGAAGAAGAATTAACGGATCTTCACAGACAAAAAACATCTGACCTAATTGTTGCAGCAATTACTATCGGTGCCTTTTGTGCAGATCATAGTTTGTCTACTAATTTAGTAGAGTATGCAAATAAAGTTGGATTAGCTTTTCAAGTGAAAGACGACTTGGATGATTTTGGAAGTAAGGAAGACATTGACAAAAATACTTTTCCTAATTTAATTGGTGAAGATGCAACTAAACAAAGATTACATGGCTTAGTAAAAGATGCGTTGAATGCAGTATTGAAGGAAGAAAAGTTTGATAAAAACTTGATGGTGAGTTTTTTGGACTATTTTAAGGATTAGGTGAAAAGATTGGCAAAAAAAAGAGTAGATGTTTTATTAGTGGAACAAAATTTATTCGAGTCACGTGAACAAGCAAAGCGTTCTATTATGGCGGGAGAAGTATACAATCAGGATAATTTGCGCTTTGATAAGCCAGGTGAAAAAATTGATCCAGACACAATCCTTCACGTTGTTCAAGGAGCACATAGTAAATATGTGAGTCGCGGTGGATACAAATTAGAAAAAGCTGTGAATTCATTTGGAATCGATTTGACTGACAAGATTTGTTTAGATATTGGTTCTTCAACTGGTGGATTTACTGATGTTGCTTTACAAAATGGAGCAAAATTAGTTTATGCTTTGGACGTTGGATACAATCAGCTGGCTTGGAAGCTCAGAAGTGATGATAGAGTTGTTGTAATGGAACGTGTAAACTTTCGTTACAGCAAGCCTGAGGATTTTCATAAAGGGTTGCCACAGTTTGCAATGACAGATGTTTCTTTTATATCTCTTGAATTGATTTTGCCACCGATGTTTAACATTATTTTACCTGGATCGGAAGCCGTCTGCTTAATTAAGCCACAATTTGAGGCTGGTCCTGAGAATGTTGGAAAACATGGAATTGTTCGCGATCATAAAGTCCACAAAATGGTACTGGAAAAGATATTAGATTTTGCAAAAGAAACAGGGTTTATTGTTAAAGGATTAGATTTTTCACCTATTAAGGGTGGAGAAGGTAATATTGAATTCTTAATGAATATAAAAAAACCAGAAACAGATCAAGAAGGCGAAATCTTAGACAATGTATCTATAAGTGATACTATGGAAGCTGCTTATTCAAGTTTGAACAAATAGGTGAAGTATACATGCTGAAAGAATTAATAATTAATAATTTTGCTATCATTAGTGAATTACAAATTGATTTCAAAAGTGGAATGACATCTTTAACAGGTGAAACAGGTGCTGGTAAGTCTATTATCATTGACGCGTTGGGCCTGTTAGTAGGTAGTCGCTCTTCTGTTGACTTTATTCGTACAGGTCAAGATAACTTAAAAGTGCAGGGATTATTTGAAGTCAGTTCAAATAGTCCTGTTTTTGCTATTTTGGATAAATACGGAATAGATCATGCAGATAAGTCTATAATTATAAAGCGTGAAATAAATCGTAAGGGACGTAATGTTTGCCGATTGAATGAAGAATTAGTTAATACAACAACTCTGAAAGAAATTGGCAAATACTTAGTCGAGATACATGGCCAAAATCAACAGCAGGAATTATTAGATGAAGACAATCATATTGATATTTTGGACAAATTTGCGGATGAAAAGCTAGAACAGCTCTTAATTCAATATCGAGAATTATTTTATTCATATCAAGAAAAAAGGGCTAGACTTCGTGCAATTCAAAAGGATTCACAAAATTTAGCTCAAAGAATTGATATGCTAAAATTTCAGACTGAGGAAATTGATAGTACACAAATCAAGCAAGGTGAGGATGATCTTCTAGAAGAAGAAAAAAATCATTTGGCTAATTTTGAAAAAATAAGTAGTGCTTTGCAAGAAAGTTATCGTACTTTATCTGAAAATAATATTGGAGTTGTTGATGCGTTAGGTAGTGTTCGTGAACAGTTGGACGATATTAGTGGTTATGACAAAGTATATAAGGAATTATACGATTCCATTAATGGAGCTTACTACCAAGTTCAGGATGACATGTCGACAATTTCTGACCAGTTAGATAGTCTGGATTTTGATGAAGGTCGATTAGATGAAATTCAAAAACGTCTGATAGTATTAGATAATTTGAAGAAAAAGTATGGACCTACTCTTGATGAAGTTATTCAGTTTGGGATTGAGGCCCATGATGAGTTATCTAAAATTGATATTGATGACTCAGCGGAAGCAAAGCTGGTTCAAGATATTAAAGATGATCAAACGATGTTAATGAAGCTTGGTAAAGAATTATCTGATGAAAGACATCAGGTAGCAACTGGATTGGAAAAGGCAATTAATTATCAACTAAAAGAGTTGTATATGAAAAATGCTAGATTTGATGTTGGCTTTAAAACGTTAAATGAGGATTCATTAACTGAAAAGGGTATTGATCAAATTAGATTTAACTTAAAAACTAATGTTGGTGAAGATTTCAAGCCTTTAGCAAAAGTAGCATCTGGTGGTGAATTGTCACGTGTTATTTTGGCATTCGAAGCAATCATCGCTGAAAAAATGAATGTGGAAACGATAATTTTTGATGAAATTGATACCGGTGTTAGCGGTCGTGTAGCCCAAGCTATTGGTGATAAGATATATCGAGTTGCTCAAGCTGTTCAGGTTCTATGTATTACTCATTTACCACAAGTTGCTGCAATGAGTGATCGTCAATTCCAGATAGAAAAAAAGACCACTAAGAACAAAACTTCAACTTCAGTTTCGTTACTTAATGATCATGAAAGAATTGATGCAATATCGTTGATGTTGGCTGGTACTAAGGTTACAGATCTTACCAAGGAACATGCTCAAGAGTTACTTGAATTAGCTCAAGGTGAACAGAAGAGGCTAGATTAAGTTAATTGATTTGATTTGACTTAATTCAATGATTTTGAAGAATGAATTATTTACTTTAAGAATATATTTATTTTTATTGATTCGTCTAATCAGCTTGCCATGAAACTGTTCATCGTTTACCATAGTTACAATAATAGAATATTGTTTTTGAAGACTTTGTCTAGCAAAGATATCGAGTTGCTTAAGAGGCATTTGCTTGAGTTGGGAAGCTGTTCTGCCAATCTTGAAATCAAAGTTTCTGTCAATAAATGTGGCAGTACTACTAATAATGGTTTTGGCTAGTGTGTTATTAATGTGCGATTGTTTTACTTGCATGTTTGGAACCCTCCCCGAACGCTTGTTTGTGTCTCTATTATACGAACCTCTGTTCGTTTAAGCAACTATATTTTAATTTTTCTTAATTTATTTTTCTTTCTAACGGCTCAAAGTCTTGAAAACACAATGAATCTATTGCATTATAGATATCATAATATAGATAAGTAGGGATAGTTAAATGTCAACAAGGGGAATGTTAATCGTATTGTCAGGTCCTTCCGGTGTGGGTAAAGGAACTGTTAGAAAAGCAATGTTAAAGAAGTCATCAATCAGATTTGATTATTCAGTTTCGATGACCACTCGCAATATGCGACCTGGAGAAGTTGATGGGGTCGATTATTATTTCCGAACAAATGAAGAGTTCGAAGAAGAAATTAAAAATGGTGGAATGTTGGAGTACGCTAAGTACGTTGACCATTATTATGGTACGCCTTTGAAATATGTTAACGAAAAATTAGATGCAGGTATCGATGTGTTGCTGGAAATTGAAGTTAATGGTGCAATGCAAGTTCGTGAGAAGATGCCTGACGGCGTATTTGTGTTTCTTACACCTCCTGATCTTCCAAGTTTACGTCGTCGTATTACACATCGTGGAACAGACGATATTAAGACGATTGACAAACGAATGGAACAGGCAAAAAAGGAAATTGAAATGATGTCAAACTATGACTATGCCGTAGTTAATGATAAAATACCTAATGCAGTCAAAAAAATTGAAGGTATAATTAGAAGTGAACACTTAAGAGTGCCACGTGTAATTGACAAATATAAAAAAATAATAGGAGAATGATAATATGATTATTTATCCATCAATCGACAAATTATTAGATAGAGTGGACTCACGTTACTCCTTAGCTGTATTGGCAGCTAAGAGAGCTCATGAATTAGAGAACGGTGACATTGAGTTGTTAAGCAAGTATGAATCACCAAGAACTATTGGTAAGGCATTCGAAGAAATTGCTGATGACAAAATTGAAATCGATCCTAACTCAATCCTTCTTGAAAAAGAAGCTGAAAAAGTTGAAGAAGAGAAAAAAGAAGAAGACTAAATAATTATTTCCTTCACTGATTGTCGACAAGATGATAGTGAAGGATTTTTTGTTAGTAGATTAATTAGGTGGTGAGAAGTTATGACAGTTGCAGAAGTCGTCGTTGATGTTCCGACCATGCAGACCAATCGGCCGTTTGAATATGCAATACCTGATCAACTAGAAAATGTTGTAGTTCCAGGTATGAGAGTAGAAGTTTCATTTGGTCGTGGTAAAAGAAAAGTTCAAGGTTTTGTTATGAAAGTTAAGGATAAGAGTAACTTCTCAGGAAAACTTAAACCGATCAACCGTGTTATTGATGTACGTCCAGTACTAACTCCTGAAATGTTAAAACTGTCGTATTGGTTAGCAGATCAAACTTATTCTTTTCAAATATCTTGTTTACAGACTATGTTACCTAGTGTTATGCGTGCAAAGTATAAGCAATTTGTTGAACCAAAAGAAGAATATGTAGACGATCCTGACGTAAATAAATTATTGGACGGACATGAATCCTTAGAAATCACATCTCAAACGACGGATGAAACAATTCAAATCATTAATCATTTAAGGCGCCAGAATAAAATTGAAATTAACTATGTGGTTGAGAATCAAGCTAAGCAATTACATCGTCAAGCTGTGACTACCGAACTGAATCCTATTCAATTACGTGAAAAAAGGAAAGAACTGCGTAGTAACGCTAAGTCACAATTAAAACTGATTAATTTTTTGATTGACCATTTGAATGACTTACCATTTGAAATGAGTGAACTAGAAAGTAGTGAAGATATTAGTCGTTCAACCATAAAAACAGCTGAAAAAAATGATATTTTAAAAATTGTAGAAATCACAAAAAGACGTAAACCTGTTGGGATTACGCCAGAGAAGACGACAAAATTAAATCTTACAGATGAACAGCAACAGGCAGTTGATATGATTACTACTGCAATTGATAAATCTCAACCAGAAACATTTTTAATTGAAGGTGTTACTGGTAGTGGAAAAACAGAAGTATATTTACAATCAATTGAACAAGCGTTGAATCAAGGTCGTTCAGCATTAATGTTAGTTCCAGAAATTTCATTGACACCACAAATGGTTAATCGTGTTACTGGTAGATTTGGTAATAAAGTGGCAGTTTTGCATAGTGGATTGTCTAATGGTGAACGATATGATGAATGGTCACGAATTGAGAATGGCAGTGTAAAAGTTGTAGTCGGCGCTCGTAGTGCTGTTTTTGCGCCATTAAAAAATATTGGACTGATTATCATTGATGAAGAGCATGAAGCTAGTTATAAGCAAGATGATAACCCACGTTATCATGCTAGGGATGTTGCACAATGGAGAGCTCAGCAACACAAATGTCCGGTAGTTCTTGGAAGTGCAACACCTAGCTTAGAATCCCGCGCCCGTGCTCAAAAGGGTGTTTATCAACTTATCTATATGAAAAAACGTGTTAATGACCATCCACTTCCACATGTTCAGATTATCGATATGCGAGATGCTGAAAATTCAGCTGTAAAGGGTGATATTTCCCCTTTGTTACAAGATAATTTGTATCGTGCAGTAAAACGTGGTGAACAAGCAATAGTATTACTTAACCGTAGGGGATACTCATCATTTATGATGTGTCGTGAATGTGGATTTACTTTAAAGTGTCCCAATTGTGATGTTTCGCTAACGTACCATAAGGATTTATCAAAGATGAAATGTCATTATTGTGGCCATGAGGAGCCAGTTCCAACTGTTTGTCCAAATTGTCAAAGTACTAAAATTGGATTTTATGGTACTGGTACACAAAATATTGAGCGTCAATTAAATGAATTATTACCACAAGCTCGAGTTTTGCGTATGGATGTTGACACGACACGTCGTAAGGGTGCACATGCCAAAATTATTAAAGCTTTTGGGGATCACAAGGCAGATATTTTATTGGGTACACAAATGATTGCTAAAGGCTTAGATTTTCCGGATGTTACGTTAGTTGGAGTGGTAAATGCTGATACAACGTTAAGTATCTCGGATTATCGTGCGAGTGAGAGAACATTTCAGTTATTGACACAAGTAAGTGGTCGAGCAGGTCGAGCTGATAAAGAGGGACATGTAATTATTCAAACTTATAACCCTGATCATTATGCAATTAAAGATGCTGCGGTACAGGATTATGAAACTTTTTATAAACAAGAAATGTATTTGCGTCATCAATCTAATTACACACCGTATTATTTCACCACTTTAATTAGTGTTTCTCATAAAGATGAAGGACAGGCGCTTAAGCAAAGTTATTGGTTGAAAAGACAATTACAATCAGCGTTGTCAGATCATTCAATACTATTAGGTCCAAGTCCTACGATGATTTCTCGTAAACAGAATAAATATTATTACCAAATTATTGTAAAATATAAGAATGAGCCACAATTGCATCAAAAATTACTAGATATTTTAAATGATACTCAAGCAGATACAAAAAAAGGTTTTAATATTGCAATTGATAATGAACCACAGCACATTGATTAACGTAAATAAAGTGAGGAATATTAAATGACAAATGTTATATTCTTAGGAACTCCTGATTTTGCAGCAACTGTCTTAAAGGGGTTACTTAGAGAACAATACAATGTTATTGCGGTTGTTACACAGCCTGATAAGCCAGTTGGCCGCAAACAAAAATTACAAAAGAGTCCTGTTAAAATAATTGCTGAGGATGAAAATATAAAGCTTTATCAACCAGTTAAATTACCGGGAAGTCCAGAAGTTGAGGAACTAATAGCATTAAATGCTGATTTGATTATTACGGCTGCTTATGGCCAATTTTTACCAACTAGTTTTTTGAAATCAGCAAAAGTTGCGGCAATAAATGTTCACGGTTCATTGCTACCCAAGTATCGTGGTGGAGCACCAATCCAGTATTCATTACTAAATGGTGATAAGGAAACTGGCGTAACTATAATGTATATGGTCAAAGCAATGGATGCTGGTGATATCATTAGTCAGGAGAAATTACCGATTGATAATAATGATGATAATGGATCATTGTTTGAGAAACTAGCTATTGTAGGTCAAGAATTATTGTTAGATACTATTCCTAAGATTTTAAGTGGCAATATTCACCCTATTAAGCAAGATGAAGATAAGGTTATCTTTTCACCAACCATATCTAAAGAACAAGAACAATTAGACTTTGGACAAAGTGCTATTCAAATTTTTAATCATATACGTGCACTAAGCCCTGATCCAGGAGCTTGGGCCATGTTTAATGGTCAGAGAACAAAGTTTTATAAGAGTGAAGTTGTAGATATAGATACCGATCAAGATGCCGGGACAATCTTTGAAATCACAAAGAAAAAATTAGTTGTTGTTGCTGGTGATGGCAAAGGGTTATCTATTAAGAAAATACAGCCTGCTGGTAAAAAAATTATGGAAATTGCCAATTACATTAATGGAACGGGCAAGAATTTAGAGAATGGACAGAGAGTGGTCGAAATTAATGAAAAATAATAATCCTCGTGATTTAGCAGTTGAAGTATTGACAAGAGTTTTGCAAAATAAAGCTTATTCAAATATTGAGATAAATAATGTTTTAAAAAATTCAGAATTGTCTGAACCAGATTCTAGACTTATGACAAATATAGTTTATGGAGTCCTTCAACATAAACTAACATTGGAGTATCAATTGAAGCCATATGTAGGTGGCAAGGACTTGGATCGTTGGATCAGAGTTTTACTAATGACTGCGATTTATCAAATGCAATATTTGGACAAAGTTCCTGTACATGCTATTTTTAATGAGTCTGTTAATGTCGCTAAAGGTAGAGGTAGTCAAGGTATTGGTAATTTGGTTACAGCTGTGTTAAGAAATTATCAGCGACACGGTGCACGTCCTGTTCCTCAAGATGACAGTATTGAATCAATGAGTATTCGATATAGTACACCCGAGTGGCTGATTGAATTATTTATTAAGCAACAGGGATTAAATAAAACCAAAGAGATTTTAGATAATATTAATGATCCGTCACACATATCAATTAGAGTAAATACTAATAAGACTACTTTGAAAGAATTGGCAAGTAAGTTGTCAGAACAAGGATTCGAAATGAAACCTAGTCGTGTTTCTCCAGTTGGATTGATTTGTCACAGCGGTAATTTAGTGGATACCGAAGAATTTCGTGAAGGATTATTTACTATTCAGGATGAAAGTTCGATGATAGTTGCACCAGCACTGGATGTTCAACCTGACGATAGAGTTTTAGATACTTGTGCAGCACCAGGAGGTAAGACAACACATATTGCCAGCTATCTAAAAGACGGTTCGGTTATGGCCTTGGACATTCATAAACGTAAAACGAGATTGATCCAAGAAAATGCCCAGAGATTAGGTTACGGCGATATAATACAGACTAAGGCACTTGATGCACGTAAGGCTAAAGATGAATTTGATGAGGAATTTGATCGAATTCTTGTTGATGCACCATGTTCTGGATTGGGATTGATTCGCCGTAAACCAGAATTGAAATATTTTAGAGATCCTGAAGATTTGATGAATTTACAACGAATTCAGTTATCCATTTTGGACAGTGTTACTGGTTTATTAAAGATTGGCGGACAATTAGTATTTAGTACTTGTACTTTTGATGCAGAAGAGAATGAGGATGTTGTAATGAAATTCTTGAATGCCCATGAAAATTACGAGTTAGTACCTGTTAAACATGAAAAATCGCTTGATAAAAACGTAAATGACGGTGTTTTAAAGTTACTTCCAAGTGATTATTTCACTGATGGATTTTTTGTAGCCGCGTTTAGACGAAAAAAATAATGAGGTAAGGTTTAGAAATATGGACTATGCGTTATTAACAGATGTAGGAAAATTGCGAGAAAATAATCAAGATTATGTCAATGTTTTTAAAAACAAAAGGGGTATTGTCTTTGGTATTGTTGCTGACGGTATGGGAGGCCATCGCGGAGGTGACGTAGCATCTGATATGGCCGTTTCTCATTTAGGACATAATTTTGAAGAATCCGAGATAACTGATTTAGAAGATCTACGTGAATGGGTTCTAAAAGAAATTAGTAAAGAAAATGATCGAATAGTGTCAGTTTCAAATCAATTTGATGATTTGAACGGAATGGGAACGACAATGGTAGGTGTTTTCTTTGTTGGGGAAAAAATGATGGTTGTGAACGTTGGTGATTCTCGTTGTTATGTTTATCATGACGATGAACTAAAGCAATTAAGTGTTGATCATTCATTAGTTCATGAGTTATTAGAAACCGGTCAAATTAGTCCGGAAGAGGCTGAAAATCATCCTCAAAAAAATATCATCACTCAAACATTAGGCGTATCGCAAACAGTACAGCCACGTGTTAAGAACTTCGATATCATAAACGATTCAATAATTTTATTGTGTACTGATGGACTTACTAATATGGTTCCAGAAGATGAAATCAAATCAGTTCTTACACAAAAAATCGGATTAGAAGCTAAATGCCATATCTTGATTGATAAAGCCAATCAAGCAGGTGGACGTGATAATATTACGGCACTACTTTTTGCTTCTGGAAATGGAGGTAGATAGTAGATGGACAAAGGTTACCTAGTTGGTGGTCGTTATCAGATCCTAGGTACTCTTGGTGAGGGTGGAATGGCTAATGTATATTTAGCAAATGACACCGAACTTAATCGTAAAGTTGCAGTAAAAGCTTTAAGATATGATCTTCAGGATGATGAATCTGTCAAAAGGAGATTTGGACGTGAAGCCAAGGCTACTAGTGGTCTCTCTAATCCCAATATTGTTAATGTTTTAGACGTTGGCAATGACAACGGGTTGCAATATATTGTTATTGAATATGTTGACGGTCCTAACTTAAAAAAATATATAAAAACACATTTTCCAATTCCGTATCACGAAGTTGTAGACATCATGCAACAGATTTGTTCAGCTGTTGCTGATGCACATGATCATGGAATTATTCATCGTGACCTTAAACCGGAGAATATTTTAGTTGATACTTCTAAAGAACCTATTCAAGTGAAAGTTTCTGATTTCGGTATTGCCCTTGCATTGAGTGACAGGTCGATAACTAGAACCAATTCATTGTTGGGTTCAGTGCACTACATGTCACCTGAACAAATTCGAGGTAGGTCTGCCACCGCTTTATCTGATATTTATGCTCTAGGTATAATATTATTTGAGCTGTTAACAAAACATGTACCTTTTACCGGAGATACAGCTGTAGCTGTGGCTCTTAAGCATTCTAAAGAAGATATTCCTGACTTGAAGGAAATTGATCCTAATATTCCACAACCACTTGAGAATGCAGTTTTGAAGGCTACAGCCAAAGACCCTAAGCAGCGTTACCAATCGGTAAGAGAGATGCATGAAGATTTAAGTACTTGCCTATTACCGGAACGTGCCCACGAGACCAAATTTGTTCCGCAACCATTGAATGATATGGATGAAACAAAGGTGATTCCTTCAATAGATGATGAAGAAGAAAGTAAACCGCTCCATAAAAAAAATAATCACCGAAGAAATATAATTCTTGCTTCATTAATACCATTGGCACTAGTTTTCTTTTTGATTTTTATGGTTATAAAAGGAAATGAGGAGACAACGGTACCGGACTTACAGAACCTAACAGTTAAACAAGCAGATGTTATGCTGAAAGGTTCAAATTTACAAGTTGGCACTATTTCTAAGGAAAATAATGATGATGTAGAAGCTGGCCATGTTATTAAGTCAATACCAGCTAAGGGTTTAAAACTTAAAAATAACGCCAAAGTAAGCCTTGTTCTGAGTTTAGGTGCTACTTACTATAAAATGCCAGAGTTAGTAGGTAAAGAGTATGATGATATTTCTGATAATCTAAAAAAACGTGGCTTTGACGTAACAGTAAAACATGTAGCAACTAATCAGTATGAGGCCGGCGTGATTACAAAGCAGAGTATAAAAGCTGGCAAAAAAGTTGTAACTAAGAATAAGAAGCTTACTTTAACAATTGCTAAAACTCCAACGGCTAGACGTAAGGTTACTAAGGTAAGAGATCTTACAGGTTATAATCTTAAGAGTATACAAGATTATGCTAGTGAAATTGGAGCAACATTAAATGTCAGTTATGATTATTCTGATACAATTGAAGATGGCGTGATGATTAGTCAGAACCCTACGCCTGGAAGTGTGATTAATCGAGGCGATACTCTTGCCGTTGTCATTTCCAAGGGTAAGGACCCAGAGAGTAATTCTAACAATGACAATGAAAAAGATAAGGAAGATGATGATTCATCGTCCTCAGCAACTAAGCCAGTAACAAAGGAAGTAACGATACCATTTGATTCAAGTAACAGCAGTAATACTATTACAATTTATATTTCTGATGCTACACATAGTATTAATACTGTATATAAATCAATGAGCATTTCTCAAGATACTATGCAAACCTTAGTATTTAATTTAAAGAGTGGACAGACTGGTTCTTATAGCATTGAACGTGATGGTAAACAAATTCTGTCCGGCTCAGTAAGTGGGTAATATGGATAAAAAGGGAAGAATTATCAAGTCAATTAGTGGATTTTATGATGTGTTGGATAATGAAAATCATGAATTGGTACGCACTAGGGCTCGAGGTAATTTTCGAAAACGTGGAATTAAGCCAGTCGTTGGTGACTTTGTAAAGTATGATTCTACTGGTGATTTAGGTTATATTTTAGAAATATTGCCAAGAACAAATAGTTTAGTCCGTCCACCTATTGCTAATGTTGATCAAGCAATAGTGGTAACTTCTTCAGTTGAACCCAATTTTTCTAGTAATTTATTAGATAAAATTTTGGTTAATATTGAACATAATGATATTAAGCCATTAATTTATTTGACCAAAACCGATTTACTTGATGAAACTAAATATCAAGAAATTAAAATGATATTTGATGGTTATCATCGCGCAGGATATACAGTTTTTACTGATCGTGACGCATATAATCAGCAGCAGATCAATAGATTAGAAGAACATTTTGCCAACAAAGTTACTGTTTTTACAGGACAGTCCGGTGCAGGTAAATCAACATTACTTAATCATATTAATCCAGATTTAGCATTGGCCACTGCGGAAATATCACAAACACTTAATCGTGGTAAACATACAACTAGACAAGTTTCTCTATTTGAAATTGCAGACGGATTAGTTGCTGATACGCCAGGTTTTTCCTCCATTGAATTGATTAACATAGAGAAGGGGGAACTTCCAACACTATATCCAGAGTTTTTGGAGTATAGTGGAGAATGTAAGTTTCGAGGTTGTAATCATGTTAATGAACCAGGATGTATGGTTAAAGAAAAAGTTGCTGATGGGACTATCATGAAGAGTCGCTATGACAATTATCTTTACTTTTTAAATGAAATAAACTCTTATAAAAAGAGATATTAATAAAGTGTAGAGGAGTAGTTTATATGACAACAAAAAAAATTGCACCATCAATTTTATCCGCTGATATTATGAATCTTGAGCGCGATGTTAAGATGGCTGAGGCAGCAGGAGCAGATTTATTCCATATCGATATCATGGATGGACATTTTGTTCCTAACATGTCGTTTAGTCCGAGTGTTGTAGAGGGAATGAGACGTGTGACTGACAAGCCTTTAGATGTGCACTTAATGATTGATAACCCCGATGAATATATTAGACCAATCGTTGAAGCCGGTGCGGATACAATTATGATTCATACTGAAAGCACTAAGCACATTTATCGTTCAATTGACCTAGCAAAGAGTTTGGGTGTTAAAGCTGGAGTTGTTGTTAATCCTGGAACTCCTCTAGAGAATGTTAAAGAACTATTTCCAATTATTGATCAAATATTAGTTATGACAGTTAATCCAGGATTTGGTGGTCAAAAGTTTATTCCAGGAATGACTAAGAAAATTCAAAGATTAGACCAATTACGTCAAACTTCTGCAGATGATGACTTCGAGATTGAAGTTGACGGTGGAATTAATGAAGAAACGATTGTTAAATGTGCTCAAGCAGGAGCTGATATCTTTGTTGCAGGTTCATATCTATACAATGGACAAGCAGGATTTGAGGATCGTGTTAATACTCTAAAAAAGCTAGTGGAAGACTAATATGAAGCGTGTAAACATTTTGCTTGGTGGACCAAAGAGTGAGTACCCTGATGAGTTGTCAAAAAGTATCAAGGCCATACCAGGACCTTGGGTTGGAGCTGATCGAGGGGGGGTATATCTAATTGCTCACGGGATATTACCAGACATTGCAATTGGTGATTTTGATTCAATCAACAAAAAAGAACAAAAATTATTAAGAGATAATGTTACTGATTTTCAAAAGTATCCTCCTGAAAAGGATGATACGGATTCAGAGTTGTGTATCTTAGCCGCAAAAGAAAAGTTTAATGCATCGGAATACTATATCTATGGTGTAACCGGTGGTCGTATTGATCATTTCTTAGTTAATTTGTTTTTACCATATGACAAACGCTTTTTGAGTTTTTATGATAAGTTATATTTTAAATCTGCCACCAATACAATTAGGTTTTTTAGACCTGGAAGATATACTGTTTATCATGAAGAAGGTATGAAGTATATCGGATTTGTTAATCTTGGTCCGGTAACGCATTTAAATATCGTTGATGCTAAGTATAAATTAGACGATTTTACTGCCATGCATCCAGTTAGTTGGGCAAGTAATGAGTTTGTCAAAGATACTATTGATTTTGGTTTTGAGAGCGGCATAGTTGCTGTAATACAATCAAGAGATAAAAAATAAAAAGAAATTCCAATTGCGGAATTTCTTTTTATTTTCTTTAGACACAAAAAAAACTAGCAAACGAAATTTGCTAGTCTTTTTTAGTTAATTATATGATAATTATACTCTAGTAACTTTTCCTGATTTCAAAGCTCTAGCTGAAACCCAAACGCGTTTAGGCTTACCATCAACCATGATACGAACTTTTTGCAAGTTTGGCTTCCAAGAACGTTTTGATTGATTAAGAGCGTGAGAACGTTTGTTACCAAACACTGTCTTACGGCCTGTAATAATATCTTTTGCCATGGGACCGACCTCCTTTGGCTACATGTTTTCTTAAAATATCACCTGACTAATTTACCATAAACTAAAAATAAAAACAATAGTTGAATAATAATGTGTCATAAATCTTTAATTCAAAATCCTGCTATGATAGAATTTTAATGTTTATGATAGTTAGATCCAAGATAGGAGGATCCCAAATGGCAGTTACAATAAAAACAAAACATGGTGAAATTGATGTTTCAACTAATACCGTTTCGACAATTGTTGGCGGTGCCGCATTAGATATCTATGGAATTGTAGGTATGGCAAGTAAGAATCAACTACGCGACGGGATGAACACAATTTTGAATCGTGAAGATTTCTCACGCGGAGTGGTTATTCATCAAGAGGATGATAAAATTGCCGTTGATGTCTACATAATCGTGGGATATGGTATTAAGATATCCGAAGTTGCAAAGAATTTAAAAGAAAAAGTAAAATATAACCTAGAAACAATGCTTGGAACACCAGCTGGCACTGTTAATGTGTATGTTCAAGGAATAAAAGTTCTAGATGACATTAAATAGGTATTACGCTAGTTGGAGGGGAAACTTTTGAGCAAAGAACTTATTACAAAAACTGAATTTTCCGATATGATCCGTGTTGCATCACACAGGCTTGAGAAGAATGCAAAGTTCGTTAATTCACTAAATGTATTTCCAGTGCCTGATGGAGATACTGGAACAAATATGAGTTTGACCGTTCAGAGCGGTTTTAAGGCTGTAAATGAATCTGAGAGTATGCATGTAGGAACACTAGGTAAAGCACTTGCTAAGGGCTTGCTAATGGGTGCACGTGGTAACTCAGGTGTTATTACTTCACAATTATTTAGAGGTTTCTCAAAAAGTATTGAAGCTAAAGAAGAATTAAACTCAGATGATTTGGCAAAAGCTTTTGATGATGGTGTCAAAACAGCTTATAAAGCAGTTATGAAACCAGTTGAAGGAACTATTTTAACAGTTGCTCGTTTTGGTGCTGAGGCTGGAATTAAGAAGTCTAAAGACACAAAAGATGCAGTTGAAGTTATGAAGGCAGTTGTTAAGGGTTCTAAGGTCGGACTTGAGAAGACTCCATCACTATTGCCGGTCTTAAAAGAAGTCGGAGTAGTCGATTCAGGTGGTCAAGGACTTGTATTTATTTATGAAGGTTTTCTTGAAGGACTGTCAGGTGAGGCCAGTGATGAGGCTTATACCCCTGATGAAACAGAAATGAATGAAATGATCAATGCTACTCATCATCAATCAGTACAGGGCCAATTCAATACCGATGAGATTGAGAATGGTTATTGTACGGAAATGATGGTTGAGTTAGGACAAGATTCAACGTCCGACGAAAAATTTGATTATGATAAATTTCGCAATTACTTGAGTGAAATTGGTGACTCATTGTTAGTTGTATCTGATGATGAAGTTGTTAAAGTTCACGTCCATACTAATTTTCCAAGGAAAGTTTGGGCAGCTGGTAGAAAATACGGTGCTTTAACTAAAATTAAAATTGATAATATGAAAATCCAACATGAAACTATTGTTGAAGATGATGAAGAAACAACTGCTGCACCGGCAAATAACAAACCAGTTGATTATGCAGTTATTGCAGTCTCCTCCGGTGAAGGTTTATCTAAATTATTTGAAAGCCTCGGTGTAACTAATATTATCAGTGGTGGACAAACTATGAATCCATCAACTAATGACATTGTGGATGCAATAAATAATGCCAATGCAAAGCGCGCCATTGTATTACCAAATAATGGGAATATAATTATGGCAGCTAAACAAGCAGCTGAATTGGTTAATATTCCGGTCGCAATTGTAGCTTCAAAGACGATTTCTCAAGGTATGACTGCTATGCTGTCATTCAATCCTGAAGCAGAATTGGACGATAATAAAGATAACATGGAAGATTCCTTAGATACTGTCAAAAGTGGTCAAATAACACAAGCTATACGTGACACCGAGATTGATGGGTTAAAAATCACAACAGGGCATTACATGGGAATAGTTGATGGTAAAATCTTAGTAGATGATCCGGATATTATTTCAGGTACTGAAAAAATGCTCGATAAGATGATTGATGATGATAGTGAAGTTATTACTATTCTTGTCGGTCAAGATGGTAATCAAGAAGATGCGCAAAAATTTGCTGATTACTTAGACGATAAGTATGCAGACTTGGAAACAGAAATTCATCAAGGTGATCAACCTGTATATCCCTATATGGTTGCTGTTGAATAGTTAATTAAATCAAACAAAATGAGACTGGGATTACTTCTAGTCTCTTTTTTGTACGAGGAGGGGAAAATGGATTTAAGAAAAATATCAGTGGCAGAATTGCCAGGAGTAGGTCCCAAAAGATTGGATGCTATTAAATCACTTGGCATCGACAATATTTATGACCTATTATTTTATTTTCCCTTTCGATATGAGGATATGGAAGTAAAGTCTTTAAATGATGCTATGGATCAAGAGAAAATCTTGCTTAAAGGCGTAGTTGCAAGTGATCCGGTTGTGGCTAGATTCGGTTATAAAAAGAATCGATTGAATGTGCGTATATTGGTGGAGAATGAATCCATTATGATTACCTTCTTTAATCAACCATGGTTAAAAGATAAGTTTGAAACCGGGAATGAAGTTGCTGTCTACGGAAAGTGGAATGAAAATAGACGTTCTTTAACAGGAATGAAAGTCATTGGCAGTAATCAGCAAGATACTATTGATTCTGTTTATTCGGTCAACAAGAATATTCATCAGAAAACGTTGGTTAATTTGATTAAAATGGCATTTGATAAATATCAAGATGAAATTGAATCAATTCTTCCTGAATATCTTTTGGAAAAATATCAATTAATGGATGATAAAAATATTGTTAAGGGGATGCATTTTCCTAGTAGTGAATCCGAGAATGAATCTGCAAGACGAAGTGCTAAATTTCGTGAATTCTTTTTATTTGAATGTGGTATCCAAAGCGTTAAGGCAAAAGATGAACAACAAAATAACGGCTTGGTTGAAATGTATGATAAGGACTACATCAGAAAGTTTATGGAATCATTGCCTTTCCAATTAACAAAAGCCCAAAGTCGTGTTGTTGGTGAAATATTATCGGATATGGAATCTGATCATCATATGAATAGATTATTACAGGGTGATGTAGGTTCTGGTAAGACCATCGTTGCGGTGATAGCAATGCTAGCATCAGTGACAGCTGGATTTCAAACCGCAATCATGGCACCAACGGAGATACTTGCTCAACAGCACTTTGAAAAAATTGGCGGATTGTTAGAAAAATGGCATATTAGGACAGCAATTTTGACTGGATCACAAACAAAAAAGGAACATGATACTATTGCAGAGAACATTCGTGAAGGTCGTACAAATGTTATTGTCGGAACTCATGCATTAATACAAGATAGTGTAGAGTTCAAAAATTTAGGCTTGATCGTAATCGATGAGCAACATCGCTTCGGAGTTAATCAGCGTAAGGCATTGCGTGAAAAGGGCAATAATCCGGATGTATTAGCGATGACAGCTACCCCGATCCCGAGAACACTTGCAATTACTACATATGGTGATATGGAGGTTTCAAGAATTGATGAGCTTCCAGCTGGTCGTAAAAAGATCGAAACATATTGGATCAGAAGTCAAAAAATTGAACAAATGTATAAATTTGTATCTAAGCAATTAGCTGAACATGCTCAAGTTTATGTTGTTACTCCTTTAATATCAGAATCAGAAAAGATTGATTTAAAGAATGCTGAATTGATTTATGATAAATTTAATGAGTTGTATGCACCTAAGTATCATATTGGAATTTTGCACGGACAAATGACTAACGATGAAAAAGAAGATATTATGGACAAGTTTAGTCACCAACAAATTGATGTTTTGGTATCAACAACTGTAATTGAGGTTGGTGTTGATGTACCAAATGCATCGGTTATGGTAATATATGATGCTAATAGATTTGGATTATCGCAACTGCATCAATTACGTGGCCGTGTAGGACGTGGGGAGAAGCAATCTTACTGTATTTTAATTGCTGATCCGAAGAACGACATTGCATTAGAGAGAATGAAAATTTTAACTTCTACAACTGATGGTTTTGTATTGGCTGAGGAAGATTTGAAAATGCGTGGTTCTGGTGATTTGTTGGGTAGTAAACAGTCCGGATTACCTGATTTTAAAGTTGGTAATCCAATTTCTGATTTTAATATTTTGCAAACAGCACAACTTGAAGCTGCGCAAATTTTTAAAGATCCTCAAGCCATGGATAATCCAGAAAATAAAGTGTTAAAATTATTTTTAAATGATGAATTTGAACAATTAAATAATTTCGATTAAAGAATTTTAAAAATCATAGAATTTGTGAGGAATTAATGAATGAAGATAGCAGTAGATGCCATGGGTGGAGACAATGCACCTCAGGTGATTGTTGAAGGAATCGAAAGAGCTCGTGATGAATGGGCTGATTTAGATTTTGTATTGTATGGTAATGAAGAAAAAATCAAGAAGTTTTTGAAAAACAGTGATCGTATTTCGATTGTTCATACTGATGAGGAAATCCTAGGGACAGATGAACCAGTTAAGGCTATCCGTTCTAAAAAAAATTCTTCAATGGTTTTAGCAGCAAAATCAGTTAAGTCAAAGGAAGCAGATGCAATGCTTTCTTTAGGTAACACTGGAGCATTGTTGGCTGCAGGAATTTTTATTGTTGGACGTATCAAACAAGTTGAACGACCAGCGTTGATGCCGACATTACCAGTTACTAATTCGGCATTAGGTGTTAATGTTTTGGACGTTGGTGCCAACGCTGAAGCTAAACCTGCCTATTTACAACAATGGGCGGTTATGGGTTCGATATATGCTCGTGATGTTAAACAAATCAAGGAACCACGTATTGGTTTGTTAAATAATGGTACCGAAGAAGATAAAGGAGATACTTTGCATAAAGAAGCTTTTAATTTGCTTTCGAATACTGAAGGTATTAACTTTATTGGTAATGTTGAATCTAATAATATTTTGAATGGTGTAGCGGATGTTATCGTTACAGACGGTTTTACTGGTAATGCGGCCTTGAAAGCCACAGAAGGAACAGCAACTACGCTTCTTAAAGAAATGAAGCATGCATTACTAAATAATGGCTTCTTTACTAAAATAGGTGCGGCAATTGTTGCTCCGTCATTGAAGGGACTTCGTGATATGTTTGATACGTCACATGCTGGTGGAGCGGTATTACTAGGATTGAAATCTCCAGTAGTCAAGGCTCACGGTGCTGCGGACAGCAAAACAGTTTTCTATACAGTTAAACAGATTTATGATATGTTGCTAAATGATACAATCAATAAAGCTAACACTTACTTTGAACAAATGAATAAAAAAGAAGAAGATAAATAGGGAGAATCATTAAATGTCAGAACAAGAAATTTACGATAAAATTGTTACACTCATTGCTGATAAATTTGAGGTGGATGCAAGTACTATTAAAAAAGAAACATCATTTTCAGAAGATTTAGATGCTGATTCAATTGATTTGGTAGAATTTGTTTTGGAATTAGAAGAAGAATTTGATGCTGAAATTCCTGACGAGGATGCAGAAAAAATTACAACTGTTGGTGAAGCGGTTGATTACATCAAGAGTCATCAAAAATAAGACCATTTGGTCTTATTTTTTTCGCCATTTAATTATTTACTGCAAAAGTTTAGTATAATTAAAGTTATTGGAAAGGGGACGCGTTATGCTAGATCAAAAATTTCTAGATTATTTAGAAAAGAACTATGGTATTACTTTTAACAATAAGAAGTTGATTGAGCGTGCTATGACTCATTCTTCTTTTGATAATGAACACAAAGAATTAGGAATAGGTAACTATGAACGACTAGAATTCCTAGGAGATGCTGTATTGGAAATTAACATCTCCAGATACTTATTTGAAAAATATCCCCAATTACCTGAAGGAAAATTGACAAGATTAAGATCAGATATTGTAAGAACAGATAGTTTTGCCAAATTTGCCAAACAAATACAAATTGATAAGTATTTACTGATTGGTAAGGGTGAAGAAAAGCAAGGTGCACGTCAAAGACATACTCTGTTAGAGGATATTTTTGAAGCATTCAATGGTGCGTTGTATTTAGATCAAGGTAATACAGCAGTGGAAGAGTTCCTTGAAAGTGTTGTATATCCCCATATTGATTCAGGTGAGTTTTCTGAAGATACTGATTTTAAAACTCATTTGCAAGAAAAATTACAACAATCAGGCGAAGTAGAAATCGACTACAAGGTAATCGATGAAGAAGGTCCAGATCATGACAAAAAATTTGAAATTGAATTAATTGTCAATGGAAATGTAATGTCTAAAGGATTTGGATTTAGTAAGAAACATGCAGAACAAATGGCTGCAAAACAAGCATTAGAAGAATTATAGGAGTTTTTATTTTATGCCATTAAAATCATTAACGATCAATGGGTTTAAATCTTTTGCTGATAAAACAAAGATTGATTTTACAAGTGGAATCACCGGTATTGTAGGACCCAATGGAAGTGGAAAATCAAATATTACAGAAGCAATTCGTTGGGTAATGGGTGAGCAATCAGCTAAGAGCCTACGTGGTGACAAGATGGTAGATGTTATTTTTGCCGGAAGTGCAACACGGGCACAGATGAATCATGCCGAAGTTACATTGGAATTCGACAATTCTAATGGAGAATTAAAATCTGATCAAACTAATATCACTATCAAGCGAAAGCTATTTAGAAATGGTGATACCGAATTTTCCATCAATAATAAGTCATGTAGATTACGTGATATTACTGAAATGTTTATGGATTCGGGAATGGGTAAACAGTCATTTTCAATTATTTCTCAAGGACGAGTGGAAGAGGTTTTCAATAGTAAACCTGTAGAACGTCGTTCAATTATTGAAGAGTCAGCAGGTATTGCATTATTTAAGCAGAAAAAATCACAAGCTGAAAATCATCTGACAGAAACGACTGATAACTTACATCGAGTGTCAGACATAGTATCTGAATTGTCCAAGCAAGTTGAACCGTTGAAAGAACAAGCTAGTATTGCTCGTGACTATAAAGAACAAAAGAGTAAATACGATAATATTTATCAACAAATTTTAACTATCGAAATAAAAGAATTATCTAAAGAAAAGCGTCAAACAGAATCAAAACTACGAGAAGTTAAGATGAGTTTGCAAAATATTGAACACCAAGTAAAAATTTCTAATAAAGAAGTTTCTGAAAATCGTGATCAAATTAGTAAATTGGCTGAACAGATAGATTCCAGTCAAGCCGATTTGGTTAAGAAAACTCAGTCATTAGAAATATTGAACGGGCAAATTGCTGTTTCTGACGAAAGAAATGGGTTCAACACTACTAATCAAACTTCTTTGAATGAACAGTTAAAAAGTGTTGAAGCTAATAAAAAATTACATGAAGCAAAATTGACCGAATGTAATAAGAAAATTTCTGAATATCAAACACAAATAAAAGAATTTGAAACAAAACTGAAAGAAATTACACAACTTCAAAAAAAGACACCAGAACAAATTCAAAATAATATTAATGAGTTACGTGATAAATACGTTAATACTTTACAGGAGCAAGTTTCTACTGGTAATGATCAGAAATATACACAGCGTCAATTGGATCGTATTAAGTCCTCTAATGAAGAAACTGTAACTCGATTAGCGGAACTTGAAGGTAATCTTAAGAAGTCGACTGAAAAAGTAACTGAAGTCAGTGCTCAATTACAAAAGTTGATTGATGATAATCAAGATTTGATTAAGAAAAACGATGAAATTGATGATAGTATCAAAAAAGTAACTGAAACTGGTACACTAAGAAACCAAGAGTATTTGAAATCTTTGGAGAATCTTCAAGAAACTAAAGCGCGTAAAACAGTACTTGAAAACATGCAACAAGAGCATGTTGGCTTTTTTGAAGGTGCTAAAAATATTTTAAATAATCAAGATAAAATTGATGGAATAATTGGTGCTGTTGCTGAATTGATTAAGGTTCCAAGTAAATATCAGCTGGCAATTGAAACAGTTGTAAGTAATCAATTGCAATCAATCGTAACAAAAGATGAATCATCGGCGAAGAACGCAATTGCATTTTTACGAAAACGCAACGGTGGTCGAGCCACCTTTCTACCGATAAACATTATTAAAGCAAGAACTATTTACTCGACGGATTTGAAAAAGGCTGAACAAGTTGAAGGTTATATTGGTGTTGCTAGTGATTTAGTTAAGTTTGATGACAAAGTTGATAATATTGTTAAAAATATTTTGGGAAATTTACTAGTTGCAGAGAATATTGATTCTGCTACAAAGGTATCAGCTGCTGTAAGCCGTAAGTATCGAGTTGTAACCTTAGACGGTAATGTTGTTAATGCTGGTGGATCCATGACTGGTGGGCAACAACGTAGGGTTAATTCAAGTATTCTTACTCGTAAAGATGAACTAACTGCATTGAATTCAAAATTATCTAAGCAAGAAATGTTGCTAGATGAAAAACAGCAAACAGTTGTGGATTTACGTCAGAGGTTAGTGAATTTACGTGAGGATAAGAAGAAGATCGAATCTAAACTTGATGGTTTTAATCAAGAGAAGAATCAACTAAGTAATACTTTGTCTTCGTATACGAATGAATCCAATCATCTTAAAGAGCAAAGAGATGCCTTACAATATACGGTTAGCAAAAATAATAATGAATATTCAGAATTGCAAAAGGAACTTAATGTTCAAGTTGCAAATGCTAATAAATTAAAACAGCAAGTTATTGATGTTCAGAAGGAAATTGAAGATAAACAAAATCTTTTGAAGGATTTTGATTCTGAACTTAGTCAAATAAATGATGATATTCAAAAAACTCAGACTAATTTAGCAGTCGTTAAGAGTAATTATGATAATGAACAAATTCAAAAAGAACGATTGACTAATGAAATTGCAGATTCAGATAATCAAATTAAAGAATTAAGTATCAGATTAGATCAACTCAATTCTGAAAGAGATCAGTTAAGCATGACTAATGCTGAAATTAAAGCAAAAACAGCACAGTTTGAAGCTGAAATCAAACAACTTCAAATTGACCTGGATAAATTAAAAGTGCAAAGAAAAGAAAAGGATGAGCAAGCTGCTAGTTTAAATGAAAAGGCACAGCGAAACTTTGATCTTCAAAAATCAGCATCGGATGAACAGGAAAACTTGGCTATTGCGGTAACTAAGCTAACGAATAAAATCGATAGTCGTTTGGATACATTATCCGAAGAGTATCAACTTACTTATGAAGCTGCAATGAAGAATTTGAAACAACAAGATGCTGATCCTGACGCGCTTCAGCGTGAAGCACGACTATTGAAGATGGGCATTGATGAATTAGGAACAGTCAATTTATCCGCAATTGATGAGTATGATAAGGTTAAAGATCGATATGAGTTTTTAACATCTCAACAGGACGATTTGTTAAAGGCTAGACAACAGTTGCTTGATACGATGTCCGAAATGGATCATGAAGTAACGACTCGTTTTAAGAAGACATTTGATGAAGTTAGTGCTGCATTTGAAGTGATTTTCCCAGAGATGTTTGCTGGTGGTCGTGCCAAATTAGTTCTAACAGACCCTAGCAACTTATTAGAGACGGGGATTGAAATTATTGCTCAGCCACCTGGAAAAAAATTCCAAAGATTAAGTTTATTATCTGGTGGTGAGAAGGCATTAACGGCAATTACATTGCTATTTGCTATTATTAAGGTTCACCCTGTACCATTCTGCATTTTGGATGAAGTAGAGGCATCATTAGATGATGCTAATGTGTATCGATTTGCAAATTATCTAAATCGTTATGACGATAATACTGAATTTATTGTTATTACACACCGTAAGGGTACAATGATGAATGTAAATCGTTTATATGGCGTTACAATGGAGGAATCTGGAGTTTCCAGAATGTTGTCTGTTTCTGTACAAAATATAAACAAAGATGCTTAAAAGGAGATTAATTAATGGGACTTTTTGATCGAATAAAAAAAGCTTTTACTGGAAAAGGTGACGAAGAAGAAAAAAAAGAACAAGAAGCAAAAAAAGCTGAAGAGACTAGTGAGGAACAAAGTTCATCTGCGTCTGATTCTAGTGATTCTGATACTTCTAGTTCTGAAGAGAAGACGTCTGAGCCAATCGATGATAATGATTCATCTGAAGATAACTCAGATACTTCTGATTCAGACGAAAATGTAACTGATGTTAAAGAATCGGTGGAAGATGAATCTGATGGAGTTGAAGAAGTTAATTCGGAACCTGTAGATGAATCTAGTTCTAAACAAGAAGAGGAACCTGTATCATCAACTGATGAAACAGAAATTAGTAGTTCTGAAGAGACTACTGAATCAGATCCTGGGGAAACAACTGAAGAATCTGCTGAGGAAGATGAATCTGAAGATAAAGATGATATTAAAGAATACGATGAAGGATTGAAAAAAAGTCGTAATTCATTTGGGGCACGTTTTAATCGCTTTTTAGCAAACTTTAGAAGTGTTGATGAAGAATTCTTTGATGATTTGGAAGAATTACTAATTGAATCCGATGTAGGTTATGAGACCGCCTTGAAGTTATCTGATGAGTTACGTGAAGAAGTTAAATTAGAGAACGTTAAAAAACGTTCAGATGTTTCAGATGTAATTGTACGTAAGTTGGTTGATATGTATGATGAAGAAGGAAAAAAAGAAGATAATTCCTTAAAGTTCAGCGCTGATAAAACACCTACTGTGTTCCTATTCGTTGGAGTTAATGGTGCTGGTAAAACCACAACAATTGGTAAGTTAGCACATAGATATCAAAAAGAGGGTAAGAAAGTTCTATTAGCCGCTGGAGATACTTTTAGAGCTGGTGCAATTGAACAATTACAGGAATGGGGACGTCGTGTTGATGTTCCTGTTGAAGCAAGTAAACCTCAAACAGATCCTGCTTCAGTAGTTTATGATGCTGTACAACGTGCAATGAAAGATGATTATGATATTTTGTTAGTTGATACTGCTGGCCGTCTTCAAAATAAAGAAGGATTGATGCGTGAATTAGAAAAAATTAAACGTGTCATTACACGTGAGTTACCAGAAGCTCCTCAAGAAGTTTTGCTAGTCCTTGATGGATCAACTGGACAAAATGCTCTAAGCCAGGCTAAACAATTCAATGAAACAACTGATGTTACAGGGATTGTATTAACAAAAATCGATGGTAGCTCACAAGGTGGAATTGTTTTACCAATCCGTAATGAGTTACACATTCCGGTTAAGTTAGTTGGCCTTGGCGAACAAATGGATGATTTACGTGATTTTGATCCTGAAAAGTTTATTTATGGATTGTTCAAGGAACTAATAGTCGGTTCTGGTAAATAATTATGGGAATTGATGAAACCACTAAGGTAAATTTGTTGTATAATTTTTATCATTCTTTATTAACAAAGAAACAAAATCAATATATGAATTTATACTATGTTGAAGATTTTTCATTAAGTGAAATTGCAGAACAACTAGAGGTCTCTCGACAGGCGGTCATGGATAATTTGCATCGATCGGTAAGTTTGTTAGAATCCTTTGAAAATGAAATTGGATTAGTAAAAAAGACACAAGAAATAGATGATATTGCCAATCAATTGGACCAAATTGTTTTGAATAAATATCCTAAAGATAAAGAATTGGTAGAATTAGTTAAGCGTATTTCAAAAATAAATGAAAAGTAATAGGAGTAAGAGATGGCTTTTGAAGGATTAAGTGAACGACTACAAAAAGTTTTTTCTTCACTGAGAGGTAAAGGAAAGCTTTCAGAAGATGATGTTCGCGCAGTAATGCGTGAGGTCAGAATGGCTTTACTTGAAGCGGATGTTAACTTTGACGTTGTTAAAAGCTTCGTTAAACAAGTAAGAGAACGTGCGTTGGGTGCCGAAGTAATGGATAGTTTGACACCTTCACAACAAGTAATCAAAATTGTTGATGATGAATTAACTAAGTTAATGGGTGAGGAGGCCGTTCCTCTAAACAAGGCTCCACATATTCCAACTATTATTATGATGGTTGGTCTTCAAGGTGCTGGTAAAACTACTACAGCTGGTAAGTTAGCTAAGTATTTGATGGCTAACGATAAAGCTAGACCAATGTTTATTGCTGGAGACGTTTATCGTCCAGCTGCAATTGAACAATTGAAGGTTGTCGGTGAACAAGTTGGTGCTCCAGTTTATGATGAGGGTACTGACAAGGATCCAGTTGAAATTGTTCGTAATGGTTTAAAACAGGCCGCAGAGAATAAAAATGATTACGTAATCATTGATACTGCTGGACGTTTGGAAATCGACGACAAGTTGATGGAAGAACTTCAAAGAATCAAAGATTTAGCGCATCCAAATGAAATCCTATTTGTTGCCGATTCGATGACTGGTCAAGTTGCTGCAAAGGTTGCTCATGGATTTGATGAACAATTAGATATAACTGGTGTTGTTCTAACTAAGTTAGATGGTGACACTCGTGGTGGTGCCGCACTTTCGATTCGTTCTGTCACTGGTAAGCCAATTAAATTTATTGGACAAGGTGAAAAGTTAGATCAATTGGATGTTTTCCATCCTGATCGCATGGCAGATCGTATTTTGGGCATGGGTGACATGCTTACCTTGATTGAGAAGGCCCAAACGGATTATGATGCTAAACAAGCTGAAGAAATGGCTGAAAAGATCAGAGAGAACAGTTTTGATTTCAATGATTTTATTGATCAAATGGATCAAGTACAAAAGATGGGTCCACTTGATGAAATTATGAAGATGATTCCTGGTATGGCTAATAATCCTCAACTGGCTAATATTAATATTGGGGAAAAGGATATCGATCATCTTAAGGCTATAGTCTATTCAATGACACCTAAAGAACGTGAAAATCCTGATTTGTTGAATCCATCACGCAGACGTAGAATTGCAAGTGGTTCTGGTCGTAATATTCAAGAAGTCAATCGAATGATCAAGCAATTCAAACAATCTCGTGATATGATGAAGCAAATGAGTAAGGGTAATATGAATGGTCTTGATCAAATGATGGGTGGAGGCATGTCTGGTAAGATTGGTAAAATGGCCATGCGTTCAATGGTTAAGAAACAAAAGAAGAATAAGAAGAAACGATTGAAGAAGATTAAACGTTTTAAATCATAAAAAAATAAGAGGTGTAAAGAAAAAAACTTTACACTTCTATTTTTTTTGTGTATACTAACAAAGTTAAGTATTTAGGAGGAAACAAAATGTCAGTTAAAATTAGAATGAAACGTATGGGTAGTAAGTTAAGACCATTTTATAGAATTGTTGTTGCAGATTCACGCGCACCACGTGATGGTCGCTTTATCGAACAAGTTGGTTACTACAACCCAATTTCACAACCAGAAGAAATCAAGTTAGATGATGACAAGATCATGGACTGGTTACAAAAGGGTGCACAACCATCAGATACAGTTCGTAACTTGCTTAAGACACATGGTATTATGCAAAAGTACCATGAAAGCAAATATTCAAAATAATGAATAATAAAAGTGGGATCAGATAAAACATTGTTTTGTCAGGTCCTATTTATTTATCACGGAGGAGCCAATGGCCGAAAAATTATACAGAGTGGGAACGATAGTTAATACTCACGGTATTAAAGGTGAACTAAGGATCATACCTATTACTGATTTTCCAGAAGAGAGATTTAAGTCAGGTGCAAAGCTGTTTTTGCGCAAGACAGGTAGTAATGACAAACAATTGACTGTCGAATCTTCACGTAAGCATAAGAATTTTATTTTAATCAAGTTTGAAGGTTACGATAATATCAATGACGTTGAACAATATGTTAAATCTGAATTATTCGCTAATGATGATGTAAAACCTAAATTAGCGGATGGTGAATTTTTTTACAGTCAAATAATAGGTCTGGATGTGGTTGATCCTATTCTAGGTAATATTGGTAAAGTTAAAGAAATAATGGAACTTGGCCCTAATGATGTTTGGGTAGTAAAGGGTTCAAAATATAAGGAAGTTTTAGTTCCTTATATCGATGATGTTGTAAAAAAAGTGGATTTGGACAATCAAAAAATTGATGTTGAAATTCCGGATGGATTGATAGACTAATGGATATTACAATTTTAAGTATTTTTCCAAGAATGTTCCAATCATTAGATGAATCACTGATTGGCAAAGCGCAGGAAAAAGAATTAGTAAATATTGATGTGGTTGACTTTAGAGACTTTACTACAAATAAGCAAAATCATGTCGATGATGCACCGTATGGTGGTGGAGCAGGGATGCTTCTGCAAGCTCAACCAATTTACGATGCAATGGATTATGTTGAGAAACAAAAACCAGGGAAAAAGCGTGTTGTATTATTGGATCCTGCTGGTAAAACATTTGATACTAATATGGCAATGGATTTTGCTAAAGAGGATCAACTAGTATTTATTTGTGGACATTATGAAGGTTTTGATGAAAGAATTAAGGATTTAGTTACTGATGAGGTTTCTATTGGAGATTATATTTTAACTGGTGGCGAACTCCCAACAATGAGTATGATTGATGCGACTTTGAGATTTGTACCTGGTGTCCTTGGTAATTCTGTCTCAGCAGAGGATGAATCTTTTTCTAATGGATTACTTGAATATCCTCAGTATTCACGTCCTGCGGATTTTCGAGGTAAAAAGGTTCCTGAGGTACTTACAAGTGGTGATCATGAAAAAATTCGTGTATGGCGTTTAAAAGAGTCTCTTAGAAAAACTTTAGAGCGACGTCCAGATTTGCTAAAGAGCATCGAAATATCAGATGAAGAGCAAAAATTATTACGAGAAATAAAAGCAAAAAAATAGTTTACACTTAAATCCAAATAATGTATCATTGTAAGAGTGTTTGAACACATATTAACGATATTCCGCTGTGCACCATTGAGGATGTATAAGAGTGTCGAATAGGGAGAAATTTTTTATGAATAAGTTAATTCAAGATATTACATCAGAACAATTACGTTCAGATATTCCTGACTTCCGTCCTGGTGACACAGTTCGTGTACATGCCAAGGTTGTTGAAGGTTCACGTGAACGTATCCAGTTGTTCGAAGGTGTTGTAATTAAGAGACACGGTGCTGGAATTAGTGCTACATATACTGTTCGTAAGATCAGTAGTGGTGTGGGTGTTGAAAGAACATTCCCACTAAACACACCTCGTGTTGAAAAGATTGAAGTTATCAGACATGGTCGTGTACGTCGTAGTAAGCTATATTACCTACGTGATCGTAAAGGTAAGGCTGCACGTATTAAAGAACGTCGTCGCGATATCTAATATTGCAATTAAAAGATGCCCTCGAGGCATCTTTTTTTTTACAAAAAAAGGATACTCATTTGAGTATCCTTGAATTTAAAATATTTGTGATCGATATAATCCTACAACTTTACCTAGTACTTCAACACTATCTAAAATTATAGGATCCATCGTATCATTTTCTGGTTGTAAGCGGTAGTGACCATTTTCACTGTAGAAACGCTTGCAGGTTGCTTCAATGTCTTCTGTCATTGCGATTACTATTTCGCCATTGTTAGCAGTATTTTGCTCATGAACAATTACTTGATCACCATCAAAAATACCGGCATTTATCATACTTTCACCATGAATATCTAGCATAAATAATTCACCAGAGTTACGATTTAAGTCAGGTGGTATAGGGAAATACCCTTCAGGGTTGCGTTCAGCTGTAATTGGTTGACCAGCAGCAACAGCACCTAAAATAGGGATTTGTTTGGATTTAACTCCAATTGAGTTTAGTCCAGCTACAGTAAGTTCAATTGCACGTGGCTTAGTTGGATCACGCTGCAAGTAACCTTTTTTTTCTAATCTGGATAGATGACCGTGAACTGTTGATGTAGATGATAGATCAACAGCTTCACATATTTCTCTAACTGTTGGTGGATATCCGTGATCGTCTAAATAATCATGGATAAACTGTAAAATTTGGGATTGTTTAGAGCCCTCTGCTTTTGACATTAGAACACCTCATTGTTAATATCTTATTTAGATTGTATCAGAATGATGATATAAATTCAAACAAGTGTTCGGTATATTTAGGAGATAATGCGAAAATGAAAGAACAAGAAGAATTAATTGCTAAAATAAATGAATTAGCACACAAATCAAAGAATGGTGGGTTGACTCATGAAGAACAGGAGCAACAAGCCAGTCTTCGTAGAAAATATTTAGAAAATTTCCGTGCCAGTTTCAGATCGCAGATTGAAATGATGAAAGTCTACGACAAAGAAGGTAAGGAAGTTACGCCGAATAAAGTGAAAGAAATTCAACGCAAAAAAGGATTACGTGACGATTAGTCTTTTAATTACATTAATTATTTTGTATCATTATATGATGTATGGAAAGGGTGAGAACAAAATATGGGAATAACAATCGCAGTTGGAATTTTAGCTTTACTAGTTGGTTTGATTATTGGTTTCTTTGCTGCCAGATGGTATATGAAGAAGTACTTTGAAGATAATCCACCAATTAGCCCTGAGATGATTAAACAAATGATGGCTCAAATGGGACAAAAGCCTTCACAAAAGAAGTTGAATCAATTGATGAGCTCAATGAAAGCACAACAAAAAAAAGAAAACAACAAAAAATAGATTTTATGTTGGAAATAGGTTAATCAAGATTATTAAGGTAATCTTGATTAACCTATTTTTTTATTTAAATAATAATTATGTTAATAATTCGCGAACTTTTTTATTTTTGTAAAGTAATATTTCTTTTTTTAAAGCGAATTCACGAATGATTATTAAAATTATAGATATTAATGTACGTCTTTTGCTTGAAAAATAAAATAATAGCTGATAGAATTTGATTACTAATTAGAAAGGGTAAACGAATAATGAAAGATGTTGCAATAATTATGGGTTCAATTTCAGATTTAAAAACTATGGAAAAAACCATAGAAACTCTTGAACAACTTGAAGTTACTTATGAAGTAAAGGTGATTTCAGCGCATCGGATGCCTCAAGAAATGCTCGACTTTGCTGTAGGTGCTGCCGCAAATCATTTCAAAGTTATCATTGCTGGTGCTGGTGGAGCAGCTCATCTGCCTGGTATGGTGGCCTCGTCAACGATTCTTCCAGTTATCGGTGTACCCGTAAAGTCAAATGCATTGAGTGGAATTGATTCTTTATTGTCTATTGTTCAAATGCCAAGTGGTGTACCTGTTGCAACCGTGGCTATTGGTGATGCTGGTGCTACTAATGCAGCAATTTTGGCTACAAAAATTTGTGCTATAGAGAAAAAGCAATATGCCATGAATTTAATAGACTATCAAAATAAAATGCATGATAAGTCAGTGGAAAGTGGGAAAAATCTTGAATAGTCAAATATTCTCAGGATCAACAATTGGAATTATTGGTGGAGGTCAGTTGGGACAAATGATGGCTTTTTCCGCTAAGGAAATGGGTTATAAAGTAATTATTCTAGATCCACAAGATAATTGTCCTGCTGCTCAAGTATCAGATGGACAGGTAGTAGCACAGTATGATGATTTGGATTCATTAATAGAACTTGCAAAGCATGTAGATGTTTTAACTTATGAATTTGAAAATGTTGATGCTGAGACTATTAATGAGGTCTCTAAATATACGAAAATTCCACAGGGAACAAAGGCTTTAACAATTACGCAAAATAGAATATTAGAAAAAAATTTTTTAGAAGATAATAATTTTCCTGTTGTACCACATGCAGTAATCAACAATATGCAAGATTTTGAAGAAGGAGTATCAGCTATTGGATTCCCATCGATTCTAAAAACAGTTCGTGGTGGGTACGATGGCAAGGGTCAGATTAGATTACGAACGACTTCTATAGAAGGAGTTAAAGAATTAATAGATACAGGAGAATGTATATTAGAACAGACTATTAACTTGAAGAAGGAAGTTTCAGTAGTAATTTCTAGAAATATTTCCGGTAAAACATCGGTTTTTCCAGTAATTGAAAATATACACAGGGATAATATTTTACATTTGAGTATTAGCCCGGCAAGAATCAGTAAACAAATGAGCAATGAAATTCATAAAATTGCAGAAGGTATTTCTGAAAAACTTGAGCTAGTTGGAACTATGTGTGTTGAATTTTTTGTATCCGATAAAAACGAGTTATTTGTCAATGAAATTGCACCTAGACCACATAATTCGGGTCACTTAACAATTGAGGCATGCAATATTTCACAATTTGATGCTCATATTAGAGGTGTTTGCAATTTACCAATGCCTGGTATTGAACAATTTAAACCGGCAATTATGGTTAATGTCCTAGGCCAACATTTGAAGAATGCTCGTACAGAGGTATTTCATCATATTGATTGGCATTTTCATGATTATGGAAAAGACGAGGTTAAAAAGAACCGAAAAATGGGTCATATAACTATTTTGACTGATGATATTGAGGTTTCTGAGAATGAAATTAAACATAATCCAATTTGGAACATATAGGAGAAATCATGACAAACGAATTAATCTATTCTGGTAAGGCTAAGGATTTATTTAAAACTGAAAATGAAGATGAATTACTAGTTGTTTATAAGGATCAAGCAACAGCTTTGAACGGTAAAAGGAAAGAGATGTTTCCCGGTAAAGGAGAACTTAATTGCAACATTTCAACAATAATTTTTGATTACTTAATAAAAAATGGAATTAAAACACACGTAATTAAAAATATTTCAGAGCATGAACAATTAATAAAGAAAACAGAAGTTATTCCATTAGAAGTTGTTCTAAGGAATAGAGTTTCTGGAAGTCTAGCTAGAAAGTTTGATTTGATTGATGGTGAAACTTTAGAAACACCAATAATAGAATTTTACTTCAAAAGTGATAAGTTAGATGATCCATTCATCAACGACTCTCAGGTATTGGCTCTAGGCATCGCAACCCAAAGTGAAATAGATTATGTAAAGAATCAAGCATTAAAGATTAATGATTTATTAGTTAAGTTTTTTGCAGACAAACAGTTGGATTTAATCGATTTCAAGTTGGAATTTGGCCGATTGGATAACGAAATAATCTTGGTAGATGAATTTTCACCAGATAACTGCCGCCTGTGGGATCAAACAAGTCACAACTCATTGGATAAAGATATATTTAGACAAAAAAAAGGTGATTTAGTTGAAACATATCAAAAAGTGCTGGATAGATTAACAGCTAAATAAGGAGAAAAATATGATTCTTGTCAAAGTATACGTTATGTTAAAAGATTCTGTTGTTGATGTTCAAGGTGAGGCTATTAAAGATGCGACTCACACTATGAGTTATGAAAATGTATCAGAAGTAAGAATGGGAAAGTATTTCGAGATTAAATTCGACAACAATAGTAATGATTTAGAAAAGGATGTCGATGAAATCTGCGATGGCTTATTAGCAAACCCTAATATTGAAAGTTATCGCTACGAAATTGTGGGGGATATTCAATGAACTTTGCGGTCATAACATTCCCAGGGTCTAATTGTGATATGGATTTGTATCACGCAATAAAAGAAGGCATCAATCAAGAGGTAAACCTTGTAAGCTATAAAGAAAAATCATTAGAAGGATATGATGGTATTTTAATTCCTGGTGGATTTTCGTATGGAGATTACTTAAGAAGTGGTGCTATTGCAAGCCACGCTCCGATTATTGACGAAGTTATACGCTTAGCAAATCAAGGGAAACCTGTCCTAGGTATTTGTAATGGATTCCAAATTTTAACGGAGATAGGTTTATTGCCAGGAACATTGACCAATAATCGTCAAAATAGATTTATTTGTGAACAAGTAGGCTTAACCGTTGAAAATAATAAAACTTTATTCACTAGTAAATATGATTTTAAAGAAAAAATTACAATTCCAATTGCACATGGTGAAGGTCGTTATTATTGTGATTCAGAAACGCTGCATGGATTGAATGAAAATAATCAAATTGTGTTCAGATATGACAGTGATGTTAATGGAAGTGTTGATAGAATTGCTGGAATTACGAATAAACAAAAAAATGTTCTGGGAATGATGCCTCATCCAGAACGAGCAATTGAAAATATTCTTGGATCAGCTGATGGTTTGAACTTGTTTAAATCAATGCTAGAAACTCAAAAGAGTGAGGTACAGTAATAGTGAGTGAACCAACACCTATACAAATCAAAGAAGACAAAATTTATAAAACATGGGGACTAAGTGAAGCTGAGTATAGTTTTATTAGTGAGAAGATCTTAGGACGCTTACCAAATTACACAGAAACGGGTTTGTATTCCGTAATGTGGAGCGAACATTGTTCATATAAAAATTCTAAAAAGGTATTACGAAAATTACCTAATGATAGTTCACGCGTACTTGCAGGACCAGGTGAAGATGCCGGAATTATCGATATTGGTGACGATCAGGCGGTAGTTTTTAAAGCCGAGAGCCATAATCATCCATCAGCTGTTGAACCGTATCAAGGGGCCGCTACTGGTGTTGGCGGTATTATTAGAGATATTTTTTCAATGGGAGCTACACCTATTGCATTGTTAAACAGTCTTAAGTTTGGTTCGTTAGACAATAATCAAACCAAGCACTTAGTTAAAGAAGTTGTGGCAGGTATTGGTGGTTATGGTAACTGTATCGGTATTCCAACAATTGGTGGAGAAATTTCTTTTGAAAAATGTTATGAGAAAAATCCATTAGTAAATGCAATGTGTATAGGATTATTAGACAACACGCAATTTAAGCATGGTCAAGCAAGTGGAAATAATAATCTAATTGTATATGTTGGTTCAACAACCGGGCGTGATGGCATTCATGGGGCAACGTTTGCTTCAGATGAATTCTCTAACAAGAAAAAGAAGCAACGTTCAGCTGTGCAAGTTGGGAACCCATTTATTGAAAAATTGTTGATGGATGCCTGTGTTGAAATCATTCAGGAACATTCAGATTGGATTTTGGGTGTTCAAGATATGGGTGCAGCAGGATTAGTTTCGTCAACCGCTGAAATGGCTTCAAAAACGAAAAGTGGACTTATGCTTAATTTAGATAATGTACCACAACGTGAAAAGGGTATGACCGCATATGAAATGATGTTGTCCGAATCTCAAGAGCGCATGGTTTTATGTATAAAACCAGAATTTGAAAAAAATGTATTGAATTTTTTTGATGAATATAATCTTGATGCAGTAACTATTGGAAAAGTTACATCAGATAAGCAATACAAAATTTTCCATGAAGGTAAATTGGTTGTTGATATTCCAGTTGATAGTTTGACAGATGAAGTTCCAGAGTATGATCACCATGGAATTAAACCTAAAAGAATTAGTGAAGATCGAGAACAATTTGATCCTCAAATAGCATCGTTTAAAGAATCGTGGCTAAATGTTTTATCCAGTCCAACAATTGCTTCAAAGAGGTACTTGTATGAAACTTACGACTCACAAGTTAAAAGTAATACTGTAGTGAGACCAGGTAGTGATGCTGGAGTAGTCAGAATTAGAGGAACAAAAAAAGCAATTGCCTCTACAAATGATAGTAATTCAAGATACGTCTACGTTGATCCATATATTGGTGGGCAAGTCACAGTTTTGGAAGCTGCAAGAAATATTGTTTCAACTGGTGGTATTCCAGTCGGTATTACTGATTGTCTAAACTATGGAAATCCAGAAGATCCCGAAATATTCTGGGAATTAGATCAAAGTGTACAGGGGATTGCGGACGTTTGTAAGCATCTAGATGTTCCAGTTATTTCTGGAAACGTATCTTTGTACAATGAATTTAATAAGGAAGCAATCTATCCAAGTCCAATGATTGGAATGGTTGGATTAATCGAAGATATTAGTAATATTACAACCTCAGCATTTAAGAAATCTGGAGATTTGATTTATCTATTAGGAAGTACTGGAAATGATTTTAATGGATCAGAAATTCAAAATCAGCTTTTAGGTCGTGTTGAAGGTCGATTAAACGAAATAGATTTAAATGCAGAAAAGAAAAATCAAGAAATTGTTTTGGATGCGATTCAAAAGCATTTGATAAAGAGTTGTCATGACTTATCAGAAGGTGGGCTAGTAGCTGCTTTATCTGAATCTGCCTTCGATAATAATTTAGGATTTAATATTCAAACTACACTTACATCTAAACAGATGTTTTCAGAAACACAATCTAGATATTTGATTACAGTTGATAGTAAAAATAAGGAATCAATTGAAGATTTATTTAACGATAATTTTGAGTGTCTCGGTTTTGTAACTAATGATTCAACGTTTTCGATTCAAACTGCTGATGAAAACTTAGATATTGAACTTAGTGAAGCCCTTGATAACTGGAAAGAGGCTATACCATGCTTAATGAATTAAGAAGTTTAAATGAAGAATGTGGAGTTTTTGGTATTTGGGGTGCAGATAACGTAAATTATTTAACATACTTAGGTTTGCATAGCTTACAGCATAGAGGACAAGAAGGCGCCGGAATAGTAACAAATGATAATGGAAAATTATTAGGATATCGTAATCTAGGATTATTATCTCAAGTATTTAGTAATAAAAATAATTTGTATTCCTTAACCGGAACATCCGCAATTGGTCATGTTCGTTATTCAACTGCTGGTGAAAATAAAATAGAGAATGTTCAACCGTTGTTGTTTGACTTTACAAATGAGCAATTTGCGTTAGCACACAATGGAAATTTAACTAACTCAATTACTCTAAAAAAAGAATTAGAAGAAAGTGGACATATTTTTAAATCTAGTTCAGATTCTGAAGTTTTGATGCACTTAATTAAGTTGTCAAAGAAGGACAAGTTGACGGATAGAGTAAAAGAAGCTTTGAATCAAATTCAGGGTGGATTTGCATACTTACTATTAACAAAGGATGCCTTAATTGTTGCGCTAGATAGCAACGGATTTAGACCTTTGTCAATTGGACAACTTGAAAATGGATCTTACGTAGTTGCTAGTGAAACATGTGCACTGGATGCAGTTAACGCCAAGTTTGTTCGCGATGTTTTGCCAGGTGAATTAATAACTATTAATGATGATGGAATTAATATCGATCATTGGACTAAAAAAGTTAAACCGGCATTTTGTTCAATGGAATTTGTATATTTTGCTAGAGCAGATTCAAACTTATTAGGAATAAATGTACATTCAGCAAGAAAACGCATGGGATCAAATTTAGCGATGGAACATCCTGTTGACGGAGATATTGTTGTTGGAGTACCAAATTCTTCATTATCTGCAGCTAGTGGTTATGCTGAAAAGAGTAAATTGCCCTACGAAATGGGTTTGATAAAGAATCAGTATATGGGTCGAGAATTCATTCAACCAACTCAAGAATTACGTGAAAAGAGCGTTCGTCAAAAACTGGCAGCAGTAAAAGGGGTAGTCGAAGGTAAAAGAGTTATCTTGGTTGATGACTCCATCGTTAGAGGTACTACTTGTGCATACATTGTTCGAATGTTGCGTAATGCCGGTGCTAGTGAAGTGCATCTAAGAATTGCTTCACCTCAATTCAAATATCCTTGCTTTTTTGGAATAGATATTCAAAAGAAAAGTGAATTGATTGCATCACATAAGACAAATGAAGAGATGCGTAAAATGTTTGACGCTGATTCTTTAGAATTTTTGAGTGAAGATGGATTAGTAGATGCTATTGGCATCAACAATGATGGTTTATTACCAGATTCAGGTTTAGATTTATCATATTTTAATGGACAATATCCTGCTTATTTATACGATTATGCAGAAAATGAATCATAAAGGAGATCAATATGTCAAATCCTTATAAAGACGCGGGTGTTGATGTAGAATCCGGATACAAAATATCTAAATTCGTTAAAGAGAATACATCGGACAAATCTTTAAACATTGGAAACTTTGGTGGCATGTACGAGATTCCTGAAGGTTATAGAAAACCAGTTTTGATTTCTAGTAACGATGGTGTTGGAACGAAAATATTATTAACTGAAAATGGCGCTTTGGATACTATTGGAATTGATTGTGTCGCAATGTGTGTAAATGATATTTTGGCTCAAGGAGCCAGGCCTCTTTATTTTTTGGACTATATTTCAACTGGAAAAGTTGATGAAAAAATTGAGCAAATATTAGTTGGTGTGATAGAAGGTTGCCGTCAAGCAGGAGCAGACTTAATTGGTGGTGAAACGGCAGAAATGCCAGATGTATATTCCGATACAAGTTATGATATTGCCGGTTTTTCTGTGGGTATTGCTGATAAGGATGATATTTTACTCAAGGAAAATGTAAAGGATGGGGATGTTTTGATAGGAATTGCGTCCAGTGGTTTGCACTCTAATGGATATTCCCTGATTAGAAAAATCTTTTTCAAAGATAATACATTTGATATGCACTCAAAGTTATCAGAACTAGATGATAAAGAACTTGGTGAATATTTGTTAAGTCCAACAAAAATTTATGTTCAGGATGTTTTACCACTGTTAAGGAAAAAATTGATCCATGGCATTGCACATATAACCGGTGGTGGATTCTATGAAAATATTCCTCGTATGTTACCTGCAGGTATGGCTGCATTTATTGATGTTAATAAATGGCCTAAAAATAAAATTTTCGATGTGGTAAAAAAATATGGAAATATTAAAGAAGATGATATGTATCATATCTTTAATATGGGGTTAGGTATGGTACTGGCTGTTGATTCATCAAGTGCAAGTGAAGTATTAGCAAATCTGAATTCTGCTGATACACAGGCCTGGATTATTGGTGATATTCAACAATCTCAAGAATCCTCCATTAAATTGATGGGGGTAGAGTAGTATGCGAGTAGCAATATTTGCCTCAGGTCACGGTACTAATTTTGATGCGATTGCCAGTTCTCAAATCCTTAAGGATAGTGGATTAGAAATTGAGATGTTGGTTTGCGATCAACCGGGTGCAGAAGTGATTTCTAAAGCTCAAAAATATAACATACCGGTATTTGTTAATGAATTAAAAAAGTTCCCGGATAGAAATACTTATGAAAAAAAAATTATTGAAAAGTTATTACCGTTAAATTTGGAATATATCTTTTTAGCAGGTTATATGCGAGTTGTAACAGAAACATTATTAACTGCATACCCTAATAAAATTATTAATATTCATCCCTCATTACTGCCAAAATTTTCTGGTCTTGATGCAATTCAACGTGCATTTGATTCAGGTGAACAAAAAACTGGTGTAACAATTCATTATATTGATGAGGGAGTAGATACTGGTCCAATTATTTGCCAAAATGAAGTGCCTATATTTTCTAATGATTCCGTTGAATCTTTAGAGCAAAGAATTCATGACAAAGAACATGAAATGTATATTCAAGTTATTCTCGATCTTATAAAAAAAGAAAGTAGGAATGATCATTTTGAAAAGAGCGCTTATTAGTGTTTCAGATAAGACAGGTGTTGTAGATTTTGCAAAGGGACTAGTAGAAAAAGATTTTGAAATCATTTCAACTGGTGGGACTTATAAAAAATTGCAAGAAAATGAAATACCTGTTATTGAAATTGATGAGGTTACAGAATTTCCAGAAATACTTGATGGACGTGTAAAAACCTTACATCCTAAAGTTCATGCTGGCTTATTAGCAAAGCGCGATAATCCTGAACATATGGAAACCTTGCGTAAATTAAATATTGAAACTATTGATTTAGTTTGTGTTAATTTGTATCCCTTCAAGGAAACCATTTCAAAACCAGACGTGACAATAGATCAAGCAATTGAACAAATTGATATCGGTGGTCCATCAATGATTCGTTCAGCTTCAAAAAATTATAAAAGTGTCTACGTTGTTGTAGATCAACTTGACTACGAATCTGTTTTAAATATGATTGATGAATTAGATGATATTAAATTTAGACAGAGCCTTGCTGCAAAAGCGTTCCGACATACTGCACAGTATGACAGTATTATTTCAAAGTATCTTACTAATTTAAGTGATGAGGAATTCCCTGATGTTGAAACAATTTCATATGATTTTCAACAATCATTGAGATATGGAGAAAATTCACATCAAAAGGCTGCCTTTTATAAGAGTTCATTACCATCCGAATATTCCATTGCTTCTGCTAAACAGTTGCATGGGAAAGAATTATCCTTCAATAATATAAAAGATGCTGATGCTGCATTAAGAATCGTTGCAGATTTTGATCAACCCTGTGTTGCTGCATTGAAACATATGAATCCATGTGGTGTGGGAGTTGATGATGATTGCATTTATAAAGCATGGCAAAAAGCCTATAGTGCAGATAAAATTTCTATTTTTGGAGGGATTGTCGCATTCAATAGAGAAGTTACTGCCGAAATAGCTGAAGAGCTACATAAAATATTCCTTGAAATAGTTATTGCCCCAAGTTTTACTGATGAAGCACTTGAAATATTGGAAACTAAAAAGAATATTAGATTGTTAACTGTTAATTTTGATGAATCTAAAAATTCTGAAAAATATGAATATACGTCTGTTATGGGTGGCTTATTGATTCAAGAACGAGATGTTGTAACTGATACAGTTGATGACTTTGAAGTAGTGACGGAAAAAAAACCAACTGAGGAAGAAATCAAGGCATTATTATTTGGACAAAAAGTAGTAAAGCATGTCAAAAGTAATGCAATTATTATTTCGTCAATCGATAAGACACTTGGTGTTGGTGCTGGTCAAATGAATAGAATTGGGTCAGTTAAAATTGCAATTGATCAAGAAGAGTCAAATGACGATAAAAATTCTCCTTTAGTTATGGCATCAGATGCATTTTTCCCAATGGATGATTGTGTTCAATATGCTGCAGAACACGGTGTTACAGCAATTATTCAACCTGGCGGCTCAATCCATGATCAAGATTCAATAGATATGGCTAATAAATATGGCATTGCTATGGTCTGCACAGGTAGACGTCATTTTAGACATTAAGAGGTGCTACATGAAAATATTAGTAATAGGTTCTGGTGCACGAGAGCATGCCATTTGTGAAGCACTGTCATCAGATAGTAATCAAATTTTTTGTGCTCCACGAAACGATGGTATGAACCATTCAGGAATAAGAACTGTGCCGATTTTGGAAAATGATTTTGAAGGCCTGGTTAATTTTGCTATTAAAGAAAACATAGCATTTACTATTGTTGGTCCGGAAGAACCATTGGTTAATGGTGTTGTTGATTTTTTTGAAGCACATGGATTGAGAATTTTTGGACCAAATAAAAAGGCCGCAAGAATTGAAGGTTCGAAGGCTTTTACTAAATCACTTCTTAAGTTGGCTAGTATTCCTACAGCTGAATTTTGTGAGTTTACCGAGTTCTCTCTAGCTGAGAAATATATCAAACGTAAGTCAGACTATCCGCTTGTAATTAAAGCCGATGGGTTAGCTGCGGGCAAAGGTGTATATATTGTTGAAAATCAAGACGATGCGCTAAATGTTGTTTCTGAACTACTAAATAGTCATAAGTTTGAGACACATAAAGTTGTTATTGAAGAATATTTGGATGGCGAAGAATTTTCATTAATGGCATTTGTGAATAACGGTAAGTTTTATCCAATGCCTGCTGCGCAGGATTATAAAAAGTTAAACAATGGAGATAAGGGTCCCAATACAGGTGGTATGGGAGCTGTATGTCCAGTGAAAAATATTTCTGAGTCAATTTATAATCAAGCAATAAACAAGGTTTTAAAGCCATTTGTCGATATCTTGGTTGAAGAAGGAATAAAATATACCGGAGTTTTGTATGCAGGATTGATTTTAACTAATAAAGGAATTAAAGTAATTGAATTCAATGTTAGATTTGGAGATCCGGAAACTGAGGTCGTTTTACCTAGATTGCAAACCAATCTGTCAAACGTGATTTTTTCCATTTTGAATGATGATATTCCTGAAATTCATTGGAAAAATTCTGGATTAGACTTGGGTGTTTTTATTTCAAGCAAAGGATATCCAGAAGCACCTATTAAGGACGCAACTTTAGGATCTACTGAATCTTTTGATTCATTAAATTGCAAAATCAATTATGCTGGTATTAAAATGAAGGACACTTCTTTTTGGACTAATGGAGGTCGCCTCTTTGTTTTAAAAACACATTCTGAAAACTTACTTGACGCTCAGAGAGAAATTTATACAAACGTAAAAAAATTAGATCATACTAATATTTTTTATAGAACAGATATTGGTAATAATTCAATCTAAAAAATCCTACAATAGTAAACATAACTGTTTACTGTTGTAGGATTTTTTGTAATATACTTTATTAAGCTATTTTTTTACTGGTGGAATATATTTAAAATCAGGATTTATTTTTTTGTCAAGTTGGTTCCATGCAATTTCCATGTCATCATTTACTTGCTTAGTTTGCTTTTCATCGAGTTTTGCTTTAAAATCAAAATCTATTTCGGGTCCAACACCGATGGTTATTTTCTGATGTTTTAGTAATCCAGTAAATTTTAATGGTCCTTGATAAACGAATGGTACTAGGGGAGCCTTTGACATTTTAGCTATCAGTGATGCTCCACCTTTTAGGTCTTCGGAATAGCGAGTTCCAGATGGAAACATTATTAGGATCTGCCCCTTTTTCTTTAATGCCTTGACTGGAGTTTTTATAACCGAAGGACCAGGATGCTTCCTATCAACTGGAAATGCATGAGCGTGGACTAATATGTATCTTAAAATCGGATTTTTGAATAGTTCTATTTTAGCCATAAATGTTGCTTCTCGTGGGGCAATTACTAGTGCAAAAAATATTGGTTCCCACCACGTTCTGTGTGGTGCAACAATTATAAAGGGTTTATTAGGAAGGTTCTCTTTACCTTCAATGTCAAACTTACCATTAAGTAAAAAGACAATTCCCTTGGCGATTATACGGATGAATTTATAAAACATTAATTATCATTCTCCCAAAATTAATTTTTACTTTAATAAAATACCACAAAGCAGGTGCTTCATGTCGAATCTTTCTCAAGATGAAATTTCAAAAAGCGGAATAACAATTTTTCAAGATAAAAATCTGTATTCTTTTAATCTAGATACCATTTTACTTTATAATTTTGCTAAAACTGTAAAAAAAGGTAAAATTGTTGATTTATGTTCTGGAAATGGTGCAATTGGATTGAGCCTATCGTCGAAGACCACAGCAAGTATTTATTTGGTTGAGTTACAAAAAGAATTATCCAAATTAGCAGAAAAAAGTATTGAGTACAATCATATTGGTGAACAAGTACAAGTTATTAATTCGGATATTAAAAATATTCAAGACAAGCTAAATCATGATTCAATTGATATGATTGTTTGTAATCCACCTTATTTTACCTCAAAGGAAACAACACAAACGAAGAATAATCAAGTCTTAGCTATTGCAAGGCATGAAATCAAAACGGATTTAAGTGAGGTCTTATATACAATCAAGGTTTTATTAAAAGAAAATTCGCATGTATACATGGTGTATCGTCCCGATAGGCTGAGTGAATTATTCGTTAAAATGTCGCAAAATCGTCTACAGCCAAAAAAAATAAGATTTGTTCGATCACATATATCAGATAACGCTAATTTGGTCTTGATTGATGCTGTGAAGACAGTTAAAGAAAATTCCTTGATTATACAACCAGATTTGATTATGTATGATGGTAATGAATTGAGTGTGGAGGGACGTAAAATAATTGATGGCTAATAATGAGTACTTTGTTTATATTCTATTGTGCGCAGATAAGACATTTTATATTGGTACCAGTAATAATGTGACGAAGCGGGTTGCAACTCATAATTTAGGTAAAGGAGCTAAATATACTAAAACTCGTTTACCAGTAAAGCTGATGTATAAAGAAAAATTACATAGTAAATCTGAAGCATTAAAGAGAGAAATCGAATTAAAAAAGTTTAGTCGCAAGAAAAAAGAACTTTTTTTAAGAAGTCACGGAATTAATTGGCAAGAATTCTTGATTTCATAAAAAATTTCCATTATAATATTTTCTTGTATTGAATACACACACTTAATGATTCAGTTGTTGGTGCGCTTTGGCGTGTCAACTGAATATGACTTAAGTGGAGGTAAAAACCAGGAGGAATTTTTTATGTCAGTTATTTCTATGAAACAACTACTTGAAGCCGGTGTACATTTTGGACACCAAACAAGACGTTGGAACCCTAAGATGAAGCCATTTATCTTTACACAAAGAAATGGTATTTACATCATTGATTTACAAAAAACAGTTCGCATGATCGACGATGCCTACAACTATATGAAGGCTGTTGCCGGTGATGATGGTATCTTCTTATTCGTTGGTACTAAGAAACAAGCACAAGATGCTATTGAAGAAGAAGCTACACGTGCTGGTCAATACTATGTTAACCATCGTTGGTTAGGTGGTACATTGACTAACTGGAACACAATTCAAAAACGTATTAAGAGATTAAAGGATATTAAAGCAATGGCTGAAGATGGTACTTTCGAACGTCTTCCTAAGAAAGAAGTTGCTTTACTTACAAAACAACAAGCTAAGTTAGAGAAATTCCTTGGTGGTATCGAAGATATGCCAAGAATTCCTGATGTTATGTTCATTGTTGACCCTCATAAGGAAAACATTGCTGTTAACGAAGCTAAGAAACTTAACATTCCTATCGTAGCTATGGTTGATACAAACACTGATCCTGATGACATTGATGTTATCATCCCATCAAATGACGATGCTATTCGTGCCGTTCGCCTAATCGTATCTAAGATGGCTGATGCTATTGTTGAAGGTAAACAAGGTGAAGAATCAGTATCTACTGATGATTTTGCTAAGAATGATAATGCTGCATCAGACGACAAGTCTATTGAAGATGTTGCTGAATCAGCTGATAATGGTAACGAAGAAAAATAAAAAGATAATAGTTATAGATAGAGTCATCTGAACAAGATGGCTTTATTTATACGACTGGAGGATATTCATGGCTAAAATTACTGCTGCTCAAGTTAAAGAATTACGTGATAAGACAAGCGTTGGTATGATGGATGCTAAAAAGGCATTGGTTGCTGCTGATGGTGATATGCAAAAAGCTATCGACGAACTTCGTGAAAAAGGTATTGCTAAGGCTGCCAAGAAGAATGACCGTATTGCTGCTGAAGGTCTAGCAGAAATCGTTATTTCTGGTAACAAAGCTGCTATCTATGAAGTTAACTCAGAAACTGACTTTGTTTCATCAAATGATAAGTTCAAAGATCTTGTTGCTAAGATTGGTAAAGCTCTTGTTGAAAACGAACCAAAGACAATGGACGAAGCACTAGCTCTTAAAGCTGGTGACGAAACAATTAATGACGCTATTACTGGATTAACAGCCGTTATTGGTGAAAAGATTACTTTGAGACGTTTCCAAGTAGTTGAAAAGAGTGATTCACAAGTATTCGGTTCATATTTACATAATGGTGGATTGATTGCTGCTCTTACAGTTCTTAATGGTTCTGATGAAGAAGTTGCTAAGGATGTTGCTATGCACGTTGCTGCTATTAACCCAACATACTTGAACCGTGATTCTGTACCTGCTGATGTTTTGGAACACGAAAAGAAAGTATTCACTGAAGAAACAAAAGCTGAAGGTAAGCCTGAAAAGATTATTCCAAGAATCGTAGAAGGACGCTTAAACAAGTACTTGTCAGAAATTAGTTTGGCTGATCAAGAGTTTGTTAAGGATTCAGATATGACTGTTCAACAATATGTTGAATCAAAGAAGAGTTCATTAGTTTCATATGTTCGTTTTGAAGTTGGAGAGGGTATTGAAAAAGCTCAAGAAAACTTTGTTGACGAAGTTATGAACCAAATCAAATAATTAAATTATAAAACTTATAGAGGGGATCGCTTAATTCATTTGAATTAAACGATCTTTTCTTGTATATAAGCCACAATTCATTCAATTTTTGTGTAAAATTGTTTATTAATACAATCTACTGTAATTGATTATGTTAAAATGTTTAGTAGCAAAATTAAAGGAGAGTACTTATGCCTGATATCAAGTATAAAAGAATTATATTAAAAGTTTCCGGTGAGGCATTGGCTGGAGAAAAGGGATTTGGAATTAACCCTCCAGTAATCAAAAAAATCGCAGAACAAATTAAAAGTGTACATGAACTAGGTGTTCAAGTTGCTATCGTTTGTGGTGGTGGTAACATTTGGCGTGGCGAAACAGGCGCTGAAATGGGAATGGATCGTGCTCAAGCGGATTATATGGGTATGATGGCTACAGTTATGAATGGTTTGGCATTACAAGATGGTTTGGAACAATTGGATGTACCTACACGCGTTCAGACTTCGATTGAGATGAGACAAGTTGCAGAACCTTACATCAGAAGAAAAGCTGTTAGACATCTCGAAAAGGGACGTGTAGTGATATTTGCAGGTGGTACTGGTAATCCATACTTCTCAACGGATACTACTTCTGTATTGCGTGCAGCTGAAATTGAAGCAGATGTTATTTTGATGGCTAAAAATAATGTTGATGGCGTTTATTCAGCTGATCCTAAGAAGGATCCAAATGCTAAAAAGTATGATGAGTTGACACAGCTTGATATTATTAATAAGAATCTTGGCGTAATGGACTCAACTGCTTCTTCATTGTCAATGGATAATAATATCCCATTGATTGTATTCAATCTGAACGAACCAGAAAATATTAAAAAAGTTGTCCAAGGTGAAAACATTGGAACAATTATAAAGGGTGGTAGCAATGACTGAAAATAATGCAGTTTCAAAAGCTAAAGAAAATATGACCAAATCTATTGAAGTTTTAAGAAAAGAATTGGCTAATATCCGTGCAGGTAAAGCTAATGCATCAATTCTTAATAATATTAAGGTAGAATATTACGGTACATTAGTACCCTTGAATCAAGTTGCGTCCATTAATATCCCTGAGGCTCGTGTTTTATTGATTTCGCCTTATGATAAATCAGCTTTAGATGCAATTGAGCATGCAATTAATTCGTCTGATTTAGGATTGAATCCCGCAAATGATGGTGATGTAATAAGACTTGTTATTCCTCAATTGACAGGTGAGCGTCGTAAGGAAATTGCTAAACAAGTTGGTAAAGAAGCTGAAGAGACTCGAATTGCTGTTCGTAATGTTAGACGTGATGCAATGGATGATATAAAGAAACAAGAAAAGAATAGTGATATTACTGAAGATGACTTACACGATTTGGAGAGTCAAATTCAAAAAGTAACTGATAAAGCGGTAGCTGACATTAATCAAATAGCTGCGGATAAGGAAAAGGAAATCACTGAAGGGTAACCTTCGGAGCAATGTTTTATGGCAGAAATTAATAATAGTTCATTAAGTTCTGAGTTAAGAGTTCCAGAGCATATAGCTATCATTATGGATGGTAATGGTAGATGGGCTAAACGTAGCGGACAACCACGTATTGCTGGACACAAGGAAGGCATGAATAATGTTAAGAGGATCGCTACTGCAGCTAGTCATATGGGCGTTAAGGTTTTAAGCCTTTACGCCTTTTCTACAGAGAATTGGAGTAGACCTAGTAAAGAAGTCAGCTTTTTGATGCGTCTACCTGTAGATTTCTTTGGAACATTTATGCCTGACTTAATTAAAGAAAATATCAAAGTTTTAGTCACTGGATTTACTGATCATTTGCCTGAGAAAACAAAAAAAGTTGTTTTTAAAGCTATGGATGATACAAAAGATAACACTGGTATGATTTTAAATTTTGCATTCAACTATGGTGGACGTGCAGAAATTGTTAACGCGGCAAAAAATTTGGCAAAAGAAGCAGTTAATGGTTCAATTAGTCCAGATGACATTGATGATAAATTATTTGCGGATCAGCTATTAACTAGTCCATTGGGAAGTTTAGCTGATCCTGATTTGTTAATCAGAACTAGTGGTGAAGAAAGAATTTCTAATTTCTTGTTATGGCAATTAGCATATACAGAAATGGTCTTTGATAAAACATACTGGCCTGATTTTACAAAGGATAATTTGATTGAGGATATTAAGTTATTCAATGATCGAGATCGTCGATTTGGCGCTATTTAATTTGGGGGAAGATTATGAGACAACGTGTAATAACAGCTGTTATTGCTTTGGCAATTTTCATTCCAATTCTACTTGCAGGTGGAATATGGCTTGAAATTGCAGCAGCTGCATTAGCAGTAGTAGGTATATTTGAAATTTATATTATGCGAAAACGAATCATTGTTTCAATTGATTTTGTGATCACACTATTAGGAACATTGGCAATTGCTGTCCCGTTAAATTTTTACAAGGGATGGTTACCGTCGAGTTTTACCCGTTTAGATGTATTTTATGTTTTTGCAGTATTGTTATTGATAATTACTGTTTTAACGAAAAATAAGTTTAATTTTGAAGATGCAGGTGTTTCTGTAGTCTCAATGATTTATATTGGTACAGGATTCCATTATCTTGCTTCAGTAAGAAACTCAGAAGGTGGCCTGGGCTTATTGATGTTCGCCTTGATTGTTGTATGGTCAACAGATATTTTTGCTTACACATTCGGACGTAAGATTGGTAAACATAAATTATGGCCAGCTATTAGTCCTAATAAGACATGGGAAGGTACTATTGGAGGAGTTGTCTCTGCCTTAGTACTTTCTGGTGCTTATATGTATTTTGTACCACAGCAATATTCAATGATTTCAATGCTATTGATTGCATTTGTCCTTTCAGTGTTCGGACAAATGGGTGATTTAATTGAGTCAGCTTATAAGAGATATTATAAAGTAAAGGATTCTGGAAATATTTTGCCTGGTCATGGTGGAATATTAGACAGATTTGACAGTATGTTAATTGTCTTACCTTTGTTACACATTTTTGGCCTAGTATAGGCGATTCGTGGAGGTAAAAATGACCGCGATAATCACATTTATTATTGTTTTTGGAATTTTAGTAATTGTCCATGAATTTGGACATTACTATGCCGCAAAAAAATCTGGTATTTTAGTACGAGAATTTTCAGTCGGAATGGGTCCCAAGTTATTTGCGTATCGAAAAAGTAGTACTACATATACGCTGAGACTATTACCCTTAGGTGGGTATGTCAGAATGGCTGGAGCACAAGAAGATGATTCAGAAATACAACCGGGTACTATGGCTTCTTTGGTTTTGAATGATGATCAAAAAGTTGTAAAAATCATTACATCAAGCAAAGTATATGATCCCAATGGTATTCCTGTTCAAATATCAAAAGCAGATTTAGTCGATGCATTAACCATTGAAGGATATGAGAATGGTGATGAAACTGCTATTAAGACATATTCTGTTGATCATGATGCAACAATTGTTGAAGAAGATAGTACTGAGGTACAAATTGCTCCGCGTGATGTGCAGCTTCAGTCCGTTTCAGTTTGGAAACGTATGATAACTAACTTTGCTGGTCCGTTTAACAATTTCATATTGGCTGTTGTATGTGCCATATTGGCTGCTTTTATGATGAATGGCGTCGTTCAGAATACTAATCAATTAGGTGAAATTCAGAATGGTAGTGTTGCTGACAAAGCTGGATTAAAAGCTAACGATAAGATATTGGCAGTAAATGGTCATAAGACTAAAGACTGGAATACCTTATCGTTAAACATTCAAAAATATCCAGACAAGAAAGTTAATTTAAAAGTTAAATCAGGTAGTGATATTTCAAATATCACATTGACTCCAAAAACAATTAAATCATCGGGTCAAAAATATGGTCAGATAGGAATTATGCCTATACGTGATTATAGTTTTATGGCTAAGATAAAATATGGATTCACTTATAGTTGGCAAACTACTTTACAGATACTTCATGTTCTGGGCAAGATGGTAACTGGTGGATTCAGTATTAATCAACTATCAGGTCCAGTTGGTATTTATTCGATGACGTCACAAGTTTCATCACAAGGACTTCTAAGTATAATTTTATTTATGTCAATGTTGTCAATGAACTTAGGTATTGTGAACTTGATACCAATTCCCGCATTGGACGGGGGTAAAATCTTGCTTAATATCATTGAAGCTATCAGAAGGAAACCATTACCTGAGGAATATGAAAATGTCATTACATTAATTGGGGTTGGCATTTTGGTTTTATTAATGGTTGCCGTAACTTGGAATGATATCCAGCGCTTTTTTATAAAATAGGGGGATAAAAATTTGAAACAATCAAAACTGTATATTCCAACATTAAAGCAAACTCCATCGGATGCTGAGGCTATTAGTCATCAGTTGATGTTGAGAGCGGGTTATGTAAGACAAGTTTCTGCTGGTATTTACAGTTACTTACCACTCGCTTGGTCAGTAATTCGTAAAATAGAAGACATTATTCGTAAGGAAAATGATAAAATGGATGCTGCTGAAATGCGCATGCCGGCTATTATTCCTGCTGATTTATGGAAAGAGAGTGGACGTTACGACACATACGGTCAAACTTTATTTAAAGTTAATGACCGTCATGAAAGAGAGTTTATACTTGGTCCAACTCATGAAGAAACATTTACTAGTGTTGTAAAAGAAAGTTTGAATAGTTACAAAAAACTTCCTCTAGTGTTGTATCAAATGCAAATGAAATATCGTGATGAAGATCGTCCTCGTTATGGATTGTTACGTGGTAGAGAGTTTGATATGTATGATGCATATTCATTTACTGCTAATAAAGATCAACTAGATGTTATCTTTAATCAGATGGAACAAGCTTACCGTAATATATTTGATATTTGCGGTTTGAACTATCGCTCAATTATTGGTGACGCTGGTGCTATGGGTGGTACAGATTCCAAGGAATTTTCTGCAATCGCTGAAATTGGTGAAGATACAATTGCTTATTCAGATGATAGTGATTATTCTGCTAACTTAGAGATGGCTGCAAGTAAATTGCCAGGTAATCCAAGTGAGGAACACAAAACTGCTGAATTAGTCGACACACCTGATGTACATACAATCGATACTTTAGCATCCTTATTAAATGTTGAATCATCAATAATTATGAAAGCTGTTGCTTATATTGCTGATGAGAAACCAGTTCTAGTTATGATTCGTGGTGACTATGAAGTTAATGATGTTAAATTAAAGAATTATTTAGGTGCTGATTTCTTGAGAGAAGCTACTGCTGAAGAGGTTACAAATCTATTTAACAGCGTTCCAGGATTTATCGGTCCAAAGGGTATGTCTGATGATGTTCAAGTGTTATATGATAGTTCACTTGAAGGATTGACTAACTTTGTCGTTGGTCCAAACCAAGCAAACAAGCATTTGATCAATGCCAATTTTGAAGATATAACAGATGAAGAACCATCATTTAGAGATTTTCGTGTTGTTAAGGAAGGCGAAATGTCACCGGATGGTCACGGTAATATTAAATTTACTCGTGGTATTGAAATTGGACATATTTTCAAATTAGGAACTAAGTTTTCTAAGGCCCTTGGTGCAAACTTCTTGGATGAAAACGGAAAATCGAATCCATTAATTATGGGTTGCTATGGAATCGGTATTTCTCGATTATTGTCTGCTATTATTGAACAACATAATGATGAGAATGGTATTATATGGCCAGTTGCTTTGGCACCATATCAAGTACATGTTGTTCCAATAAAGTACAATAATGATGTTCAAGGTAAATTAAGTGATGAAATCGTATCAATGCTTCAAGATGAAGGTTATGATGTCTTACTAGATGATCGTAAAGAACGTCCTGGTGTTAAATTTGCGGATTCAGATTTGATGGGAATGCCAATTAGAATTACTGTTGGTAAAAAAGCCGCAGATAACATAGTTGAATTGAAAATCAGAAGCACTGGTGAAACAATTGAAGTAAGTAAAGATGAATTAGTAAATTCAGTAAAAATATTGCTTAAGAATCAGTAATGAGGCTTAAGCCTTTTTTATTTCTTGAAAGGTAAGATATGTCTGATAATAATCAACTTTTTAAAATATTAATTAAACAAATCAAATTAGATAATCTAGCTGAATCAGATCAACTATTTGATACAGCAAAATTGAATAAACTGGAAGTTCATAAAAAAACACGTCGTTGGACTTTTCATTTTGATTTTGAAGATGTTATTCCGTTCAATGAATTCAAAGTATTTAAAAGTTCTTTGAATGATACGTTTGATGGGATTGCTACAATTGACTTTGATGTACATTCTGATAATGCTCACTTAGATGAAAAAAATATTCGTGATTATTGGAATTATGTTCTTGAAAACTGTGAAGAAAGATCTCCAGTGGTTTCTCAATTAATGAGTCAAAATCCCCCCAAGTTGGAGAATGATCAAGTGTTTTTGACGGTTTCCAACGGATTCATAGCTGATTTTATGGATGGAAAACTGATCGGTAGTATTCAAGATGCCTATTCGTCTTTAGGATTTCCTCCGTTTAAGATCAGATTGGATGTGGACGAAGCAAAGGGTCAGGAAAAGGCTCAGGCTCTGGAAGCTGCTAAGCAGGAAGAGACAAAACATTTTCAGGATAAAGTTCAAGAGGTTGCACAAAAAAAGGCCAAGAAACCTTCATCAAATGTATCTAAAGTTGGACGTAAGATACCTGATGATTCTGAGATAATACAAATGATTAACATCAATGAAGAAGATAGGAATAAAGTCGTTGAAGGTAATATCTTTGATATTGATGTTAGAAAGTTAAAGTCTGGTAGATCACTTTTGATTTTGAAAGTAACAGATTATACATCATCATTTAGTATTAAGAAATTCTCTAATGGTGAAGATGACGAGGCATTTTTTGAAAGCTTGAATAAAGGATCTTGGATTAGAGTCCGTGGTAATATTCAAGAAGATAACTTTTCTCGAGAGCTAGTCATCATGGCCAACGATATTAATGTTATCAAGCACGCGGAACGTCAAGATGAGGCACCTGAAGACAATAAGCGAATTGAATTGCATGCCCATACTAATATGAGTCAAATGGATGCAATACCTAGTGCAACTGACTTAATCAAACGAGCAAGCGAATGGGGACAACCTGCAATTGCGATAACTGATCATCGTGCATTGCAGGCATTCCCCGAAGCATATAGCGCAGGTCAAAAATATGGTGTTAAAATTGCTTACGGCGTTGAAGTTGACTTAGTGGATGAAGGTAATCCTATTGCTTATAATCTGCGTGATGAAGAGTTAAATCCGGCAGAGTATGTTATTTTTGATGTGGAAACAACAGGGCTATCCGCTGTTTATGACAGTATCATTGAGTTAGCAGCAACTAAAATGAAAAATGGCGAAGTCATCGATTCCTTTGATGAGTTTATTAACCCAGGTCATCCGTTATCTGAATTTACAACTAGTTTAACTAGTATTACGGACGATATGGTTAAGAATGCGCCTGATGAAGCAACTATAATTCAGAAGTTTATTGATTTTGTTGGTGATGATATTCTTGCTGGACATAATGTTACTTTTGATATTGGTTTTATAAATTCTGCATTAACGAGAATGGGACATAATCGCGTATCTGTTCCAGTAATTGACACGCTAGAAATGTCACGTACCCTTCACTCAGAATATCGCAATCATAAGCTAGATTCTTTGGCAAAGCGATACAATATTGTTTTAGAGCACCATCATCGTGCTAATGCCGATGCTGAAACAACAGGGTATCTGATGTACAAGTTATTCGAAGAAATGGAAGATAAATTCCAAATCACTAATGTCTCGCAATTGAATGACCATGTTGGTGGTGAAGAAGCATATAAGCAAGCTCGTCCTAGTCATGCTATTTTATTAGCACAGACACAAGCAGGCTTAAAAAATATGTTTAAAATTGTTTCATATTCGATGACGGAATATTATTATCGAACAGCGCGCGTGCCAAGACGTCTATTGAATAAATACCGTGAAGGTATTTTGGTTGGTTCTGCTTGTAAAGATGGAGAAGTATTTAATACCATGATGCAGAAAGGGTATGAAGATACTCGCGAAATTGCACAATACTATGATTATCTTGAAGTTATGCCTAAGCCGGTTTATCAACATTTATTAGATGCAAAATTGATCAAGGATGAAAATGGACTTGAAGAAATTTTGAAAAATATCATTAAACTTGGTAAAGAAATTAATAAACCAGTTGTGACAACAGGTGATGTTCACTATCTTGATCCTCACGACAAGGTTTATCGAGAAATTGTTATTAAAGCGGTAAAGAGTAATATTCTTGCTCGTCAAACTTTACCTGATGTTCAATTTAGAACAACCGATGAAATGTTTGATGAATTCGATTTTTTGGATGATAAGACCGAACAAGAGATTATTGTAGATAATCCTAAGTTAATAATGGATAAAATTGATGAAATTTCACCTGTTAAAGACAAGCTATATACTCCAAAAATGGATGGTGCTGAGGAAGAAATTCGCAGTTTGACGATGAACAAGGCACATGAACTATATGGCGAAAACCTGCCTGAAATTGTTCAAGAGCGAATGGATAAAGAGTTGAAGAGTATTATTGGAAATGGTTTCTCAGTTATCTATTTGATTTCACAACGTTTAGTGTATAAGTCAAATAAAGATGGATACTTGGTTGGTTCTCGTGGTTCTGTTGGTTCCAGTTTTGTTGCGACAATGACTGGTATTACTGAAGTTAATCCACTTCCTCCTCATTATAGATGTCCTAAATGTAAGTACTCAGAGTTCTTTACAAAGGGTGAAGTAGGATCAGGATTTGATTTACCTGATAAAAAATGTCCTAAATGTGGGACAGAGTTGAAAAAGGATGGACAAGATATTCCGTTTGAAACTTTCTTAGGTTTCAAAGGTGATAAAGTTCCTGATATTGATTTAAACTTCTCTGGTGACTACCAACCAGTAGCTCATAATTATACAAAAGTTTTGTTTGGGGAAGATCATGTATTCCGAGCCGGTACTATTGGTACTATTGCCGACAGAACTGCTTTTGGTTATGTAAAAAATTATGAAGAATTAACCGGTCAGCAATTGCGCAACGCTGAAGAGGAACGTTTAGCAATGGGCTCAACGGGTGTTAAACGTACAACTGGACAGCATCCAGCTGGTATTATCGTTGTTCCTGATTATATGGATATTTTTGATTTTACACCGATCCAGTATCCAGCTGATGATCAAAATGCAGCTTGGAAGACAACTCACTTCGATTTTCATTCTATACATGATAATATTTTGAAATTAGATATTCTTGGACATGATGATCCTACAATGATTCGTACCTTACAGGATTTATCTGGAATAGATCCAAAGACTATTCCGGTGGATGATCCAGATGTTATGGAATTGTTCAGAGGAACTGATTCGTTAGGAGTAACACCTGAGCAGATATTCTCCAAAACAGGTACCTTAGGTGTTCCAGAATTTGGTACTAGATTTGTTCGTGGTATGTTGGAAAAGACGCATCCAACAACGTTTGCTGAATTATTACAGATTTCAGGATTATCACATGGTACTGATGTTTGGTTGGGTAATGCTGAAGAATTGATTGATCAAGGTGTGGTTACACTTAAGGAAGTTATTGGTTGTCGTGATAATATCATGATGGATTTGATTCATTGGGGGATGAAATCACAAACTGCTTTTCAAATCATGGAGCATGTTCGTAAGGGACGTGGAATTCCAGATGAATGGCAACAAGATATGAAAGATGCTGATGTCCCTGATTGGTATATTAAATCGTGTCTGAAAATCAAATACATGTTCCCTAAAGCCCATGCTACTGCATATATTTTGATGGCTTTGCGTATTGCTTATTTCAAGGTTCATTATCCACTGTATTATTACAGTGCTTATTTCTCTGTTCGTGCCGATGATTTTAATCTTGTAGCGATGACAACTGGAAAAGATGCTGTTAAGAGTGCTATGAAGGAGATTAATGATAAAGGTATGGATGCATCAACAAAAGAGAAGAATCTATTGACAGTATTGGAGCTTGCCAATGAGTGTCTAGAAAGAGGATTCAAGATAAATATGGTTGATCTTGAAAAGTCTGATGCCTTTGAATTCCAAATAATTGATGATAAGACATTGTTGGCACCGTTCAATGCTATTCCTGGTCTAGGTGATAATGTTGCTAAGCAAATTGTTGCTGCACGTGAGGAACAACCATTTCTATCTAAAGAAGATCTATCTACACGTGGAAAAGTTTCAAAAACTATCATAGAATATATGACTGAAAATCATGTTTTAGATGGTATGCCTGATGAAAATCAACTCTCTCTCTTTTAGCGTCAAGCGTTAGAGGTTGATTTAATTGTGAAACTATGTTAAATTACCTATTAGTTAATTATTGATTAATGAGTGAGCAGAAATGCTCACTCTTTTTATTGCCGATTACTTTGGAGGAGTATTTTTGAATACACAAATTGATGAATTAAAAGCCATCTTACAGCCTATTTTAGATAAACATGATTTCTTTCTTGTGAATTTAGAATTTGTTCATGAACGTGGAGATTGGTACTTAAGAGTATATGCTGATAAGAAAGGTGGAATCAGTATTGACGATTGTGCCGTTATCAGTGAAGAGTATGGTGAAAAGCTTGATGAGCTAGATCCTATTGAACCTGCTTACTACCTGGAGGTTTCTTCACCTGGTGCGGAGCGTCCCTTGGAAAATGATGACAGCCTTTCTAACTATGAAGGTTCATACGTTAATGTTTCGCTATACCAAAAACAAGATGGCGATAAAATTTTTGAAGGTACAATGACTGAGGTAACTGATACACAAATAACTTTAATAATCAAAGTGAAGAATCTTAAAAAAACAATTGTTATCCAACGTGATAAAATTGCAAAGATTCGACTCGCAATTGAATTCTAGATAAAATCTAAGAACTCATTTAAGGAGAATATCATGAGTAAAGAAATGGTCGACGCACTTGATGCGCTTGAAACTGAAAAAGGTATCAAAAAAGAATATGTAATTGAATCTTTAGAGGCTGCACTAGTAGCTGCTTATAAACGTAATTATAATCAAGCTCAGAACGTTGAGGTTGAATTTGATGCAAAAAAGGGTAATATACATGTTTATGCAGTCAAAGAAGTAGTTGATGAAGTAGTTGACGAACGATTAGAGATTTCGCTTGAAGATGCTTTAAAGAAAAGCAAGGGATACGAACTTGGAGATCACGTACGCGAAGAAGTAACACCAAAAGATTTTGGTAGAATTGCCGCTCAAACAGCTAAACAAGTTATTATGCAACGTGTTCGTGAAGCTGAACGTGATATCATTTATAATGAGTATAGTCAATATGAACATGAGATTATTCAAGGTATTGTTGAACGTAGCGACAGTAGATTTGTATACATCAACTTTGGTAAGATTGAGGCAGTTATGGCTAAGTCTGATCAAATGCCGGGTGAAACTTATAATTCACGAGATAGAATTAGAGTTTATGTTACAAAAGTCGAAAATGCTACAAAAGGTCCTCAAGTGTTTGTTTCTAGAACAGATCCAGGTTTAGTTAAGAGACTATTTGAACAAGAAGTTCCAGAAATATACGATGGAACCGTTGAAATTGTTTCAATTGCGCGTGAAGCTGGTGATAGAACAAAGATTGCGGTTAAATCAGATAACCCTGATATCGATCCAGTAGGAACTTGTGTTGGACCTAAGGGTGCACGTGTGCAAGCAGTTGTTGATGAATTAAATGGTGAGAACATCGATGTTGTCCCTTATGTTGATGATCCTACTGATTTCATTGCTAATGCATTGAATCCCGCAGAAGTAATTGCAGTTCAATTTGATGATACTGATAAGAAGCAATGTATCGTAATTGTACCTGACTATCATTTATCATTAGCAATCGGTAAAAAAGGTCAAAATGCACGTTTGGCTGCTAAGTTAACAGGATATAAGATTGATATCAAACCTGAATCACAAGTTGAATTTGTTGACGATAACGATCAAGATGTAGATATCGATGAAAAGTTAGATTCTGATTCAAGTTCTGATTCACAAGATTAAGGGGGTGATGGGTTTGGCAACGCGTAAGATACCCATGAGAAAAGATGTTCTAACTAATGAAATGTTTCCTAAAAGAGAATTAGTTAGAATTGTAAGAGATAAAGAAGGAAATATTTCTATTGACCCAACTGGTAAAAAATCTGGACGTGGTGCTTATGTAGGGCTAGATCCTGAAGCCGTTAAAGAAGCAAAGTCCAAGAAAACCTTGGAAAAGGTTTTTTCACATGCTGTTCCAGATGATTTTTATGATGAATTATTTGAATTTGTTGATCATCAAAAAGCTAGAATGGACCTATTCGGTGATTTGGGTAAGAAACATTGAAAAAGTCATTTTTAAATTTTTTAGGTATAGCTATACGTGCCGGAAAAATTATTAGTGGTACAGAGTTAACCATACAAGGAATTCGGAATCAGAGTGTTAAATTAGTAATAATGGCAAGTGATTGTAGTGATCGAACTAAAAAGGATTTGACTAATAAAACAAATTCATATGATGTAACGTTGATTGATAATTTCACCAGTCAAGAACTAAAAGATGCAATCGGTAAAGAGCGAAAAGTTATCGGTATTACGGATCTTGGAATTGCTAGAAGGTTAATTGAAATTATGGAAAATTAAGGAGAGTGATAGGATGGCCAAAAAACGAATTTATACTATTGCAAAAGAAAATAGTGTTGAAAATCAGGTTGTATTAGATGCTGCTGCCAAATTAGGTATCGATGTAAAGAATCATATGTCATCAGTTGATGAATCAAGTGAGAAGAGGATTGTAGGTAGTCTTAAGGGTGGAAAACCAGCTGCTAAATCTGCACAGTCACAGAAGCCTGCTGCTAAGTCAACTTCAAACAACGCATCAAGCAAGCCTCATAACGAAAAAACAAGTGAAAACCATCAACAAAATGGAGATCACAAAACAAAAATTAAAATTACTGCTGTAAGAAGAGATCCTAATAAGAATAAGGGACACTTCGACCACAATCGTAATAATAATGGTAACGGCAACAGTAATTATCGTGGAAATAATAATAATAACCATAATGGTAACCGCAATAATTCTTCTAATTCAAATAATAGAAGTAATAATAACGGAAACCGTAATGTAAATAATAATGGGAATAATCGTCCAAACGATAATCGCAATAATTCGAACAATCGTAATAATTCTCAAAATCGTGATCGTCGTAACAATGGCAGTGTTAGACGTGATCGTCCACAAACACAACAAGCACCAAGACCTAGACAAAGTGCTGGTAACAAGTATCTAGAACAATTTAAGACAAATATTCAAGAAGCAAGTCGTTCAACAAACCGTCCTAGAACTAACAACCATAATAACCGTAATGGCAACAATGCCAGTCGTTCAAATGATAATCGCAATAATAACCATAACCGCAATAGCAATACAAACAACAACCGTCCTAATAACAATCGCTTCAATAACAATAATAGCAATAACAGAAATAATAGTAATAACAATACTAGAAGACCTGTTGCTTCAGAAAATAAGGGCAGAGAAACTACAAAGGCAAATGTTTCACCAGCAAGTGTTGAAGTTCCAAAACCTGAATACAAGAAGAGTAAGCCAACAAATAATAATCGTGACTTTGGTCATAAGCAAAACTTGGCTAACCCATTTGGTACTCGTAAGAAGAAGAAGGAACGTAAGAGACAACAACGTCAAAGAACTGAACCAAAGAAACCAATGCCACAAAGAAAAGATCGTCCATTGCCAGAAACACTTACATATACAGTTGGTATGAATGCTCAAGACATTGGTAAGTTAATCCATCGTGAACCAGCTGAAATTGTTAAGAAGCTATTCATGCTTGGTATAATGATTAATCAAAATCAATCCTTGGATAAAGATGCTATTGAGTTATTAGCAACTGATTATGGTATTAACGCTGAGGAGAAGGTTCAAGAAGATATTGCTGATATCGATCAATACTTCGATGCTGAAACAACAAATACAGAGAACTTAGTTCCACGTCCACCAGTTGTAACTATCATGGGTCACGTTGATCATGGTAAGACAACATTGTTGGATCACTTGAGACATACACACGTTACGGCTGGTGAAGCCGGTGGTATTACTCAACATATTGGTGCTTACCAAGTAAGATTAAACAATCGTTTAATCACATTCCTTGATACTCCAGGACATGCTGCATTTACAAATATGCGTGCACGTGGTGCCGATATAACTGATATCGTTATCCTTGTTGTTGCAGCAGATGACGGTGTTATGCCACAGACAATCGAAGCTATTAATCATGCTAAGGCTGCCAATGATCCAATTATTGTTGCAGTCAATAAGATTGATAAACCAGGTGCAAATCCACAACATGTAATTGAACAATTAATGGAATATGAATTAGTTCCTGAAGATTACGGTGGGGATACTATCTTTGTTAATATTTCTGCTAAAGTCGGAACTAACATTGATCAATTACTAGAAATGGTTCTTCTACAAGCTGATGTGATGGAATTGAAAGCAAATCCTGATCAAAAAGCTGTTGGTACTGTTATCGAAGCTAAGCTAGATAAGGGTCGTGGACCAGTTGCATCACTATTGGTACAACAAGGTACACTTCATGTTGGAGATCCAATTGTTGTTGGTAATACATACGGTCGTGTAAGAACAATGACAAACTATAACGGTAAAGAAGTTAAGAAAGCTACTCCTTCTCAACCAATTGAGGTTACAGGTTTGAATGATGTTCCTGAATCGGCTGATAAGTTCGTTGTCTTTGACGATGAGAAGACAGCTCGTGCTGCAGGTGAAGAACGTGCAAGTCGTGCACTTCAAATTGAACGTCAAAAGACTAACCCCGTTACATTAGATAACTTATTTGAGACAATGAAAGAAGGGGAACTTAAGACTGTCGACGTTATTATTAAGGCCGATGTTCAAGGTTCTGCCGAGGCTATTGCCGGAAGTTTGAAGAAGATCGAAGTTGAAGGGGTTCGTGTAAACATTATCCATAAGGCTGTTGGTGCCATCACTGAAAGTGATGTTAACTTGGCTGCCGCAAGTAATGCCATTATTATTGGGTTCAATGTTCGCCCAACTGCTCAAGCTCGAGTTCAAGCTAAAGAAGAAAATGTAGATATTCGTCTACATAGAGTTATCTATAAGGCTATTGATGAGATTGAAGCTGCTATGAAAGGTATGCTAGAACCAGTTTATGAAGAAAAGATTACTGGTAACTTAACTGTCCGTGAGACATACAATGTTTCTAAGATTGGTACAATTGCTGGATGTATCGTAAATTCTGGTAGCATCACTCGTGAAAGTGGTGTTCGTTTAATTAGAGATGGTATTGTTGTCTATGAAGGTAAACTTGCCTCACTTAAACGTTTCAAGGACGACGTCAAAGAAGTTAAGTCAGGATTCGAATGTGGTATTACAATCGAAAACTATAATGACATTAAAATTGGCGACGAAATTGAAGCCTATGTGATGGAAGAAGTTCCAGTCAAATAGGAGATGATAATATGGTAAAACATCGAATCGGTCGTGTAGAACAAGAGATTCAAAAAGAAGTAAATGATATTCTATTAAAGCGTGTTCGTGATCCTCGTGTGCAAGGAGTAACAGTCACTGGTGTAGAAATGACAGGTGACTTACAATCTGCAACAATTTACTACAGTATTTTATCTGAGAAGGATTCAGATATTGAAAATACTCAAGAAGGATTGGATAAGGCTAAAGGGTTGATTCGTAAAGAATTAGCTCCAAGGTTAACATTATATAAAATCCCAGAGTTGGAATTTAAACAAGATCAATCTATTCAGTATGGTGAGAAGATCGATCGCTTGATTGCTAAATTGCATCAAGATGAAGCTAATAGATAGGATTTAAGACTCAACAATTTAATTGTTGGGTCTTTTTTTATAGCTATCTTGTAAAAAATGAATGTTATTGTTTGAAATTACTAGTAAAATGGTCATTGGTATATCTTAAGTTAATAATATTAGTGAATCGGGAGATAACAATGAACGGAGTAATTCCCCTAAATAAAGAAATTGGAATGACAAGTTCCGATTATGTATATAAATTAAGGAAAGTTTTGCATACGAAAAAAGTTGGACATACAGGCACACTTGATCCGCTAGTGGACGGTGTTTTGCCTATTTGTGTTGGGCAAGCAACTAAATTAGTAAATCGACTGACAGGTTCACCCAAAGAATATGAGGGTGAAATTACGCTTGGTAGATCGACTACAACGGAGGATCGTGAAGGTGATACTGTCAAAGAGGTTAAGTTGAATGAAGCATTCACGGATGAGATTCTTCAAAATAATTTCAAAAAAATGATTGGTGATATAACACAAATACCACCGATGTACTCAGCCGTTAGAGTTAATGGTAAAAAATTATATGAATATGCTCGTGCTGGTATTGAGGTAGAGCGTCCAGAACGACAAATTCATATCTACGATTTTTATATGATTGGTAAACCAAAATTTGATTTGGAATCTGGCAAACAGAAATTAAGATTTCACGTGAAGTGTTCTAAGGGAACTTATGTTAGAACATTGGCAGTTGAATTTGGGGATTTGTTAGGCGTTCCGTCATTTATGTCTGAATTAACCAGAACTAAGAGTGCTGGTTTTGAAATTAAAGAAACATATAAGCTTTCAGATATCGAAAAAATGATTTCAGAGAACAATTATGAATTCTTGAGAAGTATGGACGAAGTGCTATCTGATATGCAATCACATGAATTAACCGATGAGGAATGGGAAGTACGTGTGTTGCATGGTGGCTTTTTGGATTTGGCAGGATATGATAAAAGTGAAATGATGCGCGTAACTCGTAATCAAGTGACAAAAGCAATTTATAAATATAATGAAGAGCGTCAATTGTGGATCCCAGAAACTATGTTGCTCAATAATGATTAAGGGGATGAACTGATGGAAATAGTGAATGTTAAACATCCGTTGAAAGATGATCAAATACCTGGAACAGACATTGTTTTGATTATGGGATTTTTTGATGGAGTTCATCGTGGACATCAAAAAGTAATTCAACGTGGAGTTGATTTGGCACGTGAAAAAGGGTTGAAATCTGTGCTGCTTACCTTTGATCGGTCACCACGTGAAATATATCAACATGAAGAAAATTATAAATATATTTCAACGATGAGCCGAAAAGCAGAGTTGGTTGAAAAATTAGGCGTGGATTATTTATATTTTGTAGAATTTACAACTGATTTTGCTAGTTTATCGCCTCAAGACTTTGTTGATGATTATATGGTTAGAATGAAAACTCAATATATTGTTGCCGGATTTGATTATACCTACGGGAAAAAAGATATTGCTAACATGAATACTTTACCGGCATTTGCTAAGGGAAGGTTCGAGGTTATTACAGTTCCAGAGCAAACAATTAATGGTGAGAAAATTGGTTCTAGTACTATCAAAAAGTTGGTTTTAGGTGATCAAGTTGATTATGCCAATAAATTACTAGGTTATACGTATCAAAACCAAGGAACTGTCGTACACGGCTTACAACGTGGTCGTACGCTAGGTTTTCCGACGGCTAATGTAGTTACTAGTAATGAGCAATTAAAGCCGTCCATTGGCGTGTATGTTACTCGTATAGAAATTGATGGTAAGTGGTATCAATCTATGACATCAGTAGGATACAACGTTACTTTCAAAGAGGATACCGGAGTAACGATTGAGTGCAATATTTTTGATTTTGATAAGGATATTTATGGTAAAGAAGTACGTGTAGAATGGTTACATTATCTTCGTGGTGAAGTTAAATTTGATGGTGCTGATGGCTTAATAAAGCAGCTTCACAAAGATAAAAAAGATGCACTAAATTATTTTAATAAACATTAATATTGGCGGGTTTAACAGACCTGCTTTTTTCTTTGTGTAATTTTTAAATTTTATGAGTCACACCTCTTGACACTATAAGGATAGATTGTTATATTTTACATTGTTAGCACTCCAATATGAATAGTGCTAAAAGGAGGACGGTAGAATGTTATCGGAACGTCAAGATGCAATCTTGAGAGAAGTCGTGCGCATTTTCACAGATACCGGCCAGCCGGTTGGTTCAAAAACATTGATGAATGCATTGCCGTTCCATGTCAGCTCAGCAACTATCAGAAATGAGATGGCTGTGTTGGAGGAAATAGGTTACTTAGAGAAGACTCATTTGTCGTCTGGACGCATTCCTTCAGCAATGGGATATCGTTATTATTTAGATAATTTGGTACAACCAACCACCGTACCGCAAGATATCGCAAAGAGAATCGACGAGGATTTTGGTCAAACATATCATCAAATTGATGACATTATTGAACAATCGGCAAAGATTTTATCTCATCTAACTAGCTATACAGCAATTACATTGGGACCTGATAGTAGTTCAATCCTGTTAACAGGATTTAGAATCGTACCTTTGAACCCGCGTCAGATTATGGCAATTATTGTCACAAGTGACAACAGTGTTGAGAGTAACATTTATACAATTGATGAAAATTTTGATACAGATTTAATTGAAAAGATTGTAAGAGTTGTTAATGATAAGTTAGTCGGACAACCATTGCCGCGAGTATTGAAAATGCTACACAATGATATACCAGCAATTCTGTCTGAGTATATGTATTCAAACGACGGATTGATTGATATGATAGATCAATTATTTAAAAAGGCCGGATCTGAGAAGTATTTCGTTGATGGTCAGTTAAATTTATTAAATTATGCAAATAATGAAGATTTGTCAGATGTTCAATCTTTATTCTCAATTATTAATCAAAGTACAGATTTAAAAAAGTTGCTTGATCCCAATGATACCGATGATGGAATTAGAGTCCGTTTAGGTAGTGAGTTAGGATCTGATGCATTGAAGAACTACAGTATTATTACTGCTAACTATGATGTTGGTCATCATGGTAAAGGAGTAATTGCGTTACTTGGTCCTACGACAATGCATTATTCACAATTGATCGGTTTATTAGGTGAATTTAGACAAGAGCTGGCGAAACGGCTTATTGACTATTATTCACGGTATGATGATTCTTGATATTTAGGAGGAAGTAATGGCAGATAAAAAGAAACAAGAAGATGTTAAGTCTTCTAGTGAACAAACAAAAACAGCACCTAAGTCAGAAGCTCAAAAAGACGCTAAAGACATCAAGAAGGATGCTGAAAAAGTAACCAAGATTGATCCTAAGGATGTAAAAATTAAGGATCTTGAGGCTAAAAATTCAGAGCTAGAAGATAAATTTTTGAGAAGCCAAGCTGAAATTCAAAATATGAATAATCGTCATAAGAAAGAAGTTGCTGGAATTCTTAAATATGATGGTCAAAAATTGGCTACAGAAATCCTTCCAGTTATTGATAACTTGGAACGTGCTTTGGCAGTTGAAGTCAGTGATGATGCTGGCAAGCAACTAAAGAAGGGTATCGAAATGGTACAACAACATATGGTTAAAGCTTTGACTGATAATCATGTGACAATCATTGATAATGCTGGTGAAAAGTTTGATCCGACTGATAGTCAAGCAGTTCAAACTGTACCAGCTGATAAGGATCATGCTAAAGATACTGTTGTTCAAGTTCTTCAAAAGGGTTACAAGTTAGAAGATCGTGTTCTACGTCCAGCAATGGTCGTTGTGGCTCAATAGTTTTTATAAATTAGTTAATAAATAATATTAAAAATCAAAAGAGGTTTATATTTATGTCAAAAGTTATTGGTATTGATTTAGGTACAACCAACTCAGCTGTTGCTGTACTTGAAGGTGGATCACCTAAGATTATTGCTAATCCAGAAGGTGCAAGAACTACTCCTTCAGTTGTAGCTTTTAAAGATGGTGAAATTCAAGTTGGTGAGGTTGCTAAGAGACAAGCAATTACTAATCCTGATACAGTTTCATCAATTAAGAGACATATGGGTGAAGCAGGTTACAAAGTTACTGTTGCTGGCAAGTCATACACACCACAAGAAATTTCAGCAATGATTTTGCAACACATTAAGAAGTTCTCAGAAGATTATCTTGGTGAACCTGTTACTGATGCAGTTATCACAGTTCCTGCATATTTCAATGATTCACAAAGACAGGCTACAAAAGATGCTGGTAAGATTGCTGGATTAAACGTTCAACGTATCGTTAACGAACCAACAGCTTCAGCACTTGCTTATGGTCTTGATAATGACAAGGGTGATGAAAAGATTCTTGTTTATGACCTTGGTGGTGGTACATTTGATGTTTCTATCCTTGAATTAGGTGATGGTGTCTTCGAAGTACTTTCAACAAATGGTGATACACACCTTGGTGGTGACGACTTTGATCAAAAGATCATCGACTGGTTAGTTGAACAATTCAAGAACAAGAACGGCGTTGACTTGTCACAAGATAAGATGGCTCTACAAAGATTAAAGGATGCTGCTGAAAAGGCTAAGAAGGACTTATCAGGTGTTGCTCAAACATCTATCAGTCTTCCATTTATTTCATCAGGTGCTAATGGCCCACTTCACTTGGAAGAAACATTAACACGTGCTAAGTTTGATGAATTAACTGCTGATTTAGTTGAAAAGACAAAAATTCCTGTTGACAACGCTTTGAAGGATGCTGGATTATCAATCAATGACCTTGATAAGGTTATCCTTAATGGTGGTTCAACACGTACACCAGCTGTTCAAGCTGCTGTTGAAAAATGGACAGGTAAGACACCTGATCATTCAATCAACCCTGATGAAGCCGTTGCTTTAGGTGCTGCTATTCAAGGTGGTGTTATCTCTGGTGATGTTAAAGATGTTGTTCTACTTGATGTCACACCACTTTCATTAGGTATTGAAACAATGGGTGGAGTATTTACTAAGTTAATTGATAGAAATACTACTATTCCAACAAGCAAGTCACAAACATTCTCAACTGCTGCTGATAACCAAAGTGCTGTTGATATCCATGTTCTACAAGGTGAACGTCCAATGGCTGCCGATAATAAGACATTAGGCCGTTTCCAACTAACAGATATTCCAGCTGCACCACGTGGTGTACCTCAGATTGAAGTTAAATTTGATATCGATAAGAACGGTATTGTAAATGTTTCTGCTAAAGACCTTGGTACTAATAAGGAACAAAAGATTACTATCAAGAGTTCATCAGGTTTGAGCGATGAAGAAATCGATCAAATGATGAAGGAAGCTAAGGAACACGAAGACGAAGATAATAAACGTAAGGAAGAAGTAGACGTTAAGAACGATGTAGAACAAGCATTGTTTGCTACTGACAAGACTCTTAAGGATATTAAGGGTAAGGTTTCTGACGATGAAATCAAGAAGGCCGAAGATGCTCGTGATGCTTTGAAGAAAGCTCAAGAGTCAGGTGATATTGAAGACATGAAGAAGAAGCGTGACGATTTGAATAAGATCGTTCAAGATCTTTCTGTAAAACTTTATCAACAAGCTCAAGGTGCTCAACAAGCTGGTGGCGCTGACGGTGCTACTGGTGCAACAGGTACTGATTCTAAAGATGGTAAGAAGTCTGACGATGGTACAGTTGATGGTGACTTCGAAGAAGTAGACCCAGATAAAGACAAAAAATAATAATGTTTCGTGATAAAGAGCAGTCATTTTAATTACTAGACCAATAATGGTATAGTATTAACAACTGCTCTTTTGAGCATAAAAGATAAAATCGGACGAATAGTCCTAGTCGACACAAGGGTGATTTTTAAATGGCAGATAAAGATCCATATGAAACTTTAGGCGTTGATAAAAACGCTTCTGAAGATGAAATCAAAAAAGCTTTCCGTAAGCTTTCGAAAAAGTATCATCCAGATATTAATAAGGCTCCTGATGCTGAAGAGAAATTCAAGCAAATCAATGATGCCTATGAGACTCTAAAAGATCCACAAAAACGTGCAGCGTATGATCAATATGGATCAGCCGGTATGAATCAAGGCCAAGGTTTCGGTGGTTTTGGCGGTGGCGCTGGCGGAGATCAATTTGGTGGATTTGAAGATATATTTAGTCAATTCTTTGGTGGCGGCACAGCTAGACAAAGTCCTAATGCACCAAGACAAGGATCAGATTTACAATATCGTATGGATCTGACTTTTGAAGAAGGTGTCTTTGGTAAAAAGACTGAAATATCTTATGATCGTGAAGAGATTTGTAAGACTTGTGATGGAAGTGGTGCTAAACCTGGTACACATCCTGAAACATGTTCTAAATGTCACGGTTCAGGTTACGTGGAAGTAGATCGTCAAACACCACTTGGCCGTATGCGTACAAGAGTTGTTTGTGATGTCTGTGGTGGTACAGGTAAAGAAATCAAAGAAAAATGCAATATTTGTCATGGTAAGGGTAAAGTTAATGAAAAACATACCCTTAAAGTTACTGTTCCTGCAGGAGTTGAAGATGGTCAACAAATGCGTTTAGATGGACAAGGTGAAGCTGGAGAAAACGGTGGACCTTATGGCGATTTATATATTGTATTCCATGTTGCAGCAAGTAAAGAATTTCAACGTGATGGATCAACTATTTATTCATCAGTGAATATTAGTTTCCCCCAAGCTGCATTAGGTGATGAAATTCAAGTTAATACTGTTCATGGTCCTGTTAAGTTAACTGTTCCTAGTGGTACCCAAACAGGTACTTCGTTTAGATTACGTGGAAAAGGTGCACCTGTTCTTAATAGTAAGAATATTGGTGACCAAAAAGTGACAGTTAACATTGTTACACCTCGTAAGATGTCTGGGGAGCAGAGAGAAGCTTTGAAGAAGTTTGCGGCAGCAGGCGGAGACAAAGTTAAAGAAAAGGACAGTAATTTCTTTAATAAAATTAAAGATGCGTTCAACGGTTAAATAAGTTCATATACTACAAAAAAAGAAGTTTTGGTTTTAAGTAAAAACCGAAGCTTCTTTTTTGTTATACTTTAAACAAATTGTATTTGTAGGGGATTTATTATGGGACATAGTTATGCTTTGGCAAGAGAAAGAGACTCATTTTTAACGTACTTTTTTACAACATTATGTGGTCTTGTGTTTTCTTTGTTAATATTATTTTTTATGAATGACTCGATGTTTTTTGTGATTTTTGGAGTTGTCATACTAATTTTGGCTCTTTTCAGTCTTAACATCACAATCGGTTGTTTAACTGAAAGACCGATTGTTTTGATTGATGATCAAAGCATTTCATTTAGAGCTAATTTGTTTACAGTAAAAGAAAAATTACAACTAAACGATATTAAACATTGTGAATGTGAATATTCGTTACAGGGTAATATAGAGGTTCCCAATTTAGTTTTATATTTGAGGAATGGCTCTAAGAAATATATAAAGTGTAATGGTGCAGATGATAAAAAGGTAGAAAGTTTTGCAGAACTAATCAATGATTTATTGCGTGGGGACAATAATTTTAATGAAATGTTTATAAGAAAGCAAAACTCAACTCATTCTAATATTACACAAGTGCTGAAAAAAAATAATAATAAAAAAGCACCTTCTTCCGTCAATATAAAGGATGAAGAATCAAGCCCTTTTGGTTCTTCAGGTACAGCGTTCTTTGGATGGATTGTTTTACAAGTAATTGCAATTGTAATTGCCTTGATACATTTCAATATTTACTCGAAATTGGTTTTTAAAGGTAATTTCATGGGAATGTTTTATACAGTAACAATTTCAATCTTTGTTTTGTTATTACTTAATGAGTTCAATTACCAGATTTTGTATGGATTCGGTTGGCATTCTACATCAAAGGGTGCTGAAATTGAGGATTATAGCCAAGGTACTTTCAATTTACCGATTTTTATTTCTAATTCATCCGAGTATTTAGAACGGAGAAACACTATATCAAAAAGGGCCAAGAATCTTCAAATAGTATATGTTATTTCCAAAATAGTTGTTGGATCACTAATTGCAGGTGGAACAGCTCAATTAGCATTTCTTTTAAATGTAAATAATGCAGGAAGAACAGTTGTAACATCGGTTGTTGGTATTGGTGCAATAATCTGGGTGCTTTTTCTATTAGGGTATGGATATTTATTCGCGGATATCTTCAAATTACACATTATTCAGGTAGAAAATCTAAGACCACATTTCGATGATAAAGAGGAGTAGTTACGTGGTGGTATAAGTTAAAATAGTGTAAAATAGATAAGATGAGAATTATTTTATAAACAATTAAAAGTAAATGATAGAAGGGAAACATTTATGGATCTGGATCTTGACAAATTAAAAGAACGACAAAAAAGAATTCGTAATTTTTCTATCGTAGCGCATATTGATCACGGTAAATCGACAATTGCCGATCGTATTTTGGAAAGAACACACACTGTGGCAAAGCGTGATATGAAAGCTCAAATCCTAGATGATCTTGATCTAGAAAGAGAACGTGGAATTACAATTAAGTTAAATGCGGTTGAATTGGAATATACTGCTAAAGATGGTAAGGATTATATTTTTCATTTAATTGATACGCCAGGACACGTGGACTTCTCATATGAAGTGTCGCGTTCGCTGGCTGCCTGTGAAGGTGCACTGTTAGTAGTTGATGCTGCACAAGGTGTCGAAGCTCAGACATTAGCTAATTCATATTTAGCTATCGATAATGATTTGGAAATAGTACCAGTTATCAATAAAGTTGATTTGCCATCAGCACAGCCAGAAAAGGTTCAAGAGGAAATTGAAGAGATGATCGGTATTGATGCTCAAGATGCTGTCATGACTAGTGCTAAAACTGGTTTGGGAATCGATGAGTTATTGGAACGTATTGTTTCAGATGTTCCAGCACCCGAAGGTGATATTGATAAACCATTAAAAGCATTAATCTTTGATTCTGTGTATGATAGTTATCGAGGAGTTGTTCTTAACGTCCGCGTTCGTGAAGGGCTTGTTAAGGTTGGAGATACAATTGAATTGATGAGTAATAAAAAGACCTTCGAAGTTACAGACGTTGGTGTGATGTCTCCTAAGGCCGTTTCAAGAGACTACTTAATGGCCGGAGATGTTGGTTATATTACTGCAAGTATTAAATCCGTTGTTGATACACAAGTGGGTGATACTGTAACATTAGCTGATAATCCGACTGATGAACCTTTGACTGGATATCGCAAGAGCACTCCAATGGTTTATGCTGGTATGTATCCTGTTGATAATGGTAAGTACGAGGATTTACATGAGGCACTAGAAAAACTAAAGTTAAATGATGCCGCTTTGGAGTACGAACCTGAAACTTCTCAAGCACTAGGTTTTGGTTTCCGTGTAGGATTCCTAGGCTTACTGCATATGGATGTTGTTCAAGAACGATTAGAGCGTGAATTTAACTTAGATTTGATTATTACATCACCATCAGTTGATTATCATGTAACAACAACTTCAGGTGAAGAAATTATCGTTGATAATCCTGCAGAGTTGCCAGATGCCTCAGAAATTAAAGAGGTTCGAGAACCATATGTACGAGCTGAAATTATGGTTCCAGAAGATTTTGTAGGTCCTGTTATGGAATTGTGCCAACGTAAACGTGGTCAGTTCGTAACAATGGATTATTTAGATAAATATCGTGTTAACGTTATTTATAAGTTGCCATTACTTGAAATTATTTTTGATTTCTTCGATGATTTGAAATCTAATACTAAGGGTTATGCATCACTCGATTATCGTGTTGAAGAATATGAACCAAGTGAATTAGTTAAGATGGATATTTTACTTAATGGTGAACCAGTTGATGCTCTTAGTTTTATTGTCCATAAGGATTTTGCTTATCAACGTGGTCGCGATATTGTTTCTCGACTTAAGGAAGTTATTCCTCGTCAAATGTTTGAGATACCTGTACAAGCTGCAATTGGTAACAAGATTGTCGCTCGTGCAACAGTTAAAGCTTATCGTAAAGATGTTACTGCTAAGTTATATGGTGGTGATCGTACGCGTAGAGACAAGCTTTTAAATAAGCAAAAAGCTGGTAAGAAGCGTATGAAAGAAGTCGGAAAAGTATCAGTTCCTCAAGAAGCATTTATGTCAGTCTTAAACTTGAATAAAGGACAAACTGATGATTCAGGTAAATAACTAATTAGCGCTTTACAAGCAATATAAAGATATGCTACATTTAAGAAAATATAATATCGTAGATATTAAAAGAAGGAGTACTATATACTCAATCCACAGGGAGCCTAGGATACTGAGAACTTGGCGTGTCGGTATATACGAAAAACATCTTTTGTTCTTCTAACTGAAATTTCGAGAGTAGGTTTAGACGTGGACCAGTACGTTATAGTTGGTAAGTATATAATCGTGCTTTGAGGTGTTTTTTTAAAAAAACTTGGGTGGTACCGCGGAAAATCTTTCGTCCCTTTTATTGGGGATGGAGGATTTTTTTGTTTGTAGTATTCCAAAATTAAAAGGAGAAATAAATGCAAAATATTTTAGTTAAAGACTTATACAAAAAAGAGTTTGCTGACGGTGATAAAATTACTGTTTCTGGTTGGATCCGTACAATTAGAGGTTCAAAACGAGTAGGTTTTATTGAGTTAAACGACGGTTCATTCTTTAAGAATGTTCAAGTTGTTATTACAAGTGATATGGACAATTATGCCGAAGTAGTTAAATTTCCAATTAGCACAACTATCAAAGTTGTCGGAGAGGTTGCATTAACTCCTAAAGCTCAACAACCATTTGAGATTCACGCTACTGAAGTTGTTGAAGAGGGTTCTTCTGATGCCGATTATCCTTTACAAAAGAAGGCTCACTCATATGAATTTATGAGAACTATTGCACATCTACGTCCAAGAACTAATACATTTTATTCAGTATTTCGTATTCGTTCATTAGCAGCCTTTGCCATTCATGAATACTTACAAAAACATGACTTTGTTTATGTTCATACACCAATCATCACCAGTTCTGATGCCGAAGGTGCTGGTGAGATGTTTGAAGTAACAACACTTGATATGAACAATGTTCCTAAGACCGATGACGGTAAAGTGGATTATAGCGAAGATTTCTTTAAGAAAGAAACTAACTTGACAGTTAGTGGACAACTAGAAGTTGAACCATTTGCTTTAGCATTTAGAAACGTCTATACATTCGGTCCTACATTTAGAGCTGAAAATTCACATACAGGTCGTCATGCTTCAGAATTCTGGATGATTGAGCCAGAAATGGCCTTTGCGGATTTGCAAGATGAGATGGATTGTTCTGAAGAGTTACTTAAATACGTTATTAACTATGTGATGGATAACGCCAAGGAAGAATTAGATTTCTTGAACGAAAATGTTGATAATACATTGATTGATCGTTTGAAAGCCACTGCTGGTGAAGAATTTGCCCATGTAACTTATACTGATGCAATTGATATTTTGGAAAAAGCCACAGATGTTGAATTCGAAGTTAAGCCATACTGGGGACTAGACCTTGATTCTGAACATGAGCGTTACCTATCAGAACAAGTTTATAAGAAACCTGTCTTCATTACTGACTATCCAAAGGATTTCAAAGCCTTCTATATGCGTGCTAATGATGATGGAAAGACTGTTGCGGCAGCCGACCTACTAGTTCCTGAAATCGGTGAACTAATTGGTGGATCACAACGTGAGGAGCGCCTAGATAAGCTTGAAGCAAGAATGTCTGAACTTGATATGAACGAAGACGAATACAAGTGGTACTTAGAATTACGTAAGTATGGTGGAACAATTCACTCAGGTTTTGGTATCGGATTTGAAAGATTAATCATGTATATTACTGGTATGGAAAATATCAGAGATGTTATTGCATATCCTAGAACACCTGGTAATGCTGAATTCTAGTTTAAGCATATAATTAAAATATTTGTATATAGACTCTTATAATAGAAATGTTATGGGGTCTTTTTTTTATTCAATTTATCGGAGGTAGTCTTATAAATGAACAAATTTGATGCAATAATTATTGGCGGTGGTCCAGCCGGGCTTGCAGAAGCGTATGCTTTAAAATCATCTGGTAAAGATATAGCTGTTGTAGAAAATTATCAATGGGGTGGTACATGTCCTAATCGTGGCTGTGACCCTAAGAAGATGTTATTGAGTGGCGTTCAAGCACGTGATAGAATAGCTCAATTAAAGGGAAAGGGATTTGAAGATGCACCATTTGTGAAATGGCCTGAAATTGAAGCTTTTAAGGATACTTATACAAGCAAAATACCTGAAGGTAGTCGAAATGGTATTGTCAGTGCCGGAATCACGGCAATTGATGGTAGTCCCAAATTCATTTCTGATAATCAAATTAATGTTAATGATGATATTTATCAAGCAGATAAATTTGTGATTGCAACTGGTCAACGGCCTAGTCGTCTTAATATTGAAGGTAAAGAAAATCTATTAACTAGCACAGACTTTATGAATCTCAAATCAATGCCTAAGAAAATAACCTTTATTGGTGCTGGTTACATTGCCTTTGAGCTAGCTACAATTGCCAGTTCAACTGGTGCTGAAGTTCATATTGTGCACCACAACGATCGTCCTCTTAAGAAATTTGATACTAGTTATGTAGATGCGCTGGTTAAGCAGTTAGAAAATCGTGGCATTCAATTCCACTTTAATGTGGATACTAAGTCAATTGCTAAATTTGGTGATCAATATGTATTGGATGCAGGAGACTTTAATTTAGTTAGTGATTTAGTTATTGGAGCTACCGGTCGTATTCCTAATGTTGATAATTTGGATTTGGAAAAAGCTAATGTAGAATATTCTCATAAAGGAATCAAAACTAACAGTAAGTTGCAAACTACCAATCCTAATATTTATGCTATTGGGGATGTTGTTGACAAGGATCAACCTAAGCTGACCCCAGTAGCAGGATATGATGCTAGATATGTTGCGGATGTGATTTTAGATAGAACTGATAAAGACATTGAATATCCGGCAATTCCAACGCTTGTATACGGTTCACCAGAGTTAGCTAGGGTAGGTATAAGTACTGCTGAAGCAGAAAAAAATCCTGATGACTATTCTATTGTCGATCAGGATTTAACAAAATGGTTCACTTATTATAGGACTAATGAACCAATTTCAAAGGCAAAGATTATTTTTAATAAAGATAAACAAATTGTTGGTGCAACGCTTATGAGTAATGAAGCTGATGAAATGATAAATTATTTAACATTAGCTATTAATAAGAAAATGACTCACGATGAAATAGTTAACACAATATTTGCTTATCCCACACCAGCAAGTGATTTAGAGTATTTAATGTAGTAAAAATGAAAAAGTAGATGCAATTTTGCATCTACTTTTTTTATAGCAACATTTCTACTAATTTTTGTAAATCATGTTTTTCAGGTATTTCAGGAAGCATATTAATGTCGAATAGCGCTTGATCCTTATATTCTTTAACCATAACTTGGGACGCATCTACACCGTTGTCAATGACCTCTTCGGCTGTTTCAGCAAGAGACTTTTCACCGGTTCGTCCAGCTTCAGCAATTTTATTCATAAAGTCAGGTCCCTTTTTACCTATAGCAAAAATAACTGGTAGGGTAAATTCACCGCTTTGAAGCATGTATAGTGGTCCAAATTCTTCTTCGGTTGTGTTAATACCAACTAAATCGAGGACTTCACTTTTAATTTGATAAGCAATACCGATGGTTTTTCCAATTTCACCTGCAGAATCAACAATAATATCCGATGCATGTGCAGCTTGTGCACCAAATCGACAAGCAAATTCAAACATTACTGCTGATCGTCCTTCGACTCTTTTAATGTATTCACCGATATCTTCGACGGGTTTTACCATTTGTTCATCAGCCATCAATTGTTGTGTGGTTATTTCTTGAATTGCATCGATTTTTCCTTGTAAGGCGTCATCGTCTGCAGAACATTTGCGTAGCTCAACATCGATTAAATCGGAAAAATATTCAACCATAAAGTTTAATTTGATAGAATCAGGACCAGCTTGATGTCTACGCATCATTTCGTTTCTAATATAAAACATTTGGGTTGCAGCGGCGGCTGATTGAAGTGCATTTTCACGTAGATCATCAGTAGTTCCAAAACCTGAAAATAGATAAAAGAATGCACCATGTAAGAAGCGGCTTGATTTAAGGAAACCACTAGCTTCAGAAATAATGTCATCTTTATTTAATTCAATCAAGTGGAGGATATAATCTTCCAAATTAATTAATTTTGGATTTAAGTGTTCAAATTGTTCAAATGGTGATGCCATGATATTCTCCTTACTTGAATTTATCAATTTCGACTTCTAAGTTTTCAGAAATTGGTAAGAATACGGAATTGAAAAACTTTTGCGGTTCAAACTTTTGTTCTTTTTCAATAGTGTCGTTAGATTTTTTCCATGCGTCTTGTCGCATAATTGCCGCTAGATTTTTTCTCAGCGTTTGTAAGTGTTTCTTTAATTTTGGATTTGTTGTGCCATATGCTTCAATGTAGAAATATAATATTTCGTTGAAAGTATTGTCCAAAACATAGAAGAATGTGTTACGCATTTCTGCTAAATTCATCATTTGAGGAAAAGGTTTGTCTTTTAAAATCTGTTCTTTTGTAAAGGTACTTGAAGAGGTAAGTATTGAATTTACTTGGCTCATGTCAGCTATATAATTTGAATAGTGTTCTAATTGATCCTTTTTTAAAGGTACGCCAAGCTTCTCTTTTATTTCAGATTCATTTAGCGGTTCTAATTGTTTTAATGTAAGGTCACGAACATTAATTCTTTCTTCAACCAGTTTCTTTTCAATTTTTTTGAGAATAGTTTGATTTTCATTTAGATACTTCATTACTACTGGCCAAATGTGATCATTAAAAGTTTCATGGAAATGATTGAACATGTCATCTGTATAGACGTCTAAGACTTTTTTTTCTGAAGGAAATTCTTTAACGTGTGATTCAAATTGGATAACTAAAGGCATCCCAGTACGCTTATCGGGATTACCAACTAGTATACCGGTATCTTTTCTTTGTTGATCTTCCCATGTTTTTAATTCGTTTAAATCCAGTAATCCTAATGGCATTAGAGTTATTTCAGCATGTGTGCAGAGAATCTGCAAAGCAAAGGGTGTAATCATTTTTTGAGTCTCGGTAAACGCCTTAAGTGTTGTACGTAGTTTCTTTTGATTATCTAAGTGATCCTCAGGATCGGCGTAAAAAGCCGATGATTGAATTGGTGCATTTTCAAAGCGACCATTCATTTGTTTCTTTAAGTCATCAATGTCCATTACTTAGTTTCCTCCTTACCATATATTTTTTTGAGTTCAGTCAATTTATTGATTCCTGATTTTGTTAAAGTTGCAGGTTTTAACGTAGCAGTGGCTAGTGAATAATTTTCGATTTCTTGTAGTTCCAAATCATTAAACCAACCTTTTCCTTGGACTTCTTCAATTGTTTGGTACAACATTGATTGCTTGTTTAATTGACGGTTAGAAGTAAAGTAATTACGATTTACGTCATTTAGTAGTTGATAAATTGATTGTTCCATACTTACATTTTCAGCCATAATTAATCTCCATTCCTATATTACTTATAGTTTATCGTTTTTATGAATAATAAAAAATTAGTAAAATTCCTAAGTTAAATTAATTTTCGACTGCGATATTATAAAATAGTAATAGAATTAATATATTGGAGGAATATTATTATGGAAAAACAAATTTTAGTAAGTGGATTGCATTGTGAGAATTGCCCAAAACATATTGCTGAATTGATTAAAGATGCAAAGGGTGTAGAGAAGCTAGATAAAGATATGGACAAGATGACTTTGACAATTTCTGGAAATGATGATTTGGATGTAAATGAGATTAAGGCTGATTTAGCAAGTAAGCCATTTAAGGTCGAAGAATTAGCTTAATGAATTCTATGACTACCAAAAAAGCCCAACTTTTAGGAGTTGAGCTTAATTTAATTTCATTATTATTCAGTAGTATTAGTCCAGTACTTAATAAATTTTCATTAGTCAGTTTAAATCCAGTTATAGGTGCTCTATTCACAAGTGTTTTTGCAGCAATTTTTAATTTGATCCTGATATTTGTCATGTATCATGATTTTTCTATTATTAGAAACAAATGGGTCATTGCTCTAGGATTATCTAATGCGGTTGGCGTTATTTTACAATATATTGCTTTGACGTTGTTAAGTCCAGTAACGGTTACGTTGATTGCTAGGATATATCTGGTTTATGTTTTTGCATTGTCATATATGTTTTTAAAAGAAAAATTAGTGAAGTGGGATTATCTAGCAATTATGATGTGTATCGGTGGATCAATATTTGTTTCTACTGGTCGTATTGAAATAGATAGTATTTGGGGAATTGTTTGTGCTTTTATTTACCCATTGATGTATGCAATAAATAATATTATTGCTAAGTATTTGGTTGAAGATAACAATCCAGGAAATGTTTTATTTTATAACCACTTGGTTTCTGCAGCATTATTATTTATTTATGCATTGATTATTCCTGGTACTTTCGGAGGTATTCAAGCAAAAGCCGTAACTTTTAATTTCTTTGGTGCTTTCTTCAATGGCTTCTTGTCGTTACTATTGTTCTATACAAGTTTGAAGTTCATTACAGCAGGTAAAGCTAATATCGTTCGTGCATTAGGTCCCATTGTTGTAATTATTTATTCTTACTTTTTCTTCCCAATTCAAGTTACTTCCAATATCATAATTGGTGCATTGCTGTTAATTGCTTCAACAGCCATTGTTACTTTTACACGCGCCAACACAGATTAACAAAGTTGGAATATATATTTTTTTAAATGACATAACTATGGAATTAGGTATAGTTTTGGTCAACAATCTTAAATAGGATTGTTGGCCTTTTTTTTATGATTTTTATAGGGCTTTCACCAATTCATTTTGGAATAATTTTAATACATAATTAAAGTAGTTAATTATATAATTCACAAGTTTGTATTTTGCATTTGGAGGCTTTAATTATGGAAAAATTGTATGACCAATATGATCGGGTGCATGATTACGTGCGCTTATCAATTACAGATAGATGTAATCTAAGATGTGTATACTGCATGCCTAAGGAAGGTCTACCGTTTTTTCCAACTGAAAAAGTTTTGTCTCAAGATGAAATAGTTAAGATGATAGAGAACTTTGCCGAGATGGGTATTTCAAAGGTACGTATAACCGGTGGGGAACCATTATTGAGGACTGATGTAGTTGATATCATTAGAAGAATAAAAGCAGTTGAAGGTATTGAAGACGTTTCAATTACAACCAATGGATTGTTTCTGACAAAAAAAGCAAAAGATTTGAAAGAAGCAGGACTGGACCGATTGAATATTAGTTTAGATACATTTCAAGCTAAACGTTATAAAGAAATAACCCGTGGTGGCAATATAGAACAAGTACTTGATGGTATAAATACTGCGGCTGAATTACATTTTAAAAAGATCAAATTAAACGTAGTTTTGATTAAGGGTCAAAACGATGATGAAATTTTAGACTTTTTAAATTACACTAAATACCATGATGTTAATGTAAGGTTTATCGAATTCATGCCAATCGGTAATTCTGAGAAGATGTGGAAGAAAGAATATGTAGGTTTACAAAGTGTGTTCGATATATGTAAAGAAAATGGGCTGGAATATTCGCCAATTGAATTAAAAGGTAATGGTCCATCCGATAACTATCAGATAGAAGGGTTTAAAGGGAGTTTTGGCCTAATTCATCCTATCAGTGCTAAATTCTGTGAAAACTGTAATAGGTTACGTATTACAGCCGATGGGTACGTTAAAGCATGTTTATATTGGAATGAAGAAATTGATATTCGTAAAGCTATTCCTGATAAAAAAGAATTCAGACGTTTGATACAAAAGTCTTTAGATCGTAAACCTTTGAATCATGAAATGGCTATGGATGAAGCAGATCGAATAATTGACAAAGCGCCAACTTGGAGACATATGAGTCAAATCGGTGGATAAGTGAGATAATAAGTTTAAACAACCTGAAAGGCGGATAGTTATCATGACGGAAACAACGATGGAAGACCAAGTTAAAGAATCTTTGATGGACGTAATTGATCCAGAGTTAGGAATTGATATTGTAAACCTTGGATTGATTTATAAGATTGATATAATAGATGGTAATTGTACTATTACTATGACACTAACTACTATGGGATGTCCCCTAGGAGATTATTTACATGATGAGATTGTAGATGCTGCTGAGTTAGTTGAGGGTGTTAATAACGTAGAAATTAATTTAGTTTGGGAACCAGCTTGGGATTTAGATATGGCTAGTCGCTTTGCAAAAATCTCATTAGGAATTTATGATAGTTAAAATTTGGAGTGTTAATTGTGAGAGAAATTAATATAGACGTATTCATAAAAAGACGTAAGGAATTAAAACTATCGCAAGTTAAACTTTGCGAAGGTATATGCACACAGGCAACGTTGAGCAAATTTGAGAATAATGGCCGAGTACCATCGTTGACAATTTTAAATAAACTATGTGCTCGCTTAGGACTAATGGTTGACGATTTATATCAAGATTCCACTACTTCAACTGCCAAGGTGCGCGATAATTTGAATCATGCTGAAAAAGAATTGATGATGGAGAACTATCAAGAAGTAATAGATATTTTGTCTGAGATAAAGCCTGAAAAGATAGAATTTATACCGCTTAAAACACAGTTTTATTATTTAAGAGGACTATTAAATGCTTTGACTAATCAGCAACCAGTTGATATTTTGTTTGATTTTTCGCAAATATTGGATGATCTTGATGATAAACATCAATCAATTTATACGCAACTAGCATATCTTGGATCGGGAGTAATGTACTCTCGTGAGAAACAGAATGAAAAAGCAGAATTCTATTTTGAAAAGATATATCAATTTATTGAGACTTATCATCATGAACCAACCAAAGATTCAGATGATGAAGATGACCATTATTTAAAGATTTTAACTTTGATATTCTTCACATCTGAGTATTATGCAACAAAAGGGAATATCAATTTAAGTAATAAATTAGTTAAAATGGGAATTGACCTTTGTTCTGAATATCATGTTACTTATTACTTACCAAGATTAAAACTACAAGCTGCTCAGAATGCGATTGATGAGAAAAAACCTAATGCTGAGATCAAGCGCTTGATGAATGAAGCTTTGGCATTTGCTCATATTAATAATAATCAGGTTGTTGAAATAAGAGTTGCCGCTTTGAGAACAAAATATGACAAAGATAATAAAACTATAGAAAACGCCTAGCCACCGCGGCTAGACGCTTTTGTGTATTTAAAATGAGAGTGGGGGAGAATTCATTGAGTAAAGATAAAGATATTACTAAGTTTATTCAGGTTCTAATTGAGAAAGGATACCCTGAGGATTCAATTATTACTAATGTAGAGTTAAAACGTAATGAACCAGTTGATGTTGCGATAATTGCGAATGATATGATTGTTGCAGGGTTTGTTGTTACTCATATAAAGGATGAATTGTATGAAGTTTATAAAGTTTCTGACAATACAATGAAGATTATTGAAGATGATGATTTTCCAACATATGGACAGTTAATTACGAAGCAGAACTTTGAGTTGAAAAATAAATGGAACAAACAATGGTCCATTTTAGATGTTTACTGTGCCTCACTAGCGGGATTTTCGATCCTCTTTATACTGCTTGAATTGTTCAGTGAAATTAAACTTTCTGTGGTAGGTTTAATAATGTGGCTGGTAACAATTATTCTGATACTGATTCCCGTTTGTCTGCAGCTTAATAAGTATAATAATAAAGCCAAATAAAAAAAGATTATGCAGATAAAAATTGCATAATCTTTTTTAAAATTCAATTAAGTGATGATGAATAGCATAACGAACCAGGTCAGCGCGAGTGTCTAATGACAACTTACGAATAATATTAGCCTTGTGTGCTTCGACTGTCTTTGTCGAGATAAACATTTGTGATGCTATTTCTTTGTTGGAATATCCTAAAGCAATTAATGGGAAGATTTCCTTTTCACGTTTGGATAAACCATTATATCCCTTCAAGTCAACATCGACACCATCAGAGTTTATTTCTTGAACGTCTGACTTAGTAATCATGATATTTGTGTCAATATAGTTCTTGCCATTTGAAAGTGCCTTAAGGGCTTTTATTAACTCGTCATCTGAAGAGCTTTTTAGAATGTAAGACATTGCACCATTATGAATAGCCTTATTAATATATTCCTGTTCCTCATGCATCGACAAAATGAGAATTCTTACATCAGGATATTTGTCATGGATACGTTGAGTAGTAATTAATCCGCTCTCACCAGGAGGCATGCTCAAATCCATAATGAGAATATCAATTCCACCTTGTTCAACGCGCATATAAGTGTCAGTTCCGTTTGCTTCTTCACCAACTACTTTAAAGTTATTTTGCTTATTTACTAAAAATGACAATCCCGAGCGTACGACGGCATGGTCATCAGCGATTAAGACTTTATACATGAAGTCCCCCCAATCATGCTATTGGAAATTTAACTGTTACTGTAGTTCCCTCATTCTTGACGGATTTGATATTGAATGCGCCATTTAATGCTTTAACGCGTTCGTTCATATTCATTAACCCAAGTGAGTGGCCATTAAACGTTTGGTGTGCAGGGACGTCGAATCCATCCCCATCGTCAATTACTTCTAGTGTAATAAAATGATTATGTGAAACTAAAAGAATCGAAATCTCTTCAGCGTTTGCGTGCTTTAAAGCATTGTTGATGGCTTCTTGAGCAATACGATAGAATACACTCTGAATATCACTTGATAGGCCGCTAGTATCCGCATTACCGATAACATCAATGGTGACACCGGAGTTTTCCTGTAGTCTTTTAGCCAGTACTCTTAATGCTGCTAAAAGGCCAAAACTATCGAGAACTGAAGGTCTGACATCTAGTGCCATTCTTTTAACTTCAGTAAGCGTATCATTCAGTTGTGACTGTATAACCTCTGTTAGTTTCTTAATTTCATCTTGAGAAACTTCAGAGTCATTCAGTCTTCTTACACCCATTATGGCCGAATAGACTCCTTGAGCTATGCTGTCATGTAAATCTTCTGATATACGTTTGCGCTCATCCTCGTAAGCACGATTAACATATTGTGTTAACTTTCTTTGTTGCGCTAATTGATCCATGCGATTGATGGTTCCACGACTCTTGAGTGTTAATGAAAATACATGTTTTTCAGAGTCTATAACGTTATAGATCATAAAGTAGGGTAGAGGGTGTGGCATTTCTTTAGCCAATGTGATTGGAATTGAAATCTGTTTCATTTTGTTTTGAATTATGCAATTAAAACAGTCATCAGTAGACGAGAATTTTTGTTTGGCAGATGAATCCGCAATTTCGACAAGATATTGTGGGTTCATTTTTAATTCATCTTGCAATTCTTTAGCCATGTGATTGCTTACTATTAATTGTGTATCTTTAAAAATCATGATTGCATCTGAAGATTCATCGAAGTAATCATTGATCCATTGCGTAGTTTCAAGCAAAAAAAATCAGCCCTTTCTCTATTTTCAACTAATTAAAGATATTGAGAAAGAATTTGGGCTGTTTGATTTGAAACTGTAGTATTCGTATGATATCCCGCTAGCAAAACTCCGTCGATTAATCCAAGATTGTTTGTGATGGGAACAGCAGCTGCTGTCTGAAGTCTTTCGCTTTGTGCAATGGGTGTATACATTTTACTAGAGTATTCATAGTTAGTTAAATCATTATCCCAAAACGGTTTACCGGTTCTTATTACTAGACCGGCAATCCCAATACCACTGCGTAAGACGATTTTTCTAAATCTCTCGTTAGAATTTCCAGCGACAAATGACCACTTGATGGAATGTGGGGGAGCTTGAGATTGCATAGCTATGCCAACAAAGTCAAAATCCTCCTTTTGATATATCTGATCGACGATTCTTTGATAATCGTATTGATATTCAGATAAATTATTAGGTTGTTCTGGATTCACGTCTTATTTCCTCCTTATAATAACATTTTTAAAGTTTATTAACATTGATTTTACTAGTATTTATTTAATTTTGGAATATTTTAAAAACATAATTATATATAGTACTAGTCTATATCACTTTTTACGAATGTAATTGGCAAGCATTGTAACTCATCAACTATAAAATCCTTAAAACTGAAGTTTTCTAAATTCAAATATGGAACTAAGTTCTCTTGATCGATACTAAAATGACTGATTGTATAAAAACTATTTGTAGTAGTTACAGCATAACTATTTTGATTATCAGCTAGAGTGGATATTACTTCTTGATTAAGATTGCAGTATTTAGTTGATAGTGTTAAAAAATCTGTCATTTTAGGGAATTGACAGCTGGCTGAATAAACGTCAGTTAATGCACCGCAATTTTGAAATTCACCATGTTCGGATATCACTTGAATATTTTCTTTTTCTTTAAAATAATTCTTTAAGCTTTCGTAGTTCTTTTTGTTTGCGGAGAGAACTACATTTGAAGTCATTAGTAAAAGTTTATTTGCGGTCATATCAATATTTTCAATGGATGTATTGCCAATTCGATCATTTAAAATAATTCCAATCATGATTAGCCTCCTTATGTTGGCTATTTTTCATACGTGAAGTGTCCACTTTTACCTCCATCTTTTTCAATTAGATGGATATCAGAAATTAACATTCCACGATCAATAGCTTTACACATGTCATAGATAGTTAGAAGAGTAGTTTGAGCCGCTAATAATGCTTCAATTTCAACTCCCGTAACATGTTTTGTCTTAACTTTTGTGGTAACTGTAATAGTATCTTTGTCATTATCTTCAAAATGGATATCTACACCAGTTAGTGGAATTAAGTGGCACATTGGAATGAGAGAACTAGTTTGTTTGGCTGCCATGATTCCAGCAATTTGAGCCACTGCAAGAACATCACCTTTTTTTATTTTACCTTCATGAATACGATTTAGAGTTTCACCTTGCATCGTTATTTTTCCAGTTGCAATTGCAAATCTTGAAGTAACTTTTTTATCAGTAACGTCAACCATTTTAGCTCTATTTTGATCATTGAAATGAGTTAGTTCGTCCATTGTTGATAGCTCCTTATCGATAGATAATATAAATATTTCTTTAATCAAAGTATAACAATGGACCTAGTGATTAAGTATTAGGGGAATTGCTCAAAACAAAAAAGCGCGACAAAACACCCTCGTATTTACGTAAGTAAATGCGGGGGTGTTTATAACTAAATATTTTAATTTGAAATACTTTTTCTTTTATCTGCCATTAACTTGGCTTCACATTTGTAGTCACAAGCAGCACATTTACCCTGTTTGGACTTTTGGGTAACTTTATAAATTTCATATCCAGCTAGGCCTATAATTATCGCGGCAATTAGTACATTAATAAAAAGTGACATCTGCTTTCTCCTTTAATTTTAGAAAATGAAACTTCCAACTTGGAAGATAATAAATGATATTGCATATGCAATGATTAGACTAGAAACTACCGAATAAACGGCCCATTTAGTTGAACCAGTTTCGGATTTGATAGTACCGATTGTTGCAAAACATGGTACATATAATAAAACAAAAACTAGCATTGAGTAGGCAGCAACAGGAGTGAACATCTGCCCAAATGTCGCAATTAAAGCTGTTTGACTTGAAGTATGAAATAGGACCATCATACTTGAACTTATGACTTCTTTTGCCATAATTCCAGTGAATAGTGCACTGATAGCTTCCCAAGACGTAATACCAATTGGAGCAAAGATCGGTAGTAAAACTTTTCCTAACAATGCTGAGAAACTATTATCAATGTCTGTTACGAATCCGGCTGGTCCAAAGTTAGACATTAGCCAAATCAAAACTGTACCAGCAAAAATAATCGTACCAGCTTTTTTAACGAATCCCTTACTCTTATCCCAAGTACCGCGCCAAATAATATCTAAACGTGGAATGTGGTATTTAGGTAATTCTACAATGAAGACCGTGCTGTCTTTGACCTTGAAGACGACCTGATAAATCTTTGCCATAGTTAGGGCGACAATTATACCTAAAAAATAAATAGATAAAACTATTAATGCTTGATTTCTTGGGAAAAACGCAGCCACAAATATGCTGTAAATAGGTAATCGCGCTGAGCAACTCATGAATGGTGAAATTAGAGTTGTAATTAAGCGCTCTTTGGGTTGTTCTATTGTACGTGCAGCCATTATTCCAGTTACATTGCATCCAAATCCAATAATGAGCGGAATAAATGCTTTACCGTTTAAACCGATTGTCTGCATTATTCTATCAGTCACTAAGGCGGCTCTAGCCATATAGCCAGAATCTTCTAAAATTGAGATACATGCAAAAAGAGTGAATATTTGAGGAATGAATGTCAAAACACCACCAACACCAGCAATTACACCATCGACAATTAATGAGCGTAAGAACGGCATTGCACCAACACTAGTTAGAAATTGATTAGCATATGTTGAAACAGGGCCGGATAAAAGTGCATCCAATTGATCTGAAATTGGAGTTCCAATCCAATCGAAAGATAATTTGAACATTAACAAAAATATCAGTATAAAAACCGGTAATCCTAATAGAGGATGAGTGATAATCTTATCAATTTTTGAAGTCATTTCGACGTTGTTAGTGGATTTTAGGTTCTTCGTAGCGGCAGTTAATGTTGTATCAATAAAGTTTAAACGGGTATTGAATATTTTGTTTTCAAAATTTTGAGCATCATAATATTCTTTTTGTTCCAACAAAGGTTTTAAATCATGTTGGACTGCATATTTGCGAATGATTTTATTTTTGTTGATATATTGAATGGATAACCAGCGGGCAAATTGAGATTTCATATCATATTTAGAAACCAATTGTTCACTGGCTTGTCTAATGGCTTGTTTAACCATGAATGGATAGTCCAATTCCAAGGCAGAACCATCAGGAAGTTCATCTGCAGGCATATTTAGCAATTCATCACGTAATTCTTTGACTCCATCTTTGTTGCGCGCATTGGTAGTTTCAATATGACATCCAAGACGTTCTGATAAAGTACTGATATCATAGTAGATACCTGAACGTTTCAGATCGTCTATCATGTTTAGTGCAATGACGGTTGGTCGGCCAAATTCCAGCAACTCGATAGATAACAGTAAGTTGCGTTTGAGCTGTCCCGCGTTAGTTACGTTTAGAATTATGTCAGCATCGTCGGTTAGTAAATAATTAATAGCCACTGATTCGTCTTTTGTAATGGGATTAAGTGAATATATTCCTGGTAAATCCGTAACAACTATTTCTGAATGCTTAATATTGCCCATCTTTTTTTCAACAGTAACGCCAGTCCAATTACCAACGTAAGCGTACGTATCAGTGATTTGGTTGAAGATGGTGGTTTTTCCAGTGTTAGGATTACCCATCAGTGCGACTGTTGTCATTGAAGTTGACCTCCACAAAGAAGCTTGAATACCTTATATCTTATGCCAATTTGTTGCTGTTCGATCTCGACAATTACAGGTCCATGCATTGGAAAAAATCTAATGACTGACATTTGGCTACCATCATGAATTCCAAGTGAGTGGAGGCGTTGTGCAGTTTGATCATCCAGTTGCTCAACATTACATAAATCAAATTTCTTATTCATTACGTTATCAGATATCAGTTGCATAAAATCATCCTCCACAATATTCCAAAAATAAATATTTTTGAGTTTGTTAGTTAGTGAAAACATTAACTATTATTTATTTTCTATTATGCCACGAATTATACTGAATGTGTATGAGCAATTTACCTAATTTTAATTTGAAATATTTGTGAGAAAATAAGACTTGTAAACGCATAATCGAGTGTTATTAAGCATTTTTTTGATAATTTTATATATAAAAGGAATATTAATAAGGGAAGTTAAAAAATGAAGATTAACGATGAATTTTTAGAAGATTTTGAATTAGACATGAATGATCGTGGTGAACCACATTGGTTTATCAATCGTAGGATTAAAGCTTTGAAGAGTATGAATGAATTGGAATTTGAGGATAGTCAATGTTTTAAAAATAAAGATAATTTTATTTCGATGGATTCACCATTAAGAAGTAAATCGAAAAAGGATTTGGTTGATTCCAAGACAATAGATAATTGCACCATTGCTCAGTTAGGGCAAACAATTGTAAAAAATGATTTGTCGGATGAATTAGAAACTAAGGGTGTCATTTTAACTGATATTCTCACTGCATTACGTGTTCATCCTAGATTGGTTCAAAAGACCTTGATGGATAAAGTAATCTCTCCAAATGAAGATAAAATGAGTGCTTATCATTTATCGTTTATGAATTCGGGCGTCTTTTTGTACATTCCTAAAGAAGTGAAGGTAATGGAACCAATTAATATTGATTTAATACAGGATAATACTAAATCTGAGAATTTGAATACTCACGTTTTGATCGTAGCTGAAAATGATTCAGAAGTTACCATACATCAACAATTATCGGATGTAGGAGAACGAGATAACCGAACCGGTTTATTTGTCGAGGTGTTATCCCGTGCAAATTCTAAAGTTACATACAACTTGAACAGTAAATCTAGTTCAAAATATGTTTATTTGAAGTCTAAAGCATATGTGGGTAGGGATGCGTTGGTCAATTGGAATGTTAATTTGTTAAATGAAGGCAATACTTGGGCAAATCTAAGTAATAATTTATTTGGTTCTGGATCAATGACTAATTTAACGCTTAATTCTCACACTGCAAATGATCAATTAGAAAAAATCTCAGCAAATTCTATCAAGCATGGAAAGAATAGTTCGAGTAATTTTAAGCACCAATTGAATAGTGAGGATGATTCAACAATTATTTTGAATGGTTTGAAATACTAGTATAATGAAATAAGTATCCAAATTTGATTTTTACGAGGAGAAAAAATGATATTAGAACGTCAGAATATGCTAAATATTAATCAAATTGAAAAGGAACTTGGAGAGTATTCCGATGATGATGAAATTCATGATATTAGTAAATTAGTCAGCTATTATCAATTGTGTCATTCAGCGGTTAGTGAGTTTGGAACTAAACTAGAGAACCTGGATGCCGACTATCAAGTTAGACATGATCATAATCCTATTCATCATATTGAAGTTCGAATGAAGGACGTCGGTAGTTTGGTGGAAAAGGTCAATCGTAAGGGATTACCAATTAGATTTGAAAGTATTAAAGATAATATCTACGATGTTGGTGGTATACGTGTTATAACAAACTACATTGATGATATTTATACAGTTCAGGATAATCTATTGGCTCAAGATGATGTTACATTGTTGAAACAAAAAGATTACGTAAGAAATCCTAAAGAGAGTGGTTATCGTAGTTTACATTTGGTTGCAACGGTTCCGGTATTTCAGTCAGATGGTGTTCAAGTCACACCGATTGAGATTCAAATTAGGACAGTGGGGATGGACATGTGGGCCAGTTTGGAACACAAGTTACGATATAAAACTGATAAGCCAGAAGAAAAAGTAGCTAAATATTCAGAATCATTGCAGGATTATGCGGATGAGATCAATAAAATAGAAAATAATATGCAGGAGATATTTCATAATCTTTAAACTAAAAACTTGCGTTAATACAGATGATATCTGTATAGTTGATAAGTTAGAATTAACTATTTGATTGGAGATGAGATTGTGACCCAGTCACCTTACTGGAATCGCATCGCAAAAAAAGCTAAGAAGGAAAATCGCCCGTTCTTTAGCTTGGCACCGATGGAGGCTGTTACAGGTACAGTCTTCCGTCGTGTTGTCATGAAAGCTGCTGCGCCAGATGTCTTTTATACTGAATTTACTAATGCGTTGAGTATTACTCATCCAAAAGCTAAAGAAACGACTAAAGGAAGACTATATATCGATCCGGCAGAGGATCCCAAACCCATTGTTCAATTATGGGGTAATAACGGTGATGATTTTGCTAAAGCCGTTAAAGAAGTTGAAAAGCAAGGATATGAAGCTATTGATATTAATACTGGTTGTCCGGATATTGCGGTAATTAAGAATCATAGTGGTAGTGATTTAATTCGTCATTTTGACCGTGCACAAGAAGTATTTGATGGTGCTCGTAAGACTGACTTACCGGTTACTATCAAAACAAGAATTGGTTACAGTGAAGTAGATGAGTACAAAACTTGGATTCCATTCCTACTTAAACAACAGGTTCCTGTGTTAACTGTACATATGCGTACTCGAGAAGAAATGAGCAATGTCCCAGCACATTATGAATTGATCGATGATATTGTAAAAATGCGTGATGAAATAGCACCTGATACATTGTTACAAATAAATGGAGATATTGCTGATTATCAAGCTGGTATGAAACTATATAATGAGCATCCTGGTATTGATGGTATTATGATTGGTCGAGGTATTTTTACTAATCCGTATGCTTTTGAACCAGTTCCTAAAGAACATTCAACACACGAATTACTTGGCTTATTGCGATATCAATTGGATCTTTATGATCAATTTGTTGCAAAGGGAATTCCAGGGCATTTTGCACCACTGCAAAGATTCTTTAAGATTTATGTCCGTGGTATGAAGGGTGCATCAGCTATTAGAAATGACTTGATGCAAACTAAAACAACTGATGATGCTAGAAAAATTATTGATAGAATTGATTTAGAAAAATAAAAATATGGTGTAGAGAAAGTCTTTGGACATCTCTACACCATATTTTTTTGTAACAACGTATTTAATTAATTTTAGTAGCAAATTGGCTACGGTATAGATCTGCATAAAATCCGTTGGCCGATAGTAGCGATTCGTGTGTCCCTTGTTCGATGATTGTTCCGTGGTTCATAACTAAGATTTGGTCAGCATCTTTGATAGTTGATAATCGATGCGCTATTACGAAACTGGTCCGTCCTTGCATTAACGAGTCCATGGCCTGTTGGATGGCTTCCTCTGTACGTGTATCGACACTCGAAGTGGCTTCGTCCAAAATCAAGATTGATGGATCACTTAATATTGTACGGGCAATCGTGAGTAGTTGCTTTTGCCCAATTGACATAACTTCTTGTTCACCAGATAGAACCGTGTTATATCCTTCGGGTAGCGTGTCAATCATATGGGCTATACGCGCAGCTTTAGCTGCGTCCTGAATTTGTTCTATCGTTGCATCTGGGCGTCCGTAGGATATGTTGTCAGCCACAGTACCGTTGAACAACCAAGTATCTTGTAGGACCATTCCAAACAGACTACGTAGGTCAGAACGTTTCATGGTTTTGATATCAACATCATCAATTGTGATTTTCCCACCTTGTAATTCATAAAAGCGCATCATAAGGTTGATTAATGTTGTTTTTCCAGCTCCAGTGGGTCCAACTACGGCTACTTTACTACCTGCCTTAACATTTATATTAATGTCTTGCATCAGGGGCAAATCTGGATCGTAGCCAAAATGGACGTGTTCAAAGTTAACGTGTCCACGTATTTGGGTCAGTTTTGGTACTGTTTGATCGTCAGGCAATTCTTCCAGTGAATCTTCAATTTCGTACACTCGTTCAGCCGAGGCTACGGCACCTTGCAAAGCATTCAGCGTGTATGCAAGTTCGGTAACAGGCTCGGAAACCTGATTGACGTATTGGAAGAGTGCCTGAATATCACCAATTGTAATTGTGCCACTTATAACCGAAAAGGCACCACGTATAGCAATAACAATATATCCAAGCGTTCCCACAAAACGAATTAAAGGATTAATTGCATAGGTTGCAAATTCGGCTTTGGCGGAAGTTTGAGCCAATTTTTCGTTTAACCTATCATTGGTTGAAACCATCTTGTTCTGTAAATTGAATGCCATTACTACTTGGTTACCGGTAAAGGCTTCCTCAATATTGGCGTTTAGTTGACCGAGAGCTTTTTGGTTAGCAGCATAATATCGGTTTGTCTTTTCAGAGACGATGGTTGCAATTATGATGCTGGTAAAGATACTGAATAAGGCAATCAGTGTCAACATTGGACTTATCATAAACATCAAAGCAAATGCTCCAATAATTGTAATTGTCGCTGTGAATAATTGTACTAGCCCTTCTTGCAAGGTATCCGCAATTTTTTCGAGATCACTAGTGACTCGACTGAGAATATCACCAGTTTGATGCTGATCATAAAATTCTAAGGGTAGACGATTTAATTTAGAACTGATTCGCTTGCGGAGCATTAGAGTCATTTTTTGTGCCACACTGGCAAGTATGCTTTGAGAGAAGTAATTGAACAATGCACTCAATAGGTAAACTGCTAATAGAACTAAGGCAACCGTACCCATAGTATGAATGCTAATTACAAATGTTGTCTTTGCTGCAACCGCGTTGGCGACACCTGTCGATATGTGATCGATAGCAGAACCAATCAACATTGGCGCTGCTAGTGAGCAACCCGTGGCAATTGTCAAAAAAGCAATTACTGCTAAAAGCTGCCATTTTTGGAACATCAAGTCTTTAAAGAAACGACGTGATGTTGCCACTATTGTAGATTTTGTCATTGGGTCAGCTCCTCTTCACTAAATTGGGATTTGGCTATTTGCTGGTAAACATCGCAAGAACGTAACAACTCAGCGTGTGTACCGATCCCCACGATTTTACCTTCATCTAGCACAATTATTTGATCAGCATCAATAATTGAACTGAGTCTTTGAGCAATGATTAGTACTGTTGCGTCAGTAATATTTTTCTTTAATGCAAGACGGAGCTTAGCGTCGGTCTTAAAGTCCAAAGCAGAGAAACTATCGTCAAATACATAAATTGGTGGATGCTTGACTATGGCTCGAGTGATTGCCAGTCGTTGTCTTTGACCACCTGAATATTTAACTCCGCCTTTATCTACAGGGGCATCTAGTCCTCCTGGAAGATTTCTAATAAAGTCATCTACTTGAGCTATTGACGCTGCATCATGCATATCACGCTCTAATGCATTTTCATTTCCATGTCGAAAGTTCGATGCAATTGTGCCACTGAATAAGAATGCTTTTTGTGGAACATAACCAATCTTGTTACGTAATTTCATCAGAGAGTAGGTACGCACATCTTGTCCGGCGACTTTGATTTGTCCAGATTGAGCATCATAAAAGCGCATTAATAAGTTAGCAATTGTTGATTTACCAGAACCGGTACTACCAACGATTGCAGTTGTTTGACCACGATGTAATTGAAAACTTACATCATCTAATACTGATTCTTGAGCTCCTTCATAATGAAAGTTCACGTGATCAAATACGACTGTGGGCTCTTCTGTAGCTGTTTTTGAAACTTTTGTGTTTACTTGTAGTTCTGGATCAACTGATAACACGGCGTGGATTCGCTTGGCACATGTTTGAGCACGTGGGATGAACATGAAAACAGCAATTCCCATTACTAGATACATTAGTGTCAAAAAAGCGTATTCGATTATTGCCATAATGTCACCAATTTCCATAGCGCCAACGGCAACTTGTTGACCACCAAACCAGACAAATAATAATGTGCATAGGTTCATTGCCAACATTACCAAAGGCATTAGTACGGCAAATATCTTATTGGCAGTAATTGCAGTACTGGCATATTGCTCAAATGTGGCATTGCTACGCTTTTCTTCGGTATCTGTTCGATTAAATGCTCGAATAACTCGTACCCCAATCAAACGTTCACGTACTACTCGGTTAATTTTATCCAGTTGTACTTGTAGACGTTCAAAGATCGGAACGATTTTCTTTGCAACTAACACCATCATCAAAATTATTCCCACCATGAATGCAAGTAACATTAGTGCCAATAGTCGATCCTTAGAAAAGGCGAGAATCAAGCCGGAAACGGTCATAAATGGTGCTGGAAGTAGCATTGAAATTATAATCATAAATGCTTGTTGTACTTGTGTCACATCGTTAGTGCTTCGTGTAATTAGTGATGCAGTACCAAAACGATTGAAGTCATTATTTGAAAATTCTTGGACACGTCTGAACATCGCACCACGAATGTCTCTACCAGTATTTGCAGAGACTTTTGTTGCGAGCCATGTTCCGTAGATTGCGGTTGCGGCAGTCAATATTGCAATAACGAACATCCATGCTCCGCCAATCCACACTGCACTTAAATTTTCTTTGACGATACCGTTGTTTACAATATCAGCCGTTAGTGTTGGCAAGTACAGAGTACCTAGCGTTTGTAAGAAAAGCAGCACTAGCATCATAGTTACGTGAGTACGATAAGGTTTTAGAAAAGATACTAACTTGAACATTTTGTTTCTCCTTTTAATCTGAGTCGTCTTTTGTCAATAATTCATCGGCGGCTTTACGGAAGTTAATGTTCAAGCGCTCGAATAGTTTGAGGAATTTCACAAATTCATCATCGTTCAATTCGCTGTAAGCGAGATGTTCAATTTGATGGGTGAGATTGCCAACGCGTTGGCAAAGTTGATCTCCACTTGTGGTCAGGTTAATTGCTTTGAGTTTACGTGAGTTCGGTAACAGTTCCAGAGTGATCCAATCACTTTTGATCATTGTCGCAATCGATGAATTAACTGTTTTTTTGGAAAATGCCCATTTTCGACTGAGGTCGGATTGAGTCACTGGTTTTTCATTATCATGTAGGATATAAAAAATCCAGTAAATATTGTCAGTTAATTCGAAATGCTGTGCTATTTCATGATAGATTTCGTCCATATCATTTGATAATTGATTGATACTGGCGATTTGCTTGTCTGAGTTCATTGTACGTTCTCCTTTTTAGTCTGCTATCAGACTATTTTATGATTATAGTCTGATAACAGACTAAATTCAATCTTTTATTTTATTTGTTTTCAGATAATTTAAAAATCAAAAAAATAATGTGTGATATAAATGTTATTTAAAAATAAAATATGGACAAAAACCAAAACAGGTTTTTGTCCATATTTTTATCACTTATTTTTTGTTTTAACGATATAAAAATCTATAAGTCCAAAGATAACAGTTGTCAGTGTAGCAATCCCCACGCAGTCTGTTATTTGAATGTTAATAGAACTTTCCTTAAAGCTGTACCAAATAAAGGAACTTAAAAACGTAATAAAAAATACTATTAAATAAATAGTTATTTTTTTCATACCACTAGTATTCAACTTCATCAGTTTCAAAATTAGGGTCCGCGAATTGCTTATAAAAATCATAATCTTTTTTAATTAGCATAATACGACGTTCTAATTTCTCAATTGCTTGATCTTGTTCTAGAGTTCTCATGTCGTTTCTTTGATTTTGCTCTTCATTCTCTAAAAGAGTTCTTTGAATACTCAAGTCGTTTAAGCAAATTTTGATCATTTTTTGAAAGTCGCCACGACTCATTTCAGTTTGTGCTTTCATTTTAAATCCTCCGGATAATTGATGTTTTTTAGTTTTCCATCATAATCACGCCCAAGACAACCAGCGTCTTGTAATAAATTACGCCAACGATAATTATGTTCAGTAATGTGTTGCTTCACTAAACTAATATTAATCTTTAATCGGCAGCAGGTGTAGTAGGGAAGACTCTTAATTTTGATATATCCTGATTCTTCAGCTAAAAATTGCACAGCTCTTTGATCAATTATGTAGTCAGTAGCGATAATCATTAAATCGGCCTTAGTTTGATTGGTTTGCTGGAAATATGCCCATAATGCAGACAAAGGACCACAATCAATCAATGGTTCTTGGTCATTTATGACGGTAACCTTTGAATCATTGAATAGGTTATTAATTGTTTTGAAGTTTTTATAATTAGCTGAAACATAGCAATTGTTCACAAAAGGTAAGGTTAAATTAGCGGTGTATTCTACATTTGGAATGGCGCTATCATTGAAATTTTCTAAAGCCTTATCACTCCGAAAACGAGTTGATTTACCACCAGCCAAAATTAAACTATCGGTCATTTTTTATTTCCTTTAAGAATTTGTTTATGAATATTTTTCGCATACTTGAATCTTCAATATCGACAACATTGTCAGAATTATTTTCCTGAATTGTCACAAAGTATTTGATGTTAGTCACATTTGAGAAATCCTGTGGTGATTCATCTGATTTGAGAAGAACAATTTTTGGAAAGTCCAATTCCTTAATTCCCTCGATAAGTATAAAATCAGCTGAGCCTTTTTGTAATTGTTGGATTTTCTCCAATTCAGTAGTTGGTAGATTTCTCTGATAATGAATTGTTTGTTCGTTATTTAGTAAAAGGACATCATCTGAATACTGAAAGAACTTTCCAGTGTCAGTGGTGGCAGGTATATTTATTGGCAAGTGAGTATGTTTTACGACACTAAATTTGTATGTGGGAGAATTGACTAAGAAGTCCTTCAGCAAGGTGGTTTTGCCACTTTTTTTGTGTCCAATTATTTGAAAGGTAATAGCCATGTACGTAATTTACTATCCTTTTTAGTTATTGATGTACCACGAGGGATTTCGAACATGCAAGTTGCCTTTTGTAAGTTGTTCAGATTACCGGATGCGTCACCACCAACACGTCCAATTTCTATGTGGTCACCAACAAACTTATATTGTCCACGCAGAATACGATCGTACATATTTGTTTTAGTATATTCGGCATTTAATGTACCTGTGCATTCGATACAACGGCTTTCTTGATGTTGCATCAATCTAAGGGCGTACTCGACGTATAAATAAAATCCAGTGAAACAGGCACCAGGATTACCTGATAATCCAAAGAAAAGTGTTCCATCATAAATAAATGATGTCGTAACACTGCCGGGACGCATTTCCAGTTTATTGAACAATAATTTTTCGGAAGATTTAGCCAAATCAGCGATAATATCAAAATCTCCAACTGAAACTCCACCATCAGTTATAATAACGTCACATTTTCCTAGCAATTCATTTACTGAAGATTTTAATGCCTCAGGATCATCTTTGATTTGTGTGTAACTGATTACGTCGGCACCATTCTCTGTACACAGTTCGCGAATCATTGGTCCATTACTGTTAAAAATCTTTCCGTTAACAATTTTGTCTCCGGGATTAAGTAATTCTGATCCAGTTGTAATTAGTCCAATTGTTGGTTTTTTATAAACTAATATATTCTGAACGTCAAAGGCGCTTAGTAAGCTGATTCCACCGGGATTGATTTCGGTATTTTTGGCTAGTAATGTATCGTTCTTTTTAAAGTAATCACCAATTTGAGTTATATTGTCTTTTTTTTGAATTTCAGTTATTTGAACTGTATTTTCATCGACCATTCTTGTCGTTTCCAGCATAACCACAATATCGGCGCCATCAGGAACATATCCACCTGTCATTATTCTTACAGCTTCGCCAGATACTAATGGGCGATCAAAGTCCGCACCGGCTGGGATGTCTCCAACTACTTTTAAATTAGCTGGTAAGTTCTTTAAGTCAGATTGCAACATAGCAAAACCATCATACCCCGAACGTCTAAATGTTGGAAAATCATGCGGAGCAACTACATTTTCAGCAATAATTCTATGGTTAGCTTTTGTTGTAGGTATTTTTTCTGTGGTAAGTTTTACACTTTTAATATTATCGACAATTACTTGGCGTGCTTCATCGATGGTAATTGCGTTTCTTTTATCAACTGGTCTATACATTATTTAGTTATCTCCTTAATTAAATGATCAATATCTGGCAGAATAATACGCTCAAGCGCTGTTTTACAGGCATTTGTTGAACCGGGTAGTAAGTAACAAATTTGATCACTGTCAGTAATACCAGCAGTTGCGCCTGAAACTAGGGCTTTCAATCCAATTTCCTCAATACTGATTTGACGGAAGTATTCACCAAATCCTGGGATAATTTTGATGAATTTGGGTTCCAGCGTATCAATGGTTACATCTCTTCTAGCAATTCCTGTACCACCATTTACTAAAATAATTTTGCAGGAACTAACCAAAAGCTTGTTATATGCATCAACAATTTGTTGTGAATCGTCCTTGACAATATATTTTTGGATAAAGGTATTTCCCGCTTCTGTCATGGCATTTTGGATGTATTGACCAGATTTGTCGGTTTCTTTTGTTCGAGTATCACTAACAGTGATAATTCCAAAATCAATCATTTAATAGTTTCCTCCTCAATAGAACAATTATTTAATTGGACAATTGCTTTTCTTACTAACTTTAATTTTTCTGAAGTCAAACGTCCAATTGTCGATTACTAATAGTTGTCCAGCATTGTATTTTCCACTAGTTAAAAATTTCATAGCTAGGGATGCTTGTAAACTACCAGTAATAGCGACAATCATAGGATTAGTACCAATGTTAGCACTTAATCCTAGTTGGGCTACTTTATCTTTTGGGTAAAGACATTCGAGGCAAGCTGATTCGGAATCAATGAACATTACTTGACCCTGGTTAGCAGCACACGTACCAAAAATGTGTTTTATACCAAGTTTTTGACAATCTTGGTTGATTTGGTATTTAACTGGAAAGTTGTCAGTACAGTCGATCACTAAATCGTAGTTGTCATTTAACAAGTTCTCTGAATATTTTTGATCGATAGTATTGATTTTAACTTCTTTGTTAGCCATTTGCAGATGATGTTTCATTGCATTTAGCTTTTTAGTACCAACGTCATCTTCAGTGTAGAGATTTTGGCGATGTAGGTTAGTTAGTTCTACAGCATCATAATCAACTAAAGTAATTTCACCAATTCCAGCTTTAACTAATTCAGATGATACAAAACTTCCAAGTCCCCCAACGCCGATTACTAGTACTTTTGAACTTTCTAATTTTTGTTGTCCCTTAATTCCTATTTGCTTGATTTTTATTTGCCTATCGTATCTGCTTGTCATTTTCTTCACCTCACATGCAAAAGGTTAGGGAAAATCCTAATCGAAGTCAATTAGGATAAGTGCTAGATTTGTTATAAGGAATATTAAAGTGAACTAGGTGGGAGTTGCATATGCTAAAATCTAGATTTTTTAAAAAAGTTGATAAGTTTAACGGTAATTTCACCCAATTAGAAGAGCATTCTCGTCGTTGGGAGAAGTTATATAAAGAACGTTGGGCACACGACAAGGTCGTTCGTACGACACATGGTGTTAACTGTACAGGATCTTGTAGTTGGAATGTCTACGTTAAGCAAGGAGTAGTTACTTGGGAGCATCAATCAACTGACTATCCTTCATGTGGACCTAACATGCCTGAATATGAACCTCGTGGCTGTCCTCGTGGTGCTAGTTTCAGTTGGTATGAGTATAGTCCACTACGAATTAAGTACCCATACATCCGTGAACGCCTTTGGAAGTTCTGGGAAGAGGCTAGTCAAAAGTACGATAATCCTATTGATGCTTGGGAAAGTATTGTTACAGATCCAGAAAAGACTAAGTCATATAAATCAGCTCGTGGACATGGTGGTTTAATTCGTGTCAAATGGGGCGATGCTACTGAAATGATTGCTGCAATGTTGATCTACACGATTAAGAAATATGGTCCTGATCGTATAGCGGGATTCTCTCCAATTCCAGCGATGTCCATGCTGAGTTACTCATCAGGTGCCAGATTTATTTCATTACTTGGTGGAGAAATGTTGAGTTTCTATGATTGGTACGCTGATTTGCCACCAGCATCTCCTCAAGTATGGGGTGAACAGACAGATGTTCCCGAATCAGCTGACTGGTATAACAGTCAATACTTGATTATGTGGGGCTCAAATGTTCCGTTAACGAGAACACCTGATGCTCATTTCATGGTTGAAGCACGTTATAAGGGGACAAAGGTCGTTTCTGTCAGCCCTGATTATGCAGAAAATGTTAAGTTTGCTGATAACTGGTTAGCACCACATCCCGGTTCAGATGCTGCTTTAGCACAAGGTATGACACATGTAATTTTGAATGAATTTTACAATAATAAACAAGTACCTTATTTTACGGACTACGTTAAGCAATTTACTGATCTTCCATTTGTTATTATGCTTGATCAAAGTGAAACAAATAATGAACACGTTGTATCTGGACGTTTCTTGAGAATTTCTGATATTCAAGATACTGATACACCAAATTCAGAATGGAAACCAGTTCTTGTTGATGAACCATCTGATAAGTTGGTTGTTCCAAATGGAACTATTGGTCAAAGATGGGAAAAGGGTAAGAAGTGGAATCTTGATTTGGATGGAATAAGTCCTAAATTATCATTCTTAGGCGAAGATGAACGTGTCGTTGATATGCCAAGCTTTAATTCTGAAGGAAATGGTATTTTCCAAAGAACTCTTCCATGTCGTGAAATCACATTGAAAGATGGGAGCAAGAAACTTGTCACAACCGTATTTGACTTATTGATGGCACAATATGGTATTCGTCGTAAGAAGATGGATGAGTTGGCTGCCAAAGGATACGATGATGCTGATAGCCTATTTACTCCAGCATGGCAAGAAAAGATCACCGGTGTGAAGCCAGAACTAGTTGTACAAATTGCACAAGAATTTGCACAAAACGCTGCTGAGACTCATGGTAAATCAATGGTAATTATTGGTGCCGGAGTTAATCACTGGTTTAACTCAGATATGACGTATCGTGCCGTTATCAATATGCTGATGCTAACAGGATGTATCGGTGTACAAGGTGGCGGTTGGGCTCACTATGTTGGACAAGAAAAACTTCGTCCGGCAGAAGGTTGGGCTAATATTTCATTTGCAAATGACTGGCAACCAGGTGGCGCCCGTCAGCAACAAGGTACTTCATTCTTCTATTTTGCCAGTGATCAATGGAAGTACGATGAAATCGATAATGAAGGTATGAAGTCACCAGTTAAAACTATCAAGGATACATTCAAACATCCCGCTGATTATCAACAGATGGCCATTAGATTGGGATGGATGCCTTCATATCCACAGTTTAACCGTAATAGTTTGGACTTTACGAAACAATATGGAACTACTGATATCAAAGAAATTTCAAATAAAGTTGTTAAAGAGTTAAAAGATGGATCATTACACTTTGCTGCGGAAGCTCCTGATGAAGACATTAACCAGCCAAAAGGTATGTTTATCTGGCGTTCAAACTTGTTTGCATCGTCAGGTAAAGGTCAAGAGTATTTCATGAAGCATATACTTGGTGCTGAGAATGGACTTCTTGCAAAGCAAAGTGAGAATTTCAAGCCAAAGGATATGGAGTGGGATGAGAAGAGTGTTACTGGTAAGTTAGATCTTGCCGTAGACTTTGATTTCAGAATGGTAACAACACCATTGTATTCAGATATTGTTCTTCCTGCTGCTACATGGTATGAAAAAGAAGACTTATCTAGTACCGATATGCACCCATTCATCCATCCTTTCAACAAAGCTGTTGATCCACTTTGGGAATCACAGAGTGACTGGCAAGCATTTAAGCATATTGCCAAAGAATTCCAAGGTATGGCTAAAAAGTACTTAACGGAACCACAATATGATTTAAAGACTCAACCACTTGGTCATGATTCTATGGGAGAAATTTCTCAACCACTAGGTAAGATCAAAGACTGGAAGAATGGTGAGATTGAACCAATTCCTGGTAAGACAATGCCAAGTCTTTCACTTGTTAAACGTGATTACACTAAGGTCTATGACAAATATGTAGCCTTAGGACCAAATACACGTAGTGGAAAAGTCGGCGCCAATGGATATAGTTACAGTGTGTCAGATGAATATGATGAACTGAAGGACTTGATTGGAACTTATGATGATGGTCCTGATGAAGGATTACCTAGATTGGATGAAGATAGAAATGTTGCCGAGGCAATTCTTCATCTATCAAGTGCTTCTAACGGACATGTTGCTAAGAAGGCTTGGGAGAGTGCAGAAGAAGTTACTGGTAAGAAATTATCAGATATATCTGCTGGACTTACTGAAAAGCAGATGACATTCGCTAAGATTACAGCTCAGCCTAGTGAATCAATTCCAACACCTATTTTCTCAAGTGCTAAACATAATGGTGACAGATATTCACCATTCTCAGTTAATATTGAACGCAACGTGCCATTTAGAACTTTGACAGGTAGACAACAATTCTATCTCGACCACGAGATTTTCCAAGAATACGGTGAAGAATTGGCAACTTATAAACCAACACTTCCACCACATGTGTTAGGACCAGCTGATACGAAGGTTGAACCTGCCGATAAAGAAGTTACGCTTCGTTATCTAACACCGCATGGTAAGTGGAATATTCATACAACATACCAAGATAACTTATACATGCTGACTCTATTCAGAGGTGGTCCAACGGTTTGGTTAAGTTTGGACGATGCTAAGAAGATAGATGTTAAGGATAATGATTGGGTAGAATTGTATAACAAGAATGGTGTAGTTACAGCTAGAGCCGTTGTTAGTCAACGTATGCCTGATGGAACAATGTATATGTATCATGCTCAAGATATGGAAATTGAGGAGCCTTTGTCTACTATTACAGGTAACCGTGGTGGAAGTCACAATGCTCCAACACAAATTCATGTGAAACCAACTCAAATGGTTGGTGGATATGCTCAATTGAGTTACGGATTTAATTATTATGGACCAATCGGTAATCAAAGAGATCTATACGTAAATGTTAGAAAATTAAAGGAGGTCAAGTGGAATGAAGGTTAAAGCACAAATTTCCATGGTACTGAATCTAGACAAATGTATTGGTTGTCATACTTGTTCAGTAACATGCAAACAAACGTGGACAAATCGCCCAGGTGCCGAGTACATGTGGTTTAACAACGTGGAAACTAGACCTGGTGTCGGATACCCTAAAAAATGGGAAGATGAGAGTCACTATAAGGGTGGCTGGAAGTTAAATCGTAAAGGTAAATTGGAGTTACGTGCAGGTAATAAATTAAACAAAGTTGCACTAGCTAAGATTTTTTACAACCCAGACATGCCTAATTTAGACGACTATTACGAACCATGGACATACGATTACCAAACATTGTTTGGTAAGGAAAGAAAACATCAACCAGTTGCACGTGCTAAATCACAAATCACTGGTGAATACATGAAGCTGAACAATGGTCCTAATTGGGATGATGATTTGGCTGGATCAGACAGAAGTTTTGGTGAAGACCCTAATATGCAAAACATTGAAGCTGATATTAAAGGTAACTTCGAAAAAACATTCATGATGTATCTTCCTAGATTATGTGAGCATTGTCTAAATGCTGCTTGTGTAGCATCATGTCCTAGTGGAGCAATGTACAAGAGAGACGAAGATGGTATCGTCTTGGTTGATCAAGAACGTTGTCGTGGTTGGAGATTCTGTATGACAGGATGTCCTTATAAGAAGGTTTACTTCAACTGGAAGACTAACAAAGCTGAAAAATGTACTTTTTGTTATCCAAGAATTGAAGAAGGATTACCAACAGTATGTTCTGAAACTTGTGTTGGTCGTATTCGTTACATCGGTGTTATTTTATATGATGCTGATAGAGTTGCTGAAGCATGTGAAGAACCAGATGATACTAAGTTGTACGAAAGACAACTGGATTTGTTCTTAGATCCAAATGACCCAGAAGTTATTGCTCAAGCACAAGCTGATGGTGTCGATATGGAAACAATTAGATGTGCTCAAAAGTCACCTATCTATAAGATGGCCGTTGAACAAAAAATTGCATTCCCATTGCATCCAGAATATCGTACAATGCCAATGGTTTGGTATGTGCCTCCATTGTCACCAATTATGAATTACTTTGAAGGTAAGAATTCAATCAAATACCCTGAAATGATTTTCCCTGCAATTAATGAAATGCGCATCCCAGTTGAATATTTAGCTAACCTTTTAACGGGTGGTAATACTGAAGTGATTAAGAATGCTCTTTACAAGCTAGCTATGATGAGATTGTATATGCGTGCTAGAACAAGTGGAAAAGATTTTGATCCTGAAAAACTTGACCGTGTTGGTTTGACTGAAAAATCAGCAACATCACTATATCGTCTATTAGCCATTGCTAAATATGATGATAGATTTGTTATTCCAAAGGCAAAGAAAGAAAAAGTTGAACATGTTGAAGAAGAACAAGGTGGATTGGGTTATGAAGCATGTAATGGCTGCTCTCTAGCACCTGTTCACGGAAGTGTATTGCGTAAAGCAAAGGCCGGCGAATCTGGTAAAGATGCATACGCTGAAAGCTTCTATGGAGGAATTTGGCGTGATTAATATTGAGAAGTTAAATACTCTAAAGCAAGGTTTTACTTTTCTTTCACGTTTGTTGGATTATCCGGATCAGGATATTTTGAGTGATGAATTTTTGGAAGATTTTCAGAGTAATTACAGTGAAACAGCTTCTAAATCTGATATTAAAGATGTTATCGATGAAATGAGGACATACTCATTAGAAGAATTAAAAACACATTATGTTTCACTATTCGAATTGAATAACCGTTATACTTTGTATATGACGTATTATAAGATGACTGATTCTCGCGAAAGAGGACAGTTGTTGGCAAAATTAAAAATGTTGTATGAGATGTTTGGCGTACGTATCGATGGTTCAGAATTATCTGATTATCTACCGCTTATGCTAGAATTTTTAGCTTACAGTGATTGGAAAGATGATAAGCGGCAACAAGATTTACAGTTGATGTTCTCAGTAGTTGAAGATGGAACATTTAGTTTACTTAAGAATGCCGAAGTTCAAGAGGATGATATGTATTTCAAATTGATCAGAATTGTTCGGGCTGAGTTTAAGTCTTGTCTTGAACAAACTGAAAAAGAGGGGGAGATGCAGTAATGAAAGATGCACTTGATATATTCTTATGGGTTATTTTTCCTTATCTTGCTCTCGGTTCGTTCATTTTTGGAACAATCGGCAGATTTGCTATTTTTCATGCTGGAGTAACGGCTGAGTCTAGTGAATTATTGGAAAAGAAACAACTAATGATAGGGAGTATTCTCTTTCACATTGGTATTATCTTTGTATTTGCAGGACACGTTGTTGGGGTTTTGATTCCTAAGGCATTTACTGATTGGCTTGGTATTCCCAACGAAATATACCATATCGGTGCACTCGTAATGGGTGGAATCGCAGGATTTATGGCCTTGGCAGGAATGATGATTTTATCATATCGTCGTTTTACGAATAAGCGTGTTTTCAAAACTAGTTCATTCAGTGACTTGATGGTTAATGTTTCGTTCTTGATAATTATTGTATTAGGATTAAGTGCCTCATTTATTGATGGAGCAATTCTACATCCAGAATTCAATTACCGTTTGAACTTATCAGTTTGGGCAAGACAAATCTTTGTTTTCCATCCTGATTACCATTTGATGTTACAAGTTCCAATTATTTTCAAGATCCATGTCATTTGTGGATTTTTGATCTTTGCTTTCTTCCCATACACAAGATTAGTTCATGCACTTACGTTACCTTGGCAATACATTTTTAGACGTCCGATCGTCTATCGTAAGAGACCAAGAGTATAGCAACGTAGTAGGTGGTAATTATTATTAAAAAGCAACAAAATACACTTGTGATGAGTATGGCTTTATTGACGCTGTTGGCATTGATATTTCTGTCAATGATGATGGGACGATATGACTTATCACTGTCAGAAGTCTCAAAATATTTTATTGGACAAGCCAGCAGTTCATCTAAGTTGATTTTAAAACTTCGATTTATTCGAATTATAGCAGTTGTATTAGTTGGCGCAGGTCTATCTATGGCTGGCGCCACTTTTCAATCTGTCTTTAGTAATGGCTTAGCGTCACCTAACTTGTTAGGTGTTTCCACTGGATCGAGTGTGGGGGCCGCAATTGCTATTTTGAATGGTAAATCGATTTACTGGATTGAAGTTAGTGCCTTCGTGGCTGGTATAGTGACTGTATTTTTAACATTAATGATCAATAGGGTATTGCATAGTAATTCAAATATTACTCTTATACTGTCGGGAATTATTATGTCTGGTTTAATGCAGTCAGTTTTAGGTTCTGTTAAATATATCTCCGACCCTGAAAATCAGCTGCAAAGTATCGTCTATTGGGAATTAGGAAGTTTTATGAAGGTTGATACTCAGGCGTTATTGTCAGTAGGTCCAATTTTAATTATTGGAATAGTTTTTTTGCTACTAACACGTTGGCGCTTGAATGCGTTATCATTAGATACGTATACAATAAAAACAATTGGAATTAATCCCACATTAAATAGAAATTTAATGATTTTATTTGCTACATTATTGACAGCGGCTTCCGTGTGTCTATGTGGTGTGGTTGGCTGGATCGGCTTAGTTGTACCCCATGTAAGCCGTAGTTTGGTTGGTGAAGATAATAGATATGCTTTACCAATGACAGCTATAACGGGAGCAATATTACTTCTGATTGCGGATACACTGGCACGAAGTATTTCAGTGAACGATATTCCGTTGAGTATAATCACTGGCTTCATTGGTGTTCCAATTTTTATTGTGATTCTTGTAAGGAGAAGAAATATTGGAATCTAGAATAGTTACAAAAAACTTGTCATTTGCATATAAATCAAAACAAATTATCAATAATGTAAATTTGAATGTTGCAGCTGGACAAGTCCTAGTCATCCTAGGTCCCAACGGTATCGGTAAAAGTACTTTGTTAAATTGTCTGAGTGGAGTTTTAAAGAAATATCAAGGTGATATTTTAGTTAATAATAATTCACTCGATTCATTATAAATTAAGGATTTGTCCCATCATTTGGCATTAGTTAGTCAAGGTGTAAACATCAAATCAAACTTGACATTGTTTGATTATTTATTACTGGGACGTAGTTCGTTTCATTCAATATTTGATCAGCCTGATGAACGTGACAAAGAAGTCGTTTTTAAGATTATCAATCAAATAGGGCTACAAAATTATACTAATATTAGTTTACAAAGCATGAGTGGTGGACAGCGGCAGTTAGCAATAATTGGACGTGCTTTAGCTCAAGAACCACAGATATTGATAATGGATGAGCCTACTTCAGCACTTGATTATCGTAATCAAACGGTTGTTTTGAAATTAATTAAGATGTTGTCAGATCAGGGTATCTCGATAATTATGAGTACACACGATCCTAACCAAGCACAGATGATTGGTGATGTGGTTGGATTGTTGATTGATAATCAAACTTATCATCAAGGTCCAGTTGCTGATATCTTAAATGATGAATATTTGACTAATTTGTACGGTATACCAATTACATCAACTTATAATGAATCATTGAATAGGAAGATCTTTGGAATAGGGATGGATTAATTTATGAGAAAAAAGCGAAATATCATTATCATATTGCTTGGGTTACTTGTTTTCTTCAGTAGTAGTATTAATACTGAAGCAGCATCAACTCGAACAATTTATGACAACACCGGTGCTCCAGTGAAAATTCCAAAAAAAATTAAGCGAGTTGCTGATTTGTGGCACGCAAACAACCCCATTTTTTTAATGCTAGGTGGAGAAGATAAACTTGTAGCAACGACTAAGATGACTCGTGACAATGCTCTGCTAACTAAAATGTACCCAAAGATTAAGAAGCAGACGGTTCCTTTTAATGGTGAGGATTTCCAAATGGAGGAACTTATTAAACAAAAGCCAGATGTTGTTATTAGTTCGGATGTATCTCAGATTAGTGAATTAAAAAAGTCTGATATTCCAGCGGTAAATTCAATGTTTCAAGATTATAAGGGTTTAAAGAAGACTGTAAATTTAACTGCAAAGCTAGTTGGAACTAAATCTGCCAAAATTAAAGCTAAAAAATATAATAAAAAATTGAACTCAGACATTAAAGCGGTAAAGAAAAAGGTTTCTAAAGCCAAATCCAAGCCTAGTGTCTTACATATTGTGAACACTAGTGATCTGACAAAAGTAGATGGCCGCAAAACCATTGTTGATGAATGGCTCAAAATTGCCGGAGGGAAAAATGCCATTAAAACCGATGGAAATATGATCTCGGTTTCAGCAGAAGAAATCATTAAGGCAGATCCAGATATTATTATTATTGGTGGGACGACCGATAAAAAGGCTTTGAAACTTCTTAAAAAGGACAGTCGTTATAAGTCATTAAAAGCTGTTAAGAACAAAAAAGTTTATGGTAATCCGACTGGAATATTTATGTTAGATAGATATAGTGCAGAGGAAGACTTACAAATTTGGTGGGCAGCCAAGAAGTTCCATCCCGAATTAATGAAGGATGTTAATTTAAATTCTAAGTTTAAATCGTTCTACAAAGAATTTTTCAATCATAAGTTTAGTAATAAAGAAATTAATCAAATTATTAATGGTGAGGTTATCAAGTGAAAATACAAATTACACATGAACCCATCAATACGGAGGAATTGACCAAAAGTTTGATTCACAATGAATATGGTGGAGTAGATATTTTTATCGGTAATATTCGCCAATTCACTGGTGATATTGAAACGGAAAAGATTGAATACACTACGTATAAACAAATGGCAGAAAAAGAAATGCAAAAACTTGCCGATAAAGTAATTGCCAAAGGAATGGATGTAGTCATGGTACATCGAGTTGGTGAGTTGCAATTAGGTGATATTGCAGTATTTATAGGCGTTGCAGCTCCACATCGAGCGGAGGCATTTGAAAACTGCCAGTTTTTGATTGATGAGTTGAAGCATACAGTACCAATTTGGAAAAAAGAATATGACCGTGACAAAATCCGTTGGGGAGGTCTTGAAGATTGAAGATAAAATTATTTTCTATCCTGGCTGAGGAAATAGGTTCGACGATAAATGTTGACTTGAAGTCAGAATTCTATCCATCAGATGTTAAAAAGGCTATTGAAGATGCCCATCCTAAGTATAAAGAGGTATTAGATCAGTCTTTAGTCGCTATAGATGAAGAATACGCTGACGATAAGCAGTTTAAACTTGCAGATGTAACTGAAATTGCAATTATCCCACCTGTCAGTGGAGGCTAAAATTTCGAGGGGGTTTTTTATAATGGAAAGTAAATCAAAATCAATTATTGCGTTAACCATGGGTACCTTATCCATGATGGTTTGTTTTATGGTTTGGTTAAGTTTGTCACCATTAATTGGAGTTATATTAACTCATAATGGAATTGAGTTAAGTGAATTTCAACGTACATTTTTACTTGCGACACCGATTCTTTTAGGTTCAATTATGCGTGTACCAATGGGAATTTTGAGTGATAAATATGGTGGTAAGAAGATTTATATTATCTTAATGCTATTTTTGATCATTCCAGTTTTGATGGTTCCTAGAGTTGGTTCATTTGGAATGATGATGTTTGCTGCATTGCTTCTTGGTATGAGTGGTACATCTTTTGCCATTGGTATTTCTTATGTTACTGGATTCTTTCCACCAGAAAAACAAGGATTAGTTCTTGGTATTGCTGGTGTTGGTAATATTGGTACTGCTTTTTCGTCATTTTTCTTTCCAAGAATTGAAAAATCAATGGGATTGAATAGTGTATTTTATTTGTTAATCATTTTACTAGTTATTTTTGTATTATTGATGATTTTCATTGCTCCTGAATCTAAGAAAAATGAAAATGCAAGTATGGGTAAGTCTTTGGCAGTTGCGAAAGAAAAGGATACTTGGTATCTAGCATTGTTTTACTTCTTAACTTTCGGTATGTTTATGGCTATGACGAACTTGCTTTCAATGTTCATGGTAAATCTGTTTAATAGTAATTTAGTAGATGCAGGGTTATGGGCCGCAATATTTGCAGTTTTGGGTACTTTAACTCGTCCATTCGGAGGTTACTTATCAGATAAGATTAGACCGATGACACTTTTGAAGTATGATTTTATTGGAATTATAATTGTAGCGATTATTTTAGGGATTTTCCTACATACAAAAGGAATATTTTTGACTATTATGGTATTGATAGGTATTTTAGTCGGAGTTGGTAACGGAATTATCTTTAAGATGGTTCCATTCGTCTCTGACAGTAATACCGGTGCCGTTACCGGCTTTGTTGGTGCCATGGGTGGTCTAGGTGGATATTTCCCACCAATCGTTCTTGGTGTAATCAAACAAGCTACTGGCGGTTATCAATTGGGAATATACTTGATTGCGGTATTTGCTATAATATGTTTAGTACTACTACAAAGAGTTTATATTTCTGGAAGCCACAAAATTGTTAAGTAATTGAATTGAGGTGCACCTATGAGTGAAGAAAAAGCAACAACTAAGGAAGACAAACAACGTGAAGCCATCATGGAGGCTCTAGAGGATGTTATTGATCCTGAGCTGGGTATTGATATTGTTAATCTCGGATTGATCTATGGTATTGAGATCGAGGGTACAGCCTGTACAGTTACAATGACACTAACAACTATGGGATGTCCTTTAAGTGATATGATTTCAAATGATATTCATAATGCTGCTGAATCAGTAGACGGTATCGATACTTGTGATATCAATTTGGTTTGGTATCCAATTTGGGATATGAGTAAAATGAGTCGTTTTGCTCAGATTGCCTTAGGTATTAATGGTTAAAAAGAGAGTGTTAAAGCACTAAAGAAGCATTTGAATAATTCAAATGCTTTTTTTAGTGCAATTTTTATTAAAAACAATTAAACTATTATTAGAATTTATTTAATAATGGAGGATGGTATTTTGACGAAAGCAACCGATTATTTGCAGCAAGTGTACGAGGTTATTGAACAGAGGGATCCACATCAAACCGAATTTTTGGAAGCAGTGCATGATTTTTTTCAAACAATGACACCGGTATTTGAAAAACATCCAGAATACATTGAAGCTAATATATTGGAACGTTTAACCGAACCTGAACGTGTCATTCAATTTCGTGTTCCTTGGTTAGACGATGCTGGACATGCTCGTGTTAACCGTGGCTTCAGGGTGCAATTCAATTCAGCTATTGGGCCTTACAAGGGTGGTTTGAGATTACATCCATCTGTTAATTTAAGTATCGTAAAATTCTTAGGATTTGAACAAATCTTCAAGAATGCCTTAACTGGATTACCAATTGGTGGTGGTAAAGGTGGATCTGATTTTGATCCTAAGGGTAAGACTGATAATGAGATTATGCGTTTTTGCCAAAGTTTCATGACTGAATTAAGCAAATATATTGGTTTAGACGTTGATATACCAGCAGGTGATATTGGAGTTGGTGGACGTGAAATTGGCTACCTATATGGCCAATACAAACGTCTTCGTGGTGCAGATCGAGGAGTTTTAACTGGTAAAGGACTTAACTATGGTGGTTCACTTGCTAGAACTGAGGCAACTGGCTATGGTTTGGCATATTATACTGATGAGATGTTAAAGGCAAATGATTCCAGCTTTAAAGGCAAACGTGTAGCTATTTCTGGTGCAGGAAACGTTGCTATTTATGCAATTCAAAAGGTTACAGAGTTAGGCGGAAAAGTAATTACTTGTTCAGATTCTAGTGGTTATATAGTTGATGAACGTGGAATCGATGTTGATACTGTTAAACAAATCAAAGAAGTAGAACGAGGTCGCATCAGCGAATATGCCGAAAAGGTTGCGGGTGCAAAATATCATGAAGGTTCAGTTTGGGATGCTAAGGTTCCTTATGATATTGCATTACCTTGTGCCACACAAGATGAAATTAATGGCACACAAGCTAAGAATTTAATTGCTAATGGTGTTAAAGCAGTAGCAGAAGGTGCAAATATGCCAAGTAGTCCTGAAGCAATTGAGGCTTATCAAGAAGCTGGATTATTATATGGGCCAGCTAAAGCCGCAAATGCAGGTGGTGTCGCTGTATCCGCTCTGGAAATGAGTCAGAACAGTATGCGTCTAAATTGGACTTTCGAAGAAGTTAATGATCGTTTGAAACAAATTATGAAAGATATTTTTGATAACTCAGTTGCTGCCGCTGATGAATATGATGTTAGTGGTGATTATTTAAGCGGAGCTAACATTGCAGGATTCACCAAAGTTGCTGATGCAATGATGTCTCAAGGCTTAGTGTAAAATCAAATGGGACTTGGCATTTTAAAATGTCGAGTCCTTATTTTTTTATCATCTGAAATATTTTGTTATTATTATATATATAAAATTATTTTTGAGGGAGTAGCAAATGGCAGATTTAAATAGTTTAGAGGATACATATACTCTTAGTAATGGTGTCGAAATTCCTATTGTAGGATTTGGTACATGGCAAACACCTGATGGTGAAGTTGCTAAGCAAAGTGTTAAGACTGCGATTGAGGCAGGATATCGTCATATAGATACTGCTGCAGCATATGGTAATGAAGATAGTGTTGGTGAAGGGATCAAAGCTTCAGGAATCAAGCGTGATGATTTATTCTTAACTACAAAGTTGTGGAATGATGATCATGGTTATGATTCAACAATTAAGGCTATGGACCATTCATTAAAGGAATTGGATGTTGACTATGTTGATCTATACTTAATTCACTGGCCAAACCCAGTTAAATTCCGTGATAATTGGCAAGAAGTTAATGCTGAAACATGGCGTGCAATGGAAGACCTATTAGAGAGTGGAAAGACACGAGCAATTGGTGTTTCAAATTTCCGTGGTGAACATTTGAATGAATTGATGCAAACAGCCAACGTTACACCAATGGTTAACCAAATCTTTCTTAATCCAAGTGATTTACAACCAGATGTTGTTGATTATAACAACGAATACAATATTTTAAGTGAAGCATACAGCCCACTTGGTACAGGTAAAATATTCCAAGTTCCAGAATTACAAGAAATGGCAAAACGTTATAACAAGTCAGTGGCTCAACTAGTATTACGTTGGTCATTACAATTAGGTTTCTTGCCACTTCCTAAGTCAGTTCATGCTGATAGAATCAAGGAAAATACTCAATTGTTTGATTTTGAAATTTCAGATGATGACATGAAGACAATTGATGGATTACATGGTGTTGCTGGTTTAGCTACAGATCCTGATACAACTGATTTCTAAATAGCAGTAATAAAGGCCGCCGAATTTTTATTCGACAGCCTTTTTTGGTGCATTATTTTCTTTTCTTAATGTAGCATTTTTTATTAATTGATAAATTGTTGCAGCAATTGGAACGCTCAATAACATCCCTATAATACCAGCTAAACCACCACCGATGGTGATTGCAGCTAGCACTAATATACCAGGTAGTCCAATTGATCCACCAACAACTCGTGGATATATAAGATTACTCTCAATTTGTTGCAAGATAATAATGTAGATAACGAATAGAACACCTTGAAGGGGTGATGTGACAGCGATAAGAACAAATCCTACACCACCACCAATCCAGGCACCAATCATTGGAACTAATGCGGTAATACCAACTAAAGCACCAATGGGTAGGGCACTTGGAAATTTAAAGATCCACATTCCTAGTGCGCATAATGTACCAAGAATGAATGCTTCAATAGTTTGACCGCTAATAAAGCTGGAGAATGCATTATCAGTTATCCTTAAAACATATCTTGTCTTTGACATTATTTTTTTGGAGATAAAGGCATCTAAAACACGATTTAATCGATTAGCAATTCTCTCTTTGCCACTGACTAAATAGATAGCGAAAGTGAAAGCCAGAATAAAATTGAAAATTCCCTTTGATAAACTGCCAAAAATAGAAATGGATGACGAGAAGATTCCTGAAAGACCAGTTGAAACGAATTTCATTATTTTAGACTGAATTGAAGCCCAATCAACTTGCGTTGTTTCGAGTTGGGATGTAATGTAGTTTGCTTGGCTAGAGTTATTTAACCATTTATTTAAATTATCAATTACATCAGGGAGGCTAGAAAAGAAGCTGCCAATTGCTGTAATAAACTGTGGCAATACTAATCTAAGTACCCAGGCAATTACAGCAATGATTATTACAATTGCCATTAGTAAAGCAATCGGTCGCCGCAATCCAATTAACCATTTTTTCTTTGCGTTAGGCCAGAACCACCTCTCCATAGCGCTACTTAATAGATTGATACAGTATGCAAGTGCACCACCGATAATCAATGGTAGAGAGACGGAATACACTAGTTTAAAGAGATTTACCGTTTGCCCTGGATATATTAGCAAAACTAGAAAAATTGCTACAAAGATACTATAGCGAATTATTTCGTTTTTTGTCAGTTTCATTTGTTTCCCCCTCACGATAATAAATGATCCATTACTTAATAATTGTAATATTATTTTAACATTTATTAATTTAGAGAACCATATAACTAATAATTACATGAAAATTGGGATAAAAAAATACGATACCGCTCGGTATCGTACATTTGAAATTAGTCTTCATAACCATTCATATGCTTAGTTTTAAAGTTCCATGCATCCTCAATAACTTTATGAACATCGTCGTATTGTGGTTTCCAATTAAGAACTTTACGTGCTTTAGTTGAATCAGCAATTAAAGTACTTGGATCTCCAGGACGACGTGGACCTATTTCGGCAGGTATTTCTTTGCCAGTTACTTCGCGTGCTGCTTCCAAGATTTCCTTATTTGAGAAGCCATTTGATGAACCTAAGTTGAAGATGTTGCTATCATTGCCAGCACGAAGATATTCCATTGCTAGACGATGTGCTTCAGCCAAATCTTCAACGTGTACATAGTCACGGACATTAGTACCATCTTTAGTATCGTAATCGTCACCGAAAATTGTTAGTTTATCACGTTGACCAGCAGCTGTCTGTAGAACAACGGGGATTAAGTGAGTCTCTGGATTATGATCTTCACCAATAGTACCGTCAGCCTTGGCACCAGCAACATTAAAGTAACGCAATGCAATAAATTTAATTCCATATGCGACATCTGACCAATGCATAATCTTTTCCATAGCAAGTTTACTTTCACCATATGGATTAGTTGGAATAGTTGGATCAGTTTCTTTGATAGGAATTTGTTTAGGTTCTCCATACGTTGCGGCAGTGGATGAGAACACGATATGTTTAACATCGAAGTTATTCATAACTTCCAATAGAGAAATCATTCCGTAAGTGTTGTTATCGAAATATTTAAGAGGGTCTTTCATCGACTCAGGAACAACAGAGAAGGCTGCAAAATGAATTACATCTGTAATGTCTTCAGCTTGGAATAATTTAATCAAAAATTCCTTATCACGAACATCACCTTGATAAAACTTTGCTTTATCATTAACGGCTTCCCTATGACCAGTTTCCAAATTATCAGCTACAACAACGTCATAGCCCATGTTGCATAAATGATCAACGGTATGTGAGCCAACATAGCCCGCACCACCAAGTACAAGAATACTCATAAAATTACCTCCGATATTGAATTAAGTCTATTATAACGTATTATCGTATTTTAAGGTTCATAGCTTAACTGTGGCTTAAAAATTTAACTTTTTTTGTGTTATGCTTTAATATATTATTATAAAAATAAAATTATCTGAACGGAATGAAGAGCCATGAAGAAATTTTTTACAATTTTAGGGACGGTTGTTCTATTATTAGTAGCTTTAGCGTTAATTTTTAATGAGCCTATTAAAGAGTATGCTGTTGGACGAATATCAGATCAACATTTGAATTCATTAACGGCGTCTAAAGTTAAAAAGAATGAGAATAAACAAGGTGAGTTTGATTTTAAAAAAGTTAAACCATTAACAGCATCGCAAGTGGCTAAGGCATCAGTTAATAATGATGCAGCGGTCATTGGTAAGATGGCTGTTCCTTCAGTTAAAATGTATCTTCCTATCGTGAAGGGATTAAGTGATAATTCTCTCTCCACTGGTGGTGGTACTATGAAGGAACATGAAAAAATGGGACAAAATAATTATGCTTTAGCTGGCCACTATATGACGGCTAAGGGTGCCTTGTTTTCTCCCTTGGAGAATGCTCAAATAGGTGATTTAGCTTATATTACTAATATGAAGCGTGTTTACACGTACAAGATTTTTTATAAAAAAATTGTCCCTCCAACGGCAGTGTACTTGTTAGACGATGAAAAGGGACAGAAGTTATTAACATTAATAACCTGTGCAGATGGCGGAACTAATCGTTGGGCTATTCAGGCTTCATTAGTAAGCAGTATGCCTGCAAATAAGAGTACATTGGCGGTATTTTCTAAATAAGTTTGGCAAATGTCAAGCTTATTTTTTTGTGATAAAGACTGTTATAATGATTTAGTTAGTAGGTGATGTAGTGGTATTAATCAATTGGGAAAAAAGAAAAAATCCCACTAAAAAAGAGATTTCAGATTTTTCAAATGAAAACAATGTCAGTCCAATTTTGGCTGAACTATTGATGTCACGTGATTTAACTACGAAGTCGGATATAGATGACTTTATTCACGCAGATATAACTGAATTGCAAGATCCTTTTGGCTTACATGATATGGACAAGGCCCTTGAGGTTATCGATGAGGCAGTTGAAAGTGGAAGTAAGATAGCTATATATGGTGATTATGACGCCGATGGTGTAACTAGTACTTCTATTATGAAGTTAACGCTTCAAAAGTTGGGTGTTAAACCCATTTTTTATATTCCGGATCGTTTTAAAGATGGATATGGTCCTAACTTAGACGTTTACAAGTTCTTGGCTGATCAAAATATCGATTTACTGATTACGGTTGATAATGGTGTTAGTGGTAAAGATGAAATCAAGTACTTGAAAGATCAAGGTATAAAAGTAGTAGTAACTGATCATCATGACTTACCCGATGAGTTACCCGAAGCCGATGCAATCGTTCATCCAACGATTCCAGGTTCAGAATATATTTGCCCATATTTGTCTGGTGCCGGTGTAGCCTTTAAAATTGCCGATGCATTGCTAGGTGATGATGCTCTGGAATTGATTGATTTAGCCGCTATTGGTACTATTGCGGATTCTGTGCCGTTATTAGGAGAGAATCGTGTAATTGTTACTGAAGGATTAAAACGTATGGCAGACAACAATCATGTTGGTTTGGGAGCATTAATAAAAAAATGCAAATTAAAAATCAATCAGATGACAGAGGAAGATGTTGGTTTTAAAATTGCCCCAAGAATTAATGCTTTAGGTAGATTAACTAATGCCTCTTCTGGTGTGGAATTGCTTACTACTGGGGATGTTTCTTTTGCTAAAGAAATTGTTGATGAAACTGAAGAAATAAATTCTAAACGACAAGAATTAGTTGCAACGGCTTTTAATGATTCAGAATCACAAATTGTTGATCAAAAAGATGATGGTGTTTTGATTCTAAAAAGTGAGAATTGGCACCAAGGTATTTTGGGAATTGTTGCTAGTCGTGCTGTTGAACAAGAGAATAAGCCAGCGTTAGTTATGCAATATGATGAAGATTCTAAACTTTATAAGGGTTCGGGAAGAAGTCCTGAAGGATTCAATTTGTTTAATGCTCTGAATGCCCATAATGAATTATTTGCTAGTTTTGGTGGTCATGCACAGGCATGTGGATTCTCGATTTCAAAAGAAGGGTTAGAAAAATTAACACCTTTACTTTTGGAAGAACCTGCCAAGCAGAATTTTAATCCAGAAGGCTCAGTTTCAAAATATTTTGATTTGAATCTTGATATGAGTCAACTGAACTTTGATTTAATTAAGGAAATAAATCGTCTAGCTCCATTTGGTATGGGTAATCCAAAGCCAGTTATAAAGTTGGGCAATGTATCGTTATCTCAAGTTAAATCGATTGGTAAAGATGGAACTCATTTAAAGGCTAATGTTACTGATAATAATCAACAAGTTAGTGCCATAGGTTTTGGGATGTTTTCAAAAGCTGAAGGTATGAATACAGATATCTGTGATGTTTATGGAGAGTTAGGAATAAATGAATGGGCAGGGCGCAAGAATTTACAATTAATGCTTGATGATTTTGAAGTTTCTTCAGAAGGATTAAAAATTGAAAAGTTAAAAAATGTCTATTTTGATTATCGAAATAAACAAATATCAGCTGCAATATTAGATAAATTTGACGCAGTTGTTTTCTTTAATTCAACTTATTATGAAGCCGCAAATCGTCAACACCCAAGTGTGAAACTAATCATGTATAATGAGGCTTGTGATGGAAAGAATATTTTGATTTATGATCGTCCACACAACCTTGAATTGTTTAAAGAATTCATTAAAAAGAATCAAACTAGTCACGTTGCTTTGTATTTACATACTAATTTGACAAATCGCTACCTAAAGCCTGATATGATAGCTATGAAAAGTTTTTTGAAATATTTATATACTCATCAAAATGTTAAGGTAGATGGTATGGATCTAGTAGCTGAATATTTAGGTTACAAAAAAACTGATATAGATTTCTATTTAAAAGTGTTTTTTGAGCTAGATTTTGTTAAAATGGTAAATGGCTTTGTTGAAAAAGCTAATGCTTCACAACAACGCGAATTGATTGAATCTCCAACATATCTTAAGAGATTACAACGCAATGATGTTGAAAAAATATTAATTGAGTCTGATTTTGACAATTTGTTATCGTGGATGAGCGACTACGATTGTCACTGTTAGGTTGAATGGAGAAATTAAAAGATGGATATTGATTTTAAGAAATATGTTGCTGATGTTCCGGATTTTCCAGAGCCAGGTGTACTATTTCGTGACATTTCACCATTAATGTTGGACGGCAAAGCATACGCAGCCGCAACAGATGAAATAGTTGAATATGCTAAGAGCCGTGGTGCTGAAATGATTGCCGGACCCGAAGCACGTGGATTTATCGTAGGATGTCCAGTTGCTTATAAATTGGGAGTTGGATTTGCCCCAGCACGTAAAAAGGGCAAGTTGCCTCGTGAAACTGAATCAGTAACTTATGATTTGGAATACGGACAAAGCTCATTGTATATGCAAAAAGATGCTGTTAAACCTGGACAAAAGGTTCTTGTCGTTGATGATTTAATGGCAACTGGTGGAACATTGGCCGCAACAATTGATTTAGTTGAGAAACTAGGTGGAATTGTTGTCGGAACTGCTTTCTTAATTGAGTTAAAAGATCTTCATGGTCGTGACAAAATTAAAGGGTATGATATGTTTACTTTGATGCAATATTAATAATATAATAGTAGAGGTGAAGGCCTCTTATTATGGTGAGTTGGCAGAGTGGTAATGCACCGGACTCGAAATCCGGCGAACCGATTAATATCGGCGCGCAGGTTCAAATCCTGTACTCACCTTAGATAACAAAAACCAGAAAGATTTTAATTTAATCTTTCTGGTTTTTTGTATCTTTTACAAATATAATATTATCGCCACTAATATAAGCTGAGTATTTACCGTCTAACTTTATTTTTTCTTTTGCATGAATATTGTATTTACCATCGAATAATCTAATAAAAGCAGTATCTGCAGTGTAATTGTTAGGTAGTTTCTCTATTAAAGAGTCATTTATATCATGACCATCAATTACATAAAAATACAGTTTGGGAGCGACGGATTGAGTAGGAATTCTAATGTGGAATTCATTGAAGTTATTATCTAATGTTAAAAAGGTAGCATCATTATCGATGTAAGAAATACTTTCAAATTTTTTTTCTGATCCATCAGGATATTTTACGTCAATATATTTAGTCATTTTTCTCACTTCAATTCTTTACCCGAATAATAGTATGGTTTAGTGGATAGTTAGAAGAAAAAAGCTCACAAAATGCTATAATGTCTACATTGAATAAAGGGTTAATATATCATTTAATAATCAATTTAATTGATTGTTTTCGGAGGTAATATAATTATAAAAATTAAGCAAATTAATAAAAAAGACCTTTCTAAGTTAGCTGAGTTTTCATCTATTGGAATGCACTTTGACAGATATACTAAATCTAAGTTTTTAGAAAAGATGTATTCAGAATATCTTATTCGTTATGAATACTCTCATGCGACAGTGGCTCTGGGTGCATATGATGATAACAATCAATTTAGAGGTGCTATTTTTGGTAGATTTAACAACGAAGTGTTAGTTGATCAAGGATTATTCAATAAAAATTATTCTACATTGGCAAATAGGATAGTTAATATTGGTTTTGGATCTGAATCAGGTGTGTATGATCAAGTTAATGCTGAAATGTTGCGAGAATTGGAGAAAAAAATGAAGCTTGATGGTGAATTGTCCTTATTTGCTGTTGATCCTGAGGCTAATGGACAAGGAGTCGGTTCAAAGCTATTATCGGAATTATCAAGACGTTATTCAGGAAAGAATATTTATTTGTATACTGATAGCAATTGTACTTATCAGTTCTATGAACATAGAGGTTTTATAAGGGATTTTGCAGTTAGGGCACATGAACCAAGTCAGCCATTAAACCAAAAGATGACATATTTTATTTATCATAAAAAATTATAATTAGATTTTGAGAGGGAAAAAATGATAGCATTAAAGTCAACACGTGAAATAAAGGGCATGCAAGAAGCTGGTGATATTTTAACTGGTTTGTTTCATGAACTTGAGAAATATGTGAAACCAGGATTATCAACTTGGGATATTGATAATTTTTCGTACAAATATATTACCGAACATGGTGCTACTCCAGGAGAACTCAACTTTGAGGGTTATAAGTATTCCACTTGTATTAGTGTTAATGACATGATTTGTCATGGTTGTCCAAGTAAGGATATTATTGTTAAAGATGGCTATTTGATTAAATTAGATACGGTTATTGACTACCGCGGATATTTAAGTGATGCTTGCCATGCATTGGTAGTTGGTGCAGCTAGTCCGGAGGTAAAAAACCTAATGGACGTAACTTTAACAGCACTGTATAAAGGGATTGACCAAGCGGTTGTCGGTAATAGGATAGGCGATATTGGATTTGCAATTCAGGATTATGCTGAAAATGAGTTAGGGTATGGCGTAGTCAGAGATTATATAGGTCATGGAATTGGTCCAACGATGCATGAGGAACCTGATGTTCCTCATTACGGTAAGCCTGGCCATGGTATGCGACTGAAAGCCGGAATGACAATAACAATTGAACCCATGATCAATGTTGGAAGTTTTGAATGTAGCGAACCAGATGAAAATGATGGATGGACGATAAGAACTGTTGATGGTAGTTTGAGTTGTCAATATGAACATACGATAGTAATTACTGATGATGGACCTAAGATTTTAACTTCGTTTGATCATGAGAAAGATTCTAAATATTTACTTTAATGTTAAGGCTTTGGATGTAATGTCTAGAGCCTTTTTTGGTTGAAAAAAGACAGGTAAAATTTTTAAGTTTTACCTGTCTTTAATATTTTAATCGTTAAATTTAGTTTTTAGACGGAGGGATGCTGTGTTCAAAATTTTCAAATCCAACCACATATTTGTAACTGACCATTTTGTTAATTGAAACAACGCATGAAATTTTATTGCTAGGTCCATTATTGGTAATAGCTACAGGGTAGATTACTGTCAAATTGAAACTCCTCGCTTATTCATTTTTATTATTTCGATGGTACAAGTTTATTTTAACCTAGTTTATTTAAATACCAGAACTTTTTGCACATAAATTAGTAATTAATCTACATGATATTGCTTAATAATATAGTCTACAAAACTGGCAACTACCGGAGATCTCAGGCTTTCCTTTCGATAGCATATCCAAGTTGAACGATTGAATGGTCTACCGCTTATCCATGTTAGTGGTTTAGTATAGCCATTAAAGTTATCTAAAACTATTTTTGGTAGAATTGTCCAACCTAATCCTGCTTCAACAAATGCCAGTGCTGTATCGATGTTGCTAGTATTCATTCTAACTGCTGGTAGTTCAGAGAATCTTTCATTGTACCAATGATTTATTTGATCGTTCAAATAGGGATCTGTTTTGTATTGAATATAATCAGAGTCACTTAATTGGTCAAAACTGATTTCTTTTAAGCTTGCTAAGCATAGGGGTTCATCACTTAGCAACTTCTTTTCATCGTTCCATGCGTAACCCTCGCGCAATATACCAACAGAAGTTTCTCTATTTTTTAGTAGAGGATAGACATCCCAGCTGTGTCCTGTCTTAACACTAATATTGACGTGTGGATTCTCTTTTAGGTATGTCTTTAACATGTTTGGAAGTCGATATCTAGCAAAAATTGCAGTAACACCAATTGATAGGGAACCCTGCAATTTGTTTTTGTTACTGAACATATCTGCCTGCATAGTATTGTATTCATCTTTTAAGATTTGACAGTGTTTGATTAATTTTTTTCCAGCGGGTGTGAATTGAATTCCACTATGTTCACGAATTAACAAGGGCGTTTGAAATTCATCTTCCATTTTTTTGATGCGCTTTGTCAGGGCAGGTTGTGATGAATATAGTTTTTCAGCTGTCTTAGTAATATTGAGCTCCTTGTATAAGGTAAGCCATATCTTGACGTCTTTAAAATCCATTTTGTTGCCTCCATAACTTTTGGTAATGGCTAACATAATAATACCATATTTTACAGTATGACTAGCAGCTATTATACTAAGTTTGTAAACAAAATCACAAGCAAGGTCGTGAAATATAATGGGTTTAACAGTTGCAGAAAAATGTATAAAACGTTCCATAGTGTATGGTGATATGACTAAGAGAGGCAGTAGAATAGGTATTCGAGCTCATCAAACTTTGGGTCATGATCTTAACGCAATTATGACTTTTTTGGCACTAGATCAATTAGGTATTGATCATGTGAAAACTGAGCTATCTGTTCAATATATGGATCATAATATGATACAAGCTGATTACAAGAATGCTGATGATCATCGTTTCTTACAAGAGATGACATCTAAATATGGGGTTGTTTGTGCACGTCCAGGTAGTGGTATTTGTCATCAGCTTCATCTTGAATACTTTGGTATTCCTAGTAAGACTTTGATCGGTGGTGATTCACACACTCCTTGCCAAGGTGGTTTAGGAATGTTGGCCATTGGTGTTGGTGGATTTGATGCTGCGATGGCAATGGCTGGTGAGCCATTATATATAAAAATGCCATACATTACAAATGTTCATTTAACAGGACATTTACCAGAAAAAGTTTCAGCTAAGAATATTGTTCTTGAAGTTCTTAGAAGAATCGATGTCAAAGGTGGAGTTGGTAAAATCCTCGAATACACTGGCCCCGGTGTTAAGACATTAAACGTTGCTGAACGTTCAACAATTACCAATATGGGTGCTGAAACAGGAGCAACATCTTCAATATTTCCAAGTGATGAAAATACTAAAGCGTGGATGCATGCATTCCATCGTGAAGAGGATTGGATTCCATTGTCTGCTGATAAAGATGCCCAATATGATGATGTAATTGAAATCAATTTGGACAAATTAGTTCCGTTGATTGCCTTACCTTCGTCTCCAGGTAAAGTAGTTCCTGTTCGTGAAGTAGAAGGAACAAAAATTGATCAAGTAATGTTAGGTAGTTGTACAAACACAGCGCTTAATGATGTTAAATCGTTAGCAAATATTTTCCAAAACAATGAAGTAAGTGACACAGTCGATGCTGCACTTTATCCTTCAACAAAAACAGTAATTGCTGAGAGTATCAAGAGAGGGTTCTTTAATCCTATAGTTAACGCAGGTATTAGAATCTTTGAACCAATGTGTGGTGGATGTAATGGATGTGGGTTTGCTCCACAAACACATGGTGTATCAGTCAGAACTACACCACGTAATTTCCCAGGACGTAGTGGTACCAAAGATGACCAAGTATATTTGGCAGCACCAGAAACCGCTGCAGCATCAGCTATTAAAGGAGTAATTACTGATCCACGTGATCTTGATTTTCCAGAATATCATTATGATTTACCTAATGAATTTATTCAATTGGACAATTTATTCTATAATCCAATCCATGTTGATGAAGTACATTATGGTCCAAATCTAAAGCCAATTCCTCATTTCGACAGGCATCAAGATACAGAGTCAGGAGAGGTATTGCTCAAACTTCCTAACAACATTACGACTGATCATATTTGTCCAGCTGGAGCATTGTATTTACCAATCCGTTCTAATATTCCAGAAATTTCAAGGCATTCATTTATGACAATTGATACTACGTTCCCAGATCGTGCCAAAGCTGCAAATGGTGGCATTTTAGTTGCGGGTGAGAATTATGGACAAGGTTCGAGCCGTGAGCAAGCTGCTATTATCCCACGTTACTTGGGTATTAAAGCAATTATTGCCAAAGACTTTGCTAGATTACACTTAGCTAACTTGGTAAATTGGGGAGTTGTTCCTCTAACGTTTAAGAATGATGAAGATTATCAAGCCATTAATCAAGGCGATGATCTAAAAATAAATTTGAATGAAATGACACCTGACGGAGACATTACTGTCACAAATGAAACACAAAATATCAAGTTCTTTGTCACAACACCATTAAGTATTGAAGATATTGAAACCGTTAAATGGGGTGGCAGATTGAATCAAATGAGAAACAGGAGTGATGAGCATGTTACTGCATGATAATGGACAGTTTTATAAAGATGGTCGTTGGATCAATGCCGAAGGTAAGAGCCATGATGAAATTGAAAATGGTCGAAAAAAAACGATGGCATATCAAATAATAAAAAAGCATAACACTAGTGATTCAATGGAACATTTGAAGCTACGTTTTGATGCAATAGCATCGCATGACATAACTTATGTCAGTATAATTCAAACTGCTAAAGCATCTGGAATCGATCATTTCACCATGCCATATGTATTAACCAACTGCCATAACAGTCTTTGTGCAGTCGGCGGAACAATCAATGCGGATGACCATAGATTTGGTTTGTCAGCTGCTAAAAAATACGGTGGAATTTTTGTACCACCTAATGTGGCTGTTATTCACCAATATATGCGTGAAATGATGGCGGGTTGCGGAAAGATGATTCTAGGCTCGGATAGTCATACTCGTTATGGAGCTATTGGAACAATGGCCATTGGCGAAGGTGGCGGTGAATTGGTCAAACAACTGATGGGCAAAACCTATGATGTAGATTATCCTGAAATTGTCGCGGTATATTTGACTGGATCGCCACGTCCGGGTATTGGACCACAAGATGTTGCACTGAAACTTGTCGGAGAAGTGTTCAACAAGAGATTCGTTAAGAATCGCATTTTGGAATTTGTCGGACCTGGTATCCATTCTCTAGATCAGGATTTTCGTAACGGAATTGATGTCATGACAACTGAAACAACTTGCTTATCGTCAATTTGGGAGACTGATGATACTGTCAAGGGCTGGTTGAAGACACATGGACGTGAAGACGACTATGAGAAGTTATCACCCGATGATGGAGCTTATTATGACAGAAGCATTGAAATTGACCTAAGTAAGATTGAATCAATGATTGCATTACCATTCCATCCAAGTAATGCTTTTAGTATTCATGATTTGAATGATAATTTAGATGAAATTTTGGCTGAAGTTGAACATAATGCTGAATCTCAATTGGATGGAGATAATTTACATCTTCATTTAAGAAATAAAGTCCGTAATGGCAGATTGTATGCACAAGAAGGATCAATTGCTGGATGTGCTGGTGGAACATATGGCAACATTCGTGCTGCTGCTAAGATTTTGGATGGTAATCCAATTAGTACAATGGAATTCCCATTATCGATTTATCCATCAAGTATGCCAATCTATCAGTACCTAGTTGATTCAGGGGATGCATCTAAGATGATGACCTCGGGAGCAATATTTAAGACGGCATTTTGTGGACCTTGTTTTGGTGGTGGTGAAACACCAGCTAATGATACATTAGCTATTCGCCATACGACTAGAAACTTTATTCATAGAGAAGGTTCAAAGCCACAGGAAGGACAACTTTCATCAGTAGCATTGATGGATGCACGTTCAATTGCTGCAAGTGCTTTGAACGGTGGAGCAATTACTGCCGCAACTGACATTGATTTTGAAGAACCGATTAAGCCTATTTATAGTTTTAATCCAAAGATTTATCAAAATTTGATTTTCCATGGAGAAGGAAAAGCCAATAAAGATCAATCATTAATCTTTGGACCAAACATTAAAGATTGGCCTAAATTCTCTGAAATGCCTGATCAGTTATTAACTAAGATTGGTGCTTACTTGGATGAACCTGTTACAACAACTGATGAATTGATTCCATCAGGTGACACTTCGAGTTATCGTTCTAATCCAGAAAGATTAGCTAGCTTTGCATTATCACGTCAAGTTCCAGAATATGTTGGACGTGCAAAGACTATGCGCAAAGCTGAACACGAACGCCTTTCTTCAGAAAATCCAACAGAAGCTGATCCGGATTTAGGAATTGTTTATGATGCAATGAAAAAGGATTTTCCAGATGTAGATGTTGATCAAGTAATGCTTGGAAGCATGATCTATGCAAATCGCCCTGGAGATGGTTCAGCGCGTGAACAAGCTGCGTCATGTCAAAGGGTTCTTGGTGGTATGGTCAATGTTGCACGTGAATACGCTACAAAGAGATATCGTTCAAACTTGATAAATTGGGGTATCTTGCCACTATTAAATCAAAACTTCGAAGCTTCACCTGAAGATTATTTGTATCTCACAGGTATTCATGATTTTCTAAATCAAAAGAGCGGTGAACTGAAAGGTTACCTATTCCATGAGGGTAATTGGACAACCTATACTTTTGAAATCGGTGAACTTACTAATGATGAAAGGAAAATATTGTTATCTGGTTGCTTAATCAATTTAGATAAGAAAGAAATGTTGGCGAGAACTTATGGATAGTGTAATTAAAAAAAGTGTTTCAGATGCGTTTTCAGATATTATTTCAGAAGAGAAAGATCGTGAGGATAAACTCAATAACCAAGTCACTCCAAAATTAAAAACGAATACTATTGGCATTCTACCAGGGGATGGCATTGGACCTAGATTAATACATCAAGCTAAACGAGTTCTGAATTACTTGATGTCTCCTGAGATTGGTTCAGGAAAGCTTCATCTTGAAGATATAACTGGATGTACCATAGAAGCAAGAACTGCTGCTGGTGAGGCGGTTCCAAGCGAGGTTATGGATCAAATTAAAACATATCCAGTGTTATTAAAGGGACCAATGGTCACACCACGTGGAAATGATGGATCAAAAAATGTTGAAAGTGCTAATGCCTTTTTACGTAGAAATCTGGACCTATATGCAAGTATTCGTCCAATGCAAGTTGGAAATCAGGATTGGACTTTCTTTAGAGAGAATATTGAAGGACCATATTTATTTGGTAGTAAGGGACTAGCCGTGGACGATGAATTAGCAATTGATTTCGTAGTTTTGACTAAGAAAGAAGCCACTAGACTTGCTCATAAAGCTTTTGCGTATGCTGATGCACATGGCAAGACTGAGGTTGCAGTTGTTACTAAGGCAAACATTGTTAAATTAACAGATGGTAATTTTGTTAAAGCTTGCCAAGAAGTTGCTAAAGATTATCCAAACATCACATTAACTCCATATTTTGTTGATGCAATGGCTGCTAATCTGCATGATCCCAAATTTGGTAATCAGCTTCAAGTTGTAGTCCTGCCTAATTTGTATGGTGATATCATTACTGATATTGCGGCTCAGTTACAAGGTGGACTTGGCTCAGCTGGATCAGCTAATATTGGTGATAACTATGCAATTTTTGAAGCTATTCACGGAACCGCACCATGGCTATTTGAACATCATTTGGAAGATTATGCTGATCCGCGTAGTTTGATGCGTGCTGTTGTAATGCTGTTAGATCATATTGGTTACACTGATCAAGCAAACCGATTATCCAGTGCGTTAAATAAGCTGAGTAATAAAGCTGATTTACCAAACGTTGATAATAATTTCACAACAAATGACTATGTAACAAAATTGATTGATAACTTGTAATAAATAATTGCCTGATTTTGAATTAATATCCAAAAACTATTTTGAAATTAACTTATGGGGGCGAAACTTATGAAACTTGGATCAACTTCCGTCATTATTATTCTTGGCGTGGTAGTCGCGTATATAATCTTAACCGGCTATTTAAGTGTTAGATGGAGCGGCAAAACTAATGATGATTTTATGACTGGTAGTCGTGGGCTGCCAACCTTTATTATTGGTGTTTTATTGATGTCTCAGTTTATTGGAGCAGTTACTTTGGTTGGGACTGCACAAACCGCATTCTCTAGTGGTGTTGCTGCTATGTGGTCTGTAATCGCTGCCACAATAGGATTTATAATTTATGGACTTTTCATTGTTAAGAAGTTGTATGGAACTGGCGGTTTCACAATTTCAGGTATCTTGGAAAACAAGTTTGGTCCATCAACGAAGTACATCGTTTCTATTATTATGATTTACGCACTATTTTTAACTAATGTGGCTAACTATATTAGTGGTGCAAGTATTCTTTCGACTATTTTAAATATGAATCTCAACGTAGCAATGATCGTTGTTGGTATCGTCGGTACCTTTTACTTCTGTATTGGTGGTATGAAAAGTGTCGCATATGTTACGGCTATTCATACTTTTGTTAAGTATTTAGGATTAGTTATTACATTAGCAGTTGCCTTGTTCTTAACTAAAGGACTTGGTCCAGTTATGCACGGATTGCCCCACTATTATTTCACCGGAGCAGGTAAGATTGGCTGGGGAACAATAATTGGTTGGATCATTACTTCAACTGGTTCGATCTTTTCAACACAATATATTTTGCAGTCAGTTTCATCATCAAAAAATGCTAAGAGTGCGCAAAAAGCAACATTCTTAGCTGCTGGAATTACACTTCCATTAGCATTTATCTTGGCCTTGATTGGTGTTTGTGCCCGTTATCTATTTCCTAAGATTAATAGTTTGTATGCATTGTCAGTATTCATCGGTCATATGAATATCGGATTGGCTACTATTGTCGCAACTGGATTATTAGCCGCAGTTTTCATCGCTGTCAGTGCACTGTCACTAGGTGCTGTGTCATTAATTGTTCAAGATTTTTATGTTCCACACTGGAAACCAGAACCTAAACAACAATTACGTGTAACTAGAATTATTTCTGTTGTTGTTGGTCTATTGCCAATTGTTTTTGCATCAATCACACCACAAGTATTATCTATGTCATTCTTTACTAAAGCAGTTCGTGTTTCAATTGCTATCGTTGCCGTTGTGGCATTCTACCTACCACATTTTACTGATACTCGTGGAGCAAATATTTCATTAGTTGGTACAGCAATTATTTCTACAGTTTGGTTTGTTATGGGTGATCCATTTGGAATAAATGATGTTTTCGTAGCATTATTGACACCACTTATCATAATGACCATTTACAAATTGGTCATGAAACTTGCCCATAAGACGGTTAGCTGTGAGAGTGCAAGTGTAGATGCTCAACCAATTGAACACAACAAAGCATAAAAATACTTATATTAGGAGATATTATTATGAATTATCGTAAGTACGTTTACGTTGGCTGTCGTACGACCAAAGCACGTCATGCCATTGGTAAAGGAATATCAGTTTATGGTGTTAATGATCAAGGTGGCTGGGATTTATTAAACATAACTAAGGATTTAGAAAATCCATCTTTTTTAACACTTGATAATACTAAAAAATTCCTATATGCGATTCATGGTGATTTTGGGGACATTACTGCTTTTAAAATTTTGGAAAATGGGAAATTGGAAAGACTTAACTCAATTACTCTAGATGCAAAGAATCCTGTTCATGTAATAATGTCCGCAAATAACCGTTTCTTAGTTATTCCATTTTTACAAACTGGAGATGTTGTGACAGTTGAACGGAATGTTGAAACTGGTGAACTTATCAAAGTTGCATCAAGAAAAATTGTTAAAGGTATTACCGAAGATGATGTATCACATCCTCATATGATTTGTTTTGACAAAACTGGTAAACGAATATTAGTACCTTGTCAAGGACGTGAAGCTGGGGTAAGTAAGGTCGTTGTATTTGATTTTGATCCCGATAGTGGTGAACTGACACAAGTCTTTGAACGTAAGACTAGATTGGGTGCTGAAGCGCGTCATGTCGCAATGCATCCAAATGGTAAGTTTGCTTATTTGGTAAGTGAAAAGGATAGTACTATTGGCTATTACTCGTACGATGAAGTCAATGGTGCAGCTATCCCAATGCAAATTTTGAGTACAATGCCGGACACTAAGACTGGAGATTGTTGGGCAAGTGGCGTTGCTATGGATAATGATGGTAAGTATGTTTATGTATCAAATAGGTCAGATAATTCTGTTACGTGGTATAGCATTGACCAAAAGACAGGCTATTTAACATTAATTGACAATGTTAGTTGCATGGGTCACCATCCAAGATTTATTGTTTTTGGTCCTACAGCACGTCATTTGTATATTGCCAATAAGAATACTCATACTATTTATCGTTACACGAAGGGAGATGATGGCACTTTAACTGAGCCAACGTTAATGGCAGAAACAGGTAGCCCAACTTGTATTGCCTTTTCTTGGACAGCTAAATAATGATTCATGAGAACTAATCATAACTTTTTACAACTATTAAACTATTCAAAAAGATCCAGGTAAAAATAGAAATATTTTACCTGGGTCTTTTTGTCTTAATTATGTTTGACCACACTCTGAATATCACTCATAAGTGATTTATACTTTTTCTGATATTTACGAAATTCACAAGTACGGCATGGACTATTATTATTTTCAATTTGCAAATGGCTTTTAATAATTTTTTCAGATAAGTGTTTATTATCTAAACTAAGCTCCTGCTTGAATTTACTATCAGATTTGACCAAATTAGGTGTTAATTGTTTTCTGTACGAAGTTGGCGTCATACCGAAGTGTTTTTTAAAGCTTTGATTAAATATTTTTAAATCGTGGAATCCAACCTGATATGCGATTGAAGAAATATTGTCAGTACTTCTGGTCAATTCTCGAATTGCCTGTTGAAGGCGACAGCGTGTGACGTATTCGGAATAAGTAATTCCTAGTTGTGATTTTAGTAACTTAGATAAATAAGTCGGTGAATAGTTAACTTGTTTAGCCAGCATTGAAAGTGAGATTTCTTCACTAAAATGATTTTCTAAGTATTCTGTTAGCTTCGATATAGCGTTTTGATGTTTAGGAGTTGCCATAGTTGTATTGTACGATTTATCAGGTATATAAAATCTTGATAGCAGTTTGAGAAAATCAAAGTATGCAGAGGTCTGCGACAACTTATTATCAGGATAAGTTAGATTGGCAAGGGATGAACGAATGGGTTCGTATAATGGATTGATGTGCTCAGCTACAGTATTTAACTGAAATTTTCCAGAATTATAGTTAGACCCAGTGATTTTCAAAGCCTCTGGTCTAATATGTATCCTAAGCATCACACTATTAGCAACTTTAGAAAATGTCGCATGCCCACGGTTTGGATTGATTACTAACAAATCATTTGGTGCCATAGTAAAGACTTCACCTTCGACATTGGCCTCAACTGTACCGGTTAGTAACCAGAGTAGTTCAATGTCAGGATGCCAATTATAATGATAGCTGCCAATTTCATAAATTAGTTCGTCATAGTTCACTGTTACCTTGTATTCTGGCATAATAATCCCTTCCTTTATTTATAATTTAGATGTATAGCTCCTTTCCCGCAATTAACTCTAATAGTCAAATGACAAAAAAGACCTAGGGGTAATTTTTACTATAAATATTGTTGTGTGATGTATTAAAGACTAATTTTATCGCCAAAAGCATAGTGTGTAATTGCCATTGTTCAAAATAATTATGGCAAAATTGACCAAATTTAATGAGATGGTCATAACGCAAATTGAATGACTAACGGATAGTTTAGTTTGTCTGTGCATCGTATCATGTAGTCAGAAATAAGGGAGGTAGTCAAATGTCAGTAGCTACTTATGAGTATGAAACAAAAACGTTGTCTCCAAAGGCGATTAGATTACGTGATATGTTGGTAAGTTATATGAAGATTGTTAGTCGTCGTTTACCAGACGATGTTAATAAGAAATTAGTGGAGTTATCAAAAATTGAAGTCGATCCACTACAAGAATTGGTTTATAGCACAATGAAGGAAAATCAAATGCTGGCTGAAAAGCTCAAGCGACCAAGTTGTCAGGATACTGGTGTCGTACAATTCTTCGTTAAAGTTGGTAGTAATTTTCCATTACTTGGAGAGTTGCATGACATTCTGACAGATGCAGTAGTCGAAGTTACTAAGGAAGCTCCATTACGTCATAATGCCGTTCAGACCTTTGATGAATTCAATACTGGTTTGAATATCGGTAAAGGTGTTCCCAATATTATTACTGAGATTGATGGGAATAGTGACAAGCTTGATATGTATGTCTATCTTGCCGGTGGTGGTTGTTCATTACCTGGTATTGCTAAAGTACTTATGCCTGGTGAAGGATATGAAGGAATTGTCCGTTTCGTCATGGATCAAATGACTAGTTATGGTATTAATGCTTGTCCACCGTTATTAGTAGGGATCGGAGTTGCTAATTCGGTTGAAATGGCTGCAATGAATTCGAAGTTAGCTTTGATGAGACGTGTAGATAGTGTAAGTCCTAATGCTAATGCGGCTAAGATGGAAAGATTATTCGAAGATGGAATCAATTATATTGGTTTGGGACCACAAGGATTAGGTGGCAAGAAGTCAGTTATGGGAGTCAATATTGTTAATACAGCTCGTCATCCATCAACTATTGGTGTTGGATTGAGTGTAGGTTGTTGGTCACATCGTCGTGGTCGTATTGTATTAGATGGAGATTTAAATTATGAATTACCATTAAACAAAGGAGTAGAGATATGAGAGAATTTCACTTAAAAACACCAATCAAAGATGAAGATTTAGCAGATATTCGTATCGGTGATATTGTCTACTTAGATGGTATTATTGTAACCTGTCGTGATGTTGCCCACCGTCGTGTTGTTGAGGAAAAACGTAAATTACCAGTTAACGTAAAAGGAAAAGCAATTTTACACGCTGGCCCAATTGTTCGTCAAAAAGATGACGGCAGTTATGAAATGGTTGCGGTTGGTCCAACGACAAGTAGTCGTATGGAAAAGTTTGAAGAACAATTTGTTAAAGAAACAGGTGTTAAATTGATTGTTGGTAAAGGTGGCATGGGTCCTGGGACTGAGCGTGCATGTAAGAATTACAAAGCACTGCATCTGGTATATCCAGCTGGAAATGCCGTGTATGCTGCCACAAAGGTACAACGTATCATTGATGCACAATGGAAGGATCTAGGGATGCCTGAAACACTTTGGGTCAATCAAGTTAAGGATTTTGGTCCATTGATAGTATCAATAGATACTAATGGGGATAATCTATTCGAAAAGAATAAGGTTGAATTCAATCGTCGCAAAGAAGAGAAAATTAAAGAGATAAGTAAACAAGTTAGCTTTATTAAATAGAAACCACCTGCCAAGGTGGCTTTTTTTTCACAATTTTATGTCAACGCTTACAAGAAAATTTAAAAAACTTGTAAAAAAATAAACAACTATTTTTAAAAACTTAAAAATTCTCGGTATATTTTGCATTTTGTTAACAAAATCACATTACTTTGTGTTATTATGTTTGTGAAAGATGATACAAGGATTTGTATTAGTAGAAAGAAGGTTTCAATATGGTACGTAAAAACAAAGTTCTTCTTGTTGGAGATGGAGCTGTTGGATCATCCTTTGCTTTTTCATTATTACAAAATACTGATTTCTTAGATGAATTGGTTATTGTCGATATTAAGCAGGATAAGATTCAAGGGGATGCTCTAGATCTAGAGGATGTTACTTCTATGAGTTCACCAGTTAATGTCCATTCTGGTTCATATGATGATGCTAGTGATGCTGACATTGCAGTTATTACTGCTGGTATTCCTCGTAAACCAGGTGAGACAAGATTGGATCTTGTCGCAAAGAACGAAAAGATTTTGAAATCAATTGTTGGTCCAATAGTAGATAGCGGATTTGATGGAATTTTTGTTGTTTCGAGTAATCCTGTTGATATTTTGACAACATTAACGCAAAAATTGTCAGGATTCCCAAGAGAAAAAGTTATCGGAACTGGTACATCACTTGATACTGCTAGATTGCACGTTGTTCTTGCTAAGACATGTAATGTTCCAGTCAACCAAGTTAACGCATATGTTTTAGGTGAACACGGTGATACTTCTTTCGTTAATTTTGATGAGGCTTTAGTTGCAGGTAAGTCATTGAGTGAATGTCTAGACTTGACCGAAGACGTTAAGTCAGATATCGAAACTAAGGTACGTAAAAAAGGTGGTAAGATTATTGGCTTGAAGGGTGCAACATTCTATGGTGTGGCTCGTAGTCTATCACAAATTTGTAAAGCAATTTTAGAGAACCAAGATACTGTATTACCAGTATCTGCTCCAATCGAACATCATTATGGATTGGAAGAAAAATTATATATTGGTACACCAGCTGTAATTAATGGTAGTGGTATTGCCGGTGTTATTGAAACAGCCTTGAGTTCAGAAGAAGTTCATAAAATGCAACATTCAGCAACAAAGATGCAAGAAGTATTGGATAGCTTAACGGTTAAATAGTTTATATAAAATAGTTGATAAAAAGTATGTTAGTTCTTGGAGATGGAAGATATGTTAGAAAAGGTTAAATATAAGGGATTTATTTGGCCTGTTGTAATTGGATTAATTATCTGGTTTACAACAGGAATCAGACCAAGTGGTGTAAGCGTTGAAGCTTGGCATATGTTAGCAATATTCGTTGGTACTATCATTGGATGTATCACACAACCTCTATCAATTGCCGGTGTTACTCTGATCGGATTTACATTGACAGTTGGTGTTGGTCTATCAGACATGAAGACAAGTTTGTCAGCTTTCAGTAATTCAGCCGCTTGGTTGATTGCAATGGCATTCATGTTATCACGTGGTATTATTAAGACCGGCTTGGGACGTCGTGTTGCTTTGTACTTCGTTAGATTATTTGGTAAACGTACATTGGGATTAGCATATTCAATCATGGGTATTGATCTTGTTACTTCACCAGCTATTCCAAGTAATACAGCACGTGCTGGTGGTGTTGTATATCCAATTATTGAATCACTTGCTAGAACATTTGGTTCAAAAACAGAAGATGGTACTCAAAGAAAAATGGGTGCTTATCTAGTATTTACAGAATTTCACGCAAACTTATTAACTAGTGCATTATTTATGACAGCTATGGCTCCTAACTTGGTTACAGCTCAATTAGCTGCTAAGTTACATGTCAATTTGACATGGATGGGTTGGTTCATTGCTGCATCAGTTCCAGTTGCAATTTGTTTGGCAGTTGTTCCTTGGATCATCTATAAAATGTATCCACCAGAAATTAAAGAAACACCTAACGCAAAGAGTTGGGCTGAAAAAGAATTATCTGATATGGGTAAGATGAAATTATCAGAAAAAATCATGGGTTCAGTATTCCTATTGACTCTTGTTTTATGGATGCTTTCAAGCATTATTGGTATGGATGCTACATTCGTTGCTTTCCTAGCTATTTCTATCTTACTTGTTACAGGTGTTCTTTCAGTTAAAGATTTATTGCACGAAACAGGTGCTTGGAACGTATTGATTTGGTTATCAGTTCTAGTATTTATGGCTGGTAAATTAACTGAATTTGGTTTCATTACATGGATGTCAAAGAGTATTGCTAGTGGATTACATGGTGTTAGTTGGGTAGTTATGTTAGCAGTATTGGCTATCGTTCTATTCTACTCACATTACCTATTTGCTAGTGCAACAGCTCACGTTTCAGCTATGTACGCTCCATTCTTAGCAGTTGCTATTTCAGCTGGTGCCCCAGCTCAAATGTCAGCTATGCTATTAGCTATGATTACAGCTGTTATGGCTTCAACAACTCACTATGCTAACGGACCTGCATCAGTTCTTGCTGGATCAGGTTATGTTAAACAAGGTGATTGGTGGAAGATGAACTTTGTTCTAGGTATTTTCTACCTATTAGTAATCGGAATTGTCGGACCATTGTGGATGAAAGTTATCGGTCTTTGGTAGTTGATTTCATTAAAAAGACGATATTGGAAGTCCTCCAATATCGTCTTTTTGTTTAATCAGTTTCATTTTCAAGTCTTAGAGCAATTGCCTCTGTCATAACCATATCGGTAAAGAAGTCACCACGTAGAGCACCAAGTGCAGCTTTGTACTTAGCTTTACTTTGAACAATGGCAAATCTTCGTGAAACATTCATGATGTTGTTCAGTGGTATCGATAAGGTTTTATCGTCATCGAGATTTAAGACATTACCGTCTATATCGTATGGACGTCCGTAGACCATCCCGACAATTTTATCGAGATCAACTTTAGGGAATATCTTAGTCTTGTTGTCGTGCCATACGTCGATGGAATCCACGGAGGCAAGTGTACCGAGTCCACATATTAACAAATCAGCTTTTTCAGCAATATCGAAGGCTCGTTTTGATGAAGGTTCCTCCATGAAACCATCTCTGACTTCATCATTTATGATATATAATGGACCAGGCATGGTGTAGTAAGGAACATCATATTTTGATGCAGCTTGTTGAACCATGCGCATAGAACCTGATGATGATTTATATTTCATGTTTTCACCCATAAATTGGGTAAATACTAAATCATCTTGAGAACTTTTATTGAAATGGTCTAAGACTTCATAGACTGTTTCTCCCCAAGATAACCCTACGACGTTGCAATTTTTTATGATTGCTTGTGTTTGAACCGCAGAGAAAGATGAAATCAATTCGTCTCTCTTGGTTGGATTTATTGGGTCCTTTATGACGTATAAGTGATTGATATTGAACTTGTTTAATAATTTTCGTTCAAGCTCAACATTTCTCTCGTAACCAGAATGGATATTAATATCAACAATTCCAGTTGTTAATGCTTCATCTAGATATTTTAGGATCAAATAACGACTGATGGAGTACTTCTTACTAATGTCGTTGATAGACATTTTACTTAAGTAGTAATCTTGCGCCAGATTTCCTAATAAAATATTATGTTCTGCTTTCATTAGAATCTCCTTGTTCGTGTTTTTATTAATTATATCATCATCGCAGTATTTTTCATATTTTAAAATTAGTTTTTAAAGTTTTAAAAAAATAAAGCTAAATTTTACAATATTTTAAAAGAGTGCTATCTTTATATATGAGATAAAGAACAGGAGATGATTGGATGGAAGATGATGATAAGATTTTATCTCTTCATGCCAAAAATCGAGGAGTACTAGGTATTTCTCCTAGCCTCGATGTAAAGAATAAACGAGAACTTGGAGAGGCATATACACCAGGTGTTGCTGTTATTTCGAAGTTCATTGAACGTTATCCAGAAATGAAAGCAAAGTACACAATGAGTGGTAAATTAGTTGCACTTGTGACTGATGGCTCAGCGGTATTGGGATTAGGAAATATTGGACCAGCTGGTGGCTTACCGGTTGTAGAAGGTAAGGCCTTGTTGTATAAGGACTTGTCTGGAGTAGATGCTATTCCTTTGACAGTGGATCAAGTTCCAGTTGATGAATTTGTTCAGACATTAAAGAATATGTCTAAATCATTTGCCGGATTTCATTTGGAAGATATTGCGGCTCCTAAATGTTTTGAAATCGAAGAGAAGCTTGCTAAAGAAGTTAATATTCCTGTTTATCATGACGATCAAGAAGGTACAGCGGTTGTTGTTTTGGCTGGATTAATCAATGCAGCTAAAGTTACAGGTAAAAAGTTAGAAGATATGAAGGTTCTACTTAACGGTGTTGGGGCTTCTGGTGTAGCAACGGCTAGATTGTTGTTAGCAGCTGGCATTAAAGACTTAACATTGGTTGATATTCATGGACCAGTATCTAAAGATGACATTACCTATAATAGGTATCAACGTGAAGTTGCTGCGGCGAGTTCTAACCAAACTAAGTATCAATCATTAGATGATGCGATTGTTGGTAAAGATGTTTTCATCGGATTATCTGACGCTGATGTTTTGAACAAAGAACAAGTCAAGACGATGGCAAGTGATCCAATTATTTTTGGTTTGGCTAATCCTAAGCCTGAGATTGATCCTAAAGATGCTAAAGAAGCAGGTGCTTCAGTAATTGCTACAGGTTCAAGTCAGTATCCTAATCAAGTTAATAATATCTTGGTTTTCCCAGGATTATATAAGGGTATCTTATCTTCAGGTCTGAAGAAAGTTACTTTAGGTTTGGAACAAGCAATTGCTCAAGGATTGGCAGATCTAGTTTCCAATCCTGATGCAGAGAAGATTGTTCCCGGTGTATTTGACAACGGTGTTGTAGAGACGGTTTCATTGGCAGTTATTAAATATGCTGAAGAAAACAAGTAATTAATAGTAATCGGAAGTGTTTAAATGGAAGTTCGTGAGATTAATATTGCAATTCCTCGTTATCGTCGTAAATGGCAATCATTTATGGAGATAAATGGAATCACTGAATTCAGTCCTAATGAAGTGAATACAATTGAAAAGACTTTTCTTTGGGAAGAAGACGGTGATCGTGCTGCAACGGGTTCAATTGCTGGTAATGTGATTAAATATGTTGCTGTCTGTTCTAAATACAAAGAGGGCGGTGCATTATTCAATCAAGTTGTAAGTTACTTGTTGCAACAAGCCGCACAAATGGGACGTTTCCATTTATTCGTTTTTACCAAGCCAAAATACGTTCAGAGTTTTGAATATGTTGGCTTTAAAAAGTTAGCTGTCAGTGATACTGGGGCAATTCTAGAAACAGGAGTACCCGGTGTTACGGAATACATTGAGAAACTTCCACATTTTGAAGGTAAAATTGGATCAATCGTAATGAATGCTAATCCATTCACTTTGGGACACAGACGACTAGTTGAAGTCGCTAGTTCCAAGAATGATCATGTTTATGTTTTTGTCGTGAAGAATGATGTGTCATTATTTACTTATTCAGAGCGTATTGAACTAGTAAAACAGGACGTTAAGGATTTGACGAATGTGACAGTTGTATCTGGGAATGATTACATTATTAGTCCTGCAACTTTTCCAGCCTACTTTTTAAAGTCTGATCAGGAGATTGGAGCCTATCAAGCAAAACTGGATGCAATTCTATTCAAAAACCAAATTGCTAAGCCTCTGGGAATTACCACACGTTATCTTGGAAAAGAGCCATATTCAAAGACAACTGATAGTTATAATCATGAGCTTCTAGATATTTTGCCTCCAGAAGTTAATGTTGAAATAATTGATCGTAAAACTGCAGACGACAAAATCATCTCCGCAACAAAAGTTCGCCAAGCAATTGTAGATGACGATCAAGACTTACTACATGAATTCCTACCAAAGACAACATGGGAATTCGTTAAAAATAATTATCCAAATTTAAAAGAAAGACTGATAAGGAAGGGAAGTAAGTAAAATGGGAATTAAAGAAACAGCACTTGCTGGTACTTTGGAATCATCAGATATTCAAATTACTTTGAGTGAGGGAACTGGAATCAATATTGATTTGGATTCTTCAGTTGAAGCACTATATGGTGATCAAATTAAAAAGGTTATCACAGACACATTGAACAAATATGGAATTACAGATGCAAAAGTCAAAGCAGTTGATAAGGGTGCCTTGGATTGTGTAGTTAAAGCTCGTACTATGGCAGTCGCACAACGTGCCTTGGGTACAACTGACGAACCAAACTGGGAGGTACTCTAATCATGGAAGAACGTTTACGTCGTACAATGATGTTTGTTCCTGGTAATAATTCAGGAATGGTTAAAGATGCTGGTATCTATGGAGCAGATTCAATCATGTTTGATCTTGAAGACTCTGTCTCAATGGACCAAAAGGATGCCGCAAGAATTTTAGTTTATGAAGCATTACAGACTCAAGATTATGGAAATGCTGAATTGGTTGTTCGTGTTAACGGAATTGACACACCATTTTTCAGAAGTGATGTTTTTGCAATGGTTAAGGCGGGTATCGAAGTTATTCGTCTACCTAAGGTTGAATCAGCACAAATGATGAAAGACCTTGTTTCAACAATTGAAGAAGCTGAGAAAAAATTCGGCATCAAAGTCGGTACTACACACGTTATGGCAGCTATTGAAAGTGCTCGTGGAGTTATGAAATGTCTTGAAATTGCTGAAAGCTCAGATAGAATGATCGGTTTAGCATTATCAGCCGAAGATTACACTACTGATATGAAGACACACCGTTATCCAGATGGAGCAGAATTGGAATTTGCACGTAACATGATTTTGCATGCTGCACGTGCCGCTGGAATCGCAGCATTTGATACTGTATTCACAAACATGAATGATGTTGAAGGATTCGAACGTGAAACTAAACATATTCATCAATTAGGATTCGATGGTAAGTCATTAGTTAACCCTCGTCAAATTGATTGGGTAAACAAAGTCTTCGAACCAACTAAGAAAGAAATTGAAAATGCCTTGGATGTTGAAGCTGCTATTGAGGAAGCTAAATCTAAGGGTTCAGGTGTTATCTCAATGAATGGACAAATGGTCGATCGTCCAGTTGTCTTGAGAGCACAACGTGTAATGCGCTTAGCCAAAGCATCACATTTGATTAATGAGGAGGGTGAATACATTGAAGAATAATGTCGGACGCGAAATACCAGATGAGATTTTAAATGAAAAGGATTATAAGACTTTTAAGTCTGTAGATATTGGTAATCCAGAAAAACAACGTGTTGCTCCTAAAGTTAGTGTATCTACTGGGGACGACAAGGTTGTTGATTCACTAGAAGATGTAGTTAAAGAGAATGTTAAAGATGGTATGACTATTTCATTCCATCACCACTTCCGTGAAGGTGACTTTGTATTTAACAAAGTTATGGATATCATCATCAATGCTGGTATCAAAGATTTGACACTTGCCCCTTCATCATTAACAAATGTTATGAATGACAAAGTTGTTGAAGCAATCAAGGCTGGAACAATTACAAATATCACTAGTTCAGGTATGCGTGGTAGTTTGGGTGAAGCAGTTTCTCACGGTCTATTAAAGAACCCTGTTATTTTCCGTTCACACGGTAACAGAGCTAGATCAATAGAAGAAGGAGAAATCAATATTGACGTTGCCTTCTTAGGTGTACCAAATTCTGATCGTTTAGGTAATGCTAACGGTATGAATGGTGATGCTGCCTTTGGTTCACTTGGTTATGCTTTGATGGATGCTAATTATGCTAATAAAGTTGTCTTATTAACTGATAACTTAGTTGACTATCCAAACACACCAGCTTCAATCAAACAAACACAAGTTGATTATGTTGTTAAGGTTGATAAAGTTGGTGATCCTGACCGCATCGGTACAGGTGCTACTAGATTTACTAAGAATCCTAAGGACTTGAAGATTGCTAAGATGGTTAATGATGTAATTATTCATTCACCATACTTCAAACAAGGCTTCTCATTCCAAACAGGTTCTGGTGGTGCTGCACTTGCTGTTGCTAGATTCTTACGTCAATCAATGATTGATAATGATATTAAGGCATCATTTGCTTTAGGTGGTATTACAAAACCTATCGTTGATCTTCTTGAAGAAGGACTCGTTAACAAAGTTATGGATGTTCAGGACTTTGATAAGGGTGCTGCTAGTTCAATGAAGAATAACAAGAACCAACAAGAAATCGACGCTTCATGGTATGCTGATCCCGATAATAAGGGTGCAATGGTTGATCAATTGGATGTTGCCATTCTTTCAGCTCTTGAAATTGATACAGATTTCAATGTTAATGTTATGACAGGTTCAAATGGTGTTATCCGTGGTGCCGTTGGTGGACATCAAGATGCTGCTACATCTAAGATGACAATCATTTCTGCTCCATTGACACGTGGTCGTATTGCTACTGTCGTTCCCAAGGTAAGTACAGTAGTTACACCTGGTGACTCAATCGATGTTTTGGTTACTGAAGTTGGTATTGCAGTTAACCCTAAACGTAAAGATTTAGTTGAAGCCTTCAAGAAGGTTCCAGGATTACCACTTGTTTCAATTGATGAACTTCAAAAGCGCGCTGAGAAGATTGTTGGTAAGCCAGAAGAAATTCAATATACTGATAGAACAGTCGCATTAGTTGAATACCGTGATGGTACATTAGTTGATGCTATTAAAGAAATTAAAGATTAATATTAAAGGAGTAAAAACTAATCGTGAATGGTTTTTGCTCCTTTTTAATTAATAGAGAATTTGGATGTGAAGTAATGCTTAAATTATTTGATAGTGGCTTGACGCAAGACATTCCGGCTGTGCTGGAGAATCGTGATAAGCGCGTGTTTGTACAGAATAAACTGCTAAGCCAATATCCATCAGAGATAGTTATTGGGGCTAAGTTAAATACACCGGGACCAATAAAAAATAACAGTATAATAAAGAACTTTTTTGTTAACCAACTTGAAGTGTTTGAAGACATAATGTTAGAAGAAGGATTGGTATTTTTCAAAAATACAGAATGGTTGGATGCTGCCACTGGACCAGAAAGATTTTACGTAGTCGAAGGAAATGCTGAGAAGGTAAAACAAGTTACGACGGATTTTGAGGAATCAAAATCTTATCGTAGATTATTTGACTTGGACGTACTTTTTTTGAATGATGAGGAATCAGTACAATCTATTTCGAGAACGGAAATAGGTTACCCTCAACGTAAATGCTTGATCTGCGGCAGAACGGCTAAAGAGTGCGGTAGATCCAGACGTCATTCAGTTGAGGAATTGCAGTCTAAAGTCAGCGAGCTAGTTGAAGATTCGATGTTATTGACTGACAAAAAGAAAAAAGTACATTTACTAGTTACTAATGCCTTACGAGCTATAACATACGAAGTAACTGCATGGCCAAAACCCGGCTTGGTGGATCCAGTTGAATGGGGAGCCCATTCTGATATGGATATATTTATGTTTTTAGACAGTAGTTTGAGCTTACAGAATTATCTAAGAAAGTGTGCTTGGGCAGGATTAAATTATCAAACGGATACAGATTATCGTGATATTTTCCGTGAAATAAGAGAATTTGGTAAAATAGCGGAAAAGGATATGTTTGCTGCAACAAATGGAGTTAACACCCATAAGGGTGCGGTATTCTCACTTGGAGTTATGGTAACAGCTGTTGGAGTCAATATTAAAGATAGTAATTTTAATGAGAACATTATCCAAGATGCTGTTAAAAAAATGTTAAGAGGATTAATAGAAACAGATTATAGCCAACTTAACGGTACAGAAAATAAAAAATTAACAGCAGGTGAGAAACAATATTTGAAGTATGGTGTAACAGGCATTCGTGGTGAGGCTGCATCGGGTTATCCGGCTGTATTTAAATATGGGTTACCAATATTTTTACGTACAAAAGGCAGTATGAATCAACGCTTGATTACTACATTGATGAATTTAGCATTGCATACTGAAGATTCTACATTGATTAAACGTGCTGGTACTGTTGACATAATTGATTGGAAAAATGAGCAAATTAAAACTTTCTTTGACCAAGGTGGATTAGATACTGATAATGGAAGAAAGATTCTGAATGATCTTCAAAGTGAATTTTCCAAGAAGCATTTAAGTCTAGGTGGTACGGCTGATTTATTAATAGTTACAGCATTTTTGGGATTGACAAAAGAGGCATTGGCAAATGGAAATAATAACTAGAGATGGTAAGAAGCTAAATTATTATGTTCAAGGTTCTGGACAACCGATAATTTTTATTCACGGTTTTGGTGGATATCAACAAATTTGGACTGACCAAATTGACTTTTTTGATCAGCAAGGATATCAAGTAATAACATATGACCAACGTAATCATGGTGCATCTTATAGAGAACCTCAATTAGATAGATTTGATATTTTGATTGATGATTTAAAGGATCTTTTAGATTCACTACAAGTGGATAAACCTATTTTAGTTGGACATTCAATGGGGGCAAGTGTCATATATGGCTTCATCTCCAAATATTCTAATTACCCATTGTCAAAGGTCGTTACTGTTGATCAATCGCCTAAGATGTTAAATACTCCATCTTGGAAATATGGTTATATGGATATTACTAGGGCTAATTATAAATTACGACTTAAGATGCATAATAAAGAAACGCTTAATGGTATTGATGACAATGTCTTTTGGAAATTAAAGGTTGCCAAGGAACAATTTCCTTTTGTTAAGGACGATAATTTGGAATTGCTTTATGATCATGCAAGAAAAGATTGGCGTGATTCCTTGGTTAATTGTAAAGTGCCAATGTTGTTAGTTACAGCAAATCAAAGTCCTTATTTTGATGGTAAATTTGCGGATGAATTTGTTTCTAAAAACGTAAATATAAGTCATGTGGCCATTGATCAATCAGGTCATGTCGTTATGGCGGAACAACCTGATACTTTTAATCAGGAGCTATTAAATTACATTAAATAAAGTCTAGACTAAATTAGTATCTCTGAAAGGAGATACTTTTTTTGCGTTATAACGGTTTGTATCAAAAAAATTGTTAGATTTTTTCAGGGGTAAGTGTCTTACTAGAAGTATAAAGAGAAGGGAAATTTACCGTTATGTCAGAAACCATAGGTCAACGTATCCAAGATAAGAGGATGGAGAAGAGTATGACTCAGGAACAAGTTGCCGAAAAGCTATACGTAACGCAGCAAACCGTTGCACGTTGGGAAAGTGGTAAACATAATCCACCAATTAGTGCTATCCAAGATTTAAGCAAGTTATTTGATGTAAATACTTCATATTTTTTTGCAGAAAATGAAGTTATTATACACAAATTCAATTTTTTTGCTTTTTTTGGTAGTTTAATAATAAATTTTTTGTTCTTCGGAGTTGTAGCAATCGCCTTAATTACAATGCAATTAGCTTTTTGGGGAACTATTTGTGCTTTCTTAGTGTCTCCTATTATCGTAATTTGGCTATCAGTAATAAAAATACAACCATTAACGAGTTTCCGAGTTGTAAGCAGTGTGGTACTTTGTTTGATTTCAGTGATAATGATTCCTGTACTTTGGAAATTAACAAAATATATATGGAAAATATTACAGGCTTATTATCGTTATAATATTAATTCAATTTTTTATGAGGTGGTATCGAAAAAGTAATATTGCAAAAAAATTATAGCTGGAGGATTTAAGGATGAATGAACAGGTCATAAAGATTAATGGAATTTCAAAAAGTTTTGCTTTAGATAAAAGTAAATCCGTTAATATTTTAAAAAATATATCATTTTCGGCTTACTCAAATGAGTTCATTAGTATTGTTGGTCCTTCAGGTAGTGGTAAATCAACATTACTAAAATGTATTTCTGGCCTTTTGAAACCCACAAAAGGAACAATTAATATAAATTCAGTAGATCCTTATCTTTTGTCTCCATCTAAGGTTGCCAAAATGAGACGTACAGAGATTGGATTTATTTTTCAATCCTATAATTTGGTTCCAGCATTACCTGTTTTTGAAAATATAGTGTTGCCACTTCGTCTGTCTGGCAAAAAAATTAGTAAGACGAATATAGAAAAATTACTAAATAGTATGAATTTTTCAGCTGATTTAGAGAATTTTGTAAATACTTTATCAGGAGGTGAGAGACAGAAAGTTGCTATTGCTAGGGTTCTAGTAACAAATGCAAAAATTATTTTTGCTGATGAGCCAACAGGTGCTGTTGATGAAAGCTCTAAGAGATTGATTTTTAAAATTTTGAGAAAGCTTGCTGGTAGCGGTGTATGTGTGATAATGGTAACTCATGATATAGATTTGGCATCCAAAACTGATAGATCGCTTATTTTGAAAGACGGAAAATTAATCAAAATTTTGAACAGACCAAACTCGGCAGAGCTTTTAGAAGAAATGGAAAAGGGGTGATAATCATGGTTCGATTAGCTATGTGGCAGTTTCGCTATACTTGGATGTCCTGGATCGGGGCATTGATTATATTCCTGGCTTCAGGTTTTGTCATCGGATTCACCATAATCGGTGTGGATTCAACAATTAAAGCAAAGCTAAATTATGGAAATTTTAACCCTGTGGGGTTGTTTTTAACACCAGCTATTTTTGGATTAATAACATTAACATTATTGATTAATGGAATTACTAGATTAGTGATAAACAAGTTCAAAAACGATTACGATTTATGGTCATTATTAGGTGCCAATTCAATACAACTTTCTGTAATGATTAGTATTCAAATGGGATTAACAGGGATGATTGGAGGGTTACTAGGTTATTTTATGGCGTATCCTATTGTCAATATATTTTATAATTGGATTCGAACAAATCCTGGAATGACTGAATTTCCAGAGTTTAATATGAGATTGCATTATGAATCATTAATACTTTCCGTGATGATTTTAAGTATTTTAATTGGTATTACAGGGTTCATCAGTGGAGAGAAGGTTTTTTTAAATATGAACAAAAGGCACAAAATTATAAATGAATTGTATTTGTTTTCTCATTTTATTTGGACAATCGTTATCTATGGAGGGTTAATTTATGTATACAGCCTGTTTTTTAAGAGCCCCAGAAAAATTATTAAACTATTGGGTGATCAAACTATAGAAAATACTTATTTACAAATACTGTTAATTCTTGCTATTTTAATGATTATTGCGATGAATGAAATAGAACGTGTAATTTTACCCATGTTTGTAAAAGTTCTTCAGTACTGGATTCCAACAAAGCTAATGAAGACGTTTCAGACCGCATACTGGAATGTTCTTGAAAAGAAGGAATTTTTACGCACGCTTACACTTCCAAGTTTTATTTTTTCACTTGTCTCATCTTTTTTTATGTATTTGGCATTTGATTTGGCCAATATTTCCAACAAAAGAAGTCTATCAGAGATTTTTGGAACATTATTACTTTTTTTGGGTGCACCATTCTTGATAATTCTAGCTAATACTATTTCTTTAACAATAATTTCTAGTTCTGAAAGGTCTTCTAATATTAGTCAATTAAGTATTATCGGCTTTTCAGTGAAGGATTTATTATTTGAGAAAATTGGTGAAGCAAGTATTTACGGTTCTATTATTTTTATTCAAGGAACAATTGGTAATGCCTTACTTTATGTTCCCATTATGCAAGCTTCATATTATACACATACGCAAATGAAGGATGGATGGCTTTCAATTACTTGGATTCCGGCAACTGTAGGAATTTTGGCTTTCTTATTTATTTTTTTAGTAGATGGTATTTATGTCTATAAGAATTATGCTTTTAAACAAACAATAGATATATGAATTCTTATTTTAAAAAATTACTTGCTGTGTTTTCCTTTAGAGTAAAAAAGACATTATGTAAGTAGTTATGTAAAATACCTACAGTAAGATGATTAGAAATTTTTTTTTAAAGAAATGAGTTTATTGTTGTACCAATTGATATTATTTCTGTAAAGGTATTCGCTTTTGAGCAGATTAAAAGAGCTTTCTTTAAAATGTTACAATTATAAAAATAGATTTTAGGGGGGGACAAGTAATGAGCCAACACATAACCGTTATAGACTATGATCCATTATGGGAAAGAAAATATGAAGAAGAATCCTTATTGATTAAGAATATTCTCGGAGATAACTGCATTGCAATCTACCATATCGGTAGTACATCTGTTGAAGGATTAGCGGCAAAACCTATTATTGATATTATGGTTGCAGTAAAGAGTCTTGAAAAGGTTGATCATACCGCAGCTGATTTTTCTAAAATAGGATATGAGTATCTTGGTGAATTTGGAATTGCAGGTAGACGGTATCTTCGTAAAGGAGGAGATGAACGAACATATCAAATTCATATCTTTCAGGCGGAGGACTGGAATAACATTGGAAGACATCTTGCCTTTCGTGATTATATGCGCACTCATGAGAAGGAACGAGATGAATATACAAAGATAAAGAAAGAACTTGCGAGGAAATTTCCTTATGACATAGATGGATATTGTGATGGAAAAGAGAATTTTGTGCAAAAAATAGAAAAACTAGCCCTCTCACAATTTGATGGGACATGGGATAAAATGTATCTTGCTGCACGTAACGTTCAATATGAAAGAGAAATATCTTCTTTGATTGAAGCAGGAGGTGTTTGTGCAGCAGTTCTTACGAATAAGGGAAATATTTATGTCGGTGTCTGTATTGATACTGCATGCTCTTTAGGGATGTGTGCGGAAAGAAATGCTATTGCTAATATGATTACAAATGGTGAGAAAGATATTTGTCGAGTTATAGCTGTTGATAGTAAAGGAAAAGCAATCCCACCTTGTGGTGCTTGTAGAGAATTTATGGTGCAACTAATGGCGGAGAATTATCAATCTATTCAGATTATGTTGAATTATGAAAATAAGGAAGTTGTCAAATTAGGAGATATTACTTCTAGTTGGTGGATATAAAAAAAGCCTTCAAGCAGACTATTTTGTCAGTTTGAAGGTTTCTTTGTATAAAAATAATCCAATTAAAAAGGTAACCAAATCAGCGGTTGGTTGTGACCAGATAACTCCGTAATATCCAAAGATTCTGGATGCTATTACAATTACAAGGTAAAAAATAACACCTTGTCTAGCAATTGACATGATAAAGGCATCTAAAGCTTTACCAGTTGACTGGAAGACCGTTGTGAATACAAGTATGGCGCCAACAAAAGGCGTTGTACATAGGAACGCACGCAGAATGTGGGTACCAGCTGTGATGACTTCAGTGTCCTTTAAGAATAATCCGACTATTTGTGGGGAAAAGATCATCAAAATAACTGCAAGGACTAATGCATAGACTATTTCAACAATCAGATCAAAACGAATGATTTTTTTGAATCGCTCAAAGTTTTTTGCTCCAAAATTATAGCCAATCAATGGTTGTGCACCGAAGGCAAATCCAACCATGATCAACATAATAATCATGTAAATCTTGAGAACAATTCCCATTGCCGCAATTTGAACGGCACCATAATTTTCTAGATATCTGTTGATGATAGCTGTTCCAAATGCTTGCATTAAATTGGTTATAGAAGCTGGAATACCAATAATAATTACTTGTGTTATTAGTTTTTTGTCAATAGACATTTTATGAAAATCAACACTGATGACATCACAATATTTCAAAGTTGCCCAAATCAAGATAATATCTGTTACACTGTAACCTATAACAGTGGCTAGAGCAGCACCAGCAGCCCCCATATTCATTGGAAAAATAAGAATAGGGTCTAAAATTATAGTTACTACGGTTCCGATAATTGTACCAATCATAGATTGTTTGGCGAATCCTTCAGTTCTGATCAAGTTACTAGGAACTAATGAAACAATTATTATTGGTGCTCCTAAAGCCATAATGTGATAAAAACTAGCCGCAAAATGGTAAGTTGAGTCATTTGCACCCAGCATATGTAGAATTGGATTTTCAAATATAATAAGTAATATGGCAGTTATTACACCGAGAATAATACCCCAGTAGAAGCAGAAACTACTGACACGACGACTTTTTTCATGCTCGGTTTGACCAAGCAAACGAGATATTAGCGAACTACCACCTAGTCCAAAGATATCACCTAATGCAAGAAGAAATGAGAATAGTGGGGTACAGAGTGCAACACCGGCTACTAAATCGGTGTTTTGTGTTTGTGCGATAAAGAAAGTATCCGCTAAGTTGTAAATCATACTTGCTACCATACCGAGAACAACGGGTAGTGCTAGAGTGAAATATGCTTTAGGAATAGTTTCTTTTTCGAATAATTCATTCAAAATAATTCCTCCAAAAATAGACCAATGTTTCTATTATATATGTAGCAATAAAAACCACCCGTAAAACGGGTGGTTTTCTCTGAGGCTATAAGCCTCCATCACTAGCCAGCGCCTCAAGACGCT
>NZ_RHNU01000010.1 GCF_003946015.1 Companilactobacillus insicii
TCTAAAGTTATTGAACACTTTCTGGCAGAGTATTCACTACAGGAAAGACAACAAGTTCAATCTGTAACCATAGATCTCAACGCTAATTATCAAAACGTTATCCATAGATTATTCCCCAAAGCCGTTATTGTAATCGATAGATTTCATGTAATTCAACTTATTGGTAGAGCTCTAGACAAAGCCAGGGTTTCAGCACTCAACTCGATAGATGACAAGAGATCCAGAGAATATAAGGCGTTAAAACCAAACTGGAAGATGTTTCACCTGTTTGACGAAGAACTCAATGCATCCGATATTAGATACATATTCGGTATAAATGAATACATGACTGAGCAGAATCTTGTTGATATCGGACTTAATGTTGATGCAGTATTCAATGAAATCTATCAGACATATCAAAATATACTCAGATCAATCAGGCATAAAGATTTTAAATTACTAAGACAAACGTTAAAGAACTACAGGAAGACCAATACTTCAATGGATACCGTAATTACGACTTTCAAGAAGAATTTGAAATATATTGAGAATAGCTGTAAATTACGATACTCCAACGGTCCAATTGAAGGACTTATTGGAAAGATAAAAAAGCTTAAACATAACTGCTATGGTTTTAGAAACCTAGAACATTTCTTCAAGAGAATAAGATTAATCTTGGCATAAAAAAATCCACACCATTTCTAGTGTGGAAATTGCTCTAAGATGTCTCACCAATACTATTTGACATAGAGCCAGAAAAATATCTAGCTTTTTGATTATATTAAATTTCAAATAATATAGAACTTGTTTATCGATTTAGTTACATCGTATAAAAAATAACAAATGTATTAGTCTCTGGGTGCAAAAAATGTTGGTTGCGGTGAAGGTGGCGTTATGGCTTTAGCCATTACACCACGGGACGAGTTTTGAAATTCGCGCTTTTTTTGCGAAGTTCAAAATCGAGCTTGGAGACCTTGGCTCCAAGCGGTCCCCACAGCGCCAATATTTCTTGTACCCAGAGGCAACACAACCAAACTCTAGAAAGAACCGACTTTGGATTACTGGAGCCAATGTTTTAATCGGAAAAAGCTATGTTCGATTGCGCATTTACTCTGCAATAATTATTTTTTGTTACGTTTAAAACGTGTATCAAACAATGGACTTACTGGTTCATTATCATGAATACGACGAATTGCATCACCGATAAGTGGTCCAACAGATACTTGAACCATACGATCAATAACTTTTTCTTTAGGAAGATTGATTGAATCTGTAACAATCAATTTCTTGATTGGTGAAGCTTCAATTCTTTCGATAGCTGGACCTGAAAGAATTGGATGCGTACAACATGCATAAACTTCAGTAGCTCCAGCATCAATTAATGCTTGTGAAGCCAATGTGATCGTACCCGCAGTATCAATCATATCATCGATAATAATGGCACGTTTGCCCTTAACATTACCAATAATATTCATAACTTCAGCAACATTAGCACGAGGTCTACGTTTATCAATAATAGCAATCGGTGTCTTCAAGAATTCAGCAAGTTTTCTTGCACGTGTAACACCACCATGGTCAGGTGAAACAACAACCGCGTCTTCTTCCAAATGATTAGTTAAGAAATAATCAGCTAGAAGTGGTGCGCCCATCAAATGATCAACAGGAATATCGAAGAAACCTTGGATTTGTGCAGCATGTAGATCAAGTGCAAGTACACGGTCTACACCGGCACGTTGCAACATATTGGCTACTAATTTAGCAGTAATAGGTTCACGTGAACGTGACTTTCTATCTTGTCTAGCATAACCATAGTAAGGAATAACTACATTGATCAAGTGTGCTGAAGCACGCTTCAAAGCATCGACCATAATCAATAATTCCATCAAGTTATCGTTAACTGGAGCTGATGTTGATTGAACTAAAAATACTTCAGCACCACGAATACTCTCTTCAATATTGATTTGGATCTCACCATCACTAAAGCGTGTAACTGATGACTTTCCTAGCGGAATTCCAACTTCTTTAGCAATTTTTTCTGCCAAAGGTTTATTTGAATTCAACGCAAAAATCTTCATTGGTCGTTCGTTATTTTGATATGACATTAATTTCCACCCTTATTTCCAATCTTCACTTTTTGATAATGGTAATCTATCCCAAAAATCTTCTTTGTTAGTTTGTCTCTGTCTAGCAATTGCCATTGCATGCTTAGGAATGTCGTTAGTAATCGTTGACCCTGCAGCAATAAATGAATGATCTTCCATTTCAACTGGAGCAACGATATTTGAATTACTTCCGATGAATGAGTGATCACCAATATTACTGTGCCACTTCTTAACACCGTCGTAATTAACAAACACAACGCCGCAACCAACGTTAATATCTGTTCCAAGAGTGGCATCACCAACATAAGTTAAATGACCTACCTTAGTACGATCACCAATCTTTGCATTCTTAATTTCGCAGAAATTACCAACGTGAACATCCTTGCCAATTTCAGCTTTTGGACGCAAATGAGAATTTGGACCTATATCACTGCCATCATGCATTATCGCATTTTCGACGGTTGAACTAATAATTTTTACATTATTCTCGATTGTAGCATTTTCAAGCCTCGAGCCAGATCCAATCAAGCAATCCGAACCAATGACTGTCTTACCAAAAATCTTGGTATTTGGTTCAATGATTGTATCATTGCCGATTTTAACATCAACATCAATATAAGTATTGTCAGGATCAATAATCGTTACACCATCACGCATATGTGCTTCATTAATGCGAGTTTGCATTAATTTCTCAGCGTTTGACAATGCAACGCGATCATTAACACCCATTGATTCTGATAAATCAGCCATTTGATATGCAGCAATTTTCTTACCTTGATTTTTAAGCATAGAGATTAAATCTGGTAAGTAATATTCACCTTGAGCATTATCATTGTTTACATTGTGGAGATTGCTGAACAACAATTTGTTGTCAAAACAAAATACACCTGTATTTATTTCTTGAATCTTCTTCTCAGTCTCTGAAGCATCTTTTTGCTCAACAATCTTAACAACATTACCATCAGAATTACGGACCATACGTCCATAACCAAATGGGTTATCTGCATGTGCTGTCAAAATAGTAACAGCGGCATTTTGTTCTTCATGATAAGCAAATAATTTTTCGAAAGTTTCAGCGGTAAAGAGTGGACAATCACCATTGATAATCAGGGTAGTCCCTTCCTTATCAGCCAAAACATCTTCTGTTTGCAATACAGCATGAGCTGTACCTAATTGTTCCTTTTGCAAGGCATACTTAGTACGGTCACCTAACAATTCACGGACCTTTTCTGCACCACTACCAATAACAGTTTCAACTATAGAAGGATCGATTTTTTCTACTTGAGTTAAAACATGATCGACCATAGCTCTACCAGCTACTGGATGCAATACTTTGTACAATTTAGATTTCATTCTTGTGCCCTTGCCAGCTGCAAGAATTATTACATAACGATTCGACATTGGAAACTCCCTTTCAGTCACTCAAATATCCTTATATATAATAGCATTATTCACATACTCTACTCAATTATGTTTTTACTCAAAATAACTGAAATCTGTTTTTACTAAATAATCACCAGGTTCCATCTTAAGAATACGATTAACTGTGTCTATTTCCTGCACTTTGAATATAGAAGTAACCTTATTATCTCTAAATTCAGACTTAACATTAATATTTTCTGCGAAGACAGTTGCTCCAGCAAAAATTGCATTGAATTCTGAAATAAGGCTGCGCATACCGTTAATAGTACCGCCACCTTTCATGAAATCATCAACTACTAAAACGCGTGAACCTTCTGGTAAACTGCGTTTTGATAATTCCATTTTTTCAATTCGATCGGATGATCCTGAAGCATAATTAACACTAATAGTTGATCCTTCAGTAATCTTTGAATCGCGACGAACAATCACAAATGGAATATTCAAAAAGCTAGCGACACTCTGTGCGATCGGAATTCCCTTAGTGGCAACAGTCATCACGACATCTATGGCACTTTGTGAATATTGCGTAGCAATCATTCTTCCAATAGTTCTCAGAACTTCGGGATCTGCCAATAAATCCGTCAAATATAAATAGCCACCGGGCAAAATTCTGTCAGGTTCTTCTAATCTTTTAACTGTTTCTGATACAAAATCAGTGGCTTCTTTTTTTGAAATTCCAGGAGTAAAGATAACTCCACCACCAGCACCAGGCAATGTTTCCAAGGCACCAATGCCACGAATCATAAATGTTCGTCTTAAAATACTTAGATCCTCAGAAATTGATGACTTAGCTGACTCATATCTATCGGCAAAGAAAGCCAAAGAAATCAGCGTGTGTGGTCTCTCTAACAAGTAACGAGTCATATCAATTAATCGATCGCTTCTTCGTGTTTTCATATATATCTCTCCTAAAAAACCTGTCTCAGTTAAAATTATAAAGTAAATAGCATAACAATCAATTCATTTTCCACTAACTTGTTAAGATTTTCAAGACTTTTTGACCAATTAGGCATAAAAAAAGAGAATCGCGTCACTCGCAATTCTCTTTTGTTTCTATTATTCAGCGTCTACTACTTCTTCATCGGCGCTTGAATCTGCTTCTGTTGCTTCACTATCGAATGTAATATCAATAGACTTTGTTAGTAGATCAGCATAACTATATGAAACTCTTTCAAAAGAATTTTCATTTTGATCCAAATCAACTACAAAAACTGAATGGAATGTTTCTGCTAAAGTTCCGCGACGACGGATAACTTTTTTACGACCTGCTTGTGCTACAACCGTTAAGTTCTCGCCTAAATGCGCATCTAGACGACTCTTAATTGTTTTCAATGACGTTGGCATATTATAAATCACTCCTTAGGAGTGCAATTGTACCATGGTTTCATGAAAATTACAAGCATATTATCATTTTATGAACTAATTATTTTTTAGTTCTTTGACTAAGGTCATGCGCTAGCTTCTTATACTGTTCAATAGAGATCTGCTCGCCACGTGCATTCTCAGCAATTTCACAGTCATTGAAAACTTCCTTGATCATTGCACGATTTTCATCTGTACGACCTAACCAATTTAAGAAATTGTTCATTAGACTCTTTCTCTTTTGAGCAAAAGCAGAACGAATAACTTTGTTGAAGAAAACTGGATCTTCAATATTTATTTCATCTTTTGGTAATCTTTCCAAAACAGCTACAGCTGAATCAACTTTAGGTCTAGGAATAAAGGAATTTTTACCAACGATACGAGCAATTTTCGCGTCCATTTTTGTTTGAACGGCAATAGTTAATGAGCCATACTCACGGTGCCCCGGATTGGCGGTGATTCGCTCAGCAACTTCTTTTTGCATCATCAAAACTAATGCTTGGAATGGATAATCACTATTAATCAAATTAAGCATGATTGGAGTAGTGATATAGTAAGGCAAGTTGGCAACAACCTTAATTGTCTTACCTTCCAGATGATGTTCTTTAACGAACTTATCTAGGTCAACTTTTAAAATATCCTCGTTAAAAACTTCAATATTATCGTAATAACTTAATGTATCTTCCAATACTGGAATTAAAGTTGAATCAATTTCAAATGCATAAACTTTTTCAGCTACTTGTGCCAACTTTTCGGTCAACGCACCGATACCAGGTCCAATCTCAATTGCTATTTCGTCAGATTGTAAGTTACTTGCATCAACAATATCATCTAAAACTTTTTCACTTGTTAAAAAATTTTGTCCCAAACTCTTCTTAGCACGCAACTTATATTTGCGAAGAATATCATTGGTGCGAATCGGATCAGAAATACTTAATCTATTAATTGTCATGGGAACTTCCTTTATCAAATTTTTCAACTGCAGAGAGCAAATCTTGTGGATCAATCTGTAACATATTCAAGCGATTCAAAAATTGTTTGGCATTTGTATAACCAAGTTTCAATTCTTCTCCAACAAATTCTCGACGCTTTTGGGAATGAACATCCCCAATTAAGCCTAAGTCAATCATGTCATCAGTACTATAATCGTCAACTAAGTCTGAAGTCGTATATACGGCTGCCAACGCTTTTTTTATATCTTCATTCTTAGCATGTTCGATTCCTAGACTTCCGTCACTTTTCTTAGGAACGGCCTTATCTCTTGGCAAGAACGCTTGCTTAGCATCGGGAACAACTTGAGAGATCAACGTGCGAAGACGATTACCATTAAAGTCTGGATCAGTAAAAATAATCACTCCACGCTTTTTTTGAGCGATTTTAATTCTTCGAATCGTCTCTTCATTCAAGGCTGATCCGATGGTCTCGATTGTATCGACATCGCCTAAGCAATCCTTCAATCGATTAGTGTCAGACTTACCTTCTACTACAATTACTTCTTTTATTTTCATTATTTAATGTTATAAACCCTATGTGAGTTGTCAAATGTATGCTTAGCAACTATTTCAGGGTCCATATCCTTATATTTTGCGATTGCATCTAGTACAAAGCGTGTATATCCTGGTTCATTTTGATGTCCACGATATGGCTCTGGTGCCAAGTATGGTGCATCGGTCTCAACCAACAGGCGATCCAAAGGCGTGTTCTTAGCAGATTCATGAACTTCTGGTGCATTCTTAAACGAAACAACACCGCTATATGAAATCATCAATCCTAAATCCAAGAACTTATTCAACCAATCAAGATTTCCATTGAAACTGTGCATAATAATACCGGATTTAGACATATCATGATCTTTTAGAATATTATACATATCTTCAAAGGCATCACCACGGCAATGAATCGAAACTGGCATATCATATTGTTGAGCAACATCTAATTGTTTCAACAAAGTTGCTTTTTGAACTTCTGGCTCAGGATTCTCATCCCAATGATAGTCCAAGCCTATTTCACCTATGGCAACAACTTCTGGCAACTTGATTTGATTGACCAACTGTTCTTCATTGTATTCTTTGGCAAATTCAGGATGCCAGCCAATAACAGCATGAAGTGGTTTATAATTTTGCGCCAAACGGATGGCTTCAATATTGTATTCTTCATTTTGACCAATAATTGCCATCTCATCAACATCATATTCAGCAGCACGATCGATGTACTCTTGAGTTTTACCAGCAAATGCTGGATCATTCAAATGCGTATGCGTATCAAAAATTTTCATTATCCTAAGATAGCCCCATTTTTATGTGAATTATCAACAATGACCAACTTAACATCGTCACCCATTTCTGTAGATAGTAACATTCCGTTACTCCATTCACCACGGATCTTTCTTGGTTTCAAGTTGATGCAGGCAACAACTTTCTTACCGATCAATTCCTTAAAGTTAGGATAGAATTCGTACATGCTTGAAAGAATTTGACGATCAACACCTGTACCATCATCCAAAGTGAACTGCAATAACTTATCAGCATTTGCGGCACGTTTAACATCAAGGATTTCAGTTACGACCATCTTAACTTTGGCGAAGTCATCAAAACTGATTTCTTTAGGATATTCATCCTCTTCTTGTTTTTGTGCTTTTGCCTTAGCTTGAGCTGATTTACTCAACTTACCACTACCATTTTTGGCTTGTTCTTCGGCCATTTTTCCCTTGATATATTCAACTTCTTCTTTGGCATCAAGTCTTGGGAAAATTGGTTCTGGGTCACTAGTTACTGTCTTACCAACAACTGTATCCCCAAATTCCAAGCTCTTATCATTGTCATAGTCCAATCCCAATTGTGCAAAAATCTTAATTGGTGATTGTGTCATTACAGGACTGATCAACAACGCAATCAATCTTAATGATTCTGCCAAGTGACCAAGAACTGATTGTAATTCAGCCTTCTTAGAATCATCTTTAGCAAGAATCCAAGGTTTTGTTTCATCGATATACTTATTGGCACGACTGATAAATGCCCAAACACTAGCAAGTGCTTCGGGAAATTCGAACTTATCCATATGATCACGATAATCTGTTAGCGTGTCAGCATATGATTGTTCAAGATCCTTATCTAGGTCTGTCATATCAGCGACAGAAATAATCTTGCCATCGTCATACTTATTGATCATTGAAATAGTTCTGTTCAATAGATTTCCGAGGTCATTAGCCAAATCATAATTGATCTTATCAATATAGTCTTCTGGAGTGAAGACACCATCATTACCAAACGGCATTGCACGCATCAAGTAATAACGTAGTGAATCTAGACCATAGCGGTTAACTAACATTTCAGGGTATACAACATTCCCCTTAGACTTAGACATCTTACCGTCTTTCATCAACAACCAACCGTGTCCGAAGACTTGCTTAGGTAAGTCGATTCCTAGTGCCATAAGAATAATTGGCCAATAAATAGTATGGAAACGAACAATTTCTTTACCAACGAATTGAACATTTGCAGGCCAGAACTTCTTAAATAATGAATCATCATCACTCATGTAACCAAGTGCGGTTATATAGTTCAACAATGCATCAACCCAAACATAAACAACGTGCTTAGGATCACTAGGAATTGGAACACCCCACTTAAAACTAGTTCTAGATACAGCTAAGTCTTCAAGACCAGGCTTGATAAAATTGTTGATCATTTCGTTTTTGCGAATTTCTGGTTCGATAAATGTAGGATTATCTTCATAATATTTCAACAAACGATCAGCGTATTTACTCATCTTAAAGAAGTATGAAGGTTCCTTAACTAGAGTAACTTCATGACCTGACGGAGCTTTACCACCAGTAACGTTGCCATCTTTATCACGGAAAACTTCGGCTAATTGTGATTCTGTGAAGTATTCTTCGTCATCGACTGAATACCAGCCAGTGTATTCACCCAAGTAAATATCTCCTTGAGCAATTAGTTTTTCGACAATCTTTTGAACAGCTTTAACATGATAATCATCTGTTGTACGAATGAACTTATCATTTGAAATCTCTAGTGTTTTCCACAATTTCTTGATATCCGCTGCCATCATATCAACATATTCTTGTGGTTCCATATTCTTAGCTTCAGCTTTTTGTTCAATCTTCAATCCATGCTCATCGGTACCTGTTAGGAAGAATACATCGTAACCTTCATTACGCTTGTAACGAGCTAACGTATCCGCCGCAATAGTTGTATAGGAATTACCAATTGTCAATTTACCTGATGGGTAATAGATAGGAGTGGTTATGTAAAAAGTCTTATTATCTTTAGTCATTTATATTTTTAAGCCTCCGCAAATAAATAGTTATGCAATATTGTTATAAGTATATCATTTTAAATTTGAGAAAAAACATTAACTGCGTCATCAGAAATAGCCAAAACTTCTGAATCCAAATCCAAGTTTTCTTTATTAATAACTACTAACTTAGTATTTGGTTGAGCATATCTTAGTAATCCTGCAAAAGGATAAACTTTAAAGCTAGTTCCTACGACGACTAGCAAATCGGCATGTTCAACATCTTCAACAGCATGTTCAACATTATCCGGGTTAATATTTTCACCGTACAAAACTGTCGTACCAGGTCGGATGATTCCATTATCTTCGTGATGACGATAATCCTTGAGATAATATTTGTAATCAAATTCTTTACCGCAAGTTAAACAATGAATATTATCATATAAATTTCCATGAAATTCTACGACATTCTTAGCTCCAGCCTTTGTATGGAGTTTATCAACATTTTGAGTAACAATAGCGCCCTTTTTGTTACTTATTTCTGCCATTTTTTTATGAATAATGTTTGGTTCTGCATCTGGAAAGCACATGTTGTGTACCGTAAAGTCATGGAAAATATCAGGATGTTCAACTAAGTTGTCATGACTCAACATATATTCAGGTGGAAAATCATATTTTTCACGTTTATATAAACCATTCTTAGAACGATAATCCGGTATTCCCGACGGCGTTGATACACCAGCACCAGTCAAAAATGTTACAAATTTAGCTTGTTGAAGCAGTTCTTTGAATTCTGAAATTTTGTCTGTCATAATAATCCTCCCTATATTCTTCCAAAACTATCTAATAATGTATTGAACCCCACTTTGAGCAAATGCTTTTTCTACACTTTGTTGATAGTATGCTTGGTAAAACTCCGGTGTAGCCTTTTTAGGATCAATATTCAATGTAGCAACACTTTGACCATCACCAACACCTAACAAAATAAACGCATCTTTCTTAGTAGAACGATTAGTGTAAGGTGAATGCTTGATCTGGAATAATTGATTTAATGATAATCTCAATTGGCGATTAGATACAACTGGTGTTACGTTTAGGAATTCATGATAATGCATCCCTTCATAACCATTGGAAATAATCAAATTATTATATCCTTCCAATACATGAATCAAGGCACGTCTGAATTGGAATGGAACTGTCATGTCATTTTTCTCAACTTGTTCAACAAAACCAGCTGCAACCTTGTATGAAACAGGGAATTCCATCTTCCATTCAGCATCTTTAGCATGTTCACCGAAAATAATGCCGTCAAAGATGATTAAGGAACGATAGAATCTCATGTTAGCGAGATCCAACTGTACGTTAGGGTTCAAAGCGTGTTCAACACCCTTTAAATATTCACTCCTGATTTCATCTGTATAACTACCATCTTCAGTTTGTTTCTTAACTATTTCAGCATGTTCCAAGCTTTCAAATAATGAGTTAGCGGTTGAAAGAATTCTACCATCATCATCTTCTTTGCCAGTTGTTACGGCACAGGAAATAATTGGTTCACCTGAATTTTCTAATTCAATATGATAAAGTTCATGTAACAAAACAAAATCTTTATATTTTTCATTAGTAATAATCACTTCGATTTTGCCGTCTTTGTTTTCATGGCTTGCCTGATCAAGTGTTAAAAATTCATGATTAGAATAGTCACTATAAACAACAACTGGTCTACCAACCAATTGTTCAATTTTTCTAATCTGATTTACAATACTATCAGATAGATTTTTTATATCTATTTGTTCCATTATTATTACCTCACTACAAATATTTTTTTAAGGAGATGGGTTTATATGGAAATAAATGTACATTTGATTGATGGACTATTGCCAGATAAATATGGTAAATACGCTCCAGCAAACGATATTAAAAATGGGAAACCCATTATTAGTTTCCCAATTAAACTATCAAATATTCCCGCAGGTACAAAGTCAGTCGCTTTAACATTCACCGATCCAGATTCTATTCCTGTTTGTGGATTTGAATGGATACATTGGACAGCTGCTAATATTTCTCCAGAACAATTGGAAATTCCTGAGAACTTCAGTCGAACAGCGACAAAATCAATAGTTCAAGGAAAGAATAGTTCAGCGAGTCCTTTATTAGGTGATACTGACGAAGACCTTAAAGTTGGATACAACGGACCATACCCACCTGATAATACACACGATTACATATTAAAAGTATACGCCTTAAGCGAAATTCTTGATATTCATGAGGGTTATTGGATGAATGAGCTTCTCCACAAGATGGCTGGAAAAGTTCTGGATTCAGCTCAAATAACCCTACCTAGTCGTGCTTAGTTAATCTTTTTCTTGTATATTCATTTTGTGAAAATAATTAAAGACATAACCTTCTCTAACACCGAAATTCGAAAAACGAATTTCTTTAGAGGGGGTTTTTTTAATTATCTCAGAAATAATTAAAATACCACCAAGGATGACTTCATATCTGCCATCACTAAGTTCTTTGATTTGGCTTCTCTCTTCATTAGAGGCGTGAACTAAGCGATTAAACAACTTATCGATTTGATCAATAGTTACGATGGAATTATGAAGAGTCTTCTTACGTTTACCTTCACGATTCAAAATACTCGTAACAGCACGCAAGGTGCCACCTAATCCTACAAACGTTGCATTTGCGTTCATCCATTGTAAGCTATCCAAATGTTCAGAAATCTCACGTTTTGCGGCATTTAATTCACTTGATTTAATTGGATCACTCTTTAAATATAGATCCGATATAGATATTGCACCGATTGGTATACTCAACCCGTGTTTAAGTCTGCCTTTTTTAGCTAAACTTATTTCACTACTTCCACCACCAACATCCACAATTAGTGCATCTCTAACTCTCATTGTGTTGCGGACTGCAACGTAGTCATAAAAGGCTTCTTCTTTTTCATCAATAATATGGAGCTGCAATCCTGTTTCTTTTAAGACTGCAAAAATTAATTGTTCTTGATTTTTTGCCATACGAACAGCCGCCGTGGCAATTAAACTAATTCTGTCTACTTCATATCTTTGGATCCTATTTTGAAACTTCTCAAGAACATCAATTGTCTCTTCAATTTGTTCATTCGTCAATAATCGACTCTGTGCAATCGACTTTCCTAACCGAACAGGCTCTCGCCAACGGTCCAATGTCTTAAAACGATTCCGCTTTGAAGATTTATACACCGATGTCCTAATGGAGTTAGATCCGATTTCTATCACTGCTAACTTCACATTGCATCACATCCCATTGTGATAATTATATAAAAAAAAAGACCTACATAGTAGGTCTATCTTCACAAAGTTATAAAAACAAGTTATTTTTTATTTATATCATCGGCTTTTCCCATACACCACGAGTATCAATACCCGTTTCATAGGCTAATTTTTCCATTACTTCAACTTCTCCGTCAGTTAATTTTACTTTGGAGGCACTTGCAGCATCTTCCACTTGAGAGGCCTTCGTTACACCAAGGATCGGCACAGTCCCCTTTGAAATTGCCCAAGCGGTTGCAATTTTAGCAACGGATACATTCTTATCTTTAGCAATATCGCGCATTGCTTGAATCAAATTAGTCAGCTTTGGCATAACTGGATTGTATTCTTTTGCACGGCGACTACCATTTGGCATTGGATTGTTCACATCATACTTACCTGATAATGCACCTTGTTCAAGAACCATATATGAGAAAAAGACAATATTATTTTTCTTACAATAGTCAATAATACCAGCCTGCTCAGAGGCACGATATAACAAACTATAGTGATTTTGAACTGCTGAAACTTTCAATCCAGCATCTGCCAAAATACTAGCAGCTAACTTCAAGTCATCAAGATTATGGTTAGATAGTCCGATATGCTTTATCTTTCCTGATTTAACCAAGGGAATCAGCTGTGGTGTCCATTTCTTAACATCTGCAGAATTATGAATCCAATAAATATCAGTATAATCTGTATGCAATCTCTTGAGACTGCCATCAAGCATCTTTTCCATTGGATACTCCACATCTTCAGCAATTCTAGGCGTGAACTTCGTGGATAAAATCACATCTTTACGATCCACATTTTGTAAATAACTACCTAAAATGGTTTCAGAATCTCCCATCGCATAAACGGCAGCGGTGTCCCACAGATTCAATCCATATTTCATACCCGCATCAAAAACTGACTTTAGATTATCTTCAGTAAGGTGATTACCAAAAATCTGATCTCCACCATTATTACCAGATCCCCAAGACCAAGTTCCCAGCGCTACTGGTGGAATGGTTAATTTATCATCAAGCTCTACCATAATGATTATCCCTCTCAATCAATAATTTTATACAATCAACTTCATTATAGTATTAATTAAGAAAGCAAATCAGAGTTAAGCTGCTTTTGTTCATTATAAAACTGCTTATAAGCAAGGTAGCACGAAATAAATGAACCAATACTTGTAGATGCTAATAACATAAACGTAACCATAATTTGGTATTTAATAGCCTTAACTGGATCAACACCTGCAATAATCAAACCAGACATCATCCCTGGCAAAGCGACGAGTCCCAGTGTCTTAATTGAGTCAATTGTTGGCTGCATGCCACTTTTTATACTCTCACGAATAATATCTTCAGAAGCTAACTTAATGTCAGCACCTAGCGCGAGTTTCTCGAGGATTTGTTGATGCCTATCAGTGAACGATTGCTTCATATTGCGATAACAAAGTCCAATTGCAACCATAATATTGCTGGCAATCATTCCTGTGAATGGAACTATCTGTTCTGGAATAAATTGAATCGAACCTGTCCAAACTAAAGTACCTAGTGTAATAACTGTACCCACTGAGATGGCTAGTAGAGAGAACTGAAATGCCTTTGGAATACCGTTACCACGCTTACCAGCATTCCAAGAAGCATTGATGACAATTATCACAAAAAATGCCATGGTCAGCCAAACGTCATTTGCTTTTATAACAAATTTTAAAATATAACCGACAATTGTTAATTGAATAATTGCTCGAACAACGCCGATAATAATATCTTTGTCAATTTGAAGTTTTTGCCAATATCCAATAACTAATGCGATGATAACCAAAATAAATCCCAGTGCTAATGTTGAATTAGAAACTGTTAAATTAGACATTTAAACCACCTCGCCATTCTTAATCGTAATTTTATCCATTGCCTGTTCAATCTCAGAGTCATCGTGAGTAACTCGAAGAATCGTCAAACCATCATCTTGATTAAATCGATTCAAAATACTATGGACAATCTCTTTGTTTTCAGTATCCAAACCAGTAGTAACTTCGTCTGTAATCAGGACTTCTGGTGGAAAAATCAGATTTCTCAGCAAAGCTATTCGCTGTTTTTCACCACCAGAAACATCATTAACACTTTTATTTATATAACTCTCGTCCAAATTAACGTAATTCAAGAACTTCACTACTTGATCCTTATCAAATTCCTTACCACGAACAATATAAGGAAATTCCAAATTATCTTTAATCGTTTTTCCAAACAAAGTTGGTTGTTGAAATGCATATGACACACGGCGTCGATATTCAGTAGGCTCATAAGAGCTTATTTTTTTACCATTAAATAATGCCTCACCGGAAGTAGCACTAATCATCGATGCTAAAATACGCATCAAAGTACTCTTCCCACTACCGGATGGGCCAACAACTGTAATGTATTTACCTTGCTCAATATTCAAGCTAATATTTTTTAATATTTTCTTCTCTCCTACTTGATAAGAAAGATTCGTTAGTTCAAAAATGTTATCCAAATCATTCACCCCATAATTATTTTTGAAAGCCTCAACGTCACTTATGCTACTCATTGAATTATCTTTCATTATCTGCCAAATTACCAATAACTAGGATTAAATTATAAACAAATTTAAAAGTAACTAATTATCGTTATATTATTCGATTAATACAAAGCATTTGAATGGTTGATAATATTTAATAAATATTTTTACAAAAGTTGAACCGTATACGCCATTATATTTATATACAATGACAGTGAACGTAAATTTGAAGCTTACCACGAACTTCAATTAACTACATTGGAAGCATTCTAAAACATAAATAAGGGGTAATACGATAATGATGAGGAGAAAAGAATACTTCAGAAAGATTTTTTTAATATTTTTCTGCTTTTTAAGTTTAGTTTTATCTTTTAGCTTAATTAAGACTGCACAAGCAGCAAGTAATATTGACGGTATTGATGATGGCATTACCGATTGGAGTCAAGGTAGTTCGAACCGAGTTGGACTAAAAGACATCGGGCATGGCCTGAATTTGGGTTATGCCTTTGGTCTAGCAAGTGATTTAAACGCAAATGTAACCACCGGTGGAGATGGTACCATTGTCCAAGATTCAGACGCTGTTTCTGCGGATAACATGCATTATTCAAAATTCAATGTTTTTCTCAAAACTCCAGCAGGTAAATACGTTCCAACAACCACTCAAGGTGGACTATTTGGCGGTACTAGTTTAAGTGTCGCAGCCACGCAAGTGTCAATGTCCTCTCCGGGATTTTTGATTCTGCCTACTGAAAATGCAACTGGTAATGGAAGCCGTGGTGTAACATCGCAAGAGTACGGTATTCTCTCTAACACGACAATCAATAATGTCGCTAATTCTTTTACGAATAAAAAATACTACTTCGGAACCGATGGAAAAAATGCTGCATACAAAATTGTCGGAGACTTCAATCGTAAAGATACAACTGGGAAAAACATGTTCGGTACATACAAAAACCTTAAGGTTGAATTACTATTGCGGGTATCACCAGGTAATGCACCTATAATTCAGCGAGAATTGTATATTAAAAATAACGATTCTTCTACACAATCATTTGGTGTCTTATTCGGTGAAGATACTTCATTTGGTAACGCAAAAGGATATGAAAACGACTCTGTTCCTATCATGGATCTAGGTGATAAGAGTGGTCTATTTATCGAAAACCAAAGAAAGAGTGCCGATGATCCACTTTATAAACTAATGATCACTAATAGACTAAAGGACGGGCCTACTAGCTATGCTGGATTAGATATAGATTCTAATTCCACTAACTGGTTAAAGGGATTTTCCGGTAAATCATTCGGTGGATCCGGCGATGAAGCCAAGGGATATTCATATGGTACAAATGTCTTAGGGTCAGGTATGTATGTCAACTCTGCCTATGCTCAAAAATGGAATTACACGACTTTAGCACCAGGAAAGATCGCTCACTTTGCTACAGCCATTGGTGTTACTGAATCTCCTTATGCATTACCTGTTCCAAGTAAATCATTTACTAACGAAACATCAAAAGACGGCAAGAACCGTGTTGGTGATACTTTAAAATTTGCCCTTAAAATCAGTAATTATGGGTTCAACAGTAATTGGGGTTATAAGCAACTAGTAGATAAAATTCCTGATGGACTCCAAATAAAGGCCGGATCCATTAAAATGACTAGTGCTAATGGAACAACAACATCCATCTCTGATTCTGATTACGACCCTTCCACAAGAACGATAACTATTCCAATGGCAAACGAATCTATCGCCGATGGAAAACAAAATACAGTAACGTTTGAAACAGTAATAGCTTCTTCCGCAAGTTCCAAAACATTAACCAATACTGGTGAATTTACCGGTACAGATAACGCAACTGGCTCTGATTCAACTACTTATAAAGCTTCAGTAGATGTTCCTGTGGAAAAATCATCATTTGAATATACATTTACTAATTACGTAAAAAACGAAACGAATGGTGAAAATAATTTTGCAAGTTCTACAAAGGCAAAAGCTGGAGATATAGTTGATTATCAAGTTATCTTCGGTGTCAACAGTACCAGTAAAGACTACCTAACTGGTGGAACAATGAAGAACCCAGTTCCTGATGGATTGGAAATTGAAAAAGCTATAATCTATGGATCTGATAATGAACCTTGGGACGTAACTAAACTTCTAGGAAATGGTTTGAATATTGCTAAGATACCTAGTGGTACTAATGTTCGACTAGAAATCCAAGCCAAAGTAACCAAAGCAACAGCAGGTACAATCACAAGTACGGCTCTAATGACCGGTACAACAAGTACTGGTGCTTCAACTGGCGATATTGTCTCCAATGAAGCAAGTGTCCAGGTATCTGATGTTGTTGGGTTCACTGAAACTCCAAGTACTATCGACTTTGGTTCACTAAACTTTACTGGTCAGAACAAAAAACTGACTAATGTAGCCACAACCGGACAATTAATCGTTAATCATCCGACTGATAACAACTATAGTGTTTCAGTAGCTTATGATAACGACAATGCAACAACACAAATAAAGAACAATAATGGAGATACTTTATCACCATCAGCCGATGGATTGATCTTCATCAGAACACGTAAAAGCTCTCCAGATGATAAAGGAACATGGACACCAATTTCTCCTGGTGGAACGCCTATTCAGACGGGTACATTCAACGGCAGTCAAAATCTGACTAATTATATTGGTGTTGGTGATTGGAGGTTAAATATCGGCTCAGACACTAAACCCGGTTCTTACAATGGCACATTAACCTGGTCAATGGCAGATTCCATTCCAAATAATTAACCAAAAATAGATTGAAACTTTGTTGGTAATTTCAAAATAAAATTTCAATCTATTTTTTTATTTATTAACAAAAATAACCCTTCACTATATATGGAAAATATTCTTTAAAAGCTTTTTTATAAGTACTGAAATAGCCGTGAAATTAATATACCATGTTGATAATGAATCAAAATATAATTATCCAATCTGGGGGATATTGTTTTGAAAGCGAAGGCTCTACTTAAGAATCCATTGTTTATATTGTTCATTTTTTCGTTAGGATTAATTTCTACAATACCTGTTCAAACGGTAACTGCTACCCAAAGATCTCAGAGCTCAAAAATAACTTGGAACCCGAATAGCGTTTTTGATGATGGTATCTACACTTGGCAACATCAAAGTAATAATAAAGTAGCTAATTTAAAAATAAATGACGATCTTCAATTAGGCTACGCATTTGGCTTAGCTCAAGATACTAGTGGCAATGTAACAACAGGTGGAGATGACACAATAGAAACTGATAGTTCTGCTTCAGGACAAAATATCCAATATTCTAAAATAAATACCTTTTTGAATAATAGAAACAAATATATCAGTGCATTATTCCAACAGGGATGGACTGGATCTACTGCTAAAGAATCTGTATCACCTACATCCCCTGACTTTATGCTAGTTCCAAATGAAAATACCTCTTCAGTAACTGCAAGTAAATACTCAATCTTATCTAATTTTTTATCGGGTAAAAAATATTACGTAGAATCGCTGAATGCCAACACTCGACCGGCATATAAAATTGCTGGAGACTTTATACGAAACGATAGTTACGGAAAATATAACTTACAAATGGAAATCGTTCTCCGTCCATCCCCAAGTAACGCCGCTATTGTGCAACGAGAGCTATACATCAAAAATAATACTAACTACACTCAAAAATTTGGAATACTCTACGCTGAAGACACTCAGCTAGATGGAGAAGATACAATTCCAATATACTCTCTAGAAAACAATAACGGTATTTTCATTCAAAGTATAAATTACAAATTATTGTTCGATCGAAGTTTACCTGATGGGCCATCGAACTACACTGTTTCTCCATTTAATTCTAGTTTCATGGATTGGACCAAAGGATTCTCTCCTGCCAATTTTTCAGGCGTCGGTACCGAAAGCCTAAACTTGAAATATGGTGCTTTAATTACAAGCAGCCTTCTCGATTCATCATATACAATGAAATGGCCTTACACTACATTAGAACCAGGTCAAATCAAGCATTATGTATCATCGGTTGGTATCTCTCAACCAAAATATGCAATTCCTAAAGTAACAAAATCCTACATAAATAAAACCAATTCAGATGGTAAAAACAGAATCGGTGACAAGTTGAATTTCAATCTAAAAGTTTTTAATGTGGGATTTAAAAGTAAATGGTCATACACTAAATTAATTGATCAAATTCCAGATGGATTACAGATTGACCCACAAAGTTTAACCATTACTCATCCAGATGGTTTGTTTAGCAAATTACCATCTGAAAATTACAATTCCTCGACAAAAACATTAACCATTCCACCTGCATTAACAGTTAAGGATGGCGAATCATGCACTATATCATTTGATGCAACAATCTCTCCAATGGCTTCTGGAACTACAATCACTAATGTTGGTCGATTTTATGGTATTGATTACGATACCACCGATACCGAGGAAAAAGAATACATAGCTTCCACTAATATACCCGTTGAAAGAAAATCATTTGATTATTCATTTACGAAACAAGTCAGAAATGTATCTAACAACGAAACGTACTTCAGTGATAGCACAAATGCCAAAATTGGCGATAAAGTAGAATTCAAAGTTAAATTTCAAGTAAACTCTACCAGCAAAAATTCACTATTATCAGATAGCTTCATTCATGAAACATTACCCATGGGATTGGCAGGAAATGTGGGTGTCACTGTAATCACCGACTACACTGACAGTAGTCTAAATGGTCAAACTTCATTTACAGATTCTCAAAATCTTCAAGCTTGGATCCAAAAAATAGATCCCGGAAAAAGTGTAACAATTGTATTCCCTGCAACAGTCACTAATACGGCCTCCGGTAGTATGTCTAACATTGCCACAATAACTAATGTCAGAACTAGTGGTAATGAGACGTTAGGAACGCTCTCAACTAATAACGCCAACGTGATAATTCAAGGAAGCAACACTAGTGGATTTACTAAAACACCGGATTTAATAGACTTCGGAACAACAAACTACTATGGAGAAAATCAAAACTTAACTAATACTTCTACGATTGGACAATTAATAGTTAGTCATCCTAAACCATCAAATTATTATGTAGCAGTATCTTATGACAATGAAGATTCTAAAACCCAATTAAAAAACGAAAATGGAGATACATTACTACCCACAAACGATGGACTTATATTCATAAAAGAACGAGAAAATAGTCCCAGTGACATTGGTTCTTGGATGCCTATAACTACAGATGGAACCCCTATTCAATCTTCTTATTTTAATGGAGATCAAAACTTAACAAACTATATTGGAGTTGGAAACTGGAAGTTACACATTGGCCCAAATACAAAACCAGGAAAATATACTGGTATTTTGACTTGGACTATGGAAGACGTTTTAAGCTAACAAAAAAAAGCCGGAAATATCCGACTTATCTACATATTTATTTAGTAATTTCTTCAACAACTTTAGCCATAGCCTGTGCTTTAAACTCTTTTTGAGCTTGTTGCATAATTTGCTTTTGTTGAGCCTGGCTCATTGAAGGATTAACCATCATTGCTTTTGTTACAGCAGCTTTGACGTAAGCTTCACCTTCAGACTTCATCTGAGTTTGAATCTTTTTACTATTAAGCTCTTTGCTTAGTTTGTTTGCTTGAGTAGTTGATAGTACTAACCAATCATCACCAATTTGGAATGTATTACTTTGTTTTATGAATTCCTTGTTATTATCAGAAATACCAAACAAGAAAGAATAGAATCCATTCTTATATTCCCAACGGGTTGTTTTTTGATTCAAAGTATTTGTACTTGAACCCTTCTTAACTTTATTAGTAACGTGAATATCTGCTTTAGTATGGTTAGGGTTCTTTGCATTGGCAGTTTCAGGCGTACGATATACGTATACGTCTTCTTTGCTGTTAGTCCCAAGTTCTTTATAAAGTAAAAGATTAGCACCTTTTTTAACAGTTTGAATCTGTACTGTCTTTTCACTGGTTACTTTTTGCATACCAAAGTGACCATATTCATTTGACACCAGCATCACAATACTTCCGATAAACAGAACTATGAAAACTCCTGCCAAACTATAACCAACTTTTTTATTTTGGATAAAGACCGCAAAATAATATGAAAGAACAGCACAAACAATAATCGATACAATAATCATTAATTATCACCTGCCATTTCAACATTCATATTTTCAAGATCAACTTCTTTTGATTTAGCAGTATTTTTAACCATGAAAGTAATAGCTAAAGCAATGACACAAAATAGGATTGCAACACCAAAGGCTGCATGATATCCACTCAATGTTGCATTAAAATAACTATCCTGATATTTAAGTGGTGAATGAGCAAGTAAGCTTTTGCCCGGCTTCAAATTATTCGTCACGTTCGTTAGAACACTGACTAAGATAGCTGTACCCATAGAACTGAAAACCTGGCGAACAGTATTATTTACAGCTGTTCCGTGACTCATTAAGTTCAATGGCAAAGCATTCATTCCATCAGTTGTAACTGGCATTAGAACCATTGAAATACCAAACATACGAACCATGTATAGAACAACAATATCTAGAACTGGTGTTGTCTTTGTTAAGAATAAGAACGGAATTGTTCCTGCTGTTAACAAGAACATACCCATACGAGCTAAGTCCTTTGGTCCGAATCTATCAAATGCACGACCAGTAATAGGACTCATAACACCAATTAAAATGGCACCCGGTAGCAATGTTAATCCGGAATGGAATGCGCTCATTCCTTTAACAATTTGCAAGTATAATGGCAAGATCATTTCTACACCAACCATAGCCATATTAGTTACAGAAGACAATGCGGCAGCAACCGCAAACTTCTTTTCTTTGAAAACACGTAGTTCCAAGAATGGTGTATCCATCTTCAATTGACGATACCCAAACAAAATAACAACGATAACTCCACCAATAATAGTACTTAATACAATTGGTGAACCCCAACCATTGTCACCAACAGATGAGAATCCGTACAAGACTGAACCAAATCCAACTGTTGATAAGATCAGCGACAAAATATCAAGTTTTGATCGTTTAGTTTGAATAACTGGCTTCATATAAATAAAAGCTAAAATAAGTACGATCACAACAATAGGAATAATCATTCCGAATAAATCACGCCATGTAAAGTTATCGATGATCCAACCTGACAAAGTAGGTCCAATGGCCGGTGCTAAACCGATAACTAATCCACCCAATCCCATGGCAGTACCACGCTGATTGGCTGGGAAAATTGAAAGCATAATAACTTGCATAAGTGGCATTGTAATACCAACACCAACAGCTTGAATCAAACGTCCAGCTAAGATGGTTCCAAAGTTTGGCGCTGTAAAACACATAATCGTTCCAATTAAGAACGTAGACATGGCAATAATATATAAGATCTTATTACTAAAATTATTACTTAGCCATGCGGTAACAGGAATCATAATACCGTTAACCATCAGGAATCCAGTAGTCAACCACTGAACAGCTGAAGTTGTAACATTGAATTCTTTCATTAAGGTCGGAAACGCAGTAGTTAAAATTGTTCCATTAAGAACAGTACAGAATGTTCCGACAAGTAAGACCATAACTAACAAATTACGATTAAATGGCTTACCATTAACATCCAAATGTTCACTACTATTTTGCATAATAGTAATTTCCTTCTTTCATTTTCTATTTATTACTATCGGGGATTTTTACTTTATCGAGATTGGCGTAAACTTTGGCCAAAATAACGTGCAATTCATCTTTTTCAGTATCTGTAATTCCAGAATAAATCGTCTTATTTGAATCTTTGAATGCAGCTCTGAGCTTATCTCCAAACTCTCGCCCCGCTTCAGTAATTTGGACAATTTTTCTACGACGATTAGTTTCGTCAATTTTTCGATGAACCAAACCATACTTCTCAAGTTTTTTTAATGATCGAGCGATGATTGCTCCATCAAACAAAGTTACTTCACCAATCTTCTCTTGGTTATAACCTGGATGTTTAGTAACTATCATCATTATTATGCAATCGGCAATATTCAAATCTCTTTCCTTAAGAAAAGATGACAAAATTCTCTTTCGCTGCATCATAAATCTCACTGCAAAACCTATTAAATCGTAGTCGTCCATTGTTCTCCTCATAAAATTAAAAATTTATTTCTAAATAGCAACAAAAAATATGCTATACCCAATTGTTGATAAAATCAAGAGTTAAATATAGCATATTTTTGTGAAACTGTTTCCACATTAAAAAAGCCTGATAAGTTGCACTCTACTAAAAAAGACGGAGACATTTTGTCTTCTCCGTCTTTAATTCAATTATAATCATAAATCTAAGTAATGCTCAGAGATTACCGTTCTTTAACGCGCTCTATTTTAAATCCTTAAAATAATCAACACCAATGGCAGCTCTAACTTCTGCCAACGTTTGATTAGCTACTTCATTGGCACGATCACTACCATCTTTTAGAATTTGGTAAACCCCAGGAATATCCTTCTCGTATTCAGCACGGCGTGCACGAATTGGCTCAAGAATTCCTTGCATGACATCATTTAAGTAACGTTTAACTTTGACATCACCCAAACCACCAGCTTGATATTGCTCTTTTAATTCAGCAATCTTAGCCTTGTCATCGCCAAAAGCGTCGAGATATGTGAAAACTGTATTACCCTCAACTTTACCAGGATCTTCTACGTGCACATGATCAGGATCAGTATACATAGACATGATCTTCTTAGTCACAACATCAGCAGGATCTGACAAGTAAATACCATTACCCAGCGACTTACTCATCTTCGCATTACCATCTGTACCAGGTAAACGCCCTTGACCCTTAGGTGGGAAGACACCTTCAGGCTCAACTAATACTTCTTTGTTGTATGTATTATTGAACGTACGAACAATTTCACGTGTTTGTTCAAGCATTGGTTCTTGATCATCACCAACAGGAACTGTATCTGCCTTGAAAGCAGTAATATCAGCAGCTTGACTAACAGGATATGTTAAAAATCCTGCGGGGATACTTTGACCAAATCCCTTTTGCTTGATTTCTGATTTAACAGTTGGATTTCTTTCAAGACGTGAAACATTAACCAAATCTAGATAGTACATTGTTAGTTCGTTCAAAGCTGAAATTTGTGATTGTACCAAAATATTAGTCTTGGCAGGATCGATTCCTACTGATAAATAATCCAAGGCAACTTGAATCAAACTGTTACGAATTTTCTCAGGATTTCTAGCATTATCGGTCAAAGCTTGCATATCCGCAATCATGATGAACATGTTATACTTACCCTCATTTTGTAACTTAACACGGTTCTTTAGTGAACCTAAGTAATGTCCGATATGTAGCTTACCAGTTGGTCGATCACCTGTTAAAATTGTATTAGTTTTCATATTACTTCCTCCATTTGTATTCATCAAAACAAAAAGCGTCCTATTAATAATATAATAGGACGCTCTCACGTGGTGCCACCTGTTTTGTAGAAATATATCTACCACTCATTAGCTGTAAGGCGGCTAACCATATCCATTTCCTAATTCAAGGGCGATGACTTTTTCAGACTAGAAGTCATTCTCTGATTCAACTTACTTGAATTAGTACTAAAAAATGCTTATGCTTTAATGTACTCAATTGCTATAAGCATAATTAAAAACAACCAAATTGTCAACGAGAGGTAACTTATGACCGTTAACGAAACTAAAGAACAAGAACAAATTAGAGTCGATCAAATTGCTCAAAAAATCGACGATAAAATCAATCGAGCTACTGAGAATCTTGAAAAGGCTCATACAGAAACTCACAATATTTACCGAAACTATGGTGAGAATACCAAGGTTAACACCTTTGAAGTCGATGACCAAATGGAAACCAATGCTTCAGTGCAACAACAAAAGCAATTGGTTGCCTTAGCCGTTGAAAATGAAAATATTCTAGAATCAAATAAACTCAAGCTGGAGAACTTACAAGGTTCTCCATACTTTGGCAGAATCGATATCGTTGAAGATGGTGAAGAAGATACTCTATATATTGGAACTTCGACTTTACAAGATGACGATGGTGAATTCTTAATTTACGATTGGCGTGCTCCTATTTCGGGTATTTACTACAATGGTGTACTTGGAAAGGTAAGCTACCCTACTCCCACCGGAAAAGCTGAAGTGGATCTCAAAAAGAAACGTCAATTTCAAATTATCAACAACAAAATTAAAAATATGTTCGACACAAACGAAACGGTTGGAGATGAAATTCTTCAATCTGTCTTAAGTGAATATAGTGACGAATATATGAAAAATATTGTGGCAACGATTCAACATGAACAAAATACGATTATTCGTGATACTCATTCTGACGTGTTGCTAGTTCAAGGTGTCGCGGGAAGCGGCAAGACATCTGCCATTTTGCAGCGAGTTGCCTATTTGCTTTATCACAGCAGATCAACCTTAGACGCTGACAAAATCGTTTTATTCTCACCCAATCGTCTCTTCAGTAATTATATTTCTGAAGTTCTACCGAGTTTAGGTGAAAGAAACATGCGCCAAGTTACATTCAATGAATTTGTTTCATTGCGTTTAACAGGCATTCAAGTAGAAACACTATTTGAACGTTATGAAAAAGATGAACGTAATCTTCCACAAACCACAGTAGATATAAGATTATTCAAAGAAAGTGCTGATTTCCTTGAAAACTTAGAATTAACTGAAAAAGAAAATAAAGAACATACTTTATACTTTGAAGATATTATCTTCGAAGGAAAACCATTCTTTACTAAAGAAGAAATATCTGAAATTTATGATAAGCAAAATACAGCCTTTAGTATTCCTGACCGATTCCTAAAAACTAAAAATATTTTGATTAAGCGTCTTAAAAAACGTATCCACAATGATCGTGACGAAGATTGGGTTCAAGCCGAGATTGATAACCTCGGCGATGAAGACTTCCAACAAATAATTACTGATCATAATATTGAGGAATCGACTAATCAACGCTCTATCATCGCAGAAGAATTCCTAAAAGAACGTTATGCTCCTATATATAATGCACTGATCAATAATTACTTCTTCGATCCATATAAAGAATATGTCTTCTTACTATCAAATATGAAACAAAACTTAGTATCAGATAGAGTATGGCAGACCATGATTGAATCTATTGATCACGCTGTAGAGTCACATAAATTAGGATTAAGTGATGCGGTCGCAATTCTATACTTACGCGATTTCATTACCGACAATGGAATCAACCATAATATCCAACACATCTTTATCGATGAGATACAAGACTACACAATGGCACAATTAAAATATATTTCTCATTCATTTCCTAATGCAAAGATGACATTGCTCGGAGACAGAGCTCAAGATGTGCTGACTAGCTCTTACCGAAACAAAGATGTCATCACAGCAATCTGTGAATTGTATAAGGGTAAAAAAGTTACAACCATTACTCTCAACCAAAGTTATCGTTCAACTGCGGAAATCACAAATTTTGCAAAGTCACTTCTACCTAACGCTGACGAGATAAAATCTTTCTCTAGAAAAGGTGAAGTTCCTACGATCAAAGTCTTTGAGGATGAGTCTGACTACTATAAGGGTCTCAAAAAGACTGCGCAAGAACTAACTGACAAATACGAGACTGTAGCAATCTTAACCAGAAACCAAGCTCAGGCCGAGCAAGTATATGCTCATTTCAGTGATGAATCTATTATTACCTTAGTCGATGCAGGTTTCCGTTCCATTCCTAAGGGAATTATTGTTCTGCCAATATATCTAGCCAAGGGATTAGAATTCGACGCTGTGATTGGGCACAATGTATCGGCTCAAAACTATCCTGATTCAAGGAGCCGAGATACACTGTATACTATCTGCACACGTGCAATGCACAATCTGACTATCTGTATTGAAAAAACACCATCTCCATTATTGGACAATATAAATATTGAAGATTATGATACCTCTTCAGCAATTAAATAAGTTTCGTAAAGTAAAATACTTGCTAACGAAGCACAAGTCGCTAAGCCAAAGATCAACTGTAATTTACTACGACGAGTATAGCCAAGATAAGTTAAAATAACTCCCATAACAAAAATGACGAGTAATGGCATCAATACATCGTCAACAAATAGTGAATCTAGCATTAACAAGAACAGAAGTGTCATCATTGCTCTTGATCGAGAAATATTAACTATCAATAATGCTTCGAAAATTTGAAATACAAACATTACTATTGATATTTTAGATAAGTCCCACATTGGCAGTCACCTTCTAAAAAAACAATAGCTAACTAATGTAAATATTCAGTAAATTTAATGTAAATTATGTGTAAATATTAGTTTTCAACTTAAAAAAATATCCACCGATGAATAATTCATCAGTGGATATTTTTTGTTTAAATTAAAATTGTACCAACAATGGAACTTACAATGGCAACTAACATAGACATCTTTTCGTCTTGAGTATACAAGTAAGTCAATGCATAGCACCAACCGAGAGCCATCATCATAAAGAATTGTAATAATGAACCTGGCAAACTAATAGCACCAGCAATAATACCACTAAAAATAATTCCGATGATTGCATTCGAAGCAGTGCTCTTTCTAAAGAAATAATTGAAGAAAAATCCTGTTTGAACCAACTGTTGTTGAATTGTAATAATAAATACATTTGCAATTATATTAAAAATAAATACTTTTTGATCTGAACTAATAACATCGTCATTTTTAAAACGTGGTAATTTGCCCGTAACTTGTAAATAGCTGACCATAATTCTCAACGCACATACTAAAATGATCATCAACGTCACTAATCCGATGTTCGAAGTCAATGAACTCATGAATCCTCTGGGATTGTCAGAAAATGAACGTCTCTCCCGCAAATAACGCCTTGCCATCAAGAATAAGAATACTAGACCTACTGCAAAAAATATTGCAGTCAAAATCATATTTAATCCTTTGTCAGTTGCAGCAATGTTTTTTAAACTCAATGTGATTATAGAAAATATAATCCAAATTATATATCTGACTAAATCTGTTCCCGGAGATTCTCCTACTCGCATAATTAATATCTTCCAATCAATAATTTTACTTTGCTATTATATCATATACGAATACTTCAATTTTGTGAGCAATTCATCTATTATTAATTAGGTATACGGAGGGATTTTTATAATGAATAAAAATAAACGAATCTTTTATCTAGACTTCATTCGCGTAATAGCAATTTTTCTAGTAATTTTCATCCATGTTTCCGCCATTGATACGACACTCCATATTGGAAGTACTCAATGGCAAATTACCAAAATTCTTAACTATTTTGCCCACATCAGTGTCCCATTATTCTTTATGATTTCTGGATCACTTTTACTCAATAGCAAAAAAACAAAATCAATCAACTACACTTGGAAACAAAGAATTCCTAGAGTAGTGATTCCTTTTATACTTTGGTCTATTATTTCACCAATCATTGTCGGAATCTATGCACATTCACTATCCATACACAATGTCCTTTCATCAATAAAGATGATGTTATATCAACCAACATCCCCTACGCTATGGTTTATGTATCCATTAATTGGAATTTATATTATTTCTCCAATTATTAAAACTTTTGTAGAAAACGCAAATAGACAAATGCTCTGGTATGTAACGATTATATGGCTAATAACTAACTCGTTATTACCATCAATCGCTAGTGTAATGCCAAAAAACTGGGTCAATGCTCTGACAATTTATCCAGTGGCACAATTCTACTTGGTAGGTGGTTTTACTGGTTATTTCATACTTGGATACTTATTAACAAAAATAAACATTCATGATTTAAACAATATCTGGTTATGGATTGTAGCCTTAGTCGCCGGATTTGCTGGAAATTATATATCCGAGATTTTCCCCAAAATATTCGATGCATTCAATGGGTACTACGTAACATCCATATTCATCCCAATTATGTCAATTGCAGCATTCATTCTACTTCAAAAATGGGGTGAGAAAATTCACTCAAATAGAATTATCAAAACGTTTGAATTCCTATCACCTTTAGTATTTGGAATCTACCTAGTTCACAACTTATTAATCTTATATATGGAACCTTGGTTTATGTCTGTCTTACCATTCGGCGGACTGGCAGCAACATTAATTCGCTATATCGCTGTAGCAGCCGTTTCGACTTTGATCATTTGGATCATCAGTTTGATCCCTGGACTTAATTATTTATTAACTGGAAGCAAAAAAAAATAAATCTCAATTGAGGTTTATTTTTTTTGTGCTGGAGCTAGACCTTTAATCAATAACTCGGTCCACTCTTGTGTATAAGGAACAATCCTTTCATACACGTCAGGACTAGAAATACCTTGAACTAACGCCTGGAAGTACAGTAGTAAGAATTCATCCGAATACTTCAAGTCAACTTTGCCTTCTTTTCGACCTCGATGGAACAAATCTAGCAACATCGTCACACTATTCTCTTGATATGTTTTCATCAATAACGTTAAGCCATGATCTTTTTTCTCAGTATAAAAGTGCATCATGTCATTATAAAATTGCTTATCAATTTTTTCCAAGGCATTAATTTTATTTTGACTCAAAGCAATCATTGTTTCTTCAAACGATAAATTTTGTTCTATAATTTTTTCTGCACTACTAGCCAGCTTACTTAAAAAATCTGTATATACTGCTTTAAACAAATTATCTTTACTATCAAAATACTTGAAAATAGTAGTTTTACCAACATTAGAACACTTGGCAATTTCTTCCATAGTTACATCTTCAGCACCTTCACTTGTATTCAACAGTTTAAAAGTTGCATCCAACACTTGTTGCTTCTTTTCTTGTGTTCTTTTTTCAAATCCGTCCATAATTGTTCCTCACTTTAAAACTATCACTAGTTATATGGTTCATTACTTATTATATTGTAATATATTATGTATCAATTAACGAGTATTAGTTCATAATTTTACTTGAAAACTATTGACTAAGCGATAATAAGTATATATTATTGAACTCATAAATGAACTTTAGTTTAGAAATATTTATATATAGCTATTTTATGAACTATAGTCTGATAATCAGAACATTATTTTTAAACCGGAAAGCACGTTATAAATATTTTGAAGGGAGTCATTTTATTATGACGGAAATTGTTAAGGTTCAAGGGTTACAAAAGAGATTCGGTAAATTCCGTGCCTTAAGAGATGTGAACTTTACGGTGAATTCTGGCGAGGTTGTGGGTTTCATTGGTCCAAATGGTGCCGGTAAATCTACAACAATTCGTACAATTCTTGGTATAATCAAGCGCGATGCGGGTAATGTAACAGTCTTTGGCAAGGATGTTTGGAAGAATAGCTATCAGATCCACCAAAAGATTTCTTATGTTCCTGGTGATATTGCTCTATGGGGGAATCTCACAGGTGGTGAAATCATCGACCTATTCATGAAGCTTCATGGAAATGGTAGCCATAGAAAACGCGACTATTTGATCAAGAAGTTTGAATTAGATCCAAAGAAAAAATCAAAAAATTATTCCAAAGGTAATCGTCAAAAGGTCGGACTAATCGCAGCATTATCTGTGGACTCTGATTTATATATTTTTGACGAACCCACTTCTGGATTGGATCCATTGATGGAAGCTGTTTTTCAAGACGAGGTCGCCAAAATCAAAGCCGATGGCAAGGCTATCCTGCTATCATCACATATTCTTAGTGAAGTCGAGCGACTCGCCGATAAAGTTGTAATTATTCGTCAGGGTACAGTGGTTGAATCTGGGACATTGGATCAGTTGCGTCATTTAACACGATCAACCATCACAATGGTTTCAGAGCTTAATGCATCTGATATGAGGTTCGTTAATGGTGTACACGACTTTTCTCAAAAAGGAAACCTCATTACATTTTCAGCAGACAATGAAAATATCAATGATATTTTAACTGAGGCTACAAAATTTGGACTCAAAAAATTTGAATCAGTTCCTCCAACTTTGGAAGACCTATTCATGCGTCATTACGAAGGATAGGGGGGAAACATTATGCGTGAAAAATTTGCATATTGGGATACTCTATTCTTCCAATATTTAAAGCGTGATTGGAAAAAAACAACCATCTGGATTATCGGTCTAGGGTTATTCTCTGGTGCTTTCATCCCTGCATTCAAGGAATTAGCTAAAGGCAACGGACTACGTGGTATGTACGAAACCATGCAAAATCCGGCTATGATATCAATGGTCGGACCCACACCAGTTAAAAACGCTACTGCTTATACAATCGGTGCAATGTATTCTAACGAAATGTTATTATTCTGTGGATTATTTGCGATGATCATATCTGCTCTTCACGTAGTTAGCCATACTAGACATGAAGAAGATCTTGGTTTAACTGAATTAGTCCGTTCATTCAAAGTTGGACGACAAGCTAACTCGGTTGCGGTCGTTCTCGAAACTGTTGTTATTAATATTCTTTTAGGAACGTTCACAAGTCTTGTCATGATAAGCTTTGGTGTCACTGCTCTATCTAATGAAGGTATTATATTATTTGGCAGTTCTCTAGTAATCGCTGGATTCATCGGTACGGCCATTGGGATATTAATGTCTCAACTAATGCCAAACTCTTCTGGAGCAACTGGCAGTTCCATTGGAATAATTGGCATTCTATACATAATACGTGCTGGTACAGATGTTTCCAACTCAAATTATTCGATGTGGAATCCAATGGGATGGACATACTTAACATATCCATTTACTAATAACGACTGGACACCTATCATTTATGGTGTGATTTTCTTACTAGTATTAGGATCAATCGCATTTGTACTCGAAGAAAATCGAGATATGGGGTCTGGCTATATTCCAGAATTCCAAGGAAAATCACATGCTAATATTACAATGCTATCTGTACCTGGATTCCTTCTAAGAATAAATCGCGGCATCAGCATTAGCTGGCTACTAGCTTTTGCAATAATGGGAGCTGCATACGGATCAATATACGGTGATATGCAAGAATTTCTTAACAGCAGCCCTTTGGTGAAGCAAATGTTTACTATGTCAGGACATTCAATCGAAGAATCATTTACTTCAACAATCATGATGGTAATGGTTGTAATGGCTACCATTCTACCAATCGTAATCATAAATAAATTATTTACTGAAGAAAGCCATGCCAGATTAAGTCAGATTTTTTCAACAAAAGTAACTAGAGCAAAACTATATTGGACAACTATTTGTCTGGCAATCATCATGGGAACGCTTGGTATAATGATTTCGTCGCTTAGCTTAGGTGAAACAGCTCTATCAAGCATGGATAGCAAGTCAGTTATGGATCTAAGCGAATTTGTTAAAGCTGGACTTAACTTTTTCCCTGCTGTATTGTTCTTCATTGGATTGGCTGGAATCACTCTTGGATGGATTCCTAAATTATCAAAGATCGTTTATGTATACCTAACTTATGCATTCATGTTAAATTACTTCGGAGGTATTTTGGATCTACCAGATTGGTTCAACAAAACAGCTATTCAAAGTTGGATACCTAGAATGCCAATAAGTAAGTTTGATGGTGCAACTTTTGCTACCATAACTATTATTAGTGTGGTCATGATCATCACTGGATATGTAGGATATCGTAACCGAGACTTAGTTGAAGGATCATAACAAATTATAAAAATCCCCTCGTATTTATTTTGCAAATACGGGGGGATTTTAATTATTGTGCTTGTTATACATTGATACTTGAATACATATACCTGACATTACTTCTGTGATTCTAGCATACTTGGTTGCGATGATTCACTCTAATCTTCTTTACGCTTCTTAATCACTATAAATGATAATAAGAATAATCCTAGTAACGTTATCACTCCGCCGCTTGAAGACGCCATCTCTGGTAGTGTGCGTTTCTGAGCTGTATCAGTTGAATTATTTGAAGCTCCAACTGGAGTGCCAGATATAATAGGGTTCGCTAAAGTTTTAATACCATTAGATGCACTGGAAGCAATTGGTACATTTTTGTCATCTGTATCAGTAATTATATTTGGTAGTTCTTCCACAACATTAGGATTTTCACTTCCTGATTCTGTCTTTGGAACTTCCGTATCAGGATCTGGATTCGGGTCTGGTGTTGGTTCTGGATCTGGATCTGGATTTGGATCTGGATCTGGTGTTGGCTCCGGATCTGGATTTGGATCTGGGTCTGGTGTTGGCTCCGGATCTGGATTTGGGTCTGGATCTGGATTTGGATCTGGGTCTGGTGTTGGGTCTGGATCCGGATCTGGATTTGGATCTGGATTTGGGTCTGGATCTGGCGTTGGAATTGGGTTCGGATCAATTGTTATATCTTCGTCGTCCTCTTCTTCCTCTATTTCTTTATCTTCTTCTGGGTTATAAACACTGTCTTGCAAGTCCCATCTGTGGGATTCACCACCATTTATTTGTACCCTGTTAGCGACGATATTTCCGTCTAAATTATGACAAACCCATACTGTTGCTTCAGGAGCTAATACGCTTCCTTGGAAAGAGTTATCCATTTTAATCGTTCCGCGGTATAATCCATCACTCGATGTGCTGTCATAAAAGTTCCACAATATATGATTATCATCAAAGATTTCAGTTGCCTGATTTCCCCTATTTGTTCCATCCGAATATCTAATTTCAATCTTCGAATTCATATGATATGTGTCAGCACCCTTGGTATCAACATTAACGATTATTGTTGGACCAACTCTATGTGGGCTTAACCCAACAACCCTGAGATACGTATTTCCATTGAGAACATCAGCGGTTAAATTAATAACCACTTCCTTTTGGTCATATTCATCAACATAGATTTCACGGGTATTAAAATCTTCAAAACTCGCATTAGTCAATTCCTTATCTGGAGTCCTTTTAGATAGATTAATGGACTGATTGTTTAATAACGCAAACATTTCTTCAAAGTCAATGTACTTTTCATCGCCAATATCTTGAAATAATTCATCTAACTCCAAGTGAGGTATCGGAAGTCCATCAGCTTTAATACTTTCAGTAGACGTATCTAACTCCACGTCCTTACCGAATACTACTTTGTTGTGCCTCGGATCTTTTTTAGATACAAAAGAACTAGCATTTATATTCACTAAATTCTGTATATAAAAAATATCTTTTTCGAGCGTTCCCTGATGAATACCTGTTCCAAAATCAACATGTCCATCTAGTTCTTCAACTGCTAAATTACCGTTAGTATGTGTTTTGAGAGTTGCTGATTTTGCAAAAATGTGGAAATATGCAGCATAACCTAATAAATTATCTGATACATCCTTTCCAAAATCATCTTGAACTGTTCCACCACTCGGAACTTCATAATTGCTTGTATCTATTGCTGCTTTAACATTCTCCGTTTTCATAACGTCCATTGCTACTGGTATATTAATTGCCGGATTTATCATTAGAAGACCTAAAGATAATCCGGTCATAACCACAATTAGTTTTTTCCTCATAATCTTCACTTCCCATTTGTGACTTTTTTAACTTAATTTCATGATATATAATTCCCTGTTATCTTGTCACGAAAAAACACATGTACACAAAAAGAGTCTGGGACAAAACTCCCAGCTAACATTATTAAGACTAATTTAGCGGCAACTGGACGCCCATTATATCCGCCACAGTTTCTATTAAAACTTTTCTTGTTTGGTTATTTACGGCGTACTTTTTCAGGTCGTAAAATCGTTCAAATGGCTAAGGTGGCCACGCTCGATAAGAGTGGTCACATCAAGATTGGTATCGCCACGGCGAACAATCAGATTCAGCGGGTCGTCATGCTGAAGCAAAACAGCCAGACCATGACTTACGAGTATGAGAACGGTAAGGCCGTTCGCAAGATTACGCGGAGTGCCACGGGTAAGCTGTTATCCAGCAAAGCCATCACGCCAGTGGCTACTTTGAAGTTTAAGTTAGTTGCGACGTTTGATCTTCAGGAGCAAACTTACTAGGGGACCATTTCACCTCAAGGTAAGATCGATATTCCGGTTTATCTCGGGTGGATCGCATAATTAAAAACTAAGATTAAGGGGTCATCCAGAGCATTCTGGGTGACCCTTTTGATTTTGAGGCTTAGTTTTAAGTGTTAAACTAAGGGGGGAGGTGAAGGTTAATGGCAAAATCTGAAATTGAAAAGTTGGATGCAGGCGAGCCTTACCATTTTCTCGATAAGGCGGTCGCTGAACGGAAGGCGCGGGCGGCTGAACTCTGTCAGGAATTCAACAGCATTCCAGCAACTGACCCGGCAGCCCAGACCGCCAAGATCAAGGAAATCCTGGGTAGCCATGGGAAACGCGTCTCGGTTCAGGCCACATTCAATTGCGACAATGGCTGCAACATTCACGTGGGCGAGGACTTTCTGAGCAACTATAATCTGACAATTCTGGACATTGCGCCAGTGACTATCGGTCGCAACGTGATGATTGGCCCCAACGTGGATATCTATACCGTTAATCATCCACTAGTGGCGACCGATCGCCGAAGCTACACGGCTCAGGCCAGTCCGGTAACCATTGGCGATGACGTCTGGATTGGTGGTAAGGTGGCCGTCATGCCCGGTGTCACGATTGGGAGTAATGTGGTTGTCGCTGCCGGGGCGATTGTGACGAAGGATGTGCCGGACAACGTCTTAGTTGGTGGTGTGCCAGCTCAGGTAATCAAACGCCTGCCGCCCATTGGCGCTTCGTAGGCTAAGCGGGACGATGTGGCCCGGCTCTTACGTTAATTTTGATAAAAATGAGTCTGGGACAAAACTTCCAGCTCACATCAAAAAAGGTAGTTCTGAGAAATTATTTGATTTCTCAGAACTACCTTTTTTGGCTTATGTATACACAGAGATGACGATCCCTGCTATTCCTAAGGCGCTGAACCCAAAAAGAAAAGAGATCGTTAGCTCCATGCAAATGAATTATACCAGTAATCAACCCCCTTTAAAACTCAATCTAGTTTGGCAACCTCAATCAACTCACGTTGCTTGGGCCATCAACGCTATCGTTAATGATATTCCAACTCACATTATTAAGACTAATTTAGCGGCAACTGGACGCCCATCATATCCGCCACAGTTTCTATTAAAACTTTTCTTGTTTGGTTATTTACGGCGTACTTTTTCAGGTCGTAAAATCGTTCAAATGGCTAATGAAAACCTTGTGATGCGTTGGTTTATTGGCAATCATTGTCCCATCCCAAGCTATCGAACCCTCAACCGTTTTCGGAGTAATCCTAAAACTAAATTGCTAATCACGGGATTATTCAAGGCTTTTCGTGATTACCTAACCATGCTCGGTCTCTTTGATAAATCGGCATTATTTATTGATGGAACCAAAATCTTAGCTGATGCCAATAAATATAGTTTCGTTTGGCGTAAAGCTGTTGAAAAGGCTGAACCTAGACTCGATGGTAAAACCGCGCGGCTTTACCATGAATTAGTTAACTATCAATGATTTGAATAAGCAGATTGAACAGGAAAAGCCTAAACGTGGTGGTTCAGCTCTCAAACGCCGCCGTCGTAAATTAAAACACTTGCTCCATCAACTAACGACTGACTATTTGCCACGCAAGCAAAAATATGAGTTCGATAATGCAACTTTCGGCGACCGCAATAGTTTTTCAAAGACTGATTTGGACGCTACTTTTATGCGTATGAAAGAAGATCCTATGCTGAATGGACAACTAAAGCCAGGCTATAACTTGCAAATCGCCAGTCAAAATCAATTTGCACTTTATTATCAGTTATTCCAACGTCCAACTGATACTCGAACCCTGATTCCATTCGTAACCCATATCTTTAAACAAACACCTAACGCCGTTCACTGGATAGTTGCTGACGCTGGTTATGGGAGTGAAGCCAATTATCAAAAACTTACTGATGATTTCCAAGTCCACTATTTGATTCCTTATGGAATGTATGAAAAAGAACAAACTCGTGCCTACCACCAAGACCGCCGTAAAGTTGCTAACTGGCATTATGATGAAGTAAATGACAAATACACAGATCTGGATGGTATTACTTTTGCTTTTCACAATTACAGTACACGTCATGATCGCTATGGCTATGAGAAACAGTTCAAGATCTATCGTACTGTCCAATACTTTGAGGATCCTAGCCGAGAAGCGCTTGCTACGACGAAGAAAGGCAATCGCCGCCAGATAGGTGTTAATTATAATTGGTTATATTTTAAGAACAAGGCTAAAGAACAACTGACCAGTAAAATCGGTCATGATTTGTATGCTCGACGCAAGATTGAAATCGAACCAATCTTCGCTGACCTGAAGACTTACTTGAAATTCAAACGCTTTTCGGTGCGTGGTCTAACAGCCACCAACAACGAGATGGGAATAGCTTTAATGGCTGAAAATCTATCAAAATTATCTAAAATCGTTAAACAACCAGACCTAGGGCCAAAAAAAAGTGGTGTCAATCGCCACAGACCGGCAATTGACACCACTTACTTATTCAGATTCTAGGGCTTTTGTCCCAGACTCTATCGTATAAATACTAATTTTCTTTACGTTTTTTAATACCTAAGAATGACAATAATGCCAATCCCAAGACACTTAGCCAAGCAGAACTCTTGGCACTAGTTTGTGGCAATGTATTTCCATTTGATCCTGTACTATTTGAAGCCGTTGTTGAAGAATTATTCGAACCATTAGTAATTGGTGTATCTGGAATACCGTCACCATTTGTATCAATCTCTGGTACATCAGTATTTTCATTCCCATCAACATTAACTCCTGGTTCCTCAGGTTTCACTGGAGTTTCTGGATCTGGTGTTCCTTCATTGTTATCTTCATTTCCAGGCTTTTCCGTATCAGGTGTTTCATCATTATTATCCTCGTCATCAGGATCTTCTGTGTCTGGTGTTTCACCGTTGTTATCCTCGTCATCAGGATCTTCTGGATCTGGTGTTTCACCATTGTTATCCTCGTCATCGGGGTCACCATCGGTCCAATCCCCATCTTCACCAGGTTCTTCTGGATCAGGATCAGGTTCACCTTCCCAATCGTTATCGTCTTCATCCCCATCACCATCGGGATATTCAGGATCCTCGGGATCTATGCCGGGAACAGCTGGTGCAGGAAGAGGTTGGATAGTTTGAAATTCTTCTTCGTCTTCATCTTTATTAGTGTTATCTTGTAAATCCCATCTGTGAGATTCACCTTTGATTGTTACTTTATCAGCAACAATATTACCGTCCAAGTTATGATGAACTGTAACATCAGCCTTTGGTGCAAGAACACTACCTTGGAATGTGTTATTAAAGTCTAATTTACCATCAAATAACTTATCTGGTGATGTACTATCATAAAAGTTCCACAACAAATGATTATCACCAAAGTACTCTGTTTCGTGATTATTTCTTTCACTACCATCATCATAAATAACTTTGATTTGAGAACCAGAAGTATATGGGGTAACTCCTTGAGTATCAACATTAATTATTACTGTTGGACCATCTTCCGTACTTGCTAATCCCCTAATAGTTAGAGGCGTATTACCCTGCAAAACATCAGGGGCCAAATATATAACAATTTGATTATCAGCGTTAGGCTTCATATCCGTTAAATCAATAACACGATTGTTTGGATCAGAGAACTGACTATTAGTAATCAATGCCTTATTCCCTGAACTTACAATGTCACTTGCCTCTAATCCAGCCAATTCTTGTGACTTTGGTTCCAAATGATTTTTGAACATATCACTAAAATCAATATATGGATCTTTTCCCGATTTATCTTGATACGTTTCAGCAGCAGTCAAATGATCTATATAGACTTGCTCATCAGTATCTCCAAACGTAACCAATGGGCGATTTGGATTAGATACATCTACTTCAATACCGTTACCAAAGACAATCTTATTTGTTCTAGTATTACCACCCGATACAAACGAACTACCAGCAATCTTTTCGATTTCTTGGATATATGAAACATCGTAATCTACTAATTCCTCTTTGATATTAGTACCAAAATTTACCTGTCCATCTAACAAACCCGTTGCTACATTACCATTAGTGTGAGTACTCAAATGTGCTTCATTAGCAAAAATATGGAAATATGCAGCATATCCTAATTCGTTATCCTCTGGGTGTAAGTTGAATCCAGCGTGATTGCTGGAACTATAATTTTTAATATCATTCGCAAATGTTCCACCATATCTTACATCGGGATTATCAGCTCTAATTGAAGTTGCTTGAACGCCATTCTTACTTGTCTCCTGTTCAGGTGCATTAGCAACTGCCTGGCTCAAAGGTTGTCCTTGAACAGATTTGAACGAGATACGACTAGGCTCAACATTTTGTGAATCATTCTGTGATTCTGTATCTTGACCATTATTTTGACTATTCATCTTTACATAAGTTGCAGAATAATCTGGTTGTTTTGACGGATCAGCCTGTGTTGCGGTTGAACTAGCTGTAGTCTGGCCACTAACAGCTTGTGTTTGTGCAACTGGATTATTTCCATCGACATTTTGTGTAGCATCAGTATCATCAGCTAACACATTATTTGAAACTACGAGAAATGAAAGAACAGCGGTACTTGTTGCCACACATGACAAAGACCACTTTTTTCCCTTTTTAGTATTCATAAAGATAAGTCCCCCTCGATACATTAACACGTTGAAACAACTCCAGCATATTAACGCTAGATATAAAATATTATTAATATTTTCATTATCACGCTATTTTTTTTTCACGTCAATTTCATATCAAAAAAACACCACAATCGGTATTTGTAGTGTCTTCAATTATTCATATTAAATTTTAACTATTATTTAGTGCATAAGTGTATGGTATATGTGCCATTTGTGGAACCTCATCCCAAGGTACTGGGTAACCCGCTCCATGGGCACAAAAGACAGAATCTGGCGTATTGTCTAGGTCTGATACTGGCTTGTAGTCAAATTCTTTAATAATTTCATCTGAATTATGACATGGGCGATAACCTTCTACCACACACTCGAATGCACCTTGACCATGAGTATAAGCATTCACTTCTTTTGCATAATCCCGCATTTTAGAAACAGGAGCTGTCCCAGTTAATATGGCTCTTCCCGTACTAGAATCAGGGGTATCAAAGTTACCATTCATTCTTTGAATATCACTCATTGCGCGTCCCACTTGATCTTGCTCCAGTTCTAAGCGAAATCTGTACCAAGGTTCTAACAATTGACAGTTATCTTGCTGTTTCAATTCCATCAATCCCTGTCTAACCGCTCTCCAAGTTGCCTCTCGAAAATCACCACCAACCGAATGAACATTGCTAGACTTCCCACTTATTAGGCTTATTTTGACATCAGTTAGAGGTGAACCGGTTAGAACACCGAGCTGTTCTTTTGCACCCAGATTAGTCAAAACTTGGTGTTGCCAATTTTTTCCAAGGACTTCCAAGCTGCATTGAGAGTCAAAAGTTAACCCACCGCCTCGTGTCACAGGCTCCAGCAACAAATGTACTTCTGCATAATGACGAAGAGGTTCAAAATGTCCTACTCCTTCAACCGGCCTAGTAATGGTTTCCTTGTACAAAATACTACCTTCACCAAATTCAACATTTAGATCGAATCTATCCAACATTAATTGTTGTAGTATTTCTAGTTGAACTTCTCCCATTATTTGAACGTGTGCTTCTTGTAAATGACTCGACCAAGAAATATGCAGCTGTGGATCTTCATCCTCTAATTCCCTTAATGCCGTTAGGCACTTGTGAATATCGTTGTCCATTGGCTCTAAAGCATAATTTAAAACCGGCTGTATCTCAGGTAATTTAGCATTTTTTTCATTACCTAATCCCTGCCCAGGATAAGTATCAGTCAATCCTGTGATAGCACAAACATCACCAGCTTTCACCTCTTGACTAAGTACAAACTTATTTCCATTGTAAACACGGAGCTGATTGGCTTTTTGATCATTCAAGACAACTGATTTCGTTGGCAAAACTCCACTGGTAACTCGAACCCATGTTAATCTTTCATCATTTTCATCATGCGAAATTTTGAATACTTGTGCACAAAAATCAGTATCATATTCATTTTCAATCGACCATTGTTCAATACCATTTAAGAAACTATCAATTCCATCTAATTTTAGGGCAGAACCAAAATAACAAGGGAAAACTTTTCTATTTTTTATCATCGATTGGACAATATTATCACCAATCTTTCCAGAATTTAAGAAGTCTTCCAGTACATTATCATCTTGCATTGCAATTTCTTCGTACGATTCATCCGGAATTTCAGTCTCAAAATTAATACATCCAGTCGAAAATGTATCCTGTAATTGATCCATGACTTGTTTCTTATTTGCACCAACAGCATCCATCTTATTTACAAAAATAAAAGTCGGAACATTGTACCGTTCTAGTAATCTCCAAAGAGTTCTAGTGTATCCTTGAATGCCATCAGTGGCTGAAATAACAAGAATTGCATAATCCAGCACGCTTAGAACTTGCTCTGTTTGTGAAGCAAAATCCATATGTCCTGGGGTATCTAGTAAAGTCAGCTTTAAATCATTGTATTCTAAAATTGCTTGATGAGAAAAAATAGTGATACCACGTTGTTTTTCTAATTTGTCAGTATCTAAAAAAGCATCGCCATTATCAACTCGACCAAGTTTTCTTAATATACCCGCATGGTAAAGCATTGCTTCAGAAAGCGTGGTTTTACCAGCATCAACATGTGCTACTATTCCGGCTACAATGGACTCCATTTATACATACCCCTTCAATCGTAAATATAAATTTCATTATACTTATTTAGTGTTAACTTTTGTTGTAAAAAGGCCTTTATACTTTTAAATTCCAGTATATAATCGAAAATAAATACCTGTGGAGAAAAATAATGTTCAAATACATCATCTTTGATTTAGACGACACCCTATTAGATTTTCATAGAGGTGAAATCGAAGGAATTCATAAAATTTTAGAACAACAAGGCATACAAGACATAGATCAGGGACTTCAAACTTATTTATCCATAAACAAACACGTTTGGGAACAGATTGAAAAAGGCGTACCAAGTCAAAAATTATTGGATACTCGATTCTCACTAACTTTTTCTAAACTTGGTCTTACCGTCGATGGTAAAGAAATTGAGAAGAAATACCGAAGTATGCTTAATCATAATTTCTACACAATAGACGGTGCGGAACAACTATTACAAGTTCTAAAAAATATGGGGTTAATCTTATTAGTAGGTACCAATGGTGTTAAAAAAACACAAGTAGACCGTCTTACTGGATCTGGATTAGACAAGTACTTCGATCACTATTTCATTTCCGACGATATTGGATTTAACAAACCAGATATACGATTCTTTTCTCCAATTTTTAAAAAATATCACGATTTATCAACTAATAATGCAATTATGATTGGTGATAGCTTAAAGTCCGATATTCTTGGTTCGCGTAAAGCGGGACTTAAAAATATTTGGTTTAATCCTAACAATAATGCAAATACCTTTGAATTTAAGCCTACTTTCGAAGCTCATAGCTATAAAGATATTGAAGACATATTGAAAAAGTAAAGCGACCTTGCATTTGTGTGAAAAGGCTTTCAAAAAAAAAAAAAACAGAGCTATACTATTCTTAGGATTTAAATGAATGTTAAATCATTCCTAGACTTCTTCCTATCTGAGATATACGCACAGTTCCCAAGATTTCGTTGAATCTACCTACAAATTATACATCCACAATAAATCCTAGTTGAGTTAATTCAATAAAGGAAGTGACATATGATGATGTATTCATATATAAAATTAGGTCCTAGAGATGGAGTCTTGTTAATTGCAGTTCTTATTATGTTGGTTTTAACACTAGTCTTTAAATGGTCGATATGGGAATTTTTGTTTTCTGCTATTGCAATCATAATTTCATTCATAGCAGGAAGAATGAAACCAAATACGAAGAACGTGCTTGCTTTCTTGAAAAAATAGTTTAGATTGGAACAGTATATTCTATGAGCGTATATTCAATTATTAAAAATATGAGAGAAAATAAATAGAGTCATCACCAACTTGAATAATCAAATTGATGATGACTCTATTTAGATTCTACACTTTGCAACTTTTACTGAACTGACAATTTTTTAAGAGCTTCAACTACATTAGGCCGTCCCAATATTACATCTAAGGCTTCTTTTTTATTCTTCTTTATAATTTCATCTATATATATATTCGAAGTTTTTATATTTTCCATTTTATCTACCTCTCAAAATAAAATTTTGAACTCTTCATCACTTCTATAAGTCCAATATACTACGCCTTGATACTTTTTCTTTTTATACATTATTCTATATTCTTTCATAAACTCAATATAACATAAAAGTCGTAATTTTATTGATAGTTCACTACGACCCTGCTCTGCGATTAAATATTGTGGCTGACTTTGAAAATATTATGAATTACCCCGCTGACCATATTTTTCATCTGTCAGATATATCGAAAAAGTCTGCGAATCATAATAGAAAGATATTAATTTCAAAAATAAACCTATAAGTTTCCGAAAAGCATACAAGATAAAGAGAGCAATCAGTTTCATATCCTATTTGATAAGCATGGTATATTTTTAGTTCAACAGCCATACGTGCAAAGAACCTATCAAATCAACGTTTGTAAGCCATTATTTTGCACAGAGCCTTTTTTACGACTATAAAAATCACGCCTGTGCAAAGTACTTTGCACAAATGCAATTTTGTCGTAAAAAATGAAAAAAAAAATTCCACAAATGCTAATTTAATAACATTTGTGGAATTCATTAATGTAAATTGATATTCTATGATTTACTTTATAAGCCATCTATCGGACTTGAACCGACGACCCCCACCTTACCATGGTGATGCTCTACCTAACTGAGCTAAGATGGCAATTTCATCTATTATTTTACCAAAGGTACATTACAGATGAAATATATAAAACTAAAATGCTTCGATTATTTCAGCAACTCCTGTAGCAAAGAAGAAAAATGCTAACAGAAAGACAATAATTCCTCCAGCTAGTACTGGATTGAATAACAATACAATAGCAAAAATTAGATTAATAATCGCTAGTATAACGATTAATAAGTAATATTTCTTGCCGAAGAAATGGTAAAATCTGGATGTAACTAATTGGAAAACTGCATCCATAAAGAACCAGATGGCAAACATATAGACGATTGCCATAACACCAACATTCAAATTAGCGATGAAAATAATACCAATAATAATGTCCAAAATAGATGCAAAAATTGTCCAACCGCTACGAACACCAAGATACTTTGTCATCTGGGAACCGAACCATAGTTGATAGATTCCACGTAAAATAACAAATACACCAAAAATTGTAGCCACGGTAGATAGACTATTCAATGGATACCATAAAACTAAATATCCTGCGTACAGTGATACTAACCCTATAATAAAACCAAACCAATCAAAACGTCGTTTGGAATAATTCATACAAATACTCCCTCTCACAATTATATATACTACTTATTTTAACATTATTGATCCTCAAGTTTTAATTAAATGCGTTATAATGTTAATATAACTAATAATGTTTTTTAGTCTAAACGAAAGGTCAAAAAATTGTCTCCTAACAAAGAAAATTATCTTAAGACTATATACGAACTGAATTATGACTTCACAAAAATAACCAATAAACGTATTGCGGAAATCATGAATGTCAGCGCACCATCTGTAACAGAAATGCTAAATTCTCTAGCCGCTGACGGCTACTTGACGCACTCACCTTACAACAAAATAACTCTCACACCAAAGGGAAATCACATCTCAGAAAAGTTGGTCAAGACACATAGATTATGGGAAGTATTCTTGAATCAATGTCTTAATTATCCGGTCGATAATGTGCACAACCATGCGGATGCATTGGAGCATTCTTCCGACAAGGATTTAATGGATCACTTAAATGATTTCTTAGGACATCCCCAACGTTGTCCACACGGTGGAATTATTCCTGGCAATGGTCAAGGAGAAACTGATGCCGACGATAAACTACTAAGCATGATTCCTGATGGAGATACAGTTCAAATTGTACGTATCTCAGATAATTATGACTTCTTACAATACTTCGGTAGCTTGAACATGAAAATAGATGATACAATCAAAATAATTAAGCACGAAAAGTTCGACAACTCACTGGTTGTTGAAAAACAAGACGGATCTAAACTTACAATTGGTGCCAAAGCCATTGATTATATTTTCGTCGAAGAACGTTAAAAGACAGCCGATGGCTGTCTTTTTTTTTACTTCTTCTTGTCAAATAATTCATTCATAGCTTCAAGTGCAGTTCCGCCATACACATATGCTGGGCCGCCACTCATAACTAAAGCAGTATTAACAGTCTCTGTGATTTCTTCCTTCGTTGCACCAGCTTCAATAGCATTATTCAAATGATCTAGAATACAACCCTCACAGCGAATTGAAATAGCTACACACAAGCACATTAATTCCTTTTCCTTATGTGATAGTACACCATCTTTTAAAGCTGAAACGTGCAAACTCAAGAAGTCTTTTCCAGGTTCACCTGACATCTCTGTAACCAATCCATAATTCTTATGAATGGAATCTAATTTCTCACTATAATTTGACATCGCCATACCTCCAGTTTTTAATACGAATTCATGATAACGCTTACCAAAAAAATAATCGAGTCAGAATAAAATAAAAAAAGAATACCTATCTCATCAAGATTGGGTACCCTCTTATAATTTTATTTATTTTCGATGACATTTTCAGATTCATCCACTTTGAACTCATACCATCCAAAAAGTCGCTTAATATTTGCAACAGTGCGTTCAAACGAAAATGTACCTAATAGTAATATACAAGGTAAATATTGAATCAAATAACGACTACGACCACCTTCAAATAATAGTAAGAACATAAAACCACCAACCAAAGATAATCTCAATAATTGGATTAAGTCACTACGTGGTCCAAATCCTAAGGCAATAATAATTAACAAGGTTATCCACCACAATTGCGCTGCAAATCTGAAATCAGCTATATGCCGTCCATATAAGAAAACGTAGTTTTTTATTTTATTACTGATACCTTTATTACTAGGTTTTTGATTCTCACGGAAGAAATGCCCTTCCTTTAACCAAGCAAAAGTTCCATCGGCAGTATTATTACGTTGTTTCATTATTAAAAACTTAATATAACCAAACGGACCAAGTTTTTTTAAACGTTTAGTCAACATTTTAATCGAATAACTTGTCTTTTCTTTTTTAGTTCTTAGAATAGACATTTCAACTGCTTGCTTAGTATCGTAGCCACCTTCTCCATAAACCCCCATTGCCATAAAATGAATAGGTGGAATTGCTAATGATTTGTCTATATTAATGTAAGTTTGATTCTGCGTTTTGTTATTAGCGACCTTATAAGTTAATCCCGCACTACCGCCAACTAGTGTTAACATTGCTAGTGTCAAAATAACTTTGTGCATAGTAAAGTGTTTTTTTTGAACAAGCCAAGATAAAAGTTCAATAATCACAATAGCGATGACTGGAACAATTGCTGATGGCTTAACAAAATACGTCAACACTACGCTCACGCCGAAGCCTATTGCGGATAAAGCAAAGAATATTTGATTAATTAGTGTATTAGAAGAAGCTAACTTCTTCATAATGAAATAACAAAGCAAAAATAACGACACGAACGGCAATACCCAGGCATCAGTATAGGGCATAATAATGCTTGGAAATAGTGCTAGCCATGCACAATGAATATACATAGCAGTACCTAATAATTTTCTCTTAACAATAGCTACACTTAGTAAATTAAATGTTGCTGACAAGTCTACTAAAACCAAAGTAACATAATCAAAAAACTGCCATGAAGTCAGTCCACTTATTTCCGTTAACCAGTGCATGAACAATGTCGTCAACAAGTTATTTGGATAAAGACTATAATATGCTGTCATATTAGGTTCTTTAGCATTTTCAGCGCTAATCGCCGCGTAATGTAAAGCACCGGCATCAAATCCGGCTTCCGGATGAACATAAGTGACAAATAATACTTGTGCAATAACCACTAAAATTAGCATTATACCAGCTGTTAATATTTGATGGGTGATCAAAATATCAAATAGCCACTCGTGAATTCGAGGATAAGCATAATTCATAACCAAAATCACAACAATAGCAATTACGAGAATAGTCGTTACCATGGTAGTACTTGTACCAAAAGTATCATTATCACCGATAATAATATTTGGTGATATTAACGCAAAAAAGAGAGTCAAAAAGAACAAGACTCTCCAAAAAACATTAATAACTGTATGACTAAAATTATAAAATCTACGCATCTGATTCTTCCTGATTTTTAATTTCTGATTCTGTTGGTAATTGACGTTCCGTTACATCAATACAATAAGCTCTAGTTGGTGAATCACTTACTTCAATTCTCATTAACATAGCACCATTGGATCTTAAAATAGCATCAATCTCATTGAAAAGATATTCTGTTACATTTTCAACAGTTGGATTAATTACTTTAAATTCAGGCAAATCATTAAGATATTTACCTGATAGTGCATCAATAGCTCTGTGTAAAGATTTTTCAATATCAAAAAACGATACCATTCCTTCATAGGCATGTAGTTCACAAGTTATCTCCCAAGTATGGTTGTGTTTCTTACCAGTACCTGACTTCCAACGAACCGCATGACTAGCGTTAACATACGATTTAATCTTATATGAACGTTGTTTTACCATTAATTATTTTCCTTCCTTATCTTTACGACGTTGCTCCCGAATAGTCTTGATATCATCGCGAACAACATATTTAAGTTGGTGCATTTCGGTATGAATTCCACGTAATTTCCAAGTGGCTTTGGTTGTCATGCCGTTGACAATTCCAATTAAACGAATCCACGAACAAATAAACATATAGATTGGCAAAGTAAATGTTACCCACCAAAGATGTAAATAATAACTTTGTTCTTTAGGATACTTTCGTAGCAAAATACCCACACTTAAATAATTAATTACACCTACAAAAGTATATAAGACATAAATTAATAAATAAGATAAAACCAATATCAATGCAGAATATCCAAACGCTATCAAAACAAAACTAGCAAAGAACCAAATCATTCTTGGAAAACTAAATGTATGATCAATAATCATCCGACGCACCAAAAAGTTTTTGAAGAAACGATTCAAGCCTGCCGTTTGCGACATGTAATTATGTGTAACCTCCATCTCACCACGCTGCCATCGCTGACGTTGCGTATATAATTCCGAAAATCCAGAGATAGGTTCAACATAAAAAATTGCATCCGCACAAATCACTACTTTTTTTCCCAATCGCGTTCGAATCTGAAAAGTCATATCAGTATCTTCACCAATCGTATCGATATCATATAAGAAAGTTTCCATCAACACTTCACGTCTAAATGCTGAAAAAGCACCTGACATTGTAAATAACTGGTCTCGAGAAGACTCAATTGTTCGACCAGACAAGAATGCTTGAGCATATTCGTAATATTCATTCTTAGCTAGGATACGATGCCAAAATCCCTTCACACCCTGAACAAGTTCTTCTTTTGGTAAAATTGCTCCCGTCATAGCAGCGATACTCATATCGTTCTCAAATCTCAAGACCATATTCTCTACGGCATGAGGCTCTAGTATACCATCACTATCGATATTAATAACATATGTTCCGATACTTTCATAAATAGCAGTATTTAGAGCTTTAGCTTTGCCGTTATCAGTATTAACATACCTCAAAATAAGTTCTGGGAAAGTATTCTGAGCTTTAGCATAAGCTCCGAAACTATCATCAGTACTTTGATTGTTAGCCAAAACTATTTGCATTGCATCTTTAGGATATGTCTGATTATTGATTGATCTTATACAATCAAACAGTGTATCTTCAGAATTATAAACTGGGACAATAATAGAAACATATGGCCATTTACCTGGTGGAACTAACTTTTTCTCATGCAAGTGCATGTGCATCAATTTAATAGTTGAAATAATTGCAGGAATTATTTCAACTACAATTGGAATAAGCGCCCATGTGATCCAGAAACCCATTCTGGTTAATGCTAAATTGATCCAGTACATCACTCTTTACGGCTCCTCCAATCTATGAACTCTCGATAAATTCCACGTGCTAATTGAGAATACGTGAAAACATTGTAATACAGTGCAATAACTAGTACATAAAAGACCAAACGACCAATAACTGAGTGAGCTAAAAAGAATGATTGACCACCAGCAAAATGAACAATTGATATAACTACAATCAATCGCAAAACATTACTTAAATAAATAAAGAGTATCCCAAAAATACTGTAGAACACTTTTTCTTTACGTTTATACATTGGAAAGAAAACTACTAATGATATAAAAGCACAGGTTTCAATAATTCCTGAACACTCATAGTCAATTGACATAACTACGGGATTACCGTTATTTGTAATGTAAACCAATCCAGTTTTCAGCATAACCGCACTCCACGAAGTTATCTTACTAAAAAGATCAACACCATGAATAACTGCATGTGTAAAAAACCAAACCCAGTAAGGTTTACTGATAGCTGTGAGAATAAAGAAAAGCCCCGCACTACCAACTATAAAGAAGAAAGCTGATAGCCGGGCTCGCTTTAGCACTGACAAAACATATAGCCACACTACAATTCCTAGTATGATGTATACATTCATTTAACATCAGTCCTATTATTTATTTTATTAAATATATTAATCAAACTACTTACCAGAGATACGTTGTTCATTATGACCCAAGTATCCAGCTTTCTTAAGTTTAACGTAACCAAAAATTGCTACTAAGGCTCCAGCTCCAGAAATAAGAATTGGACCTGTTGAACCGCCAGCAGTTGTAACTTTATCATTACCAATATTAGGATTGTACATAGTAATTGTTTGACCAGACATGTTAGATAAGTTCAACTTAGTTAGATCAATTTTGAACTCACCGACATTATTCTTGCCATCATTAGTAATATAACCGTTACCCACAGTTCCATATTGATGACCTTCATTGTAGTCTCCAGCTGTAAAGCTAACTTCCTTAGTTTCACCTGAACCTACATTCATATCATCCTTTGACCAAACATAGATCTTTTTGCCACCGATATCAAAGTTGTAATCACCATAACCAGGAATATTACCATACTTCATCTTCACGTAAACATAAACATGGTTACCATCACTAACCATAGCCGTATATCCGTTATAACCTTCGGTTAGTTTCATGTTCTTCCAGTCTAAATACTTACCGTCAATATTGATATTCAAATTATCATTGGCATTATTCGCATTGGCATCAGTAGGTGTATCGCCTTTCTGACTCTTATCGCCTTTGTCAGCAATTACACCAGTGGTTGTAGCACCACTACCAATAGAATCTACTGTTGAACTTACCGCATCACTACCAATATTAGGGTTAGTCATCGAAATCTGCTTGCCAACATCGGAATTAGGGAGATTGAACTTACTTAAATCAATTCTAAATTCGCCAACGTTATGTTCATCTTCTTTAGAAACATATCCCGTACCAATAGTTCCGTATTGTGTTCCGTCAGAATCAGATCCACCGGTTATACTGATCTGCTTTGGTTGATCACTACTCGTATCAGGGAACCAAGCGTGATATTGCTTACCATCTATATTAAAAATATAATCTCCATGGCCTGGGACAGCAGCATACTTCATCTTCACGTAGACATCTACATATTGGCCATCACTCTTCATGGCTGTATACCCGTTATAACCCTCAGTTAAGCTTGCATCTTTCCAATCGGAAAATTGACCATCAATTGCAACATTTGAAGCGGCACTTACATCAGATGAATTCACAAGTGATGCTAATCCAAATAATCCTAAAGAAACCAATCCTATCATTACTAATTTACGTAATCTCATAATGTCAGTTTTCTCCCCTCTGAAGCCTCACTTATTTCATATAAAAATAATATTAATAAAAATATTTATACCTAATGATATTTTAACTCAACAAACCCTAATTATAAAGTTGTCTATTTTTAACTTTGTAATATAACCTTTTCACTTTAGTTATTTATCATGACATAGTCAATGAATATTTAAAATAATTAATTTTAATAACAAAAAAACACACCTTTAAGTGTGTTTTGAAATTTATATTTAAGCTGCTGCCTGTCCACTTTGCGCCTTATCTAACTCAGATATCTTGGTATAAAATGCTGCCAAAGTTAACTGTTCATATGGATGCAACCATATAGACAAGATTTCATGTGTCATAAGATTGACGATTTCCCACAAGAAGAATTCAATGCAGATGAATAGCAACATAGTTTTATGTCCTCGAATAACACGAGCACTTCGACTAAAACTTGCGAATGCCATTCGTAATGACCACTTACCAGTCTTATCCACATCATCTTTGAATACATAAAAACTTTGACTGAACATCAGAAAGAACCAAATACCAGGGATAAGATAAAATGCCAAGCCCGCTTCAACGAAAATACCCATTAATGCTGTGATAAACAATACTGGGAAGAAATAACGACCGCTGAATACTTGCAAGCTATCCTTGAACGCATTAACTTCATAATCAGGATTGCGCATTTTGTTAACCATCGTATAACCTACACCTGCACAAACCAAGACGAAGAAAAACATAAATGCATACACGATCACATTACTACCAGGAGTCAAACTAAGTGCATATTTAGTGGCAGTACTAGGATCAGTTGCCATCTGCTGCGTAATAGCTGTTAACTTCTTACTAGCCTCTTCAGGATTACTCATACTAACGCCTAATTGTGCTAGCCATGAATTATAAATCTGTGTCCCAAAGTACATTGCAACTAATCGCATTAAAATCGGAAAAATATTTAATGCAATATTACCTTTGATATCTTTGAAAAATGTTTTGTGTGCTGTCCTTCTAATCTCTAAGGAAGTAACACGATTATTATTATTCATTAAAATCCCTCACAGTAACGAATATTATAACATATCGATTGTGAGTTTCTACTAGTTACCGCCGACCTCAATTGAACCATTTACAGTTACAACTCTTAACAAATTCTCAGAGTCGGAATTGTTCTGATAACTCTTACCTTGTCCTTGACCATAGTAAGCTACATTGCCATTAATCGTGGACAAATCCAATCCTTCTACATTAACACCTTTGGCTGAAAAACTACCGTTCTTTAGATTGAAAGTATTCTTACCTTTAACGGTTGATTGATTGATTCCAACATGACCGTTTCTAGTAGCAAAGGTTAAGTTTTCAAGCACACTCTTATAAGCATCTAATTGAACATTATTCGTATGAATGATTGAATTTTTTATATTGCTTTCAGACATCTGAATATTAGAATTGGCTGAATTCTTCAACTCAAAGTTTTCAATATCTGATCGTTGAAATTCTAGAAAACTCGAATCTAATTCAATATTTTTAGCATTCTTAATTTCAGAGTCGATAAAATTAAGACTACCGTTTGAACCATTTGATATTAACAAATTATCTATTTTCACACCATTAACATCCATGCCTAACTGGTTCATATTGAGGTTCAATTCTTTTAGAGTCGAACCCATTGGCATCGTAACAGTAATTCTTGGATTTTTATATCCGGAAATAATATCACTGTATTTACCAGATGCATTTCCACTAATATGTAACGTACCATCTGACACGTAATAATCACTAGTACGTAACTTATCTCCAACAATGTGAACCTTATATCTATCACCTGTTTCGATATTTACGCTATACGCATCACTATCAACCTTGATCTTATCAAACTTCTTAACTGATTCAGTCTTGTCTATTTGTTTAGAAATCTTAAAACCATGATCCCATAAAACAGTTTTTTCTGCTCCCATAACTAGGCCACCACCTAAAAGGAGACCACCAATGATGATTAAATAAAAACCTATGACAAAATATTTACGCATTATCTTTGACCTCCTTTACTAGGTGTTTTTCTTCCGTACAATAATTTCTTACCGACCCAACGGAAGAAGACAACTACTAATTGGAAGACCCATTTAAAAATAGCAATTATTAATGGAATTAAGAAGAAATCTACTCCAAGAACCAATAGACCACCACCAACATAGAATAATGTTGTCGCTACTGATTGAGTAACAACGGCCAATCCCATAAATATGGCCCCGACTCCTAAAATAACTGATAGAGCTACCAAGAAGACAAATAACAAAATACAAATAACAGCCATTGCCACAAATGAAGCTAATAAAAGTACCAGTATAATTGCAACCGGAATGGCAATTGGAGTCGCAAATAACCCTAAAATAATAAGCCAAATCATGCGTACATTTTTCTTAGCCTTTTGTTCTGTCGGAATGTTTCCATCGTCAACATTTTGGTAATTCTCCTCTGACATTTTGATTGAATAATCAGTCAGAACTTTTCTAGCTAGATGTTTTGGCGTGCCCAACTCGTTAATAATCTTATCTGATGTATCTAAATTAGCATCTATAATAAATTCTCGATAAAATTCCAAAACATCTTTGCGTTCGTCGTCATCTAATTGATTTAAATAAACTTCAAACTCATTGATGTATGATTCAACAGCTTTAGTTTCCATCGTTTCCCTCCAATATAGCATCTGTAGCTTTTTTTAATTCCCGCCAATTCTCACGTATTCGCATTAATTCCTTAGTTCCTAATTCAGTAATCTTGTAATAACGTCTATTTCTGCCTTCATAAGCTTGATCATATGTTTCTAACCAGCCTTCTTTTTTTAACCGTCTAAGAATTGGATACATAGTTGATTCAGAAATTGGAAATACCTTCTGAACTTCACGAGTTATCGCATATCCGTAGTAATCCTCTCGAGTCAATAAAGCGAGGACAGATCCTTCAAGAATCTCAGTTGATGCTTGAATAGCCATATTATCTCCTCATTTCTTAATATTATACGAACTATCAATACTATACGACGTATAATATCATCGTACAAATAATATAACGTAAGCTATAACGTAAGTCAATTAATTTAGCACAAATTAATTCTTGACAACCGATAATTTTGGCTATATTATTGTCACAACATTTAAACACATACAAAAAACGACGACAGAAGAGTAATTTACTTAGTTGGTTCAGAGAGTTGACGGTGGTGCAAGTCAATCCACTTAGTAAACGAAACACATCTGTAAGTTGAATAACTGAAATCCTAGTAAGTTATTTCGGTAGTTCCGTTACCACTTAAGTTATGCAATAACTTTTTGAGTCTAATATCGTGAGGTATTAGAAATCAGAGGTGGTACCGCGAAATTCGCCCTCTTAGTCTTTTGACTATGAGGGCTTTTTTTATACCACATTATTGGATAACTTTCTGAGGTTAGTATTGTGAAATACTAACGAATCAGAGGTGGTACCACGATCAATCGTCCTCTTAGCATTTTTTGCTAAGAGGATTTTTTTGTAGGTTTATATAGGGGAGGAAATAATTATGAATTATATTTTTGAAATCTTACCATCGCTCTTAAGCGGGACAGTCATGACATTGAAAATTTTCTTTTGGACTTTGATTTGTTCACTTCCATTAGGAATCCTAGTTTCGTTAGGCAGAAACTCCAAATTCAAACCACTGAGTTGGTTAATATCATTTTATATTTGGGTCATGCGAGGAACTCCATTACTTTTGCAATTGATCTTCGTATTCTACGGCTTACCAAATATGCCATTCGCACATATTGTTTTTGAAAGATATGATGCCGCATTATTTGCCTTCATACTAAACTACACGGCTTACTTCGCAGAAATATTCCGTGGAGGCTTTGGAGCAATCAGTGATGGGCAATTCGAAGGCGCAAAGGTATTAGGACTAAGTTACTTCCAAACAATTAGAAAAATTGTTGTACCTCAAGTTGTAAAAATCGTATTACCATCCATTGGTAATGAAGTAATCAATCTAGTTAAAGATTCATCATTAGTATACGTAATTGGACTAGGTGACTTACTACGTGCCGGAAATATTGCAAGCTCGCGTGATGTCACATTAGTACCATTAGTCTTAGTTGGTATTATCTACCTACTTCTAACACTGGTATGTACATGGATATTAAGATTATTAGAAAAACGCTTTAGCTATTACAGAGACTAATTCAGATAGTGGAGGAAAATACATATGCTCAAACTAAAAAATATCACCAAGAGTTTTGACGGAAAAACAATTTTAAATAATCTCAATCTTGAAGTTAAAGATAATTCGATCTTAAGTATCGTCGGACCTTCCGGAGCTGGTAAAACAACGCTCCTACGTTGTATTGCTGGACTAGAAACCGTAGATTCTGGATCTTTCTTATTGAACGATAAACCTTTTGATCCTGCTGACGAATCATCCAAAGAACGTGTCGTTGGCGTTGTATTTCAAGATTTCAATCTCTTCCCTCACCTATCAGTTCTTGAAAACATCACACTAGCTCCTATGATGGTTTTGAAACAAGACAAAAATACAGCTAAGCAAAACGCTGAAAAAATTCTCAAGCAGCTAGAACTAACTGACTTGGCTAAACAATATCCGTTTGAATTATCAGGTGGTCAAAAACAACGTGTTGCAATCGCTAGAGCATTGGCAATGCAACCAAAAATTCTCTGCTATGACGAACCAACATCTGCACTAGATCCAAGTCTTCGCGATGCAGTTGCTGAAGTTATTCTTAATTTGAAAAAAACTGGAATCACACAAATAGTAATTACCCATGATCCTGAATTTGCTAAAAAAATTGCTGATCAATTACTAGAAGTTAAACCAATCGCTAATAAATAATCAGAAGGGGGATTAATATTATGAATAAAAAAATCATCAAACTCATTACCCTCCTAGCCTGTTTTGTTATGATACTTAGCTTGAGTGGTTGTGGAGACAAGAAGTCAGTCGCTCAAGAGGCTAATACCGCCGATACTTGGGCAACTATAAAAAAACGTAAAAGAGTTATCATCGGCCTTGATGATACATTTGTACCAATGGGATTTCGTGAAAAAAATGGTAAATTAGTTGGTTATGATATCGATCTAGCTAAAGCTGTTTTTAAGCAATACGGAATTGAAGCTGACTTCCAACCAATTGATTGGAATATGAAAGAAACTGAATTACGTAATCGTACGATTGATCTAATCTGGAATGGCTATACGATTACACCTGAACGATTGAAACAAATAGCCTTTTCACGCCCATACATGGCTAACAGACAAGTATTGGTTACAAAGAAGAGTGAAAACATTAATAGTTTTGCCGGTATGAAGGGCAAAACACTCGGGGTTCAAACTAGTTCATCTGGTGCTAGTTTATTAGATGAAAAACCTGCAATGTTGAAAAACTATATTAAAGATAAGACACCGGTTATGTATGATTCTTTCAACAACGCCTTCATGGATCTAGAAGCCGGAAGAATTCAAGGTATGTTAATCGATAGCGTTTATTCTGGATATTACATTCAACACGAAAAGAATCCTGCATCATATCAAACTACTGTAGGTGGATTTGACGGTGAGGATTTCGCCGTTGGTATGCGTAAAGGTGATAAAACTTTGAAACGTAAAATTGATTCAGCACTACAGCAGCTTGCTAATGATGGTAAACTACAAAAAATCAATAAGAAGTGGTTTGGTACTAACGATAATTCTTTGATTCAACCTGAGAAGTAGTGTTTCTATTGCCGGTTCCGAGATATTTTACCTGCCGTGGGGACCGGTTCGAGCCATGGTCTCTCACCTCGACTTTGAACTTTGCATAGTTCGCAAATTTCAAAGCTCGTCCTGTGGCTTTCGCCACACTCACGGCTGGTAAAATTCTCTCCACCTCCAGCTAACATAATTCTTAATCAAGAAGCTATACTTACTACAATTATTATACAAATTAGACGGAGGATGAAAGTGATGAGACAGCAGGCTAATCACTTTCATCCGAAGTCGGAAATATAATACAGAACAATCTACACAATGAAAATTAAGAATAGTTATCAAAAAACGCCCAATCCATTCATGAATGAGCGTTTTTTGATTTGAAATTTAAATGATAAAATCCTTTTTCGCAATATGAAATCTAATTTCACGAGCCGTTTCGCCACTTGATTGTTGCGTAGAATCAATAACATTATTCTCGTACTCACCTACATTGGCAAATTGTTCCCACATCGTCTCAACGAGTTTAATATTAGTATCTTCATCCAATTTAGCACGACCAATTGCACGTTTCATAGTCACATCTCTATTTGCCCTCAAAATAATATAGTGTACCTCATATCCTTGTTGAACCAATTTCTTCCAAGGATCTAAGAACCACGGGCCAACGATACCATCAACAATAACTTCATATCCGCCATCAGAAAATGATTTGGCAGTTTCTAGAAAAGCATCGATAACCACTTCATTTTGAGATTTAGCCTCCGGCAAAAATGGAGCAACATACCCCTTTTTTATATAGTGATAGAAATCATCAGTTAACAAGTGTACTGATTTCAATAACTCAGAATTTCCTGCCAATATATCCGAAACAGTACTCTTACCCGTGGCTGGAGATCCGGTAATAATCACTATTCTGCCTTTTCCCAAGACATCATCTCCCATCAAAAATCATTTAAAGCTTAAAGATTATGTCACAACTAAATCACGACTACCAATGTATTTTGACAATAAAAATTGATTAAGTTAATGTTACACTATACATAGATTAATATCTATATGAGGTGAAAAATGAATTATAAAAATTATGTAAACTCTTTAAAAGCCTTATCTGATGAAAACAGACTCAAGATTATTGAATTGATTTCCGATAAAACTCTGTGTGCCTGTGATTTATTAGATCACTTCGACTTTACTCAGCCAACTCTATCCCATCACATGAAAGTTTTGGAAGATGCTGGCATCGTAATTAGCTACCGAGAGGGAAAATGGAAACACTACTCATTGAATAAAGAGTTCGCGGCTGGATTCTTCGAAAACACTAAGCAATTATTGTCCAGTGATTTTGAATGTGTCTGTGACTACGAAAAAGACTAATTTATTTTTTGCCGAATAGATAGATAATTTTCTATATGTTATAAGGGGGGATTTATTTTGGAAAAAACTAGTAAAAAACTATCGATCTTCGATCGATATATGACTTGGTGGATTATTTTAGCAATGGTCATAGGGGTAACAATCGGATATCTTTGGCCCGATACAGCTGATGTTATAAATAATTTATCGATCGGAACCACTTCAATTCCTATTGCTATTGGCTTAATCTTGATGATGTATCCACCACTTACAAAAGTTAAATATGAAGAAATGGGACATGTATTTAAAGACTGGAAAACCTTAGGAATATCATTATTCCAAAACTGGGTTCTTGGTCCAATAGTAATGTTTGCCCTCGCCGTGATCTTCCTTCACAACTATCCTAGTTATATGACAGGCTTAATAATGATTGGTCTGGCACGTTGTATCGCTATGGTTATTGTTTGGAGTGAGCTAGCTCAAGCTGATGGTGAATACACTGCCGGATTAGTAGCATTTAACGCAATATTTCAAATTATATTTTATTCGTTCTTCGCATATTTGTTTATAACAATAATCCCAGGATGGTTGGGACTACAAACACATGCAGTTAGTGTTCCCATGACCTCCATCGCAAAAAGTGTCATGATTTACTTAGGAATTCCTTTTGTAGCTGGAATAACTTCAAGATATTTATTAATACACTTCAAAGGAAAAAATTGGTTCGAGAACACATATGTTCCCAAAATAAGTCGAATAACCTTTTGGGCACTGATCTTCACTATAATAGTAATGTTCTCTGTTAAAGGTGAAAAAGTGGTTCAATTACCATTAGACGTTATTAGAGTTGCTATTCCTCTTCTATTATATTTTCTAATAATGTTCTTTATATCATTTGGAATGGCTCATCATCGCGGGACGAGCTACCCTATTGCAGCATCCCTATCACTAACCGCCGCAAGTAATAACTTCGAGCTTGCCATTGCTGTTGCTGTTAGTGTCTTTGGGATTAGCTCTGGAGAAGCATTCACCGCAGTCATCGGACCTTTAGTTGAGGTTCCAGTACTACTTAGTTTGGTAAATGTTGCATTGAAATATCGTAATCGATTCAAATAAAAAATGAGATTGTGGAAAATTTAACCACAATCTCATTTTTTTGATTATTCATCGACAAACAGTCCTCACTTGCTTGCCAGTGAATACACATATTTTTGCTTTCTAAAGTTCATTACTTAATTTAACTGATTCATTAGTATGCGTTAATTCGTCTAAGTTTTTTATTATGAAATCAGTAAATCTGAAAAAAAACAAAATTAATTATTTTTTTGATTAGTTTTCCAATAGTATTATTACAACATCACCTCCCTTATAGAATTACACCGACTAAGCTAATGCTCTGTCTAAATCATCTAAATAGATACTTAATTGCTTTTTGAAGAAGCGATTAATTGAAAATTGAAAGAATTTATTTTTTGCGTCAAATTCTTCCGTAATTTTTAAAGTCGTCGTATTTTCATCTTCATGATAAAGTTCAAAAGTTCTTCTACCGGTTCCATCTATATGATCAATATCCAAAGCACGACTTTCATTTTTAGTCTGGGTTACCAAAGTGTATGTTTCCGTAGAATTCGTTTGGGAGTTTATTTCACTATATTGTCGATCATTTTTTATCGTTACCTTCGGTACATTTGAACGCCAAGAATAATCCTTAGGATTAGTTATTTTGTCCCAAATCTGTTCTGACGTTGCTTTAAATTTTCTCTTTCTACTGTACATTGACATAAAGTTTTCTCCTTTAATGACTAAATATTTATTTAATTAAACTTTAAATAAAAAATCGATAACTATCGATTTTTTAAAATTCCTTCTACTGATAAATGAATGATGTCTTCTACTGCATCTAAATCAATTTCTTTTTTTTCTGCTCGGTATTGTTGCATCATCATAATAAATGGTGCGAAAAGCAGACAATTAATATATTCAATATTGACGGTTTTCAAACAATCTTTATCTGATGCTTCTTGAAACAAATCCATCAATGGCTTCGTTAATTCATTACCACATTGGACAGCATTCAGAGTAATCAATTCCGAATTTGATTGCAGCGCCTGCATGAATATAGCTTCTAACGGATGTTTCACGATTTGTTTAGCAAAATGATTTATACCTAAGAACAATTTCTCATCTATTGTATCGCCCTTAGCTATGTCACCTGCTACATTTTCATCAATCATTTCTTTTACTTCTACATAAATCTTAGACAGCATATCGACTTTATCTTTGTAATAAACATAAGGCGTTCCCGAACTAACATTAGCTCGCTTAGCAATTTTTCCAAATGACAATGCTGGAATACCTTCTTCATCGACTATTTCAAAAATAGCTTGCTTGATTCTGTCTTTTTTATTCTCATCTATCTTTCGCATGTACTTATAATAAACAGTCATTTAGTTAATGTCAATATGATTTATAAAAAAACTAAATGATTGTTTATTAATAACCTGCAGTTGCTTTGACATCAAAAGATCACTATGCTAGCTTTTAATTAACATAATATACAGAATAGGACGAGTCAAATGGAACCTATAAAACAAATGCCAACAAGTACTCGTGTTGCTTCACTATTAAGAAAAGCTATTTTAAGTGGAGAATACAGTGGGGAAGAGGAACTAAGTCTAACAAAAATATCAAATCAACTAGGTGTTAGTCGTACCCCTGTGAGAGAGGCATTTCAACAACTTTCATCTGAAGGATTGATTACACTACGAATGAATAAAGGCGCAATAGTAAAATCCATTGATAAAAAATTCATAATTGATCATTTTGAGGTTCGAATTCTTTTAGAATGCGAAGCCGTTAAACGTGCCGTTAACAACCGTATGGATGTTTCAAATTTGTTGGAACAGGAAAAAGAATTACAAAACCATCCTGAATCAGCAAAAATTGAAGACTATGTCCAAGTGAATCAAGATATACATAGATCAATTTGGAAAGCATCCGACAATCAGAAATTGTTTCAGTTGTGTGAGGAACTTTGGAATGGTTCTAGTACTAATAACGTCTATCCTGCTATTGAACACCATTTAAAATCATTAGATGAACATATTCATCTACTCACTGCTATTCAAAACGGCGATGCTAATAAAGCAAGTAATATTATGAAGAAACACTTGGAACGCAGCATGAATAACTTAATAGATAACTTTGATAATCAAAATAATTAATTTTTACCACATATCTATTAATTTCATCCAAACGGAACCTACACCAATCCAAATTATTAAATAAACAATTCCTAAAACAAAATTCATCTTCCACCATTCTGATTGAGTTATATATCCTGATCCTGCATAAATTGGAGCGGGTCCCATAGAATAGTGTGTAGTAGAACCAAATAAATTTCCAAAAAATCCAAGCATTAGCGCTGCTAATAATGGTGGTACGCCTGTCGAAATGGCTACACCCAATAACGCTGCATACATTGCACTCACGTGTGCAACGGCACTTGCAAATAAGTAATGGGAATAAAAATACACTAGAATTAAAACAATTAATATCACAACCCAATTAAAACCATGTAATGACGACGAAACTTGCTTACTTAACCAAGGAATGAATCCTAGCGAATTCAATTGTGTAGCCATCATTACCATAATCGAAAACCAGAAAAAAGTATTCCATGCGCCACTTTCATGAGTAACATCTGACCAAGTCAAGACGCCTGATAGTAATAATAGTGCAATTGCAATAAATGCCGTAAGTGTTGCATCGATTCCTGTAATACTTCCAGTTATCCAAAGAATTAAAGATATCACGAAGACACTTGCCATTATTTTTTCAGGTAATGTTACTTTCCCTACTTTATTTAGTTCAATGTCAGCCCACTCACGCGCATTAGGAGTTTCTTTAATTTCTGGTGGATACATTTTATATATTATAAATGGAATCAAAATCAAAGAAATTAAACCTGGGATTAGTGCCGCTAAGAACCAATTCATCCAAGTGATAGAAATATTTTGATTTTTAGCAAATGCCTGTGCCAAAGGATTACCTGACATGGCTGTTAAAAACATAGCAGAAGTAATAATAACACCATGAAATTCTGCAAACATTAGGAAGGAACCTATTTTTCTTTGGGTTCCTTTTTTTGGCGTTGAATCAAATGCATTAGCAAGTGATTGTATTATCGGATAAATAATCCCACCTGATCGTGCAGTATTGCTTGGCGTTGCAGGTGCAAGTATCAAATCAACACCAATAATCGAATACGCAAGAGCCAATGTCCTTTTTCCAAATAGACTAACAAAATGTAAAGCAATTCTCTTACCTAAACCCGTTTTGATAAATCCTCTAGATATAAAGAATGCCATAGCAATTAACCAAATACTATTATTGCCAAATCCAGAAATTGCATTATCCATTGAAATGGTTTTCGTTAAAACACCAATAACAAAGCCAATTATTGCTACGCCACCTATTGGCAATGGTTGTGTAATACAACCAATTATTACCGCGACAAACAGTGCAAACATATGCCAGGCAGAGCTTGACAATGCCTCCGGCCTTAACGGTGCCATAAACCAGATAGTCAATCCGACTACTACAGGTACTATAAATTTTTTATAATCTACATGCTGTAAGGAAGTCATTAGGCTGTCCTCCTATTCTATTAATTTGTAGAATTATTTAGATTGCTCTGTAGCCAACTTATTGATCATATATTTTTTAATACCACCCGCAGATAAAATTTTTAATGGTTGTCCAGTTATCTTTTCAGACTTGAATTCTTCACCTGTATCCTTATCAAGGATTATTCCCTTTTCCAAATCTATCTTCAAAGTTTCACCATCTTTAACATGCTTACTTATTCCCTTACAAATGACGGGTGTTAATGACAGATTAACAGCATTACGATAAAAAATTCTTGCAAAAGAATCAGCAATAACTGCACTTGCTCCCATATGAATCAAAGTGATTGCGGCATGTTCTCTACTAGATCCACATCCAAAGTTAGTACCAGCTACCACAATTCCACCTTGAGGAAAATTTTTCGAAATATTTTTATCTAATCCTTCTAAACAGTGGCTACCTATTTCTTCTGGATCAGTCAAAGCAAGATATGGTGCCGGATATATTTGATCAGTATCAATATTATTTCCAAGAACTATTATTTTACCTTCTATTTCTGTTTTCAAAATCATTCCTCCTTAATATGCAATGCTTATTTCACTAACATATTTACGTGGATCAGTAATTTTCCCATTTAGAATACTTGCTGCAACAGCTGCTGGACTAGCCAAATATATTTCAGCTTCAACAGAACCCATACGTCCAGGAAAATTACGATTTGTACTACTAATGCAAACTTCACCTGATGCCAGAATTCCTTCATGAATACCTAAACAGGCTGCGCAACCAGGTGCAGCAATAGTTGCTCCTGCCTTTATCAAATCTTGAATATAACCTGCTTTAATACATTTCTGCATTACTTCTGCAGATGCTGGAACAACGTCAAGTCTCTTATATTTTGGAATACGTTTACCCTTAAGGATTTTTGCTGCAACCTCTATATCTTCAAATCTTCCGCCAGTGCAACTACCAATATATCCTTGATCAATTTCAACATCATTGTTTTCAATTACATTAGTTAAATTATGAACATTATCTACACTATTTGGACATGAGAGTGTTGGCTCCATTTGAGATACATCAAATATATGAGATTCCTCATATTCAAAATCATCGTCAGTATATTGAATTTCATAAGGTTTTACAGCTCTTGCTGAAACATAATCTAAAACTTTTTGATTAGGTTGCATATATGCCGTTTTAGCACCCATCTCAACAGCCATATTACAAATAGTCATCCTTCCTGGAACACCTAATTGCTCCACATAACTTCCTGTGAAATCAATTGCCTTATATACGGCGCCGTCAGCCTTTAGTTTTCCCAAAACATTCAACACAACATCTTTCGGGTACACACCCTCAGGCGCCTCACCATTTAAACGAACTTCAATTATTTCAGGAACACGGAACCATAATTTTCCAGTCAAAAGAATCGTGGCCATATCAGTAGCACCAACACCTGTTCCAAAAGCACCAAAAGCTCCATGAGTTGTAGTATGACTATCAGTTGCGACTAAAATCATACCTGGATATGCTAAACCAGCTTCAGGCATAACTTGATGACAAACACCACAATTAGTATCAAAATGATATTTCAAATTATTTTTCTCAGCAAATTCACGCATTTCTTTGTGATTCTGAGCACTTTTTTCATCGGGTGCTGGAGCGTAATGATCAAATACAAAGGCAGCCTTAGTATTGTCCCAGACCTTTTTACCGCCCATTTCATAAAATGAATAGACTGTTTGTAAGTACAAATCATTAATTTCGGCAAAATCAATATCAGCTGTAACTATTTGTCCAGCACTGACTGATTTTAGTCCACTATTCTTTGCTAATATTTTTTCTAAAGCATGCATGATATCACTCCCATATAATTTTATAAATTGGATGTTGAATATTGTATACAATATTCAACTTATTTAATGCAAGTGTAAGTCCTCACAAAGTATCCAGTCAAAGATAGTTTTGGCATATTTTTATTATTCTTTTAGGAATAGTTGTTTGGCACTAATACAATTTAAAAAGGTTTGCTATAAGGATATAATTACTTCCTTATAGCAAACCTTTTTATACACATTGAATTGTAATTAATGTATAACATTTTTAATTATTACGGTTATAAGCCCAAACTGTTAATGGAGCAAAAACGGCTACAATACCAATTCCAAAAATCAATACTAACACTGCTTCGTGTGTCCAACTACCAGTTGCAAGGATTTGTCTAACCGCTGTAATTACATAAGTGATCGGATTCATATATACGATGAACTTCATAGTTTTAGACAATGTGCTTACAGGAATAAAGGCATTTGATAAGAATGTTAAAGTTAGCATGATCATTAAAGAAAAGCTTTGAACTGAGGATGCACTTTTGGCTAAAAGTCCTAATAAAGCAAAGATCCATGAAATAGCCCAACCAGTAAATATTGCTAGTAATCCACTTACAACTACCCATCCGAATCCAGCAACAGGTCTCCATCCCATAATATAGCCAGCCGTCAAAGAAGTAATGGTTGCAATTACTAATCTTAAAATATCAGCGAAAAGTTGACCTGCCAATGGTGCAATGTGAGCCATAGGTAATGATTTGAATCGATCAAAAACACCAGAGTCTAAATCCTCTCTAATCTGCGAACCCGAACCAGATGCAGCTGACAACATTGTTTGAATCAATATTCCAGGAACAATAGTGGGCAAATAACTCTTAACATTTCCCGAAATAGCACCACCAAATAAATATCCGAACATTAACATAAACATAATCGGTTGGACTATTACATCCATGAATTGATCAGGATTATGAATTGTTTTTAAAAGATTGCGATATGCCATTGTTGCAGTATTCATAACTATATTTCCACGATGTGTTTGTACTTCCATAATTAATATCTTCTTTCCTAATTTTTACCTACTGTTAAATTCATAAATACATCATCCAAAGATGGTTCTTGCACTGTTAAATTACCTATACTTATTTGAGAATGTTGTAATGTCTCCAAAAGTGGTGCTAACTGACTAATACTACTTAAGCTAGTACTCAAGTTTGGACCCGTACAACTTACTGATTGTCCAAGCTGATTTACTATTAATTTTTCAGCTAAAGTTCTTTGAGAAACCTGATCGATAGTAAAATTCAACTTGGTGCCACCGATTTGTTTTTTTAGTTCTTCCGGAGTCCCAATTTTTACTAGTTTTCCATGATCTATCACAGCAATTCTATCCGCTAGCTCATCTGCTTCATCCAAATACTGTGTTGTAAGTACGATTGTAGAGCCCTGTTCAACTAATCTTCTGATTGTATCCCACATTTGAGTTCTTGTTCTTGGATCCAAACCAGTGGTTGGTTCGTCCAAAAAAATCAAAGCTGGTCGAGTGATTAAACTTACTGCTAAATCTAGTCTGCGGCGCATCCCACCAGAAAAATCTTTAAGGGGTTTATCAGCCGAATTAACTAACGAAAATTCTTCCAACAATTCCTGTGTACGCTGCTTTGATGCAGCTCTTGATAAACCATTCAATCTCGAAAATATCATCAAATTTTCCCTAGCAGAAATATCTTCATCAACCGATGCATACTGACCGGTCAAGCCAAACATTGATCTCGCTAGTCTTCCCTCTTTGGCTGCGTCATGACCAAAGATGCTTACATTTCCACTATCTATTTTTAATAATGTAGTAATCATCCGTAATGTAGTAGTTTTACCAGCTCCATTAGGTCCTAGTAATCCAAATACCTCACCTCGTTTAACATTGAAAGATATATTATCAACTACGGTTTTATTTCCAAATTTTTTTGTTAAATGATTAACTTCAATAGCATTAACTGCATTCATTATCTATTACCTCGTTAGCTTTAAATTTAATCAGGTTACCTGATTGATTTTCATTGTAAGGGTCCCTGATTAAAATTGCAAGGATTTTATTCAGGTTACCTGACTATCTTTTTAAAAAACAATCAGTATAATAATATTTGGAGGTTAAAAACATGCCTAATTTGATAAAACAAAAGAACGCCGCTAGCAAACTCATGGAGTTTGGTATAGTACGCCACACAGTAGACAACATGTATCATAGAAATCCCGATCAAGGTGAACGTCGTTTCCAATTCCAAGGACAAGGTAAAATATTAATAGCACTGTCACAGGAAGATGGAATTTCACAAAAGGAATTAGCTACAAAACTTGATCTATCGGCTCAATCTACCGCCGAATTCGTAAATAAACTTGTCAGCAAGGGATTCGTTACAAAAGAGAAATCCACAATTGATCGACGAATGACAATTATCAAACTAACTGAAGCCGGTCGTGAATCAGCAACTAAAGAATCACAAAAGATTCCGGAGTTTTTAAATGTATTAACTGACGAAGAATTAGATCAGTTTACAAATATTTTGACCAAAATAAATTCCAGTATGTACAACGAAATCAACGAAAACAATTCTAATTTATTTAAGAAAACACAAAAGACAATCAAGGAGCATTTTCGTGATTGGTTTATGTAAAATTGTACAAAAAAAAGGACCTAACTTTGTATGTAAAGTTGGGTCCCTTTTCCGTCTCCGGTGAAAAGTGATCTGTCCGCTGTGGGACCGGCTTCAGCCAAGGTCTGAACCCTCACTTTTACCTTCGACTAATTTACTAATATAAAAATCAATATCAGCGTGAGGTTACAAATATTTAATCAGCCGTGAATGTGGCAAAGCCACAGGACGAGCTTTAAGATTTACGAAGTAAAGCTTAAAGTCGAAGCTCGAGACCTTGGCTCGAGCTGGTCCACATGGCAGATGAAATATTTCGTAACCGGAAGCGGCGACCACAAAACAGCCTAAATATACTTCGCAGTAACCGAATCCTCGACATCAACGATCCCAGCAACCGGACCTTCATACATAATCTCGCCACCACGAGATCCTCCATCTGGTCCAATATCAATGATCCAATCGGCACTACGCATAACATCAACATTGTGTTCAATGACTACTACCGTATTACCCTTATTCACCATATCATTGATTATTCTAATGAGATTTTCAGTATCAGAAACATGTAAACCGGTGGTTGGTTCATCTAATATGAAGATATTACCCTTTTTGTTCAATTCTTTAGCAATCTTCAAACGTTGGCTTTCGCCACCAGACAAGGTGTTAAGTGCTTGTCCCATTGAGAGATAATCCAATCCGACATTATGAATATTTTTCAATTTATTACTGATTTTTTTATCATCAAAGAATGAGAATGCTTCTTCAATCGTCATATCCATCACTTCAACGATATTCTTATCCTTGAACTTATATTGCAACACTTCAGGATTGAATCTGCCACCATGACACTTTGGACATTCAATTTCAGAATTATCCATGAATGACATGTTCAGTTCAATCACACCTTTTCCCTTGCACTCAGGACAAGCTCCTTTGGAATTGTAACTGAATAATCCATCATCAACATTGTTAGCCGAAGCAAATAGCTTTCTGATTTCATTCATAATTCCAGTATAAGTCGCCGAATTGGATCGACTATTAGCGTGCAATGGGATTTGGTCAATAACTACGGCGTCAGGATTTTCTTTAGCAAATACTTGTTCCACCAAAGTACTCTTACCTGATCCGGCAACTCCAGTAATGACTGTGAATAGTCCCTTAGGAACATTCAATTGAATATTTTTCAAATTATGAAGTGATGATTTAGAGCTTTGAACAAAGTCATTAGCCTCTCTCGGGGAATCTTTTAATGGTAATTTATGATTCAAATATTTACCTGTTAATGTATCGGATTTCAATAATTCTTCGTATGTACCAGTGAAGTTGATTTCACCACCGTGAATACCTGCACGTGGCCCAACATCGACAATATAGTCAGCAATCTTAATAACATCTGGATCATGTTCAACAACTAGAACCGTATTACCATTATCACGCAGTTTTAATAGTAAATCATTCAATCGATGAACATCTCTAGGATGTAGACCAGTACTAGGTTCATCCAAAATATAAATCAGATCAGTCAAGCTGTTAGACAGATATTTAACAGTTTTGACACGTTGACTCTCACCACCAGACAACGTCGAAGTCTCACGCGTAAGATTAAGATAATCCAAACCAATATTTATCAAATCTTGAATTCGGTCTTTTAAATCAATAATAATAGATTGCATTCTATCATCATTAAATTCATCTAAAACAGTAATTAATTGATCTAATTGCATATTTGTTAAATCAAAAATATTATATCCATTTATTTTTGAATCCAACACATGTTGATTGAATCTAGTCCCATGACACATAGTACATGTCGACATTTCAGCAAACTTCTCAATTTTTTTACGAGCACCGTCGGACATTGTCTTATTCTCTTGAATGTTAGTTCGATAGAATTTTTTGATAATACCTTCATAGTTAGTGTTTAATTCTGTACCCTTATATTCAACCTTGATAGATGTTTCACCGTTAAGTAAATTGTTCATTTCTTCATCTGTAAAGTCCTTAACTAATTTGTCGTTGTCGAACAAACCAGAATTCAAAACAGTTTGTAAATAAAAAGAGTTATTACTGTATCCAGGTAATAATATCGCACCATCATTCAAAGATTTATTATAATCAAGTGCCTCATCCAGTTTAACCACATAACTACGGCCAATCCCCTCACATTGAGGACACATTCCCTCGGGGTCGTTAAAAGAAAAGGCATTACTAGCATTACCATATCTCGGTTGACCAAATCTGGAAAACAGAATTCTGAACAGTGGATTAATATCACTAATAGTCCCCAAAGTTGAACGAGCGTTACCACCCAAAGGCTTCTGATCAATAATAATCGCAGTGGAAAGATTATGAATCTCATCTGCATCAGGACGCTTATACTTTGGTAAATACAAGCGAGTAAAACTGTTATAGGTACCGTTTAACTGTCGGCCAGCTTCTTGTGCAATTGTATCGAAAACAATTGAAGACTTACCAGAACCAGATACTCCTGTGAAAACGGTTAGTTTGTTTTTTGGAATCTTCAAACTAATATTCTTCAAATTATTTTCACGGTCATTCACTATTTCAATAAACTGTTTTTCAGACATTTGGAACCCCCAATATATTTTATTTTTTCCAAAAAGGAAATTAATTATATCACATTATTTAATAAAAAATGGCAAAACAAAAAGGAATGTGTTTCCGCACATTCCTCGTAATCAGAACTAAAAAAATAATTTCCTAATCTTACCCAACTATAGCACGTCACATACCTAAAAGATCAACAGCAAAAATGCTATCAATATCCCCACGATTGCAAGGAAACTTACGTTACGTTTACCATCACGTAAGTTTTTCTTTTTTTTCATGGTATCGTCCTCCGTGCTTACTACTGTTATATCATCTTTTGGAACTAATTGGAAGATTTATTTTCTTCAACGGTAATCAGTAGTATAACGGTAATGTGGAATTTATACTTTGCTATAACGTATAATATATTATATAGATTATTAAGGAGAAACTAAAAGTTTAATGGATAAAAAAAATCGTGTATATTTAGCCGGACCATTCTTCAGTAAGGAACAAATTGGTCGTTTAGATGAAATCGAAAAATTACTTCAAAGTAACTCAACTATTGGTGATATTTTTCGCCCCGGAAGTGATGAGTATCAGGATGCAAAAATGGGGACATTCGAATGGCAAACGGCTGTTTTCAAACATGACATAAATAATATCAATATTTCGGATGTTGTAATTGCTATGCTTGATTATAAAAATGAGAATGGCGAATTCGAACCTGATTCAGGAACTATCTGGGAATGTGGTTACGCATTCGCAAATAATATTCCCGTTATCGGTGTCCGTTTTGAACCAGAACAACCATTGAATTTAATGTTAGCCGGCAGCTTCACAGCTTTCTTTAAGGGTGAAGATCACATTAAACTAATTAAAGACTATAACTTTAATACACTCATGACTCGCTACGAAAACGTTGAAGTATTGTAGAGGATTGAACCATTGATTTGGTTCAATCTTCTTTTTGTTTTACACTGTTATAGTAACTATTTTAGAGGGGGATACTGTTTTGAATTCTTCAACACCTAAGAATATATCAAAAAATTATTTTTTATTCAGTATGATGCTGATAGCAGCAAACCTACGTTTACCTATCACAATCATGCCACCATTATTGAGCAGCATTGAAAAAGATCTCAACATTCCTGGCTCTATGGCCGGTTTGATAACTTCAATTCCATTGATTGCCTTTGCAATATTCTCGCCAATTATCGTAAAAGTGTCAAAGAGTAAGGGTAATGAAATGACCATCTTTCTATTCTTCATTCTATTGATATTTGGAAGTTATTTACGTATTATCCCAGCAGTATGGGCACTATTTTTGGGAACTGCCTTAGTCGGTATCGGTATCGATAGCGGTAATGTTTTACTACCAGCGGTTATTAAGGATCGTTTACCAAATCAAATACCAATGGGTACGGCTCTATACACTTTATCGATGCTATTGATAGCCGCAATTGGTACAGCTCTATCAGGATTCTTGATCACAAAAATGAACTTAAACTCAACACTTTCCATTCTTTCATTAATGGGACTTATTGCTCTAATTTTTTGGACACCAAATATCCTAAATAATCGAACTGACAAACTCCAACAACAAAAAGAAGTTCCAAACTATCACAGTGTTTGGAATCAATCAGTTGGTTGGCTAATCACACTCTACTTTGGACTTCAATCAACCGTTTATTATTCAATCTTAACTTGGTTGCCTAAAGTTTTAAGTACTCATGGCGTTTCTACGGTATTTTCTAGTAACTTACTGACAATTTTACAATTGGCAGGCTTGCCATTGTCATTCATCGTGCCAATATTAGCTCCTAAAAAAGTAGGAATGGGAGTTCTAACTACATTTGTAGCACTCGGATATGTCGTGGCTCCACTAGCATTCTTAGTCAACACTACTTCCGCAGCATACTTAGTCCTACTTACAATATTAGTTGGTATTGCACAAGGGATTGCTTTTAATACAGCTATTTTCTTCTTCACAAATAAAACGACGAATCCTTACCAAACCGCAGAAGTATCAGGTATGGCACAATCTGCAGGATATCTTCTTGCGGCCTTTGGCCCAGTGACATTTGGACTACTAAATAGAAGTTCAAATATACTGATAGTTCTTGCTGTATTGGCAATGTTACTTACTTTTACGGGGATAATAATTAATAAATCAAAACTAATTAAAGAATAAATATTAAAGCTTCAAAATACTGTTACATCAATATTTTGATGGCTTTAATAAAAGTGCTTACCCTTGTTTATATTTTTCCAGCGTGATATTATACGTTCAAGCAAAATAAGGAACGACAGAGAGCGTTCATTTTGGAGGAAAATATACTATGAAAATAGTCGAAAACAATAACTCAAACCATCTAGATAGCTACCAAGCAAAAGTGGTTGCTTCAACAGCCTCAGGATTTGGCTTGGAGAATATGGACGTAATGTTTTTATCATTTGCCCTTTCTTCAATCATTGCCGAATTTGGACTAAGTGGAGCACAAGCTGGATTAATCTCCACAGTCACTAATATTGGTATGTTAATAGGTGGTATTTTTTTTGGAATTTTAGCTGACAAAGTTGGCCGTATCAAAACATTTACTTATACAATTTTTATCTTCGCTATCGCAACCGGCGCAATGTTCTTCGCACACAGTCTGACAGCAGTCTACATTTGCCGTTTCTTCGCCGGAATCGGTGGTGGTGGTGAATATGGAATTGGTATGACAGTTCTTGCCGAAAGCTTCTCTAAGAAAAAACTGGGTCGTGTATCTAGCTGGGTCGGAATGGCTGGGCAAGGTGGTGCCATCATGGCAGCACTACTAGCAGCATTCATTATTCCAACACTTGGTTGGCATGCACTGTTCTTGTTCGGAATCTTACCGGTTATCATTACATTCTTCATCAGACATCACTTAAAAGAAAGTGATACATTCATCAAATCCTCCAAAGAAAAACACGGAAGCATCAAAGAATTATTCGCTACACCAAAAATTGCTCATCAAACAATTGCATTGACAATTATGGCTATCGTTCAAATCGCTGGTTACTTCGGACTTATGAACTGGTTACCAACAATCATGCAAAAGCAACTAAATCTAACGGTGGCAAGTTCCACTTGGATGATTGCCACAATCTTAGGAATGTGTGCTGGTATGCTAACATTCGGATGGATCCTCGATACACTTGGACCTCGAATGGCATTCGGAATCTTCTTAGTTTGTTCAGCAATCGGAGTTTACATTCTAACACTACCAACTAATATGATTTCACTTATCATTGTTGGCGCAATCGTCGGTTACTTCTCTAATGGAATGTTTGCTGGATATGGAGCTGTAGTAAGTCGCCTTTATCCAACAGAGATCAGAGCTACTGCTAATAATGTCATTATGAATACAGGACGTTGTATCGGTGGATTCTCCAGTTTAGCCATCGGATGGATCCTAGATAACTACAATGTAATGACAGTTATGATGTTCATCTCATCCCTTTACATCATCAGTTTAATAGTTATGCTAACAGTAAGTAACTTGAAAGAATCAAACTACAAACAAGCATAAACGCGGAACAAAGAGGGTTCGTCAGAAATAATTCTGCCGAGCCCTCTTTGTTTGTTATTAAATTATTTGATCAATGATGCTATTTTCTTAAGAGCCACTTTTGCTTCAGGAATTGGATAAGCTGGAAAAACGTGATCCATACTAGGATAGGTATACATTGTTAAATCAACATTATCCTCAAAAGCTATTTCGTTTAACTTTTTGGCATCCGCATAAAAAATATCATGCGTACCAATAAACAAATGGATAGGAGGTAATTTGGTCAAGTCACCATATATTGGACTCACCAAAGGATCCTTTACATTCACACCATCAGCGTAAACTTTTCCTTCAAACTTCAAATCATCTTTATGAAGTATTGGATCAACTCCTTGAATCTTATCCATTTCTGGATTACTCATTGAGACATCCAACCAAGGTGAAATTACAATTGCTTTTTCTGGTAATGGGTATTTACGATTGCGCATCATCTGCAGCAGTGATAGTACCATACCACCACCAGCTGAATCTCCCACAAAAATTATATCTTCTGGGGAAACCAATTCCTCATTAACTAAATACAAGTATCTAGCTAATACCATTGCAGTAGCTTCATTAACATTATGAATTGGTGCCTTAGGATAAATTGGCATAACAACTCTAGCATCAGCCATTTTTGAAATTTTATTCATCATTGCATATTGAAAGCTCACTGGTTGAAACCAATAACTTCCACCATGAATGACGAATTGTCAAATCAAATGCAACGATTGACCTAAGAAAACTTCTGCCGGTGACTTCCAGCCTAAGACCTTGCGTG
>NZ_RHNU01000011.1 GCF_003946015.1 Companilactobacillus insicii
AAAAGAACCATCAGAGAAATCCCATTAGATTTCTTTGATGGTTCTTTTTTTAGAGTCTAGAGTTTTGTCCCAGACTCATTTGTTTTATTTACTTTTATTCTTCTGCAGCAAGTTTTGCTTCAGCAACTTGAGCTTTTAATCTCTTATTACCATGATGCAAATCAACAACAGTCCATACTAACAATGCTAGGACAGCGAAGATCAATACATAAGCGATGATCTTTGAAGCTGTAACATCACCAGCAGTTGGATGATCACCATAGAACGCTAAGATTTGATCAGGTAAACTAATTAGGTTCAAAATAGTTAATCCGATAACTGAGAACCAACCTAGTACTTTTACCCAAAGACTATTCTTGAATCTCTTACCCATTTCTGTAGCACTATCAGTCATCATCAATAATGGAAGCATTGAGAATGGAAGTGCGAAGGCCAAGAATACCTGAGAATTATTCATCAAATTATTCAAAGCCGTATGTTCATCAACAGCACTCTTACCGCTAGTTAACATAACACAAATCAAAACTGGGATAACTGAAATCAAACGTGTTACCAATCTTCTTAACCAAAGAGGCATCTTCATATGAACGAAACCTTCCATGATAACTTGACCAGTAAGTGTACCAGTAATAGTAGAATTTTGACCAGATGCCAATAATGCGACCGCAAATAATGTTGATAGAATTCCTGATTTAGCAACACCGATCAAAATACCGTTACTCAAAGTAGAAGTATCTGATAGAGCTTCATACAAACCAAAGAATGATGGATCTTTAACAGCACCTGTCTTAAATACCGCAACACCCATGATCAATAGCAAAGCATTAACAAAGAATGCTGCTGTTAATTGAATATTTGAATCCCAAGCTGAAAATCTAACATTTCTAGCAACTGATTCTTCATCATTGTGATCAACTTTACGTGTTTGTGAAATAGCTGAATGCAAATATAAATTATGAGGCATAACAGTAGCACCAATAATACCTAAAGCACCACTCAATGGTGTCATACCTGCAACTTTTTCACTAGTTGAAAAAGTTCTTGCGTCTGGTATTAATCCACTGAAAACGCCGGCCCAATCAGGCTTTGATAGTGCAACTTGATAAACGAATACGAATAAAATAACTAAAATCAAGCAAACAACAATTGCTTCGATTTTTCTAAAACCAATTTTCGTCAATAATAGCAATACTAAAACATCTAAAACGGTAATGAATACCGCAATTACTAATGGAATGTGGAATAGCAAGTACAACGCAATCGCTGCACCAATAACTTCGGCGATATCAGTCGCCATAATTGCGAACTCTGTTAAAATCCACAAAACAATTCCTAATGCCTTACTCGTTCTGGCTCTAATAGCTTGTGCTAAGTCCATACTGCTTACAATTCCTAGTTTAGCAGCCATATATTGTAATAACATGGCAATTAAACTAGAAATTAGAATAACTGACATTAGTAAGTACTGAAAATTTTGACCTCCGGTGATTGATGTTGACCAATTACCTGGATCCATGTAACCAACCGCAACTAACGCACCTGGTCCTGAATAAGCCAATAGTGTCTTTACAAACCCTTTATCTTTTGGAACTTCCACCGTACCATTGATCTCTTCTAGTGAAGGACCATTCGCATATTGGATAAGTTTATGCTTACGTGGAGTTTCATTTTCATTTGCCATAAATAATCTCCTTTAATCCCTATTAAATTTTCAACGAACAATCATTATAGATATCGGTGAATACTTTGCCATATAAGCTGCTTGTGAGCCAAAGTATTTGCGTATTCCTCGTTTTGATAATGAACCGATAACCAAGAGGTCAGCTTCCGCACTAGGAATAACTTTTTTAACAATTGTTTCACCTGGATCTCCTTCAGCGACAATGGCCTCAACCTTTTTAACTCCAGCCTTCAAAGCCACATCACGATATTCTAATATATGTTTCTCAAGTGCTTCTCTCTCCCCATGAACATAGTCCTTAGTTAAAGCTTGATAAACATTCATTTCATCGTTTTCCAAAATCGAGGTAATGATCATAGTGGAATTATCTTTTATGCAACGTCTCATTGCATAACGAAATGCTAATTGTGCATCTTCGGAATCATCCACACCGACTAATACTCTATCAAAAGTTTTTTTCTCTTCTGACATTCAAATCACTCCTTTCTACGAACTCAATTCTATATCAAATTAACAATCTGTAAAGTTTTTTTTAGGGTCAACTAATTAAAAAGTACATATTTTTTAATTCTCATTCAAGTTCTGAAAGCGATAACCAGCTTGATTTAATAGGAATTACTCGTAAGGCTTTATTCACTGAAAAAAATTATGAAGACTTGTTAAACGGGCATAGTTGTTGGCAATGTGACAAATAAAAAAATCATTTTATACAAAATAATTTATTTTCTTAAATATTTTAGTTAGATTAGCCTAAGTTTTTGGTTGACACAAAGACTATTCAAAAATATGATTAGAGTATTAAAAAATATTCTGGTGATTAATAATGAGTGATTTGGACTTTTTGAAATTAATATACGAACTAGGAGGATCCTTACACAATGTCAGCAACGGTGACATTGCTAGAAAGGCGCATCTTAGCAATGCATCCGTGACGGAACGAACTAGAAGTTTAGCTAAAAATACAGAATTACTATCGTATACGAAATACTACGGCTCTAAATTAACTAACAAGGGGATTGAGGTACTTAATCCTTATATCCAACAACAACGACTAATCGAAGTATGGTTAGTAACAGATCTTGAATTCTCACTAGAATCGGCACATAAAGAGTCTGATATTTTGACTAACAAAGTAAGTGAGACTTTTATAGATAAGTTGAACGATCGACTAAACTATCCTAAGTTTTGCCCCCATGGAAATATCATCCCCAATAATTCACCAATGATTAAATCGACTCAACAAACACTAATTGATGATTTGTCATCCGACCAAAAATATATCGTACAAAGTTTCGCAGAAGATAGCTATGTATTCAGCATTCTTGAAACTATCGATATAAAACTTCAGGACACTGTCAAGGTCTTAAGTTACGCGGAAGACAATATCATAATTTTTAACTTTAGAACTGGTAACAAGCAGTTACTACCGAAGACCCTTGCGGAAGCAATCAGAATACAAAAAAAGAGCCCAGTCTCAATCGACTGAACTCTCTATCTATGCTCTTTGTCTCAAGTTAAAGTTCTTCCATTTCTTAACTTGACGACTGTAATTTGTGAAAGGTGAAATGGCATTAATTCTAATCCATTTTGATACAGGCCACATAGCTTTGGTTGTTGCCCATTTTCTTTCGCCGGGTTTGAATAGTTCATCATGAGACATTTGATTAATCCAATCAATTAACTCTCCAACTACTCTCTTAAGTTCATCCTTTTCATTGTCCAAGCCTTGAGAACCATATTTGACGTTAAAATCATCATACAGTTGTCTAATTTGATCCCACTTATAGCCTGGAGTTGGTGTAGTGATGTCTTGGCCGCCCTTTTCAGCCTTTTCCCATGATAAAATCATGTGAATCCAACCAACCTGATATGAAAGCATCTCACGCGGTGTCTTCTCGACTTGCTCGATTCTCTCATCTGCGACATTATCCGTAATACCTTCATATTGATCAATGAATTGATGATAACTCTTTCTAATTTGGTCTATTAATTCTGATGAATTCTTATATACCTGCATACATTCGCTACCTTTCATTGATTTTTAAAGATTCCACACGGGACCTCTCCAATATCTATTATAGACGGTTACTTGTCACAATTGTTGTAAATACCCTTATAATTAAATTTATTCTTATTATTAACATTAATTTTGACTAATTATTAATAAATCAAAGCAAAAAAGCTTGAATCCATGACAAAACGTGAATTCAAGCTTCTTTTTGATATATTTTATTCTTTTTCGTCAAAAATCTCTTTTTTTAATCTGAGAGCTGTTGGTGACACAGCAAGTCCACCTTCAGCTGTTTCCTTAAACATAGATGGTAACTGTTGACCAACACGATGCATTGTTTCTACAACTTCGTCAACTGGAATAACATTCGTTACACCAGCTAATGCCATATCAGCTGAAATCATTGCTTGAGATGATCCCATCGCATTACGCTTTACACAAGGAATCTCAACTAATCCAGCCACTGGATCACAAATCAGCCCCATTAAGTTTTGTAGCGTCATAGCAATGGCATAACCTGCTTGTTCTGCAGTGCCACCTTTAGCTATAACTAGAGAAGCTGCAGCCATTGCACTAGCGGATCCAACTTCGGCTTGGCATCCTCCCTCGGCTCCAGCAATTGAAGAATTGTTAGCAATTGCCAAACCAAAGGCTCCAGCTGTGAATAAGAAATTAACTTGATCTTCATGTGACATATTCAACCTATCCCGAACTGCCATCAAAACTCCAGCTAAAACTCCGGCACTACCAGCAGTTGGAGTCGCACAGATCAATCCCATCTTAGCGTTAACTTCATTAACAGCCACCGCATTTCTAGCTGCTTCTAAAATCGGCTGACCACTCAAAAAATCACCTTTTTTGATATACTCATCCATTTTTTTAGCATCTCCACCAGTCAAACCAGTAACTGACTTAACACCAGCAACTCCCTGCTTAACAGATCCTTCCATGGCTTCAAGGTTACGTTCCATTAAGGCAAAAATCTGTTCACGTGTTCGACTAGTATTTTCCATTTCAGTCGCAATCATCAATTCAGCGACTGATGGATAATCTTGACTCTGTTTAATTAAATCACTAACTGTATAGAACATAATCTTCTCCTATTCAAAGAAAGTAACATTGTCCATGTATTTCAACGAACGTAATTCTTTTAATATTTCTTTTTGATCTTGCTTGTCATCCACTTCAATAATCATAATGGCCTTCTCGCCCTTTGATTCACGCGTAACAGTCATTGTACCAATATTGATATTGCGTTTTGTGAATGCTTGTGTAACCTTGGTAATCATACCAGCGACATCTTGATGCACCGTAATATATGTAGGTGTTCCCATACTAAGAGAAATCTTAAATCCATTTATTTCAGAAATTTGAATATTCCCACCACCAATAGATATTCCGGTCACAGTTAATTTATGGTCACCCTTGATCATCGTAATTTTAGTAGTATTGGGATGATCAACTTTGTCACTCTTAGGTACAAAGGCAACTTTGATTCCATCTTCATAAGCAATTTTTAAAGAATCAGCTAAACGAGGATCATCAGGTTTCATCCCCAACAATCCGGCCACAATAGCGACATCTGTTCCATGACCACGGTAGGTTTTAGCGAATGACTCATATAGATCAATCGTGATTTTTTCAGGCTTTTCACCGAAAATATCATGAACAACTTTTCCAATTCGTGCAGCTCCAGCAGTATGTGAGCTGCTGGGACCGACCATTACTGGTCCAATTATGTCAAAAACACTATTAAAACGTAACTCTCCCATAATCTGTACCCCTTATTAATTATATAATTTGAATACTACACGATTTTAGTAAACAAATCATTTAATTACTCAAAATAATTTATATTATATCTGAGAATAACAGCCCTCACCATAACAGTGAGAGCTGTACTCAAAATTAATTATTTAATAAATCCAAAGTAGCAGCACCAACAGCTTTAGCAGTTAATCCCAATGCCTTTTCATTAGCAATGAATTTAGGACTGTGATGTGGATAGAAGACACCATCGTCTGGCATTTCCCCAACAAACATATAAGTCCCTGGAATTTTTGTGTAAAGTATGCAAAGTCTTCAGAAGCAGATTCTCTACCTTCAAAGTCCAAGTGCTTAATTTCTTTGATTCCACCATTTTCTAGACTCTTTTGAACCTTTTCAGTTAATTCTTTGTCGTTATTCAAAACTGGATAATCATTGTTATAGAAGAGATCGATTTTAACATCGAACATAATCTCCATACCTTTGACTAAGTTCTTAAAGTTCTTTTCTACAACGGCACATGTTTCGTCCTTCATGAACCTTACATCACCCTCAAGGAAGACAGAATCCTTGATAACATTAAATGAACCACGACCATCGAAGTTACCAATTGTTAAAGTAGCCATGTCGAATGGATTAACACGACGAGAAACAATTGTTTGAGCAGCTGTAACAAAGAATGAAGCCGCAACATTAGCATCGTTAGCCAAATGTGGAGCTGATCCGTGACCACCCTTACCATGAATTGTCATCTTAAAGCTGGAGCGCCCTGCCATAACGGGGCCAGTTGTACATTCAACTGTTCCATAAGGGATTGGAGCCCACATGTGCACACCAAGAATTGCATCAACACCATCTAAGACTCCAGCCTCAATCATTCCTTGTGCACCACCAGGAGGAGTCTCCTCAGCTGGTTGATGAACAATCTTGATCTTACCAGTCAAATCAGAACGCATTTCATACAATGACTCAGCCAATATCAACATATATGCAGTATGTCCATCATGTCCACACGCATGCATTGCTCCTGGATTAACTGAAGCATATGGCAACCCAGTTTCTTCTTGAACTGGCAATGCATCGAAGTCAGCACGTAGCGCGATTGTTTTGCCAGGATTGCCAGTATCGATCGTAACAACGACTCCATATCCGTCACCATAATCATCTTCTACCTTAACGTCCATATCCTTATAGAAGTTAGCAATGTATTTTCCTGTTTCCTTTTCTTCAAAAGACACTTCTGGATGTTGATGCAAATAATGTCTGATCTCAATCATCTTATCGTGTTTTTCATCGATCAACTTGTATAGTTTATCCTTTAAAGCTTGGTCTTCTAATGTATATTCTGTCATAGATATCTCTCCTTCTAATCCTTAACTAATAAGGTTCCAAATCCACCTATCAAAATAGATACTGCAAGAAAAATAAATCCAACCGAGAAACTGCCACTAGCAGCTTCTACTAATGCGCCGATAATCATTGGAGCTAAGAATCCACCTAAAGTACCACCAGTGTTGATAATACCAACAGATGAACCAATGATTTCCTTTGGAAAAATATATTGTGGCCACGTAAAAGTAGCTGTAAATGCTGAAATAGTAAACATACCTATCAAAGCTACTAATACTAGTGATATTGAAACACTGTTAACGTGAACCAAAGTATAGATTGAAGCGGCCGAGACTATTGAACAAATAATAATAAAAGCCTTTTGTTTACCAACAAACCACTTCGACAAAATTACTCCAGTTAAGAAACTACCGATAACTTGTGAGACTGAGTTAACCGCTAAAATGGCACCAGCAGCTCCTAGAGACAATGAATAAGTTCTAGTCAGATAACTAGGAAGCCAAGACATCGACCCATAATATGTAATGTTAAGTAACAACATAATTACGAATAGTTTCAAAACATTAACGTTTTTAATAACTTCAACGAATGATATTTTTTTAGCTTCTTGCTTTATTACCTTGGCATCCTTAGGTAATAAGAACAAAATGCAGAAGAATGCAATCAGGAACAATGTTCCTAACATGAAATAACCATATCGCCAATTCATGGCAATTACGTTGGCACCTAGTGTGAACGCTAAAATACCACCAATTCCAGAAGTCGTTAAAATTCCAGATTGAACCATAACACGTTTTTTATTATCAAAATTCTCCGCTACCGCTTTAGAACATGAAGATGGATAACCACCATGTCCCAATCCCGCACCGAACCTGATCATCACAAATAGCATTAAACTGCTGACAAATCCGAACATGTACGAGAAAAATGAAATAATCGCTAAAGAAATGAGTAAACCTTTTTAGCACCGATTTTATCGGCCAACCACCCACCAGGTATCTGTAAACACGAATATGCTAAGAAAAATGCACTCATGATCAGACCAGTCTGCGAAGTTGAAAAATCAAATTGCTTTGCAATTGGAATAATTGCCGTGGATACCATGTTTTTATCCATGTACACCATGGAATAACCAGCCATTAGGGCAATTATCACCTTAAAGTCCTTTGCGGAAAATTTACTCTTTTTTTCCTCCATAACATCACCTACACTTATTTAGTAAAGCGCTTTCAAAAAATATGCTATCACAAACGCTTTTAAAAAAATATAAATAGTTAGTATTTTCACAATAAATTAGTGCAATCCCTATATTTCCAAAAAAATCATTGTCTTATGACACCTGATATGAGTGAGTTACCAGCCGAACTATTTAAATATTGACAAACTGTCTCTTAACAAAAGAAATACCACATGATGCATATTAGTAACATTCATCTGGGTAAATTAATGCTAAAATAAATATATTAATAAATTAGAAAGTAAGTAGATGTATGGCAAATTTCATTAAAAATTATTTGACCACAACAGATCTAGTAGTAATTCTAATTACCGTTGGTCTGATAACCGTAATCACATTGGTCGCCTATACACTAGAAAAGAAAGTCAGCAAGGCTTCACCATTCTTTATTCGTTTAGGTGAGCACATTATTGAAAGTGCACTTTTAATAGTAAGTATTTTGTTACTGAGACAAGTTTTTACGACTATTAACCATGGTTACTTCATGACGGATGCATGGTTGTACGCTAACGCTCAAATAGCCGTTGCCTTCTTCGGAATTCTAATTCTAAACAATCGCCTAGTCGAACTAATAACGTTAGCATTTCCATTCTTGTACAATCCCGCTTTAAACGAATCCAGATTTAGTGGACCGTATATGACCCTATTCTTCTCGGCCTACGTCGTTATGTTAATAACTGTTGATTATGCGTATAGTCACAAGGACGAAATGCTGATATCTAGCTACAAATACACAATTGCACAGACTGTATTCGCCCTATGTTGGTGGTCTATTCTCTGGATCGACTATCATTTCAATCCGTACAAAATCATTATCTCGATGATATTCTTCGAAATATTCATGGTTATTATTAGAATCACTGAAAAAAGACTTCGACTGTCATTCGCAGATTTCAAAGATTTGGAGATCAAAGCAAATTACGATGCCCTCACAGGTGTCAAAAACCGTTCTTCACTAAACACAGCTTCAAAAGAACTGTTTCAAGAATTCTCTGAAAAAGAAGAAACAATAACAGTGGCTATGTTTGATATTGATCACTTCAAGAAGTTCAACGATACTTATGGACATGAAATTGGAGACGAAGTACTTAGACACGTCGCCCATTTAACTGAGCGAGAGCTGATGGCGGATAATACTGATGGTCCTAATGGCCAGTTATATCGATACGGTGGCGAAGAATTCATTATTATTTTTAAAGACAAAACTACTGATGAAGCTGCTGAAGTAATATACGATATTCGTAAAACACTCAAGGATATCCCGTTATTCATTAACGGAGCTAAGCTAAATGTTACATTGTGCTTTGGAATTACTTCTGTAAAGAAATCAGATGCATCCACTAAAGAGATTCTCGAACGTGTTGATGGTTACTTATATCAATCCAAAAATAACGGCCGTAATCGCGTTACTATAGAAGGTAACACGTATACTTACGATAATTTAAAAATAGCTTTTGAAGCATAACAAAGAAGATCGATTACAGAATCGAATAAAAAAAGACTAGATACTTTTTATCCGGATATATTATCCGAACAAAATATCTAGCTTTTTTTATTTCATTTTAATTTATTTCCCTGATAGATTAGTCTCTGGGTGCAAGAAATGCAGGAAGCAGTGGAGGTGGCGTTATGGCTTCAGCCATTACACCACGGGACGAGTTTTGAACTTCGTGTACTATGCGAAGTTCAAAACCGAGCTTGGAGACCTCGACTCCAAGCGGTCCCCACAGCGGCAGCATTTTTTGCACCCAGAGACGGCATCCAAAAATTTCCTATAAGTTAGGATCCATCTTAAATGTTAGTTTAGATAACTCAGCACCTTGAGTAACTAACTCTGCTAAAAGTTTCTTAGTAGCTTCATTATAGTGAGTAGCGATTTCATGATTTTGAGTCGTCAAATAATCTGTTAATTCACTACCAGACATTGTTACAGCTTTTTTATCAACTGACTCAATCTTTCTTCTTGCCCATTCTGACAAGTCCTTTTGATAATCAATGTCAGCTTGAATGAACTCTGCATAATGTGACTCTACAATCATTGCTAAAGCCTCATACATCCAATATGCACTGTCTAAATTCATCTTATCTGGTAATTCACGATATGATTCATCAGTGTCATTAGCATTTGTAAAGAATGGAACATGTGGACAAAATGTAGGAATACCAAATCCAATCCATTGAACTCCTGCTGCACCATTTTTATTGGCATCACGCATTTGTAAGATGTGTGAATTAGCAGTACGTGATAATGAAATAGCACGATATGTCTTCTTATCATGTTCGCTACCACTACCCAATGGATCATATTTTGTTTCATTATAATGTGACTTCAAGATATATTGAATATCTTCAATCGCAATCTTACGCTCAGGTTTACGGATAAATGGCAATTCAGGTGATTCTGGATCCTGCTCAATACTTGGATTCAGATATCTTTGGGCAAACCAAACACGTGGTGTGTTGTAATGGTGATCTTTTTCAGTATCTGTACCAAAAATATGTCTAAAATCCCAACGATTTTCATCTGGATTCAAGCCATGTTCCTTAACAAAGTCTTGTATCCCATCAGCCCACATATAATTTTGGGAATCATTAAAATCAATATCCTCAATCGCAATTTGATTTGCGGCAACCGCGTAACAATCATCTGGAATTCGTACCGCTACCCACTGATGCCCAGTAACAATTTCCATATACCAGACTTCATTACTATCATTAAATTGAATCCCGTTACCTTCAGCTGAACCATATTTCTTAACTAACTCGCCTAAATAACGGACACCATCACGGGCAGACTTAATAAATGGCAGAACTAATGTTGTCAAAGAATCTTCAGCCAACCCATCCTTAACGTATGGATCAAAAGCCAAGACACGTTCATTGGCGTACACACTTTCAGTAGCACTCTCACCAACGTTCAATTTATTAAATCCATCTTCTTCATTAGGACCTTCACTTTGATCACCGTTTGGTGTTGAAGTATAACGATAACCACTTTCAGGAAGTGGAACTGTTAGTTTGTTATATGGTGATACGTATGTTTCTTTGCGACCCGAAACAGCTGGTCGTACAAAGAAACGCTTTGGATGAATAGCAATCATACGATCTTCATTTCTAGAAATATAAGTAGCTCCATCCATTGAAGCCTTCTTACCAACTAGAATTGAAGTACATGCTGATAGTTCGATACGATCTGTCATTTTTATCCCCCTATTTTTTATTAATATAATTATACTCTTAAGTGGTTATAACTAAATTGTTAAAAGTATATCTCTAAAGATTTGGATCCATCTTAAATGTTAACTTAGATAGCTCTGCACCTTCAGTTACTAATTTAGCTAATAGATTTTTAGCTTTATCATTATAATATGTAGCAATTTCGTGATTTTCTTTAGTCAAATAGCTAACTAATTCGGCATCTGATAATGAAGCAGCCTCACTTTCGACAGAATCAATTTTTTCTCTGGCCCATTGCGATAATTCCTTTTGGTAATCCAAATCTTCTTCGATAAACTCTGAATAATGAGATTCTACAATCATTGACAATGCTTCGTAAATCCAATATGCATCTTTCAAGTTCATTGAATCAGAAATATCTCGATAAGTCTCATCAGTATCATTTGCATTAGTAAAGAATGGTACAAATGGAGTAAAACTAGGAATACCAAAGCACTTCCATTCAACACTCAACTTTCCGTTCTTCATTTGTAAAATATGTGAATTAGCAGTTCTAGATAGTGAGATTGAACGATAACGTTTTTTATCATCTTCACTGCCACTACCTAATGGATCAAATTGTGTTTCATTATAATGTGACTTCAAAACATATTGAATGTCTTCGACCGAAACTTTTTTCTCTGGCTTACGCAAAAATGGTAATTCTGGAGATTCAGGATTTTGTTCAGTACTTGGATTCAAATATTTCTGAGCAAACCAAACACGAGGAGTATTGTAATGGTGATCGGTCTTTGTATCAGTACCAAAAATATGTCTGAAATTGAACTTATCTTCATCCGGATTCAAATTATATTCTTCAACAAAATTTTGAATTCCCTCTGACCACATATAATTATCAGGATCATCAAAATCAATTTCTTCAATACCTATTTGATTAGCAGCAAAAGCATAGCAATCATCAGGAATTCTAATTGCTACCCATTGATGACCAGTGGCAATTTCCATATACCAAACTTCGTCATGGTCACTAAATTGAACACCATTACTCTCAGCTGAACCGTACTTAGCAATCAAATCACCCAATCGCTTAACGCCTGCACGAGCAGAATCAATATATGGCAAGACCAGAGTAGTAATAGAATCTTCAGCGACACCTTCGGCAACCAATGGATCATACCCAAGGACTCTTTCATTGCCATAAACACTTTCAGTCGCACTCATTGCAACGTCTTTTTCGTTGATACCATCTTCTTCATATAATCCCTCTGTCGTATTAGCATCAGGCGAAGTTGTGTAGCGATAACCATTTGCTGGTAATTTTTCTGTTAAATCATTATAAAAAGACTTATATGTTTTATCTTGATTTGAAACTGCTGGCTCAACATAGAACTTCTTTGGATAGATAGCTACATAATTATCTTCATTTCTAGCAATGTATGTACTACCATCCATCGACGCCTTCTTACCGACCATAATTGATGAACAAGCTGAATGTTTTTGCATAATTCAATCCCTCCATATCAATACTTCTTACTATCCTCAATATAGATGAATCATAAACAAAAAGAAACCCCACAAACGTGAGGTTTCTTATTTACTATACGAATGTTAAAAATCTACCGTCCCAAATATTCTCATAGAATTCAATCGTATTCTCGGCGGTCATATAATTATTATCATAAGTCGATGTCATATCATGCTTCATAATAACTTTGTAGCCCAAACCATGAGCCATCTTAATAGTTGCATCGCAACAAATTTCAGTTTGAACTCCGCAGAATTCAATAGTACTTAAACTATTTTCCTGTAACAAATTATTCAAATTAGTTCTATAAAAAGCATTAGCATGAGTTTTTTCAACAACCATATCATCATCTTTAATATCTAATCCCTTAGAAAATTGCCATAGGTCACTGCCTCTAACAACATCCTGATCATTATGTTGAACAAAAATAATTGGTAAATTAGCAAATCGATAAGTATCGATTCTCTTGTTAACTGATTTCAAGAGTCCTTCGTAATTATAACTATATTTCAAGGCATTTTGCATATCTATGACGACTAATACTTGTGCCAATTTTGACATAATCTCATCCCCTTACTTACCTATATAATAACAATAATTATATAAAAAAACTCCGGATTATCTCCGAAGTTTTTTTGGAAACTAGACACTCATTTTTAGAGGTAAGAACTTGATAACATACTTGTTAGGGTCCACACGTGAATCAGATAGTGCTCTAACTAGGTCTCCCTCTTTGTAGTCTGTGAGATGTTTGGCACTTAATGTCAAAGTATTTTTGATCTTATCATGAGTCCATTTACCCATCTGCTCCAGTTGTGGATAGTCAACTGGATTAAATTTTGTGGGTTCGGAAAAGATCACCTTGACCTCCAACGCATCCACGTATTCCTTAATACTTCTAATTACATTTTTGTTTGTCAAAAGATCATCTCCCCATAAAATAATTTTTGCAAACGTTACCACATCTCACCTATATAATATCACTGATACGAAAAACTAATAACCCCATTTGTGTTATAAATAATAATATTTCTTAAATTAATTAACTATAATATGAGGATTTTCACTAAAGCTTATTATCTTTTGCTCAATTTGATTACGGACATTACGAAAAGAATCCATGATTTGTTCTTCAGTACCTGTGGCCTGCGCTGGATCAGGAAATCCCCAATGTAGATGCGTTACACCTTTAGGAACTACCGGACATTTATCTTTAGCATCACCACATAAAGTAACAACAAAATCACAACTATTGAAGTATTCAACGTCGATCAAATTAGAAGTATTTTGGGAAATATCTATATTAATTTCTTTCATACTTGCAACAGCTCTTGGGTTTAGACCATGTACTTCAACACCAGCACTACGGACCTCCCAATTAGGCAAATATTTCTTGGCCAATCCTTCTGCCATTTGTGAGCGACATGAATTACCTGTACAAATAAAATAAATTTTTTTCATAATTTATCCCCTTATAATTATGTCTAAATTTAACATAAACTGTTCTAACAAATACAGCATAAAGTTCTGCGACTTTATATTTGTATTTTAAAAATAAAGATGAAATAATTCAGGCGGTGGTAAGTCTTTATACGAATATCATTGAATGATATTTTATTTCTTCCACATAATTACTTTACATTATTAAGTACTTATGATTAAAATAGATACATCGCAAAAGTATCTTTTGGAGAAAACAATGAAAATTTTTAAACGTGTAATTATTGGATTAATATCCATACTAGTAGTAATAGGAATTGTACTTGGTATATATGTATATCAAAGTAAAAAGGCCTTAGATTCAATTGATAACAATCAAAACAGTGTTTCTAAAAAAATCGATGAAGGTAAACCCATCTCTGTACTATTACTAGGTGCAGATACTGGTGCTGATGGTAGAGTTGATCGTGGTAATTCCGACACCATGATGATTGTCACTCTGAATCCCAAGACTAACTCATCAGTCATGTACTCTATCCCTCGTGATACCATGGCCGAAATGGTTGGAGCTGGTAAGAAGAAGGATGTTCAAAAAATAAATGCTGCATACAATATTGGTAAAGCAAAGATGGCTAAGAACACTGTTGGTGAGTTGCTTGGAATCAATGTTGACTACAGTGTTGCTATCAATATGGGGGCTCTAGAAAAGACTGTTAACTTCGTAGATGGTGTAACTGTTACTACACCTATCAAAGTTAGCTTTGGTGGCGTAACAATTCCTAAGGGTACTCACCACTTAAATGGAAAACAAGCCTTGAGTTATGTTCGCATGCGTTACGAAGATCCTCGTGGGGACTACGGTCGACAACTTCGTCAGCAACAAGTACTAAAAGCTGTCGTTAAAAAGCTGCAACAACCAAAATATTTGGTTAAGCTACCTAGCCTAATTACTAAATTGGGACCTGATATTAGTACTGACTTAACGGATAGCCAAATGGAAAACTTCCCTGTCAAATACCACAATGCCGGAAAACACATGACATCGTTACAACTTCAAGGACAAAGTGCTTGGATAAATGGCAGTTCTTATCAAATATTATCAAATAGCACTTTGCAAAGAGCTTCCGATAAATTGAGAGCTAATCTTGATCTTAAAAAGAAAAAATTAAATAACACTGAAACACAACTTAATAAATTAAACGCTAATTTCTTTAACGATCCAGATAGTACTGACTATAATACTAATGGTCTCGATACTACCTATTACACTAATAATACGTACTAAAACAAAAATATCTCCAGTAATCCGATTTTGGATTACTGGAGATATTTGTTTTATTCATGCTGCATAAATAATGAATTTTACAGTTATGTCACAGCCTGTTTTAAACTTACATGTATTGTTCTAAGGCTGCACGGAACTTAGCTTCTGGTTGATACCCAACCATACGGCCAACAACATTTCCATCTTTTTTAATAATAAATGTAGGAATTCCTTGGATGCCAAAGTTGTTTGGTGTCTCAGGATTATGATCCACATTCATTGATGTAAACTTAATCTTATCACCTAATTCATCCTTTGAAGACAACTTCTCAAGGATTGGATTCATCATTTTACATGGAGGACACCAGTCAGCGTTAAAATCTGTAATTACTAATCCTGTATTTGTTTCATCATTATAAGTCTTATCAGAAATTTCTGTGATATTGCTCATATTATATACCCCTTATATTTACTTTTAACTTCAATAAACAATATACCCCCTAGGGTAAAATATATCAATTAATTTGATTACGCATGGTAATACCGTAACCATATCATTTGAAGTACACTACCCGACCGGGTATAATATCTTTGATATTAATTATTTAGGAGGCTTCATATGTCTCAGACTGAAGAAGAACAAAATGCTAGTAAGAGAATAACTAGTCAAATTAAAAGATCTCGTGGTCAATTAGATGGTATCTTGCATATGATGGAAGATGGAAGACCTTGTGACGACATCCTAGTTCAACTATCTGCAGTTAAATCCGGTGTCGATAAGGCTATGAAACTAGTTATTGCCCAAAATATCCGTAAAAATGTCAATTGCGTTGATGAACAACAGCTAAAGGATTTGCAAAGTTCTCTAGACTTGATGCTTAAGACAAAGTGAAATTTTCTCCGTTTAACTACAAACACCCCCGCATTTACTTACGTAAATACGAGGGTGTTTGTAGTTATACTTAGAAGTTGGAAGTATTTGAGCTCTATTCACTTTCAGTGTCATCAACTTCTTCTTGTTCAGAATGTTCAATTGTTTTAGTCGGTAATGCTTGTAGGAATGTAGTAGAAAGAATCAAAATCCCACCTATAAGTTGTACCAAAGTAAAAGGTGTACTCAACAATGTTACCGAAAGTATAGTTGCCGTTAATGGCTCAAACGAGCTTAACATACTAGTAGTACTTGGTGACAAGTCACGCAAACTGCTTATATAGAATAGATAGGCAAACATCGTACCAAAAATAATAATAAACAAGATACAAAGAACACCCATTAAATTCAATCTTGGTAGAGGCTTATTCGTTACCTCTCCAACAAATGAAAAGCTACTGATCAACATTGCCCAACCAACGACTGATCTGGCATCGTACTCTCTAAGTAATCCTCGTGGTAACAAAGTATAAGTTGCTGATGCAATACCTGACATAATACCCCAAAACATTGCTAATGGCGAAAGAACTAATCCGTTCAAATTACCATTAGTTACTAACAAAAAAGTCCCTATTAAAGCCAAAATAACCGATATAACATCTGTTCTCCGTGGTAATTCTCTATTTGCAACGGTTAGGTAAACAATAATAAATAATGGCCCTAAAAATTGTAAAACCGTTGCCGTTGGCGCATTACCATAATTAATAGCCAAGAAATATGTCCATTGTGATGGTAATACTCCTAAGAAAGCAAACAGTATCAACATTACCCAAGACGTCTTCTTCTTCCAAATATCAAAGACCGATTTGCCGGCAGTTATTCCATACCAAATTAATAATAGTAACCCAGCACTAAATAATCTAATCCCAACTAACCAGTTTGGTGAAACATGTAGTCCTGAGAATAAATATTCAGCACTAGTACCAGAAGCTCCCCAAAGTATACCTCCGGTAATAACAAAGAAGAGTCCTCTTTTTTTATTTTTCATTCATAATCCCTCACTAACAACACTAACTATTATGAACCTAAATTAGCAGAACTTACACTGTTGTTAGGCTTTACCAATTAAAATCTTTGAATCAACTGTAATTTTATTAACGTCGCTCCAATCGATTTTTTTGGTATCAACATTAAATAGCAATGGGGTCATTTGAATGAAAGCATTACGTACTTCAGATGATACTTGATACGTTTGTGTGGCATTAATTTCATCGATCATCGTAAAGTGACCTTCAAAATAATCCAAGACCTTTTTGTTAGAATAACTATCACTTCGCAAATACTGGCTAGCTTTTTGGCGTAACTCAATAACGTGATTCTCGCCCGGAATAACCTTGATCAAGTAACCATTATCTTTCAAAATACGATGAAATTCATTGTAATTGGCCGGTGAAAAAATATCTAAGATTCCATCCACACTATTATCCTGAATGGGTAATTGCGCTAAGTCTCCAACAAACCATTTAACAGCATTATCAATATCGTGACGTGCTGCCTGTTGTATCGAGTCTTTTGAAATATCAAATGCCAATAATTGCTTTTGCAATGACTTGTGTATTTCACGTGAATAATAACCTTCACCACAACCCACATCTAAAATATTATTTATCTTCAAGTCCTCAATAATAGTAATCAATTTAGTCAAAATATGATCATATAATCCATCCTTCAAGATTAAACCACGATTCTCAAAATTATCTTTATCATAATTCTTTTGCTGTTTCATATTTAATAGGAAGTTAACGTAACCATACTTGGAAATATCAAAATTATGATTGTTCACACACACTAAACTAGTACCTTGTAATTCCAATCTTTCATTACACATGGGGCAACTAAAAAATTCCCCACTATTTTCAAAACGTTTGATTTTTTCTTTATTCATTGTATTTACCATTTCTAATAAGTCTTATTTCAGTCTATCATACAGAATAAATAAAAATGGATTTCGATTTCTCGAAATCCATTTTTTGAAATATTAAAGCATTAATCCTACTGAATAGTGAATAATCATCGTAATAATACCAACAATAACGTTTCTAATAATTGCAGTCTTAACTAATCCATCCCCAAGTTTAGCACTTAAGAATCCTGTCAAAGCTACTGATAAGGTAACTGCCAAAATAGTTCCTGGCCATTGCAGAGATACGGGTAAGAATGTCATTGCAACTAATGGGAAGATACCACCGGATGATGCTGCAACCAATGAAGAAAAGGCTGCATCCCAAGGATTCATATAGTGTCCTAAGTCAAGATCATACTTAACTTTTACCACTGTACCTAAAGCATCCTTCTTCATTAATTCTTCAGCAATTTCAGTCGCAGTCTGAGCAGTTACACCACGTTCAATGTAGAAATCAGCGACTGCTTGAACCTCATCCTGATAATTTGTTTTGATCAATTCACGTTCTTTTTCAATAGCTGCTTTTTCTGTATCCTTTTGGGAGCTAACTGAAGCATATTCGCCAGAAGCCATTGAAAAAGCACATGCTAGAAGATCGGATAAGCCCGCAATGAAAATAGTGAATTGGTTAGTTGTAGCAACGGCAACTGAGAACAAAACACCAACAACCGTTAAGATTCCATCATTAGATCCTAGTACACCGGCACGCAACGTATTTGAACGTTCTGCCATTGTCTTTTTTTGCTTTTTAGGTTTTGGAACATTAATAGCTTTCATCAAATTTGTCACTTCCTTAATGTGCGAATAGTGAACCTATAAAGTAGGTCACAATCATAGTTAAAACTCCTGAGATCACATTTCTAAACACTGCCTTGGTACGGTCAGCATTACCCAACGCTGCTGCAGTATAACCAGTAATACTCAAAGCAATTACAACCGCAATAACTGTCGCAATAATTCTGATATTTTCTGGGAAAAATGTAATCGAAACTAAAGGTAATATTGAACCTGTTGGAAAAGAAATCATCGAAGCCATCGCTGCCGCAATCGCACTTGTATGTTCCTTAGGATTAAATCCAAATCTCTCACGAACAGCTACATCCAACGGGTCATCACTCATCATTTCTTGAGTGGCCTTCAATGCCAACTCTTCTGATATTCCTGTACCTTGATATTTGTTCTTGATGAAATCAAATTCATCATCATAATGTCCATCTAATGCCGCTGATTCTTTTTCAATGGCTCGACGTTCACTATCACGCTGAGTACTTACGGATACCCATTCACCCATTGCCATTGATATAGTTCCGGCAAGCATACCAGCGATACCAGCTAAGAAAATTGCATAACTATTACTTTTCGCACCAGCAACACCAATAACAATACCGGCAACTGAAAGAATTCCATCATTTGCGCCCATAACACTGGCACGCATAACGTTAATCTTTTCAGCTAAGCTCCTACTCTTCTTTGTTTTTTGTACTTTTTGCATTTTCCTCGCCCCTTATTTCGATTACTCTAAGCTGTAACCATTTCTAGTTTGGAATGATTATCATTTATTAACGAATACATCATAATACTTTTTTGCTTAAAAGTAAAACCTTAAATATTCGAATATACAACTTATCCAAGTCGAAAATAATTGATATTTTTATCCCATGGGGTTTATAATTACATTGTAATGATTCCAAGATAGGAACACTTACAGAAAGGAAGATTGCTTATGACTAATAGTTCTGTCATGGAGGACACTCTAAAAGTTTTAAAAGATCACAAACTACGTGTCACTCCTCAACGTCACATTATTTTGGCATACCTTGCAAGTCATCATAACCACCCCACAGTAGAGACTATTCGGGATGGCCTAAGCAAAGAACTTCCAAATATGGGGTCATCTACCATTTACAATACTTTGAATACTTTCGTAGAACATCGATTAGTTGTTGAACTACAAAATGGTGACGGAAGTACTCATTATGATTATTTCGGAACGCCGCATTACCATGCAATTTGTACTAATTGTGGCAAAATAGTAGATGTTACGTACCCCGGATTTAGTAAAGATGAAAAATCATTAGAAGAAAGAACAGCTGATATTTCTGGATATATGATTTCTGGTAATCATATGGAAGTTTATGGTTTATGTCCTGAATGCCAAGTTAAATTGGGTGTTAAACAAAAATAGATTAATAATTATTCAACAAAAAGGAGTTTTCCCAGAGATGAGAAAACTTCTTTTTTTGTCATTTAAACCAAAATATATTTTAATAAAAAAATTATCCACTATAATGAATACAACAAACACCTTTTAGGAGGTTCGAATGAAAAACACAATATTAATAGTTGAAGACGAACTTAGTTTATCTAGTTATCTAACAAAGGAACTACAGTTTGAAGATTTCAACGTCGTAGTTGCTAATGACGGATTAGAAGCAATGGACAAGTATGAGGACAATCAAAATAACTTGCTACTTATCTTACTAGACTGGATGTTACCAAAATTAGACGGTATGGAAGTCCTACGAAGAATTCGCAAGCATGATCAAGTACCTGTAATTATTATGACCGCACGCGATTATGTTGGCGATAAAGTGGCAGGGTTAGATAATGGTGCTGATGACTACATTACAAAACCATTTGAAATAGAAGAATTACTTGCACGTGTTCGTGTAATTCAAAGAAGAATGGAACAAATGAATGAACCAGATCAAACTTATCAACTATCTGATTTAATACTGAACACCAAATCTCATCAAGTTGTTAGAAATAGTGAAAATATTCAGTTAACTCGTCGTGAATATGATTTGCTTCTATTCTTCCTTCAACATGTTGGACAAGTATTTACCAGAGATGAATTACTCGATAATGTTTGGGGTGAAGATTTCTTAGGGCAGCAAAACGTCGTAGATGTGTATGTTGGCTATTTGAGAAACAAAATTGATGGTAAAAATACCCAACCCTTGATTCAAACAATTCGTGGAGTTGGTTATTCAATTGAGGATACCGCCGATGAACACTAAACAAAAAAATAACTCTCGAACTTATGAGAGTTTGATCAGTCAGGCCATCAGTCGACTAGTAGTAATTATTACTCTGTCCATCAGTATAATTGTTTTGGTCACTGTTGGATTTCAACAAGCGTCCTTCACATCTCATGACGCTCGGGGACTTATGACGAGTTTGAATAGATCCAACATAAAAAGTATTCCCAGCTTCATTCAGTGGAATAACGAAAATGAAAGACACACTAAACAAAATTCATTTATCCGTGTAAAAACTAAAGATAAGTCAGTTACTGCTGCATCATTAAAGCGAGAACGAGTTATCATGACCTCTCCCTCTTCTAAGAAATTTTTATCAAAAAAACAATATCACGTATTATTCTTAAAAAACGTAGTCTACATCCCTCAATACGGATTGTTTCTGTACTACAGGCAACAAAATAACTCAACTACTTATCAACTCTGGGTTAGCCTGAATAATCTAATTAGAAGATTAATCTTATTAGTAATAGTAATTAGTATCGTAGTTTTTGTGACACTTGGATTTGGAACTTGGTGGGCACGCAGATTGGCCCAAAGATTGAGTTCTCCAACTTTAGAATTAGCCAATGAAACTAAAAAAACTACAAAAGATTTGGACGCTAATCAGCCAACGTTAAACGTTCCCGAAAGTCCGGTAGAAATAAATGAACTAGGTAATTCTTTTAACGAATTATTGAAAGTTCAAAATGAGCGTCTAGCACGCGAGAAGCAATTTGTTTCAGATTCCTCACACGAATTACGAACACCAATTGCGGCCATCAGAGGAAATATTAATTTGATCAAGCGCCACGGTGAACAACATCCAGAAGTAATACCTGAATCACTTGATTTTATTGACGAAGAATCATTAAGAATGCAAAACTTAATCGAAAATCTATTGCATTTATCACGTGCTGATAAAGCTAAAATCAATTTACAAGAAATTAACATATCAGAATTAGTAGAGCGATTAAGTAATCATTACCAAGGTACTATTTCTCAAAAATTAAACACTGACATTGAACCCGGTTTAAAAATAAACGGTAATGAAGATATGATCCACCAGATCATCATTGCATTATTAGATAATGCCAGTAAATATTCTCCTAGTGATACACCTATAACTTTAGGTGTTCACAAAACTACTAACGGAATTGAGTTGAGTATTGCTGATTTAGGAATTGGCATTCCTAATGACAAAAAGGACAAAATTTTTCAAAGATTTTACCGTGTTGATGAATCGCATTCAACTGAAGTAAAAGGCAGCGGTCTCGGTCTAGCAATTGTTTCTAAACTGGTTGCTTTAAATAACGCTCAAATTGAAGTTAATGATAATGAACCACAAGGTAGCGTATTTACAGTTACATTTAAAGCACTTGACTAATTTTTTTAGTCAAGTGCTTTTTATATAAGTGTTTTAATAAGAAAATCTTATTTAATGCTTATCGAAAAATAGTAGTTAGATATCAAGCATATTTGTAAACTAGGTTTATTCAATCAAAAGAAAAAATTTAAGTCGCACATTCGAAAGGACTTGGTGTTACATATGTCTAAACTAACTACTCAACTAAAACAACAATTAACAAATAATCTTAAACGTCCAATTATGCAAGATGCTAAAAATCACTGGTACACAGGTAACGAATTAAATGAAGAGCGAGAAACCTGGCTTCAATACTTCACTAATCAAGGTATTGGCTACAACGACATCGTACTAATCGCCTTAAATAATTCAGTAACTTATTCATTGGTCACTGAAACTTTGTGGGAAGTCGGTGCAATCGTCCATCCAATCAATCCTGCAGTTACAGATATTCAATTAAGCGAATTTGAAGAACAGTATAACTACTCCGCAATGATCCTTAATTCAGATATTGAAGAGCCTGATACGTTAAATTCAACATTTGAAAAAAGGCCTAAATTGACAACTCTACATGAACCAGAGGTTGAACTGTATATCAGAAAAGATCATGAAATACATCCAGCTAAAGAACCATTTGATAATCAATTTGCCGTCATCATGCATACTTCGGGAACAACTGGTAAACCAAAACGTGTAGGACTAACGCACGAGCAATTATTTACAAATGCTAATAACATCATTAAAAGTCAAGATTTAACAGACTTTGATCGCACAATGATCATTATGCCTCTATTCCACGTTAATGCTATGGTTATTTCTAATCTAGCAACTCGCTTATCTGATGGCCAATTAATTTTTAGAACAAAATTCAGTGCACATTTATTCTGGAAAGAAATATTCGATAAACAGCTTACTTGGGTATCATTAACTCCAGCAATTATCGAAATATTGTTACAGCGTGATGAACAACCAAAACCTAATAAGCTCAGATTTTTAAGGACCGCATCAGCTCCACTCTTACCTACAACACTGGAAGAATTCAGATATCGTTTCGATATTCCACTAATTGAAAGCTACGGTATGACCGAAGCTGCTAGTCAGATTACCCAAAATCCTCTTTATGCTCCAAAGCAAAACAGTGTCGGGATACCTTATGGAACTAGTGTAAAAATACTTGATAGTAGTTTGACGGAAATGGATACGAATAAAGTTGGTGAAATTGCTCTAAAAGGTGAATCAGTAATCACTCATTATTTAGATGCACAGCCAGAGGCCTTTTCAAACGGTTATTTACTAACTGGTGATCTAGGAAGAATTGATGATGACGGATACCTATTTATCGTCGGTCGTCGTAAAGAAATGATTATTCGAGGTGGTGAAAATATCAATCCTTTAGAAGTAGAAGATTGCCTCAAAACCTTACCTTTTATTCAAGAAATGGCAGTTGTTGGTACACCAGATAAAATCTACGGAGAAACTGTAACTGCAGTAATTGTCACTAAGAATAATCAACCAGATCATCGCTATCAACTAGCACTATTAAAGAACTTAGCCAATAATCAACTAATGCCCGCTGAACGACCAACGAAATATATCTTTGGTCAATCATTACCTAAGAATCCCACCGGTAAGGTTCAACGCAACTTGTTAGCTAAAGAGATCGAAGAAAAACAATATATTAAGGAGGCTTAATTAATGCAAAAACCGATGGAAATAAATAGTACTAACCCACGATTAAAGCATCTAAGTATTCCTTACGACAAGACACTTCCATTTTTAATTCCAATTATCCTATTAGTAATCTGGCAATTGGCAAGTTCTGTCGGTTGGTTATCAACTTCCGTCCTCCCGTCACCAATTGCAGTCTTACAAGATGGCATCAAACTTACTGTTAGTGGTGAATTACCTAAAAATTTAAGTATTAGTTTGTATCGTGCAACTATCGGATTACTGATTGGTGGTGGAATTGGATTCATTCTTGGATTCATCAATGGGATGTCCAAAACATTTAGCTTGTTATTCGACTCATCGATTCAAATGTTTAGAAATATTCCTCATTTGGCACTTATCCCATTAATTATCCTATGGTTAGGAATTAATGAATCCGCAAAAATATCACTAGTCGCAATTGGAACAATGTTCCCCGTCTATATCAATACATATTCTGGAATTCGTTCCGTGGACAAAGACTTGCTTGAGATGGGTAAATCATATGAACTATCTAGATTTGATATGTTTAAGAAAATTATTTTTCCCGCTGCTTTACCTCAAATATTAGTGGGTATCCGCTACGCTCTGGGCGTAATGTGGACAACATTAATCGTGGCTGAAACAATATCAGCCAGTTCAGGAATTGGTTATATGGCAAACAACGCTGAGGACTTCGTTGATATGGAGACCGTTGTTCTATGTATAGTTGTCTATGCAATTCTTGGTAAAGTATCAGATCTTGTCGCAAAAAGTTTTGAAAATCTATTACTCGAATGGCAAACAACCGGAAGGAGTATCGTTTAATGAACACAAATACAATTATAAAAGTAAATAATATCGGTAAAACTTATGATAACCTTACCGCATTACAAGATGTAAACTTGGATATCCATCAAGGTGAATTTATAGCTTTAGTTGGTATGAGTGGTGGTGGTAAAAGTACTTTAATGCGGCTGATTGCTGGATTGGAAAAGCCAACCAGTGGATCAATTGATATTGCTCACACGAATACTAAAACTACTATTAGAATGATGTTTCAAGAAGATCGTCTATTACCATGGATGACCGTTATTGAGAATCTCTCATTTAAATCAAAAAAAGCCGAAGAGATTGAACATGCTAAAGAATTATTAGAGCTAGTTGAGTTAAGCCAATACGCTGATCACTACCCCAATCAATTGTCTGGTGGGCAAAAGCAGCGAGTAGCATTAGCTAGAGCACTGATGACTAATCCTGAAATTCTATTGCTGGACGAACCATTGGGTGCTCTGGATGCCTTAACTAGACATAAAATGCAGGATTTAATTCTAAACATTTGTAAAAAACAAAATCTAACCACCATATTAGTAACTCATGATGTTGATGAAGCAGCACGAATGGCCGACCATATCGTAGTTATGAAGAATTCAACTAATTATTATGAAACAGATGGTCCTAGAGACACTCATAATCCTGGTCAAGTAGGGCTAGTAGCTGATCGTGTTTTAACCGCAATTCTAGAAGAAGAAACACACATTATGAAGACAGCATAACCTAAAAAAACCTCGTATTTACTATGTAAAATACGAGATTTTTTTAAGTTATACTCAGAATTAATCGTGCTCCGCCACGCTCTTTGATTTCTAACGACGATTAAAACCATCTAAAAAGCCTGCAACAAGCTCATAAATATTAGGTATCATCATTAGCGTTATCCAGATGATTGCCAAAGGAACAGTCCATTTTGAAATAATCTTATCGATGTTCTTCCACTTAATACTCCATATTAAGGCAAAAAACGAAATAAGTAACGGTAACGTTGTCCAACTATACATACTATCTTCAGATATATGAAAAACAGTTGTAGAAAGTATGTATCCAATAATTCCTAGAGTAACTCCAATAATTACCGCAAAGGCGGCCTTGTTCATTTTTGGTCCTTTTTCTAATTCTTCCATAAGACTTTCGTCTCCCTTTATAAGTTCATCTAAAGAGATATCAAATAGTTCACTAATAGCAACAACATTTGCGAAGCTTGGTAAAGATGTCCCATTCTCCCATTTTGAAACTGACTGACGTGATATGTGTAATTGTTCCGCCAAAGTTTCTTGAGACATATTCTGTTCTTTTCGACGTTGTTGTAATTGTTTGCCTATTTGCATTTTTCTCTCCTCGATTCATTTTCAGGATAAATCTATGGTTAAATATTGCCTAGCACTTAATGGTTGCAGGGATGTTGCATTCAAGTTGCACCGTTATAACGATGATGGAAATAATAAAACATCCTTACCTTTTGGCTTGGATGTTTTATTCAGGCAATACATTAAACTTCTCAAGTTTAAAATCATCATCAGTTAAATCAGTAACGGTTATACTGCCATTATCAGGAAAAGCTCCTCTAGCATCAAAATTTTCTCCAAAATATTTTAAAACTAATGTCTCTAAGAACGCCCCATGCGAAACGACTAGAACTGTCGAATCCAGATCATTCTCAGTACGTAATTGATTTATAACTAATTCAATTCTACTCGATACATCTTCAATATTTTCTGCAGTTCCACTAGTATCAGATTTTTTTAACAATCCTTTAGCAATTATTGCAGTAAATGGATCATCGGTATCTTTCTCAGTTACATGACCATATCTTCCTATTATGTACTTCAAAACATCTGAACCTCTGTCACCCTCAAATGAACCAAAACACATTTCTCGTAAATTTTTAGTTGTTCGAATATTAGTATCACTGACCAAGTTTTCATCTTTAATAATATTTGCTGTATCCACCGCACGTTTTAAATCTGAACTGTAAATAGAATCAAAATGCGTATTCTTTAAATAATCTCCAGTTTGTTCTAATACTGATATTCCCTCACTCGTTAAAGGAGTATCGGACCAGCCTTGTATCTTATGCATTTCGTTGAACATGGTTGATCCGTGTCTTACAAAGTATACTTTCATGTAGTTGCCTCCAATTTAAAACTATATCTAATATTATAAGATACAGGAATTACTAACTAGGTAACATATTAAAATCAATTACTTTGAATCCATCATCATTCAGTACTGTTTTAGTTACACTTCCATTTTTTGGAAAGGCATCCTCAGGCTTAATATTTATATCAGAAAAATTCATCATCAAAGTTTTTATAAACGTTCCATGGGTCACCACCAATATTCTAGAATCGATATCATTCTCATCTAATAATTGTTTGAATCCCCGTTTAATTCTAGTTTCAATTTCTTCTGCACCTTCAGCAAAACCTAAGGGATCTGCCTTTTTCATAGCATCCCTAACAAAACTCATCGAATATTTATTAGCCAATTCATTTTGCTTAGTGACACCATAAGGTTCGCAAATCGTTTTCCAAATATAGGTATTCTTTAATCCTTCAAATGATCCAAAAAATATTTCACGGAAATTCTTGCTGGTTTGTAAGTTCAATGAACTAGCCTCATTTTCCGAATTAATAATTTCAGCAGTATCCATCGCCCGCTTTAAATCTGAACTATATAATGCATCGAAGTGTACATTTCTTAAGTAATTTCCTGTCTTCTTAAGGTCGTCAATCCCCACATCTGTTAACGGGGAATCCGACCATCCCTGCATTTTACTCATAAGATTAAAAATAGTTTGTCCATGTCTTACAAAATATACTTCCATTTTTTCCTCCCGTGGGAACATCTTACTAATTTAATTATCCCATAACCACAACAAGCTCAGTATCTGTTTTTACAAATACCGAGCTTGTTTTTAATTTAATTTATTATTACTAACCTAAAACCTTTTTGACAATTTCAAACAATGCCTTAACATCTTCCGGACGTGTATGTCCTGTTTCTTTGTCAATAATTGAACTGTAAACATGAGGGATAATCTTCTTAACACCTGCATCAACAGCAACTTGAAGGATTTCTTCAAAATTATCAAGATCCAAACCACCAGTTGGTTCTAGGTAGAAGTCATTGTCAGCACATGCTTTAGCAACAACCTTGAATTCTTCAATGTGTGCTAGTCCTTTCATCGGGAAGAACTTGATTGAGCTACCACCCATATCTTTAAGTAATGCAATAGCTGTTTCGATAGGAACTTCTGCTGCAGGTTGACCACTGCTCAATGGACCAGTAGCAATATTTACAAGACCTGGTTTGCCTGTTGGTGATACCAAACCATTAATAAATGTATCTGATTGACCTAATAAGGCTCTACTTGTTCCAACACCAGTGAATACTTGATTGATATGTTGTGGTTGTAATTCTGCAGAGATTCTACTTACCATTTGACTTTGATTAGGATCTCCAGCACCTAAGCCAACTGAAAGGGCATTATCAGTTTCTGCTTGATATAATTTCATATCCTTGATGGCTGCTTCATCACTGTCATAGTTCTTTGACAAAACTCCCAAGATAATGTGATGTTCTGCGGCTTCATAACAGTCTTTAGCATTTTGAACTGATCCTGCTAAAACATTTAATGCAACGCGATCTTTATAAAAATTAGGTACATTTGACATAAGTAAGACTCCTTCAAGTAGTTAATTATTAATTTTATTATTTAAGTGATACTGGGAAGAATGCTCCAAAAATCATTGCTCCTAGGATTGCTCCACCGGCGATAGGTTTCTTCCATAGGTAGAAGATAACCGCTCCGATAATAGAACCAATACCGATAGGAATAGATGCTGATGTAGCACTAAGAATAATTAGTGGGCCAAGGAAACGACCTGATGAATTACCAGCACCCATCATGACGTCAGCACCAAATGTGGCACTTGATTGATTAATAGTATATTTACGAACTAAGGTAATGATTCCACCGATGATTAGTCCCAGAACCAAACCTGTTACAATTGATAACCAAAAATTAGAAATTGGTGCTTTCCAGCCAATACTCAATAAAATAGTCGGAATACCGATACCAACACCAGTTAAGATTGAACCACCTAAGTCCAAGATACCAACTAGTGATCCTTCAAGAATACGGGCAAATAAGAAACTTGCACCAAAGGCTGCGGCAGCCCCGTATGAACCGCCATCCATACCAGCCTTCAACATAGCTACGATAGCAACTTCATTAAAAGCACCAACGTTATATACAAAGTACATGTGAGTACCGGCAAAAACACCAGCAGCCATAAGTCCAACCATAATTGGGAATGACCATTCAGAATACCAAAAGCTCTTTTTATCTATTTCCATTGTCTTTTCTTCATCCATGATTTTCCCTCCTACTTAACGTTGAATATGCTGTGCATATTATTTATGAAGTTTGGAACTTGAAGCTTAAATCCTTCGATCATTTGAATATCGAATCCTCTAAAGAATCCACTCAAGATGAATAGTGCAATAACGGCACCTAACATAACTCTAGTAATACGTGTCCAACCTAATTCATCAACACCTTTACCAATAAGAATACCAAGAACAACACCGGGAACGGCATTTCCCATGATCATAGCTGAAAGACCACCGAAGATTGTTGCCCATAATCCTGAACGTTTACCTGCATCAATAGCAGCTAACCAGAATATGATAGGCATAACTATATTGATAAGTAAGTCAGCAGCTGGAACAAGAACTTTAACAGCTGTAACTTGAAGTGACTTAGGAATGGCAGAAGCTGTTGTATTTAAGAATGCGACTACAATAATACCGATAATGGCACCAGCAATTGCCATCTTCTTAGGGTTGTGAACTGTATTTTCTACTTTTTTATCTTTTAACAATAGAACTGATGCGGCCCAGTTAGGAATAACACGGTGTGTAACATCCTGTGTAAATGCACCGGCACCAACGGTTGAAGCCCAAGCATTGAAGAAGAAACCTAATCCAAATGAAAAGTGTGATGCAGGATCTCCTTCACAGGCATTCATTTCACCAAGAGTTCTAAAAGCTCCTAGCGCCTGAACAGTAGGAGCATTGAACATTCTAGCAGCACCCATTCCGGCCGCAAATCCAACTAACCCACCAATCAGAATTGATTTAAGTAAAATGACGAGTATTGTCATATCTAACTCCCCTTACTACTTCTCAATGAACTCAATTTAGGTAATCTGATTCCATTGGGATCTTTTATTTGTTTTTCAGTAAAGACTATCTCTGACAAATCCATATATTTAATTTCAACTTTTATACTCATTGAAACGTTATAAATAGTTCTCTTTCTAGGTAGAAAAACAAAAAGGAAGTGTTCTTTATATTCTTTACATTCTGCCTCATCAATTTCGATTGAAACTGGTGTAATCTGCACTGTGATTTCGTTTTTCTTTCTAACGATCTTCGATATCTTGGACAACCCATCAGCCACTGCCTCTTGCTTCGTTTGGCCTGTTCCAGATACTTGAATTACTTCGTTAGCTATCTTTTGAGAGTTCTCCATTGTTATCGACCTCGCTTCCTATGAATGAACGCGGTTATATGCTTCAACCAACTTTGTACCTAATTCTTCCTTATCCATGAATCCAAATCCTAATGCTTGAATTCCATCTTCAATAGCTGTGATACCCTCTTGCACTGAACGCATACTATGACGTTCTGAATATCCGTATTTGTTTTTAGCAGTGATTGCTCCAGCACCACCACTACCACAGAATGAAATACCAAAATCTGCTTCATGTTTCTTCATTTCGTCGCCTAAACGCATGTCTGCTCCCATGCCAGGAACAACATATGCTTCTCCACCAGCGGCTTCTACACCTTTAGCAACGTTTTGACCTTTACCCATTCTATCTGCAATAACTACTTTAACCATTATTATGTCCTCCTTATTTGCGCGCTACTTCAAAATGTACTGCTAAAATATATTTCTCTTGATCTTTCAAATTTCCAATTTTATCAATAACTTTGCCAGCTAATTTAACACTGTCTTCAGGTAGACCATCAAAGACTGAAACATCAACATCGTCTAGTTGCTTATTATCTTCTGATCTTTCAACCATTTCAGCAATGTGATTAGTTAAGACTTCTGCTTGCGTCTCATCTGGAAATGAGTTGATGGTTTGCATTTGACTTAACGTATATTCGAGAATTTCTCTAACTTTTTTTGGATCAACGCTGCCTTGAATTATCTTCTCGGCAGCTGCGTTTAATTCGATAGTATTCATAAATGCCACCTACTTCATTATTTGTTTGATTTTATTAACGATCAGTTTCATTTCATCTTCATGCACTGCACGAACATCGAATTCGATAATTCCCATATTTGCACGATATTCTCTAGTGTAAACAGCTGGGCTATCTTTCTTTAATTCTTCGATTAGTTTAAGTGCATCAATTGGTGCATCACTATTAACTGTCACACTGGCACGATAGATATCACGTCCAGCAGCATCTTGAACAATCTTGGCATCGATTCCGTTGATTTCATTAAGGTCTTCAACGAATGGTGTCAATCTCTTCTTCATTGAATCGCCAGTTTCAGGACCAAATTCCAAGTAATCTTCAATTGCCTTTGTTAAACCTAAGATATTGTCTTTACCAATTTTCATTGATCTACCAATACCTTTTGATTGTAATCTGATCCAACCAATATATGGCTTCTTACCTAGAGTCAAGCATGATGATGGTCCTGAGAATGCCTTAGCACCACTATAGATAACGATGTCTGCACCCATTTCTACGTACTTTTTAAGGTCTTCTTCAGCAGCTGCATCAAGGATTAATGGTAAGTTGTGTTTGTGAGCAACTTCAACTGCATCTTTGACACTCAACATACTCTTTTGAACTGCGTGGTGACTCTTTACATACATGATGGCAGCTGTCTTATCAGTAATCATCATCTCAACGTGTTCTTTACTACACATGTTGGCATAACCGGCTTCAACAACTTTACCTCCACCAAGTTCAATCATTACTTCTTCAGGTGTACCGTAGTCAACGTTTTGACCCTTGGGAAGAATGATCTCACGGTTTGTATAACGTTCATCGAATGGGTGATATACGTGATGCATACTACCTTGTCCAATAATTCCGGCAACTGATTGAGCAATTGCGGCTGATGCTGATGCAAGAACAACTCCGTCTTCAGCTCCAATGATTTTTGCTAGATGTTGTCCAGTTTTTAGAACTAGATCACTCATTTCGAAGAAATGTTGTCCGCCAAATTTTTGTGCTTCTAGAACATCATCTGAAACTTTTGAAACGCCCAATATAGTCATTTTTCCACTGGCATTAACTACTTGCTTCAAACCATATTTTTCGTAAACATTTTCCATTAGAATTCCTCCAACTTTGTTTCATATACATTTCCTGCAACAACTGCATAATGTGGAACTACAACTTTATTTGTTGTTTCTTTATTACCATTTGAGTCCGTTAATTCTTTTTCTCTATCTTCAATACTGAAGATTGTTAAATCACCATCAAAGCCCTTCTTCAATGAGCCTTTATTTGCTAGATGGAAATTATCTGCTGGATTCGTTGTGATCATTGGAATAATTTCTTCCATCGTATATCCAAGATGTAGCATCTTATCCAAGCACGTAGCCAAATTATAAACTGGACCATTTTCTCTATTTCTGTGATACAAGTCACTACTAATTGACTTAGGTGTCAATCCAATACTCTTAGCAACTCTAGCAACTTCAAAGTTGAAACTGTCAGTTCCATGACCGACATCAAAAATAATTCCTCTATTATATGAATCAATTGCAAATTGCTTAATTTTGTGTAGATCCAAGTTCATAATTCCATTTGGCTTACCGTTGTAACAGTGAGTAATGATATCTCCTGGATCCAAGAGATCCATGATGTCACTTAATTCAGGAGGATTTGTTCCAATATGTACCATTAATGGAATGTTATTGTTGAGCTTTTGAATTTCCTTTGCACGTTCCAAAGGATGAATCCCGCTTCCAGCAACAACTGACTTACTCATTCTGGCTTTAATACCAACTACGAATCCTGGATATTCGTCAATCATATTCTTGACTAAATCATTTTGAATACGATCCATATGTCCTAATTCATCTTGAGCAATAATTCCTGTCTTAGAAATATTGCACATTGCATAAACATTAGTTCTTACTTTTTTAGTTAATTCATAAAAATCAGGTAGGTTATCAGCTCCGGTTGAACCTGCATCAACAACCGTAGTAACACCAGCATCAACACCGTCCAAGTCAGGCTTGTCATAATATAAGGTTAGCTTCTCATAGCAGTGAACATGATCATCGATCCATCCAGAACTTAGATAATATTTAGATTTCAAATCCAAAACTTTTTTTGCACTAACATCGCCGTCAATATGTGATTGAATATCAATAATTTTTCCTTGATCAATTAATACATCAACGGGACTTCCAGAAATTGTTTTACCATTCTTTACATATAAGTCGATCATTTCAAGTCCCCCTTATTTGATTACGAATAGATAATAACATTATAATGTTATATTGTAAACGCTTTCGTTAAATTAAATGTTTAAATTAGCTAAATTTCGTATTTTATCTTATAAGGAAACTTATTTGTTAAATAAATGGCCTCCGCATATTCCACTAAATTATCAACTTGATCATAAGACTTTCTAATTCTTTTGATACCCACTTTATCAGTTGTTTCAAGTGACTTCTGTTGGTCTTCATCTAATAAACAACCGTAAAAATCATCGTCAAATCTATTAACCATTTCACCCATTTCTTTGATTACTTGATATAAGGAAACATTATTTAAATCTTCTCTACTTTCCTCATTTAGTCTAAATGGCAAATAATGCTTAAAGATAATGAACGGCTTACTGTTCAATTCATAAACTTTGGTAACCTCGGTGATGCATCCCGTTAATTGATTCAACTCAAATTTAGTGGGACATTCATCTATCGATATTTCTTTAATAGAAACAATTTTCTTTTTAACATCGTTTCCATTGTTTTCCAAAATACTACTAAAAGATTCAGCTTTAGATAATCTATTGAACAATCTATTGCTAATTACAGTGGTTCCTTTACCACTCTGCTTAGTAACATACCCTTCGCTGACAAGCATCTTAATAGCATTTCTTACTGTTATTTTACTGACATCATAAATTTTTTCTAATTCTATTTCTGTTGGCAAAAAATCTCCAACAGCGTAAGTACTATTCAAAATTTTTTTCTTTAAATCTTCTGCTACACTCTGATACAAAATTTTTCTTTCCATAATTGCTTTCCCCTTGGACTTGCACGTATATTTTTGTATGCGCATTCACTATTATTTTTATACACCATTTTAAAGAGATTGGCAATCATAAAATTATAATGTTATAACATTATATTAAATTAATAATGTATATAAAAAGAATCAGCCCACAAAATTGGCTGATTCTTTAGATTGAACTTTGAAATATTGGTTGATTAACGCACTAGATATCCACCATCAACGGCCAAAATATGTCCATTAACATAATCAGATGCCTTGCTGGCCAAAAATACGGCTACTCCCATTAATTCTGATGGTTCTGCCCAATGACCAGCTGGAATTCTATCAAGTATTTCTTTATTACGTTTCTTATCTGCACGAATAGGTGCGGTATTAGCTGTTTTTATATAACCCGGTGCAATTGCGTTTACTTGAACGTTATAAGCTCCCAATTCACTAGCAAAAGATTTAGTTAATCCAGCGACACCATGCTTTGCAGCAGTATATGATGGAATAAATTTTCCACCTTGGAAGGATAACATTGATCCAATATTAATTATTTTTCCTGATTTTTGATTAGCCATAACTTTAGCGGCTGCCATAGATAAATGATATACAGCATTAAGATTAATATTAATCACATCATCCCAATCTTTATCTTTTGACTCTAGAATAGGATTACGTCGTATCATCCCTGCATTATTAATTAGAATATCAATATGACCAAATTCTTTAATAGCATTGTTAATAACTTGATCTGCCATACCCTTTTCAGCCAAATCACAAGCCATGAATTCTACTCTACGATTTCTCTTTTCGATCATTTCTCGAGTAGTATCCCATTCACGATGACTATGAGCGGCTATAAATATATCTGCACCAGCTTCAGCTAAAGCAACTGCATATCCTTGACCTAAGCCGGTATTTCCACCTGTGATAATGGCCACTTTTCCAGTTAAATCAAAAAAATTCATTTTGAATTTATCCAAAGCCTTTTCATTTTGCACTATTTCATCTTTTGATTGTTCCAAAACTATTACCCCTAATTTCGTTAAATTAAAAAGGAACGTTTCTAACAAAGAAACATCCCTTCTATTTCAGTAACTATCCTCTAATTTTAAGAATCTCCGCATGATATGCTTCTGCATTCTTCTTAACTTGTTCAAAATCACCCTTGGAAGCTGGTCCAACCAAATTACCACCAGCACCAACAACGATGACACCTTTATCAAACCATTCTTTCATGTTTTCCAAAGATACGCCACCAGTAGGCATAATGTTAACTTGAGGGAATGGTCCTTTAAGTGCTGAAACCATTCCTTGTCCTACAACGGAACCAGGGAAGATCTTAACAACATCTGAACCATAGCTCAAAGCATTTTGAACTTCGCGTGGTGTCATGCATCCAGGCATATATGGAATAGCATAAAGATTACATAATAATGCCACGTCCTTCGAGAATGATGGACTAACAACGAACTTAGCACCAGCAATGATAGCTAGACGTGCAGTTGTTGGGTCAAGAACTGTCCCTGCACCAATAACTACATCCTTGTCATCCTTATATTCTTCAACTAATTCTCCGATAATTTCATCGGCATGTGGTGCTGTAAAAGTTAATTCAATAGCCTTTACTCCACCTTCAATACAAGACTTAGCTGCATTGTAAGCTTCTTTTTTAGAGGCTCCACGAACAACCGCGACAACGCCTGACTTTTCAACATTTTTTAATATTTCTACTTTTTGTAGCATTTAATTATCACCTCAACAAAATTTACGAACAATTCGATAATTATTCCATATTACTATGTGCTGATTTAGCAGAATCATTAGATGTATGATCACGTCTGCTTAATTTCAAGCACAATGTATCTAAGGTAATATGTACACTTTGATCAAACAAAGTACTTAAGAGTTGGATTGATTTCACACCATCTCCACCCTTTGTAGCACCAGGAACAACAATTGTCGCATCTCCTAGTTGACCAAGAGGTGAATCTGACTTACTTGTTAAAGCAACGATTTCAACACCGTCAGCTTTTGCTTTTTGTGTAAGTTCGAGAATACTTGCCGTCTTACCTGAACCTGATACTGATACCAAAACATCGCCTGATTGAACAGAAGGTGTAATAGTTTCACCAATAACATATACTGTATAACCAATATGCATCAAACGCATTGCAAATCCCTTAGCCATTAAACCTGAACGGCCAGCACCAAGAACAAAAATACGTTTGTCTTTTTGTATCAGCTTTTCAGCGTTATCTAATTGGCTTTCATCGACCATATTCATAACTTCGTTAACTTCTTGCATAATTTGACTAATTAATGTCATTTTATTGCCTCCATGAATTGTTTAGCAGAGTCCACCGGATTATCTGTCTTAACTATTTTACCACCAACAATGATTGTGTCAGCTATACCTTGAGTAGCGATGGCCTTAGCTTGTTTCAAGTCAATTCCACCAGCAACTGCAACTTTCTTAATGTCTGGGAAATTCTTCTTGAATTTATCTAAAGTATCAACCGCATCAAAAGAATCCTTTGAGTCTTTAGAATGATGTAATCCGTATATAGCATTGTCGAAACCGGCAATTTCTGAAATCTTATTATTATCTACCTCTAATAGATCAATTAACATTTCTTTATTACGTTTTTCAGTTACGTCATAAACTTGCTCGATAGTATCTAATGATGATCCAGCCATAACGGTCAAAATATCAGCATTAGCATCGAATCCTTTTTCAAACTCATATACACCTTCATCATTTGTCTTCAAATCATACAAAATCTCAGAACTTTGTACATTAAATGGTGCATCTTTAAGCGCTAATAATCCATAATCTTTAATTAATGAAGTACCTAACTCAATAATATCAACTACTCCATCTAATTCATGTGTAAGTTTAACTGCTTCGTCTAAAGTTACTCTATCAATGGCCACTTGAAGCTTCATTATTATTCTTGAACTCCTTCTTTTGCGTAAAATTCTTTCAATCCATTTTTATCTGGATATCCATCATTATCACCCAATGTTTGAACTTGTAAAGCACCAACTGCATTTCCACGTAAAACCGCAGATTTCATATCTTTGCCATCGAGCAATGCAGTGATAACACCAAGTGCAAACCCATCACCAGCTCCGACAGTATCGACAATATTATCGACGTTGAAGCCACTTACAGTATAGCTATCACCATTCTTGGTCTTAACATAAGCACCCTTTGCACCAATTTTGACAATAACTGTTTTAGTTCTTTCACCCTTCAAATAAAAATCAGCAATAGTTTCAGGATTGTCTGATCCAACCAAAATTTTACCTTCATTTATTCCCGGGAGAACAATATCTGCAGATGATGCCATCTCGTTGATGGTACTAATCATTTTTTCTTCACTGCTCCAGAGTGGAGGTCTCAAGTTGGGATCAAAAGTAATCAAAATATCATTATCAACTAGTCTCTTAATCAAAGTTCTAAAGGTTTCTTCAGCAGTATCCGAGATAGCTGGAAAGATTCCTGACATATGTGCTACTTTTACACCCTCTAAATTAATTTTATTAATTACGCTACTAGTCAAATGTGATGATGCCGATCCTTTACGGTAATTAAATGTATCTGGATCACCTTTAGTAACCAATTGCTTCAATTGATGTCCTGTAAAATTATTTGAATCTTTTGAGACATATTTTGTTCCAACATTGTGACTCAAAATTGTCTTGATTATATAGTCTCCAAAAGGATCTTGTCCTACTCGTGAAATATATTCTACTGAATGACCTAAGCGACGTACTCCGATAGCTACGTTAAGCTCTGCACCACCCATTAATTTTTGAAAATTGACAGCATCAGTTAACGAAGCATCTGAATCCTTTGATGCAAAAATAACTAACGGTTCGCCAATTGTAATAACTTCACTCATTCTTATGCCTCCTATAATGCCTCGACTAATTTCATTTGTGACTTCATTTGTTGATCATTATCCATAGGATATTCCAGTGCTAGGTCAACATTATCAGGTAAATGTGTTAATATCTTTTTCCAATTATAAATTCCTTTATCCATATCATCTGACGTTGATAGTTCACCATCAGTATCAATAACGTTTTTCAAATGAATATATTTAGTATATGGTGCTAAAGCTACGGCGCTATCTGTTGCATCTTGATTTGTAAATGCCCAATTTCCCATGTCATACACATAACCGATATCCAAACCAGACTTCTTTGCAGCTTCTAAAAATGTTTTTAGAGAAGAGACTGAGCCTGAAATTTGCGTTTGATCATTTTCGACATTCATTTCAATTTCATCAATTGGAAACTGCCCCAACGTGGCCTTCAAATCACCAGTAAACTTATTAAAATGACCAATATTGAACTTAATTTTCTTTATTCCCATAACTTTTCCTTCAGCAAAATACTGTTCAACCTTAGGGTTCAGAGAACCATCCTCTTCAAAAAGTACATCCGGTACACTGTAATATACCTTTAGATTATTCGCCCTAGCCTTTTTTGCTACATTAGATAGTTCATTTTCTAAATTTTGAAAATATTCACGACGTACTTCAACACCAGTTGCCCCTAAATTCGAAACACGATCCAATAAACTAACTTGATCTGCACCGTTTTCTACATCCTTAGCAAAAATTAATGTATTTAGAATTAATGTCATTTTCTCACCTCATATTTTTTAAAAAATATGGTTGCCATCTATTTATTAATATAAATGACAACCCATTTTTTAATACTTAACTAAATCATTCAATATCGTAATCAATAATAAAACTACGTTCTTGATGTTCATCTAGAACACAATTACCTTCTTTATTTTTTAATTCAATTTCGTCACCATATTTATCTGAAACTCCATAAAATGGTTCAATACACAGAAACTTAGCCTTAGGATCATTCTGAGTCCACAAGCATAACTGTGGAAAATCATTGAAATGTGCAGTTACAGAATGTTTGCCATCTTTAGACTTAAGAGAAACTCCATTCAAACTATTACTCTCAGTCATAACTATCAATCCATCTTTAAATAATTCATGTGTTAATGGTAAGAAATTTCCATTATATTCATTCAATTTAAGAATTTTACCAGTTCTCAAAGGTACACCGGTTTTAAATGTAAATTCATGATATTTCAGTGTTTTGACACTTGGATCAAAAGTTAAATAATAATCCTCGAATCTATCATTACTTGTAGATCCAATCGGAACATTAAAAGCAGGGTGTGTTCCAACAGCAAAACTCATAGGTTTATCATTCAAATTCTTGACAGTATCTATCATTCTCAAACGTCTGCCAACAAGTTCAAATTTAATTGAAAATTCAAATTCAAACGGATAATATCTTTTAGTCTCATCATCACTTCTCATAGTAAATTTAACTCTATTACTTGATAGTTGTTCAGCGCTATATTTATGAAAAAATCCAACCCCATGTTGTGGCATTTCATACTTTTTACCATCGACATAATAGTGATCATTCATCGATCTACCAATAGCAGGAAATAAATTAGGTGCGTGTTTTGCCCACACATCAGGGTCGCCATCCCAAATACAATTAACTCCACTTTTTTTATCTATTAAACTGGTTAACTCAGCTCCTACTTCATTTATCTGCGCTTGAAAATATTCGTTTTCAATAGTTTTCATGTCGTCATCTACCACCTTATACTGGTGTATTTTCAAGTTTATTTATAGGATAATGGATTTTCTCACCATTTGAGAATCGTACCGCCTCTTCAGCAACCTTACGCTTCAATTCACTTGCAGCCTCTTCTGAATACCAAGCCATATGCGGTGTAACAATCAAATTATCGCGACTGAATAACTTATTATCAGACGGAACCGGTTCATTTTCCATACAATCGATTCCTGCACCAGCGATTTCACCATTTATTAGGGCCTTGTCTAAATCATTTTCATTAATGATACCTCCACGAGCAACATTAATAATTACTGCTGAGTCTTTCATCTTCTTGAATGTTTCGTAGCTAAATAAACCGATATTTCCATCTGAAGGAATATGAAGAGAAATTGCATCTGAATTCTCAATCAGTTTTTCCAAACTAACTGAATCAATATAGTTGAACTCTTCTGATTTCTTAAAATATGGATCATATCCCATAATATTGAATCCTAGTGCATGTGCCTTAGATGCAAAATTGCGACCAATTCTTCCTAAGCCAACAACTCCGACCGTTTGTTTGCTAAAGCGATGAATTGGAATTGATTTTTGATAATCCCATTTATTATTTTTTGTATTATCATTCATCATAATAATTTTTCTCTTAAGACTTAGCAATAATGCAATAGCATGATCCGCCACTTCATTCATTCCATAATCAGGGACATTTCCGACTTGAATTCCATGTTTCGTGGCCTCTAGTAGATCAATTGTATCAACTCCAACACCATATCTAACTACATATTTCAAAGATGGAATTGCATCCATTACTTTTTTAGTGATTTTTGCGTATTGAACTATAAAAATTTCGCCATCACCACATTGATCAATTACTTCATCTTCACTTTTTGCATTACACAGAGTTACTTCCATTCCTGCATCAGCGAAAACTTTTTTTTCAATATCAACACTATCGTGATCACAATCAGTAATATAAACTTTCATGATTTCATCTCCTGTATTTTGTTATTTAACTAGATATCCGCCATCAACCGGAATAATTGCTCCATTGATATAATTCGATGCATCAGATGCCAACCAAACAACTGGACCCTTCATATCTTCTGGTTGTCCCCAAGCTTTGGCAGGAATTCTGTTTGTAATTGCTTCATAACGAGGATTGGCTGGATCTAATAACGCAGTATTCATTTCAGTTGCCATATATCCTGGTGCCAATGCATTAACATTAATACCTTTTTCAGCCCATTCGTTACATAATGCCTTTGTTAATTGGGCAACTCCACCTTTAGATGCTGCGTATGCCGGTACAGTATAACCACCAAAGAATGAAAGCATTGAAGCAATATTAATTATTTTCCCAGTACTGTCCTGTGCAATAAATTGTTGTCCCGCTAATTTACAAAGTCCAAACACCGCACGTAAGTTAACATTAATTACAAAATCCCAATCTTTCATAGGGAATTCTTCACTCTTATGTCTACGTTGAACGCCAGCACCATTTACCAAAATATCCAGATGATCACCTAATTCTTTAATGGCTTCTTTAAACGCCTCTTCACGTTTACTATCATCACCTAAATCAGCAATTACGGCATGACACTTGAATCCTTTTTTTGCGAAGTCATCCGCTACTGTAACCGCCTTAGGATTAATATCTAAGATTGTAACTTCTGCTCCTGCTTCCATTAATCCCTCTGCCATACCATTGCTTAGTCCTTGTGCAGCTCCAGTAACAATTGCCTTTTTTCCTGTCAAATCATTTAAGTTCATTTTATTTTCCTCCTATATTTAAGGCTTCCATATTAGTAATTTTTTTGTGAGAATCTAAATATCTATTTAGCAACGCCAGCAAGATCATCGCTACTGCTACCATAACCAACATAATGATGAATACAGGTACATATGAACCTGTACTTTCGTAAATTTTGCTTGAACCATAAGATCCTATAAACACTGAGATAATTCCATAACTGTTAATAACGCCAAAGTTTAGTGCCATATTTTTAAGACCCCAAACTGTTTTTGTGAAATAAGTCATTACAATAAGTATTGATCCGAATGACATACCACACAGTAAACATCCTAAAGACAAAATCAAAACATTATTATTTTGTTCAGATAATAGTAATAAACCTATTGCAACAACGTATAAACAGTTAGAAAACAACATCGTCTTTTTTCTTCCAAATTTATCTAATACAAAACCACCTATTAAACGTCCGCCACCGTTACCTAAACTAACCAAGCCAACAATTATGGCTGCTAAAGTGGCTTCAATATGATGCTGATCAGGTAAACTCTTGCCAATACCTAAAATTCCTAATCCAACTCCACCCAATAAAATCATCCATAGATAGAATAAGTAGAAAACTGGATCATGTAGCATATCGTGAAAATCCTTATCTTCAACATCGGCTGAAGAATCTGTTTTAATAGCTTTGACCTCAACAATATGATCTTCAATAGTAGGATTCTTAATGATAAATGAACTAAATACTACTAATCCTGAAAAAATCAAACCAATTGCGACAAACACCGGTCTCCACGGTAGAACTGCATATATCTTTGTAATAATTGGGCCTAATATAAAAGCACCCATTCCATAGCTCATCAGCAAAGCGCCCTGAGCTTTCCCTACTTTATCGGGATACCAAGCAGTAATAGTAGGCAAAATCCCGTTATAAACAAACCCGATACCTAAGCTTGTCAACACTCCATATAATGTATATACAACTAATAAATCATATGGATCATTAGCAAAGGCCGAACCAACAAAACCAACAAATATTAAAACAGCTCCCAAATTAAAAACCATCTTAACCGTATGCTGCTTTAATAATCTTCCTGCAATAATATTTCCAATCGTGAAACTTATTATAGAAAGTACGAAAATCATCGAAAGTTCAGATGGTTTCCAATTAAATTCATTTTTCAAAGGAACCATAACTATTGTGTATGCATATATCAAACCTAATGAAAGCAATAATATACATGCATCCAACAAAAGATATTTTCTTTTTTCCACCTATAGCTCGCCTCTTTCCAAAATATAAATATTTTTGAGTAAGCGCTTACCCTCAGAATAAAAAATAAATCATCTGATGAATTAAAACTAGCATACATCAGATGACTTTGTCAATTTATTTTTTTATCAATCCCTTAAAAGCTAATCTATTATTAGACATATGAACCATCATTGCATCATGTGCCAACACTGGATTGTGAGCCTCTATAGATTGACATATTTCCCGATGAATTTTAACAGTAAACTTTTTTGCATCTTCATCAGTATAATTTTTGTTGAATAACGAAATGGAGGTGTTAATAATAGGCAAAATATATGAATATGCCATGTTATCACTGGCTTTTGCAATCAATGAATGAAACTCGATATCTAAATTAACATGATCATTATTGCCTGCACTAAACGATTCCTCTATTTTCTTTGCAAGTAAATTTATTTCACTTATTTGTTCATCTGTCGCATTTGTAGCTGCGAGTGCCGCTACCTCAGGCTCTAGAACGTAACGCATATCATAAAAATCACTTATCATTTTTGTTTTATCACGTATCATTGTCAAGCCAAACGGATCAGTTGAACGTCCTTCTTTTTCACTGACATAAGTACCCGATCCTTGCCTTACTTCTAAAATATTTCTAGAAATCAAAATTCTTATTGCTTCTCTAAAAGTACTTCTACCAACGTCTAAAGCCGTTGATAACGTATACTCATTTGGAAGTTTTTCACCCGGCTGAATATTATTATTTTTTATATATACAATAATCTTATCAGTGGTTTGTTCTACCAAATTTTGTGCCATATCTTTTCTCCTAATTCATCATATGTATTTACTAAACAATTTTTAATATATATTTATATATATTCATTATACTACATTTACATATGATGACTTATTAAAAATATGCAATTGAATCTACTAATACATAAAATACATTATTGAGGAATAATATTATAATCAATTATTTTAAAGTTATTATTGGTTAATCTCGTCTTAGTAATACTTCCGTTATCTGGAAAGGTATCTTCTAATCTAATTACAGAACTGGAATATTCCAAAATAATAGTTTCAATCAAAGTGCCATGTGTAACAACAAGTATTCTGGAATCTATAGAATTTTCTTTTCGTAGTTGATTTAAGCCCTTGTTAAAGCGGATTAACAAATCATCAGAGTTTTCAGCATATCCCCATGGATCAGCCTTCTTCATAATATCTCTTGTAAATTTCATTGAATATTTTTTAGCAAGATCAATCTGATTATCAAATCCGTATGGTTCCGCCAGTTTCTTCTATAGTTCAGTACTGTTTAATCCTTCTAATGAACCGAATGATATCTCTCGAAAGTTCTTATTAATATGTATATCTAAGTCGCTTACTCTGTTTTCATCTTTAATAATTTGAGCAGTATCAATCGCTCTTTTTAAATCTGAGCTATATAGAGCGTCATAATGTGTATTTCGAAGATAGTATCCAGTTTTCTTTAAAACCTGTATTCCTTCATCCGTCAAAGGTGCATCTGACCATCCTTGCATCTTATCCATTAAATTAAATAAAGTTTGTCCATGTCTTATAAAATCTATTTCCAATTATCTATCCTCCATGAAAAGAATGAGGAATGTCATATAAAGACACTCCCCATATATTATTTATTATCAACAATTGCTACGCTTTGACTTGTTCCTAATCTAGATGCACCATTTTTAATCATATTCATTGCATCATCATAAGTATGGATTCCTCCTGAAGCTTTAACCAACGTTCCATTACCGACATTATCTTTAAGTATTGCAACATCACTTGCTTTCGCACCGCTTGAAGAAAAACCAGTTGAGGTTTTAACATAATCAGCTCCATTATTAGAAACTAATTTTGCGGCCTTAGCTTTTTCAACGTCTGTAAGAAATGATGTTTCAATGATTACTTTTAATATTCTTTTACTACCATGAGCTAATTTGACCAGTCTATTAATTTCATTACCAACATATGAATAATTACCAGCTTTAAACATTCCAATATTCATGACCATATCTAATTCATCAGCACCATTCTGAATTGCGTTCTCCAACTCAAATTCCTTAACGGTTGTAGTATTAGCTCCCAACGGAAAGCCTATAACAGTAGCTGTTTTAACTTTTGAACCTTTTAATTTTGAACTAACAAATTCTACCCAAACGGGGTTTACCATAACTGAACAAAAATTATTTTCTTTAGCTTCATTTACTACTCTTTCTACATCATTTTTTGTTGCATCGGGAGATAATAATGTGTGATCTATATACCCACATATGGATATTTCCCCCTGAACCATATCAGAAATTTGGTCAATAATACCTGAGTAATCAACTTTAGAAAAATCAGAAACATCTACCTTGAAGACTTTTCCTAGAGCAAATTCATCATATTTTTTGACTTTCAAAAACTTTTTTAGTTCTTCCTTTGAGGGATTTATGTCAGCTTTACTCCTATCTTTTAATACATCTCCTTTGTGATAGTGATTCATAAGATGTCCTAAATGTCGTTCTGGATCTAAATCTCTTTTCAATTGACGTTCATATAACGTATCAAAATCTGCCGTTAAAACTACAGATATATCTTGATAACAAAATTCATCACTTAATCTTTTTAAGGTTCCCCATTGTTTAAAACTAAACGGATAGTCTGAAATAATCGAGTTTCCTTTTTTCATTTCAATTCTTACTTTCTCCAAGTAAAGTTGAAGTGCTTCATAATCAAGCATTTCTTTTTCACTAGCATTATCAAAACCATATTTGTCATACAGAAATTCTTTCTCAACATCTATTGATAATTCCGTAAATCCTGTAATCTTTTTTTGTATCATTCTATCAAAATATGACTTACCAGTACCTGGTGATCCTGCCATCAACAACAATGTTTTTTTCATAATTATTTCTCCTCTTTAAAATAAAAAAGAGATCCTGTTATCAGCAGAATCTCTTTTTATTTTTATTCTGTAACTGCTGGAATTGGGCTTTTCTTATTCATAAATAAATCAATTTTATGTTTAATAATGTCATGTACAGCTTTATTACATGGAATAATATTATTTCTAAGAGAATTATTTACTTCTGTCTTACCAAAGTATTCTTGTGCTGTCTTTGTCCAAGCAACTAATAGTTCTGTACCAACATTAAATTTACGAATTCCATTTTCAGTTAGACGATGATAATCATCTTCGTTAACACCTGTACCACCATGAACAACTAGTGGTTTATCGATATCTGAATGAATTTCTTCAAGCAATGGGAAGTTTAATTTTGTCTTTGATTGGAATTGACCGTGATGTGTACCAATACCGACAGCCAATGCGTCAACATCACATTCCTTAACGAATTCCACAGCATCTTTGGGATCAGTATATTGACCTTCTTTAACGGTAAATCCTTCTTCTGTACCACCAATAGTACCAATTTCAGCTTCTACGGAAGCACCATGACCATGCGCATATTCAATTACTCGCTTGGTCTTAGCAATATTTTCCTTAAATGGTAATAATGATCCATCAAACATTACTGAACTATACCCTGCGTCAATAGCATCTTTAATATCGGTCAAATCTTTAGCATGATCTAGATGCAATACAACATCCACAGCTTCTTTATCTGACATTGATTTACATACAGCAACAAAGTTACTCATTCCTACATAGCGAGCTGTTGATACACTTGTTTGAATAATAATTGGTGAACCTGAATCACGTGCTGCTTCAATCATACTTGGTACCATTTCCAAGTTATGTGCATTAAATGCTCCAACTGTATAATCTAATTCTTCTGCTTCTTTTAATACTGATGCTAATGTTTTATACATTATATAAATCCTCCAATTAGTAATTTGATTTTAAGACACGTTTTGAAATACTCATTAAATCGTCCATCTTACCAACATACTTTTGAATATCATCATCATCCTTTTTGTAAGCTGCTTCTTTTCTTTTTTCTTCATATAATCTAAGTAACGCGTTATATGCATCTCCAAATTGTTCTTTTTCAGCCAGACTATCTTCGTAATATTTAATTGCATTATCTTTATCATCAAGTTTTTCATACGTGGATCCTAAACTATTTAAAGTAACAATTTTGTCATTACCAGATTGACCTTTTAAAGCAGATTTCAATGATTTGATTTCATTATTCAGATTGTTTTTTTCTTCATCGGTTAATTGAACTTTTGTCTCCTCAACTGGTTTTTTGTCTTTTTTATTTTTAAATAAGCCAAACATTTTTTACCTCCTTAAACTGCTTTAAGAATTGGTGAGATTATCCATGCGTACATTAGACAAGCAACAATTGTATCTGAATCTGTTGCTGATGCATTTGTAAATCCCATATGTGTTAGAACTCCAACTAATAGAGCGGGTAATAATGTAATAAATAATCCGTGAATAACACCACCGATAATTGCACCACGGCGTCCACCAACAGCATTACCAAAAATACCTGCAGTACCACCAGCAAAGAAGTTCGTTAACATACCTGGTAAAATAACGGCTAAACCAAATACTGGTAAGAAAAACATCCCTATTACAGTACCGATAGTTGTTGTTATAAATCCAATAATCACTGAATTAGGTGAGTATGGAAATAGTACTGGGCAATCTAGAGCAGGCTTTGAATTTGGAACAAGCTTCATAGCAATACCACGGAATGCTGGAACAATTTCACCAAGTAATAGTCTTACTCCGGCAAGCAATACATAAACACCAACAACGAATTGAATTGCTTGTAAGAATGCGAACATCATATAATTCATTCCACCAGCACCGATTGATCCGTATTTAGGACCAGCAAATGCTGCAGTTATAAGATACAAAGGAACCATAACTACCATGACTGATAAGTATGTGTCTTGCATAAATTCCAAGCTCTTAGGTAACTTAACATCTTCAAGTGAATGCTTCTTTTCTCCACGCTCACCGAACAACCATGCAGCACCAGATTCAACCATATATCCAACAGTACAAAAGTGACCTAGGGCTATTGCATCATTTCCTGTAATTTTCCTAACGATTGGTTGTGCAATTGCCGGCATTGCAACAGCAAAGATACCACCAATGACACTTCCAAGAGCTATTAATGGGAAACCCGTCAAACCAGCAGCATGTCCACCAATAGTAGTCATAGTTGCCATCCATAGAAGAGCCTGACCTGTTAAGAAAATATATTTCCATGGACTAAATCTCGCAATTATAATATTTACAATAAAAATTCCTAAAAATGTTAAAGCTATTTCATTTCCTAGTCCCAATTGATTCATTGCTTGGCCATTTATAGCTTCAATACTGGGTACAATTCCCGTCAAATGGAAACCATGAGAGAATATTTTTCCAAAGTAGGTCAAACTAGCAACAATGATAGAAGAACCAGCGGACAAAACTTCAAATCCCAGTAATGTTTTAAACGTTCCACTAAGTACGCTACCAAAAGATTTTCGTTGTAAAATCAAACCCAATGCGGCAATTAAAGCAATCGTTATCGCAGCTTGAGTCAAAATATTATCAATAATGAACTTAATAACAGCCATAACTCGTCACCCCTTATTCCAATTTAATTTATTCAAGTTCTTTAATAACTGGAACTAATTTTTCTTCAATTTCTTTTTGATCCACAATATTGTGTAGAAATACAAAGCGAATATCGGGATCCAAATCAAATTTTTCAAATTGTGGTTTGAAATTTTCAGCGGAAACAATAATATCCGTTCTCAATCCTGGTGTTGATGAAATAGCCTCATGATCCAAAGACTCATCTAGATTATGTTTATTTAAAACATCTTCAGCCGTCATTTGACAAGCCAAACTACTGCCTAATCCAGCACCACAAATGAAATAAATCTTTAATTTTTTTGCCATAGTAATTCTCCCTTTAATTATTTTGAATTTTCTTTTTCAAATAACGATTCTTTGAAAGAATTTAAATCCTTGATACTTGATAATTTTTCAATTCTTCCAGGATCAGATACTAGTTGAACAATTGCCTTCATAATATTCAAATGTGAATAATTATTAACAGCGGATAAACAAAAAACCAAGGAGACGGGATCATTATCTTTATTACCGAAATTTACTGGAGTAGATAAAGTAAGTACACTTACACCCAATTGATTTGCTCCTTCTTCAGGTCTGGCATGAGCAAGAGCTAATCCAGGACCTATTACAATATAAGGGCCAAATTTTATAACTGCTTCTAACATTGCATGGACATAATGTTTATTTATGACATCGTCATCTACCAATGGCTGAGCAGCCAATTGTATTGCTTCTTTCCAATTATCAACTTTCTTCTGAATTTGTATTCTGTCATCGGTTAACAAATCTTCTAACATTGGTTGCACCTCCTTTTTATTAATAAATAAATTGTTGTTTCTAAATACGTTCGACAATTTCTTAACAAAGCTATTACTTACTTTATAATCAGTCTCATTTATACAATTAAGCACATCATCAAATAACTTATTTGCATTAATACGCGGTGATTTTTTTGAGGCCTTATGAGATTTCAAAAACTTGCTAATTACCAAATAATCACTGGCCTGCGGTATCGGTGGAAGTTTTATACTGGGAATATTTCCTGTATCTACTTGAATTGTTTTTACAACTAAATCAATTGATAACTTAGACAAAACCGTGAGATCTGAAACACTGAGAACGGACAAAACTTCCATATTGAACTTTTTCTCTAAGTTGGCTGCTAATAGATGGCCTGTAGCTAATCCATAATTACAAACAACCGCAACACGATATTTATATTCTTTATCACGTTCTATTTGCATTTCTGCAGTTCCAAAATAAATGGTTACATAACAAATTTCATCATCCGAAACAATCAAATTTTGTTTTCCGAAATATCTAGTCATAAACTCATATATATTGCTATATATATCAGGATAATTAGCTTTTATAATCTGTTTAAGTGGATTATATGATTGAATATGTTCGTGCAGCCTATAAATCAGACCCGATAAATGATTGTATAATCCTTCATACAGATCTTCTTGGGTTGATAATGGTAGTGATAATTGCTTTTCCATATACGTAACTAATTGCATTGTTAAAATTTGCGTTTCAACCCATTCACTATTAGTATTTTTCAAATTGGAATTAAAACTATTTAAAATGAAATAAATATATCTATATTCCGTATCATCTATATTTTCCAATTTAAAATCAGTTGATAAATTTTTAATATAAACAATGGTTTTTTCATTTTTGGGAATCCACTTATCATGACTCTCAGCAATTATCTGTTTATTACTCAGTATTCTTTGAATCCATATACATGAATACAATATAAGTTGATAATCGTTGGCTACATTCCCAGTTGATCCAATTTTTTGAATTCTGTTCGAATATATTTTCTTTACAGCAATAATTAATTGAATAGGAACAAAACGTTCAATACTTTTAACAATAATATTGGTGTAAGTATTCTCATTACTTATTAACCTAGGAAAATCTATATTTTGAGTAATTGCATCAGCAATCATCATTCTTATTGACCTCTCAGGCCCTTCTATCTGAACACCTTCTTTAATGCTGCTGACGGCCTTAAGAGAATATCGATTGAGAAAACTTCTTAATACTCGCATATCCTCATCCATAGTACTTTTGCTTATTTTCATTTTTTCTTGTTCCTGATAAACAAAAACAGGATCATTGCTAGTCAAAATATCAAAAAGCAATATAATAAATCGTTCCTTTGGTGAATAATACTCCGCATCATCTCCCAATAATTGAAGATCTTCTATCTGGGTCAATTCATTTTCTGAATGATCTAAACGTATAAACCCTCGATTTTGATAGATATTAGAAAGACCACTTTTATCAAAAATCGAATTAATAGTTTTCAATTCATTTCTTATCGTTCTGTCTGAAACATTTAACATTTCACCCAATTCATGAATTTTCATTCCATTAGGTCTAGAAAGTAATATATGAATTATCCTATCTGTTCTTTTTGTCATCTTCCTTTACCTCAATTCCAATTTTATGTGAGCGCTTCCAGAGAATAAAGTTCATCTTTTTGCAAAGCACTATGGAAAAATTGTCCACAAAAAAATTAGAACGACAAAAAAAGTCGGCCAAAAAGGCCGACCAACAAATCTATTAAATTACTAACTACTCAAATCAACATCATCACTAACATCAACTTTCTTCTCAATAAACCCTTCTGAATAGAACAAATCAGCAATCTCCTGCTGTTCTTTAACATACTTACTACTCATGGCAGATATGCCATATGTTCTACGTTCTACCATCTTCTTAACAACTGACTTAGAAACTCCAAGTGATTTACTCATCATAGCTATTAGCTCACTATGATTATTATTGGCCCAAGTCATATCGTCCTGTAAATATTCAATCAGGTACTTGCTAATTGTCTTATTGTTCTTAGCAAAACTTGTCGTCGATAGAATATAATCTCGGTTATTAGTAATACCTGAACCGTTAATCAATACTTTAGCATTCTGGTTTATTTCGGCTTGAGATACAAATGGATCCCAAGTTGCCCACGCATCAACTTTTCCCTTAGAAAAAGCAATGCTTGCCGCAGATTGATCCATATTGACCCAAGTTACATCATCGGCACTAAGTCCGGCTTTCTCCAAAGCCTTTAGCAACATATACTGTGAACTCGTACCTTTGGTATAGGCGACTTTCTTTCCCTTCAAGTCCGCAACTGAAGAAATACTTGAATTCTTATTTACCAAAATAGCTGAACCTTTGGCTTTCGAATACCCAGCAGCTATATAAGCTAATTTAGTTCCAGATGCTTGAGCAGAAACTGGCGGTGTATCACCCGTTCTGGCATAATCAACTGAACCTGAATTCAAAGCTTGCATTAGCGAGCTACCATCAGAGAATTCTTTCCAACTGACTTTATATCCTTTGGCCTTCATTTTCTTATCGAATTCACCACGTTGTTTTGCAATATCAAAAGGATCACCTTTTTGATATCCAATAGTAACAGTAGTCAATCCTGAAGTACTGGCTCCAGCATTAGTTTGTTTGAATCCATAAAAGGCGATACATGCCCAAAATATCAATACAACACTAATAAGTATTTTTTTTAATCGTCTTTTATTCTTATTCATTAATCAAAATAGCCTCCATTTTAATTTTGCTATTGTTCATCCATTGCTGGTTTGATTGCTTGATTATTTTTGGCATTTAATACACTCCTTTTAAATTTCTGTGGTCTTCCAATTAGAATTCCAAACGGTGGCACTTTGTAGCAGAACCACGAGATAACAAATGCTCCACCTAGAACGAATGCATATCCTAATGGCAACATCACTAGCATCACCCACGATGAAACGTTTAATAACGAAAGAATTTTATACAGCATTAAAATTGGCAAACTTTGAACTAAATATAGCCCGAACGAAACCTTTGATAGATTTTTAATTAATTTATCAATCCATATTGGCAGTCCAGCTTCTCTAGCATGAGTATATTGTCGACCAATCCAAAAGACAAAGACGATCATTGCTACGTCATACACAAAAATAAATGGCTGATGTATCGACAATGTTCCATCCATACCTAACTTAAGTACTCTTTGGTCAAAATAGAATATTCCTACTGTTCCAAGTGCTAGAGTTGCAGTAATCCAACCTATCAACTTATGGAATCTTTCAACAAACTCATCAAAAGCATCATAATGAATAGCGACAAAAGCTCCAGCTATGAAATAAAATTGATAAGTAAAAACATTTAGTCCATACGCCTTGAACAAATAAGGCCAGCCACTACGATCAACTCCGGGCAACAAATACTTAATACTAAAAGTAATGACCATTTGCAGTAAGGCACTGATTCCTAAAATCATCAGATGATGATCTTCAAATTTCTTAAACATCTTGATGATAAGCGGAAAAATTAAGTACAGCTGAAACGTTACAATAATGTAGTACATATAATATTCATTTCCATGCAGCCATGCGTCGAGTAAATGATTCCAGTAATCACTCCAAATTATTGTTCCACCAGCAAAAATGGTAGTAAGTAGCATGATGATAGCATTCCAACTTAGGTATGGAATGCCAACATTTGTGTAGCGCTTCTTCCAGAAGCTAAACCAATTATTTTCAAGATGATAATAATTGAGAACTAGCACTAAACCCGTCATAAACATGAATCCCATTCTCGTAAAATGAAGTGATAAATGAGTTGATTCTAAAAATAATTTACTGAACGAGTTAGACGACATACTCGACTTGAACGCAGTTGTAGTGTGATTGAGTAATACACCACCGATAAAAATCACACGCATCAAATCTACTTCATGTAAATATCTTTTCCCTTTCTTTTTGGTCAAATGCTCACCTCTATATTCTTCTTTCATTTATATAAAGCATGTATAAGTTATAGCATCCCTACTAGCTCAAGGTCTTGATGATTTATTAAGGTTAAAATATGAATTTCTTATTTTTAAATATTTGTAAATAGTAATAATTACTATTTACAAATTTATCTCAGTAATATATTCTTAATTAGTAATAATTACTATTCAAGGGAGAAAATCATTTATGCATTTCAAAAGATTCAAAGTTTTAATAGTAACTGTCGGAGTTCTTCTACTAGGATTAGTCTTAACCGCCTGTGGTAATTCAGACAACTCCGCATCTAAAAATAGCAACATCAAAATCGTCGCTACAACAGACTTCTACGGTGAAGTTGCTAAAGCTGTTGTCGGTAATAAAGGTACTGTTGAATCGATAATTAATAAGCCCGGAGTCGATCCTCACGATTACGAACCCACTACTGCCATTGCTAAAGATGTCAGTAATGCAGATGTAACTATTGCAAATGGATTAGGTTACGATTCATGGATGAACAAATTAAGTAAAAAAAATAATGGCACTTTCATCAAAGTTGGTGAAAATATACTCGATAAAAAGACCGGGGATAATCCACATATTTGGTACAATCCAACAACCATGCCGAAACTCGCTAACAAAATAGCTACAGAATTAAGCAAGAAACAACCTGATAACGAAAAGTATTTCAAAGCTAATGCTAAAAAATACATTAGTTCTCTAAAACCCGTACAAAACGAGCTCGATGAACTAACAAATAAAGCCAAAGAATCTGATAATAAAGAAGTCTATGTTAGTGAACCTGTCTTCGATTACTCTATTAAGGCCATTGGCTTCACAGTTGGTAACAAAGACTTCGAAAAAGCTGTCGAAAACGGAACTGATCCTTCACCTACAGTAATCAAAAATATGCGACAAGGTATTCAAAAAAGAAAAATTTCGTTTTTAGTCTACAATTCACAGGCCGATAGTAAAACTGTCGATAATATGATCGCTTTAGCAAAGAAAAACAACATTCCCATTTTAAAAGTCACTGAAACTTTACCTGCAGGTAAGACTTACAAAGAATGGATGCTATCACAATATCAACAACTAAATACAATATTAGAAAAAAGTGAACGATAATATCACAAAATAGCGATTGGTCTAGCTCAATGTAATGATTTAATTAAAAAAGAAAGACACCGTACAAAATAATATTAGATAAGTTCAAACCGAACTAAAGCCTGGCAATTAGCGCCAGGCTTTTTTATTTGGTATAGATATTTTTTAGAAACCGCTTGCAATTATTTAGAACATCATATATATTCTAATTATTATTTAATACATCACATTAATGATTAAGGAGTTATATATATTATGAAACAAATTTATTTCTTTTCCGAAGGTAACAAAGACATGCGTGATCTATTAGGAGGTAAAGGAGCTAATCTTGCTGAAATGACCCGATTAAATCTTCCTGTCCCCCACGGATTTACGATTACCACCGAGGCTTGTCACTCTTATCAGCAAAATAGTCATCAATTAAGTGAATCACTGATGCTTGAGATCGATAACGCTTTGGATAGATTAAGTGCTTCAACTGGAAAAAAATTCAACGATGATACTGATCCACTGCTTATATCCGTTCGTTCCGGTGCCGCTATCTCCATGCCAGGAATGATGGATACCATTTTGAATATCGGACTTAATGACAACTCCGTTATTGCTCTAGCTAACATTACTGGTAATGAACGTTTTGCTTATGATAGTTATCGCCGTCTTCTAGGAATGTTTGGTAACGTTGTCTATGGTATCGATGAGAGTACCTTTGACAACGTCTTAACTGAGACAAAAAAAGCCCACAATTATCAATCCGATCTTGAATTAACAACTGTCGACTTAAAGAACATCGTTACTCGTTTTAAAGAAATTTATCAAAACGAAGCTAACAAATTGTTCCCTCAAGATCCGAAGGAACAATTATTGGCTGCCGTTGATGCAGTTTTTGCATCATGGGATAACAATCGTGCACGTGTTTATCGCCGTCAAAATAACATCCCTGAAACATTAGGAACTGCCGTTAACGTTCAAACAATGGTCTTCGGTAACTCTGGTGAAGACTCCGGTACCGGTGTCGCCTTCACTAGAAACCCAGCTACTGGTGAAAAAAATCTATTCGGAGAATATCTATTAAATGCACAAGGTGAAGATGTTGTGTCAGGTGTACGTACTCCTGAATCAATCGAAACATTACGTAAATCGATGCCCGAAATTTACGATCAATTCGCTAAAATAGCTGAGAAATTAGAAACACATTACCGCGATATGCAAGATTTGGAATTTACGATTGAACACGGCAAACTTTACTTATTACAAGCTCGTGCTGGTAAGCGTACTCCCGCAGCAGCTGTAAAAGTCGCCGTCGACTTAGTAAATGAAGGACTTATCGACAAAGAAACAGCTATCAAACGTATCAAACCAGAATCCATCTCAGCAATGCTTCATTCCGAATTTGCTCATAAAGCTCTTGAACGACAACACATCTTAGCAACTGGTTTACCAGCCTCCCCAGGTGCGGCCAGTGGACAAGTATACTTCACAGCAGCATCCGCAAAGAGTGCACATGATGATAAGCATCAAAAGGTTGTTCTTCTGAGACAAGATACTTCACCAGAGGATATCGAAGGTATGGTTGTCAGTGAGGCTATCGTAACTTCACGTGGTGGAATGACTTCTCACGCTGCTGTTGTAGCCCGAGGTATGGGTTCAACTGGTGTCGTTGGTGCCCATGCACTGCAAGTAAGTTATGAGAACAAAACCGCTTCGGTTGAAGACACAGTTATTCACGAAGGTGATTGGATCTCAGTTGATGGTACGAGTGGCCATTTATATTTAGGACAATTAGAAACAACTGATGCAAATATAAACGATGATCTTTCAACTCTACTGGAATGGTCTAAAGAAATCAGTCATTTGGGTGTTTACACGAACGCTGATACACCAGCAGACTTCCAACGTGCACTAGACTTTGATGCTGATGGAATCGGTCTAACTAGAACTGAGCATATGTTCTTCAAGCCTGAACGACTCTTACAAATGCGTCGTTTGATCCTTGCCAAAGATGCTGAAGGACGCAAAGATCCATTAGCGAAAATCCTCGCTTTACAACAAAACGATTTCTATAAAATTTATAAATTATCTGCGGGTAAATCAGTTACAGTCAGATTACTGGATCCACCATTACATGAGTTTTTACCACATGATGAAAAAGAAATTAACTTAGTCGCTAAAGAAATAGATACTACTGTTGATACACTCAAAGCCAGAATCGATTCACTAAAGGAATTAAATCCTATGCTTGGTCATCGTGGAGATAGATTAGCTGTAACCTATCCTGATATTTACCAAATGCAAGTAACAGCCATCACAAATGCCGCTATTCAATTGAATCAAGAAGGATTCGATATTAAACCACATATCATGATTCCCTTAACAAACTCAAAAAAAGAAATGAAATGGGTTCGTGATGTTGTTGAACAAACTATCCAAAAAATTCTAATTGAGAAAAATACTGATCTTGAATATAAAATTGGTACAATGATGGAGATGCCTCGTGCCTGTGTTACAGCTAACAAAATTGCTGAAGTATCAGACTTCTTTAGTTTTGGTACAAATGATCTAACCCAACTAACCTTTGGTTATTCACGTGATGATGTTGGCTCATTCATGCCAGAATATATTGCCCAAGGGATCTTGCCAAATGATCCATTCCAAACAGTTGATACTGAAGGTGTCGGAGAACTGATGCGAATGGCCGTGGAACGCGGTCGTAGTACTAATTCTGAACTACCAATTGGTGTCTGTGGTGAAGTTGGTGGAGATCCTAAATCAATCCAATTTTTTGAAAAAATCGGCATTTCATATGTATCTTGTTCACCTTTTAGAATCCCTGTAGCAAGAATTGCTGCTGCTCAAGCTGCATTACCTAATAATTAGGCTTCCAAAAAATACTACGTGATATTATAATTAATATAACAACATATATTCTAGGGAGATATCATGTATTTAACTGACCGCCAAAAACAAATTATCGATATGACCAGACAAAAAAGTCCAATGACAAGTGAACAAATTGCTGAAAAATTGCAACTAAGTGTGCCCACGATCCGTGGGGACTTACGCTTGCTGACAGCTACGGAGATATTAAGATCACGACCAAAAGTAGGATATGAATTCTCTCAATTACCGAAGTCCAGTTTAGACTTCGATGAATTATACGGAGAATCAATCGCCCATATCCTAATCAATCCAATCTTCGTCCAACCTAGTACAACTCTGCCAGAATGTGTCAATAAACTATTTATCAATGATGTCGGGTCATTATATGTAACGGACAATGATGACAAGTTGTTAGGACTTATTTCACGTAAAGATTTATTAGCAGTAACTGTCAACAACGCTGATACTGATTCAATGATTGCCAGTATGGTTATGACGCGAATGCCTAATCTAGTCACTGTCAACTCAGATATGTCGATAATTGAGGTTGGTAGATTACTCTATAAACACCAAGTTGACTCACTTCCAGTCACAAAAAAAGACGACCCTACTCAGGTCGTCGGTAAAATTACTAAAAATCGCATCTTCCAATACTTTATTGAAGTCGGTTTGAAATATACTGATTAATGAAATCAGCCAATATAGTTTTGGCTGATTTTTTTGTGCTTAAAAATTACAAGTTAAATAATATCGAGTAAACATATGTATCGTATAATTAATATATATATTCCAGAAAGTGAGTAACTACATGTCAATAATTTCAATGGACAAAGTAACAAAACAAAATAATGGTAACTACGATTTAAAAAATATCACTCTGAATATTGATGCAAACTCAAAAATTGGAATTAAACTACCCCCTACTATTACAAAAACACTGTTTGGAATAATAAAGGGAATCATCCCTATCTCGAGTGGAAGTATAACTAGAGAAACAAATTCCATCGTCTATGGACTCAATGATGACGGATTATATGAATCGTATTCCGTTAAGAAATATCTAAAACTATTTCAAAAGATTTTTAATTCTGATGTAAGTATCTCTGATAACCTTCAAGAATTCTCGTTAGAAGATGTCGAGAATACAAAAATCAAAGAACTATCAAAAGATCAAAAAAGACGAGTTAGCTTGTTTCGCATGTTTATATCATCTTCAAAACTCATGCTTATTGAAAGTCCCTTAACTAACTTAACTGATGAAGGAATTGAGTTATATTTAAAAGCCGTTGAATTTGTCAGAAAATCTGGCATAACAATTCTCTTTACATCATATTATATGGAGGAATTACTACTGTTAAGCGATGAGATTTATCGTTATAACGAACATACTGGACTTGAAAAAACCGATGTCGTTAATGAACCCAGCGCCGTTTCTACTGATGACAAAACAGATAAGTTTCAACCACAAAAGAACTTTAAAGTTGCCTGTAAGCTAGCCGATAAAACGATTTTTTTCAATCCAGATGAAATTGACTTCATAGAAAGTATAAATTCGGTAAGTAATATTCGTATCGGTGATGAATACTACCCTTCATTGTTGACCATGAATGAATTGGAACAAAAGCTCGAAAGCTTCGGCTTTTATCGTTGTCATCGTTCTTATTTAGTGAATCTGCAACGTATCTCTGAACTCATAAGTTACTCGAGAAATAGTTATACTCTAATTCTCAAAGGACCCACAAAAGAAAAATTACCATTGTCCAGAGCAAAAATGGAAACTTTAAGAAAATTAATTGGAGCATAACGATGGAATAACGCACAACTCGGCCATTATCTGCCACAGTTGGGCGATTTTTTAATACATTTATTTCATTATCTTCTAACATAAATCTCGTAAACAACGAAAGGGAGAAGATAATGACTCAACTGGAAACAATCAGTGTTAAACATCTATCGAAACAATTTAAGAATCAAACTGCTTTAAGGGATATAAGTTTTAGTATTAAGTCCGGTGAAATATTCGGTTTCTTAGGACCATCTGGTGCAGGTAAAACTACTACTATAAAGATTCTCACGGGACAAATGCATCCTAGTGATGGTTTTGCATCTGTACTTGGCGTTCCAACTGAAAAAATAAATGAGCATATCTATGAACAGATAGGTATTGTTACCCATAACAGTGGTATATACGATAAATTATCGGTGTACAAAAACTTAGAAATATTCACTAAACTATTAAACGTTAAAAAATCCAAAATTGATGAAATCCTTAAACAAGTCGGATTATTTAAAGATCGGAAAAAAATTGCCGGAAAACTATCACAGGGTATGCGCCAAAGACTAGTGTTAGCAAGAGCTGTATTGCACAATCCTAAGGTACTTTTTCTAGACGAACCAACTAGTGGCCTGGATCCAAGTACTCAAATAGAAATTCACAGACTAATCAAGTCCTTAAGAGATAACGGCACTGCAATCTTTTTAACAACCCACAATATGGAAGAAGCCGACAAATTATGCGACCGTCTGGCCTTACTAAATGACGGAAAGATTGTTGAAACTGGTACTCCCAGAGAAATAAGATTAAATCATAATAAGAAAAAGCGTTACAAAATTCTGCTTAAAGATGACAGCGAATTTACTTTGTCGCAATCTGAAGAAACAACGCAAAAGATCAATTGGTGGATGACTAACAATGAACTAGTAACCATTCATTCATGCGAACCAACATTAGAAACAGTGTTCTTAGAAGTTACTGGGAGGGAATTAATTTGAACTTATCAATTAGAAAAATAAGTGCCATTTTACAACTAAAACTACAATCAATTATCACAAATGTATCTATTATGGTTGCTCCACTACTAGCTATCGGATTTGTATTGATAATGAAAATATCTATGCCTAAAGCCGTCATGACGGGAGCGTTTCTATTAAGCTTTGGCGTTTTGTTCAACTCAATCATGGGTGGAATTATGATGGGGAGCTATCCTCTTGCTGAGGAAAAAGAAAAGAATACACTGAGAGTACTTATGACATCATCTGTTAATGGTGCTGAATTCATAATTGGTAGTATTATTCCATCAATATTAATGATTATTCTGGTTAACATTATTTTAGTGCCAATAGCTGGAGTTGCTATGAGTAAGATCAATTGGCCAATTTATCTTATTTACACTACTTTAAGTGGATTCATCAGCATAATGATTGGATATATCGTTGGTATATATTCGAAGAATCAAATGCAAGCTGGAAATATTAGTATGCCTATTCTTCTAATATTCACTATGACCCCTATGTTCCAAATGATTAATAAAACCATCGCCAATATTGCATCATTCGCATATTCTGGTACGATTATTAATTTTATAAATAACATGCTTACAAAAAGTTATTCAGCTAACTTCAAAGATATAGCTGTTCTTACAATATGGACCGTTTTAAGTATCTTAATATTTATTTACGCTTATACAAAACACGGTTTAGATTCTGAATAAACATGGCAAAATAAAAGTCCGCTGTGGTAGAGCCTTGAGATTGTTACTCAAGACGGTACTCACAGCAGACTTTTTTCGCTTTTTAAGGTGATAATCACAGTGTATCTGTTATAGACCAAGTTATTTGACCATTATATTGACCAGCTTTACTGTTAGCAGGTACTCGTAGTTTCCACTTATTTATTCCGATATATTTACTTAAATCAAGATCCTGATAAGATCCGCTGAAACCATCAGAATCAATTGGTAATGATTCTCGACCTAGTGGCTTCCAAAGATCTTCATCGTTTTTAGATTGATTGAATAACAGCACAGTGCTGCCATCTTGAACGAGTTTATTATCGGCACCAGCAATAGCATTGTCGCCATCATTATCATATGCAACTCCTACTTGAAATGCAGTGTCAGCAACATGAGTAATCCGTAAATTACCGGTTGTGCTGATGTTTGTTAGAAGACGCTCAAGATTAGCACTGTTGACAGTTCCAAAGTCAATTTTTGACGGGACTTCAGTAATGGCTGTGGTTTGTGGTGGATCTTGAATATCAACGATTGCTGGTTGTTCGACATCCATTCGTGTAGTTAATGCAGTATTGCCATCAAGGGCATACAAGAGGTCAGCAGAATTTTCAGTGACCCTTTTCGTAACACCAGTAACTTTGGCCTTGAAAGTGACAGTATAAGTTTGATTGTTCCGGAGTGCTCCCATTGGAACGTCCATAGTATTATAACTGCTACCATTCCAAGAGACACTGTTAGGAACTAATTCCAGTCCGTCATTAGCTTCGAATTTGTTATAAAAGTATGAATTGCTAACAATGCTGGAACCATTGCTGATAAAATCCACTTTGAAATCGATAATATCATCTTTTTGAGCAATGACCCTGTTAGTAAAGACTCCATTAGGATCAGTAGTTTCATTTCTTAACAGTTCTGTAAAGCGATATTTAAATTTAGGAATTTGCACGGGAATCTTAACGCTGTCAGTCAGAGTCATGGTGTCAGTCTGGCCGGCATTATGTCCAGATACATTGGCCTTATTAGTTAGGTTACCGTTGGTATCTAAATTATAAGGAGCTGTATTATCAATTTTGGCAATGAAAGTAAGCTTGTACGCTGTTTTCCCATCAATTGTAGAATTGGGATCGTAATCGATTAAGTTACCACTAGGCGTCGGTATGTCAGCTGAAGAAACAAACGTTAATCCCGCTGGCAGTGCATCTAGAATCCGTTTTATTACCCAGCTTGATTGGTAGCCATCATCTTGAACATAGATATCAAATTGTAATTTGTCGTTGACTTGATTAGTACCATCACTGGAGGTTAAATTTTGATAGGTTAATTTCATAGTTGGAATGGCATAGCCAGCAATTGCTGCTCCAATTTTAGAAACAAACTTTTCAACCTTTCCCGGAGTAGACGATGTCTGAGGCCATCTTAATGTATAAGCAGAATCTTGCTTGCCATCAGAATCAACGACATCAAAACCATTGTCCAAGTGTAAAAGATCCTTACCTGGTAAAGCATTGGTATCACCATTTTGAGTGTCATTAGGTGACGATGACCAAGGCAGACTAGGGTTAGTGATAGGGGAAGCACTGCCGCTTCCGGACCGGCCTTTAACGCTCCAGTTACCAGGGTTAGTCAAAGTTCGACCCATAAAGTCTTTGAAACCACCATCAACATCGTTAGTAATTAATAGTTTTGATGCCGGAGTATATTCACTACCACTCTCGAGGTATAAGCCTTTTTTATCACCGATAGCAAACATAGGAACGTTATCGACCGTGTCTATTAAATTGTTATTGGGATTAAGTCCTGTATCCTCACCGTAAAAGGTCTGATATTGAGCATTGCCGTTAGGATTGTAGACATATAATTCACGCCAGACGATTGGGGATCCACTAGGGTCAGGACGTAAAACTATTTGAACAAAAATCGACTTCTTGCCAAAATAACCCACCAATTTATATACGGGACGATTATTTTCATCTGTTCCTGTGTAAAACAATTTGCTCTCTTTATTTGAAGAAGCGAAAGCCTCTAAGTTAGCTAGGACATTCATATCTTTGTAGAAATACGATTCTTGTAGACCGCTTATTAAGGCGAAATCGATTGAGGTATCGGAAGCTCGTTCAGGATGTCCACCAGTACCAATGTAGGAACTCTCCCCTTGATGTAAGATTCCATAATAAGTACCATTGTTATTTAAAAAAATATTTATTTTTGAGTTATTAATTGACGGAGCAGTTGTATTAGTACCTAATCTAACGTTATCTGTCGTGCTCGTTAGTGTTATAGTTTTATCTCCAGCCGTAACCTTACCGTTGGCATTACGAGCGGAACCAAAAGTATAACCAAGTGAAACATTATCCCCAATTGGAATTTCTCCGATTTGATTAGCTGGTGTACTTCGTTGTAATTTCCAATTAGTGATACCATCGTATTTCGCCATAACATTGGCAGCCGTGTTGACAGCATCAGATGAGACGGCATCGATAGTTGTAGAGCGACTAAAAATCAAAAACATAATTAGGCCCATAAAAGACGCCAGAAATACTTTTGAGATCATTTTAATGACTTTCATTTTATCCCCCTTGGCAAAATAAAAATTGGTTACCAAACAATCTTTTATTTATAGCGTTAGTTAAATATGTCATCTCCAGAAATAAACACAGTATTTATTGTTACCGCTTTCAATTAATATACTAATTATACCCCATAATGAATATATTCATAAGCTATATATATTCATGGTGTTTATTGTACAAATTGAATTATGTACAATTGAGGAAAAGATGCGCGTCTGGGACAAAACTCTAGGCTTTAAATATGCAGCATAAACGTGGAACAGAACATAGCATTTTCCGCTTAAATCAAAAGGCACCAGCAATCCAAAGTCGGATTACTGGTGCCTTTTGCATTAATGCTCGAAAGTTAAACGCGTTTTACTGTGCTCTCACTTCATTTTAGCTGCACACTCAGGACACAGTCCATAAATCTCGATGGCATGAGACTCAACTTCACAACCAGGCAATTGATCAGTAAAAAAGCTTAAAGGACAAGCCTTAAGTTCAATCACCTTACCACAATTCGAACAAATAAAATGATGATGATGCATTTGATCAAAATCACATTGAAACTTAATCATTGTCTTATTCTTCTCTTGATATTCAACCAAACCAATATCTGAGAATTCCTTCAAATTACGATAAACAGTATTATTACTAATTCCTGGATAGATTGATTTCATATAATCATCCACGTCACTGATCTGTATATACTTGTTCGTATAATTACTAAGAAACTCAATCAAATCCATACGTTGCTTAGTTACCTTATAGTGGTTATCTCTTAAAATTTTAATTGCTTCTTCCAAAGACCCTCACCTATGCTTTTTATTCTCCGAATAGTGTAACATATTACTCAAAATTCCACGCATAGACTGATTCAGCAAGATTTTGCTTACCAACTTTAAGAGTTCTCTCTTCATATGGCTCGGCGCCAAACTTCTGATAGAAATATTTTGTTGGATTATCAAACAGAACTTCCACCAAAATATTCGTATAACTCTTTTCTTTCAGATAATCTAATCCTTTAAGTAAAAGGTCCTTCCCAATACCCATCTTTTGATAATCCTTAAGAAGATATATCGCACCTATATATGCTTGATTATTTTTAACTTCAGCACGAACATAACCAACCACGATATTATCCTCTTCGTCCACAAAGATTTTGGCGTCAGAATTATGTAAGAATCTCGTCCAACGATTGACTGCCTCATCGGGATTCATCGTGTCTAAGAATTCGGCATCCACAATATCAGAATAAGTTTCCCTCCAACTTTTTAAATTGACTGTAGCAATATCTTTTACATCTTCAATTTTAGCTTCTCTGATCATATGACTTCGCCATCCCTTAATAATCTCAGTTCTTAATCTATGCTATGATATCCTTAATAATATTTCTGAAAGGGATTACATGACTATGACTAAAGGACTCTTACTAGTTAACTTAGGTTCCCCCACGGCTCCAACACCAGAAGCTGTAAAAACATTTTTACGCGACTTCCTTGGCGATAAAAATGTCGTTGAAATGCCCCAATTGCTCTGGAAACCGATTTTACATGGTATGATTCTACCATTTCGTTCTAAGTACTCAGCAGCACTGTACCAGCACATTTGGCAAAACTACGGTTCACCACAAATTTATTACACATCAAAAATACAAAAAGAAGTTCAGCGCCTACTTCCTGATTGGCAAGTGGAAATAGCAATGACTTATGGTGAACCAAATATTGTTGATACATTGCAACAAATGCACAACAATGGTTGTGATAATATTACTGTTTTACCACTCTTTCCTCAATATACAAAGAGTACCCATGACACAATCATTGAACAAGCTAAATCCGCTAATGTACCTATAACCATTATTAAAAAGTTCTTCAATGAACCAGAGTATATTAATATACTAGCTCACAAAATACAGGAAGAATGGGATCAAGATGACTATGATCAACTAATATTTAGCTATCATGGCATCCCTCAAGCAATGGTTAAACATGGTGATCCTTATGAAGCTGAATGTATTACGACTACTGCCGCCACTTCAGCTAAGTTAAACATCCCCAAAGAAAAAATAATGACCGTTTATCAATCAAGATTTGGACCAATGCCATGGCTACAACCCTATTTGAAGCAAACATTACCAAAACTTGTTTCAGAAGGTAAAAAAAATATTTTGCTGGTCACTCCATCATTCACTGCTGATTGTTTAGAGACATTAGAAGAAGATGGTATCCGAAACTATAAAACCTTTAAAAATAGCGGTGGTAATAAGTACAAACTAGTTCCACCAATGAATGACGATGTTGATTTCAGTGCCTTTATCGCCGAACTTACGGTTGAATATTCACTTAAGCAAAAAGCTGAGAATTAATCTCAGCTTTTTGCGTGTTCTTTAGTTGTAATATCAGTTTTGTTTGCATCAATATCGTCATCATCAAAAATAATTTCACCAATAGATTCAGCTGAAATCTTACCATTAATAGGATTCTTAACACTGACAATACTTGAAGTAATTTCAGCATCAATATCTGAACAATATTCAAACGCTAAGTCAGTCTCTAGTAACTTACAATTCTTCATAACTAAATGATCGATATAACATAGTCCTTGATCACTCTCAATCGTACAATTGATCAATGTTAAATTCTTAGTGTTCCATCCAAGGTACTCACCGTTGATGGTTGAATCATAGACTGTTACATTTTCACAATTCCAGAATGCATCTTTAGATACAAAAGTTGAATTATGAACTTCAACATTCTTAGCACCATCAAAAATATAATTACCAATAAAGCTAGAATCATCGACACGAATATTCTCACTGTTCATACCGAAGTAATCACCACTGGCTTGCACATGGTCCAATGTGATATCTTGGCAACTCCATAAAGTTTCTTCAGCATCAGAAAAATGAACATTAGTTAATTCAATATCTTTTCCACGGCGAAATAGTTTTGGAGCCTGCAAAGCACTATTAGTTATTTTTATATCATCCGTATACCAAATACCTGAGCGAGACATTGTTTCAAAAATAGAATTATCAACATTTATATGTTTGCTATACCAAAGTGGATACTTCCATTTAAAAATCGTATTATCTATATCAATATTGCGACTCTCTTTGAGTGGAGATTCTCCTTCACCAAAAGTTGTATTAGAAATTACTGCATCGTGTTCACTAAACAATGAACGTTCACCAGTAAATAATTTATTTTCATAATTAGTCATTCATGTACCTCCGTTGTGTATCACAAGTACTATTTAACACCTTAAAGTTCACTTCAAGGCAAGACTTTTTGTATCTTTAACTTATGTATTCTTTTAGACGAAAACTACAATACAATTTAAATCTCGTATTAGCATCCCTTAAGTTCAAGCCTGTCAGTTCTTCCATTCTCTCAATCCGATTATGCAGTGTATTACGGTGAATGAATAAGGCACTCGCCGTTTGTGATAAATTACCATCCTGTTGTAAGTAACTTAATAATGTTGGTACCAATTCTGTGTCATTTTGACTGTCGTATTTTTCTAACGCTCGCAATGCTGGATTGACAAAAAATGGCAAGATTGCATCATGATTGATTCTTGCCAGCATCAGTTCAAAATATTGATCCTCACAAAAAACAACTGGACTGTGAACTTGGCTAAGCTTTATGGTTCTCTTACAAACAGTATAGGCTGCTTTAGTATCCGTTGGTTTAGTATAAAAATTCGAAACAAAAACATCACAATGTGCTTTTTGTGCTACTTCTATCAACATATTTTTAAATTTACTACTATGATAATCACTCAGTGATATTGGTAATAACGCTAGACAATGGTGCTGATAAATTGTCGATAATACCCGCGGAAAATAAGCATTCAATCCGTGTTTTAATTGCCGCTGAATTCCACTAAGTGACTGCTTGGTCAGTGGTTCACACGATAGTAACACCATTGCATCAGGTAACTCTACTTGCTGACTAGCAAACATATTTTCTACATTAATAGACTGTTGCTCAGTTAATAAAACATTTAACAGCCGATCACGATTGGTCTCCGTTGGTGCACTTAAATGATTTCTGACAATTTGACTAGTTAACACACTACCGATCTTCGGCAATAATTGCTTAGTTTGTTCATTAAATGGTGTTTGATCATCAAACATCACTAAAAATCCCACTAAATTATTCTTATTGTATAAATTAGTGACCTGACGATGGAATGGCGATTTTGGACAAGGAACATTGTAAACTTTTTGCTTGTAGTCAGATTTAGTATGAACAATCTCTTTTACTGCTGTAATAAAGTCATAACTACAATAACCTTGTTTTAAAATTTCTCCCCAAAGTGGATCTGGAAAACCATACAGATCAGAATGCAACAATACTTGATACCTAGGATCAATGATCATCAATGTATTATGTAACATTTCAGCAGCACGATTTATGCTCGTTTTAGGATCATCCGTTACTGCCTCCATCGCCAAACTAGTAATTGCAGAATTCTGATTTTGCACCCGCTCCAAAATCGTATTGGCTTGGTTAAAAACCTGAATCAATGGCTCATTATTCAATACATTATTTACTTGATTAACCTGACAAGGACAAAGAACAACCGCAGAATTTTTCAATTCATCGTCAAAGTTAAGCAACTCCAGTGGACCATTTTTTTCATCCTTACCTATATACATGATATCCGAACTTTTTTGCTGAATTTCTTGTGGTTTAATTTGAATTCTCTTTATATCTGTTTTTCCTGCCACATTAATATGACCAATTACAAAATATTGTGACAAATTGTTAATAAGTTCACTAAATTGCATTTTTTTCACGCTTTCATGAGTTGATCAAATTTACCAATTAAATATTCTAGATAAATAGTACAGAACCATTCCTACAGTGCCAGTCATATTGTGCAAAATGCACAACTAAACCAATTCAATTCTATTCATTAAGTATCTTTATCATAGCAACGCCCTAGTTTATTGTAAAGACGGTAATGAAAACGTTTCTACGATAAGGAGGCATTTTAAATGACCCAATTTAAGAAAATGTTCACAAATGGTCATATAGGAAAACTAGAATTAAAGAACCGTGTTGTTTTTCCAGCCATGGGCGTATCATTAGCCGAATTAAATGGTGAGGCAAGTGACGATATCATCCGTCACTATGAAGAACGTGCACGTGGTGGCGTTGGTCTAATTATCACTGAAGTAACACGTGTTGATGATGAAACAGGTGTTGCCACATACAAACAATTATCAGTTACAGATCCCAAAGTAATCCCACAGCTTCAAAGATTGGCTGATTCTGTACACAAATACGACTGTAAGATTTTTGTTCAACTACATCATCCAGGTCGTGAAACTAACGAAAGCTTAATCGGTGGCAAAAAAATGGTATCCGCATCAGCCATCGCTGATAAATTTGTTAAACAAGTACCTCGTGCAATGACAACCGATGAGGTTACCGCTATGGTAAAGAAATTTATCAAGGGTGCGGTAATCGCTAAAGCTGGGGGCATCGATGGTGTCGAATTACACTGTGCACATGGATATTTACTAAATCAATTTATTTCGCCATATTCAAATCACAGAACAGATCGTTACGGTGGATCATTCCATAACCGTTTAAGAATCGTTCAAGAAATTATTTCTGGAATCAAATTTATGTGTGGTCAGGACTTCCCAGTTAGTGTTCGTATCTCTGCCGACGAATTCGTCGATGGCGGTATGAAGATTGATGATTCAGTTAAGGTTGCTAAAACACTTGAAAGTTACGGTGCCGATGCCATTAACGTATCTAGTGGTATTTATGAAAGTGCTCCTACAATTATCGAACCAGGATCATACCCACAAGGTTGGAAGAAGAACCTTTCAACTACAATCAAGAAGAATGTCAAAGTTCCAGTTATCGCTGTTGATAATATTAAGACTCCAGAATTTGCGGAACAATTACTTGAAGAAGATGCATCAGACTTCATAGGTATTGCTCGTGCAAGTTTGGCAGATCCAGCATGGGCATATAAAGCACGTACTGGTCAATCAGACCAAATTACTACATGTATTGGTTGCCTCCTCTGTTTCCAAGCACTAAGTGAAGGTAAACATGTCGTTTGTGCAGTAAACCCAAGATCCGGACGTGAAAGAGAATTCTCTGCATTGCCAAAAGATGGTAATGAACAAACCGTTGTCGTTATTGGTGGTGGCCCTGGTGGTATGGAAGCTGCTAAGACATTGGCTGACCGTGGATTCAAGGTCGCACTCTTCGACAAACACGAACATCTAGGTGGAACATTGAACCTCGCTATTGTTCCTCCGTTAAAAGATAAGATCGAATTATTCAGAGATCACATTATCAATCAAGTTAACAAGAGAAAGAATATCGAACTTCATTTAAATAAAGAAGTCACTGTATCAGACATACAAGCATTGAACCCTGTTGGTGTATTCTTAGCATCTGGCGCAAAACCAATTATCCCAATGTTACCAGGAATGGACGGTAAGAATGTCGTTACTGCTGAAGATTACTTAGCTGGCAAGGCTGAAGTAAACGGCAAAGTAGTAGTTATAGGTTCAGGTATGACAGGACTAGAAACTTCAGAGAAACTCCTTGAAGAAGGACATGAAGTAACAATCATTGAAAAACAAAAAGCCGTTGGCCCTGGCATGAATCCTACTCTCTTAATGGATGAAATGACACGTCTTAAGAAACTTAACCCAACTATCTTAGTAAACAAACAAATGATTGGTGCCGGTGATACTGGTATTAAAGTATTAGACAGCATTGATCACAGTATGACAGGAATCCCTGCAGATACAGTTGTTCTGGCATTAGGAGTTACACCTGACACTACTGATACAGATCCATTTGTTGCAGTATTTAATCAGGCTAAGTTGATTGGTGACGCAAGTTCCAGTGGTCAAATTGCTGACGCAATGAAGGATGGATACACAAAAGCTTATGTTTTCGAACCAGAAATGTGCTAGGAAGGAGAAGTAATAATGAAGGATTTCAAAGATAAAGTAATGTTCCTGACAGGTGCTGCGCATGGATTCGGTACAGAAATTGCCAAAGAAGGCGCACGCCGTGGAATGAAATTAGCTCTTATAGATATCGATGAACCTGCACTCAAACGTGTTTATAAAGAAGTTGCTGATATGGGAGCTCAAGTAGAAATGATCCCGGCTGATGTGACAAAAGAAGAAGACGTCGATAAAGCTGTAAAATCAACTATGAAGAGATTTAATCAAATCGATCTACTGATCAATGATGCCGGAATTGCTTTGCCAGGTAGAGTCTGGGAGCTTCCTAGTCGTGACTGGGAGTGGATCATGCACGTCAACTTGATGAGCCAAGTTTATGCAATGCAACGCATTATTCCCATTATGCTTAAACAAAAAACACATTGTGCAATCTTGAATGTCGCTTCCATTGCTGGACTGATCGACACACCAGGAATGCCCGCATACCATGCAAGTAAATTTGCAAGTGTTGGTATGACAGAAGCTACAGCTTATGACTTGCAAAGAATGAAGGCTGATATTGAAATGCACGTAATGTGCCCAGGATTCGTTCAAACTGATTTGTATCATACAGAAAAACACAGACCAGCTCAATATACAGATACAACTGACCCATATTACACAAGTGACACTTTCAAGGGTGGCCAGCAAGTTGCTGAATTTGTTATCAAGAATGGTATGCCAATCGATTCGATTGCTACAACAGTCTTCCAAGCATTAGAAGACGATGAATTCTATATCTTGACTCACCCCGTATTCAATACAATGATCGGTGATCGTGTAAAGAGAATCGTAAACGGAGACAAACCAGACGTACATGTTATGGATGGATTAATGTAGGAGGTCAAAAATATGGCAAGCTTCTTAGTATCAGATGATGACGTAAAGAATTTCTTAACATTACCACGAATGGATGATCAAGAAGGACTATTGTTCTCATATGCAGCACCAGAAAAGGTTTTGAAAAAATTACTACCTAAACCATTAAAACTAGTTGCTCCAGTAGTTTGTGGATATGTAGTTCAAATGGGAAAACCAAGTTTTGGACCAACATATATGGAAGCAGTTCTCTATGTACTAGCAAACTTCAACGATAAGATGATCGGTGCATATCCATTCACATTAATGCTGGATGGACCAGGTGCTGAAGCCGCAATTCTAGCTGGACGTGAAGGTGCTGGTATACCTAAAAAATTAGCCGACAGTGTACAAATTAGAAGAAATGATAACTCTGCCACTGCCAAAGTTGTTCGCCACGGAGAAACACTACTAGATATCAAATGGGAAAAAGGAGAATACAATGATGAGAAACTAGGACATCAAGTATTCGATGCCCAATCAGTTCTGAATTCCCAAGCTGAAACTGCTAGCATGTTCTACACATGGGACATGGATCAAGTAGAAGACGGAAGTAATGTTTTCTCAAACGTCAAATTAGTAGCAACACAAAGTACGACCGTTACAGATAGTTTTGAACCAGGAAAATTGGACATCAAATTGGGATCAACTGACGATGATCCATTTGGAGAATTATCAGTATTGAAACCATTAGGAGCCGCTTGGGTTCATATCGACACATCTGTAATGCATAACACATTGAAATTGGCTGATGTAGATGCCAAAGAAACAATGCCGTACATGATTACAGGACGTTATGATCGTGGCATGATTAATCCAAAAGCTAATACTTTTATCATCTAAAGACAAAAAGATTGATACCCTAATCGGGATATCAATCTTTTTTATTTTGTACTAATACTATTTTTTAATTCGGTCAACGAACCGTCACTAGATAAGGTCTTATATTGATTATACGCTGAATACCAATTTCCCTTAGCTACTGATTGACGCAATCCGTCATATTTACTATCCGAAAACATCTTATTAACTGCTGTTTTAGATTGCGAACCTGTCAAAGAAGTATTCTGTTGCAATAGCTTAATAGCCTTGGATCTATCATTAGCTGATTGAATAATATCAGACATTTTAGTTTTCTTCAGAGTATCCGTAGCTTTATCTACCCTTTGGTCATGTTTTAAATCACCATTTTTAGTAGAAGCCACTTTTTTGATAAGTTCATTTTTAACGAGTTTATCAGATGGAGTGTCATTACCTCCACTAATATTTCTAACAGTGTTATTTAACGGGAAAAAGAAAATTATTCCTAAAACTATCAAAACTAATATTGTAATTAAAGTAATCCATATAGCCTTTTTGTGCGATTTCTTATGATATCGTTGGTATCTTTCTTGACGCATTGTCTCACCCCGTATATCTAATTGAGTTAACAAATCAATGGTAACACGAGCAAAGGGACAAATACTATATTAAGTTGATATAGTGAATAAAAGGAAACTAATAAAAATGACGACAAAAAAGGAGGTCTGAATTAACAGACCTCCAACTGAATTGCGTGGCAGCTTCCTATCCTCGCGGGTAGTTTCCCACCAACTACTTTTGGCGTAAAGAAGCTTAACTTCTGTGTTCG
>NZ_RHNU01000012.1 GCF_003946015.1 Companilactobacillus insicii
AAGATTGGATCATATTTTGTCATAAAAAATGCCCTACAATCGTTAGATTTCTTGTCTAACAATTGTAGGGCACTTCATTAATTATAAATCTACTAAGCATTTTTTAATGGAATCCAAAAGTTATGTTGATCGACAGTAAAATCGATATCAAAATTATGTTGACCTAGTTCTTCACCGTCCATTTGCCCATGTTCAGGAACAAAACTAGTTAGATGATAAGTCTTTGCTTGAGTATGCCAGACATTTTTATCTTTCAAGTGTGATCCATTGGTGAAAAGCTCCGTAAATAATTTAATGAATGTTAATCCTGAGATTTTATGAACTACAACTAAGTCCAATTTTTGATCAAAGGGTGTCGCTAAAGGATCAATTGCAACTCCGCCACCAAAGTAAGGATGGTTGGTGGCAGAAACAATATAAGCATCATCAAAATGGTGAATTTTATTATTAATCGTCACATTTAAAGGAAAAGAGTCTTGATTTTTGATAACTGTTACTAGACTTGAAACATATGCTAAAGTACCTAATTTTATCTTATTCAATAAATCTTTTCTTTTGGAATGATTAGTTTCATAAACTGTAAAAGCATCTAGGCCAATACCAATATTATTTAAGAAGTAACGTGTAGAGTTCTTTGATGTAGCCTTGCCAATATCAATTATTGATGGTGTATTCATTGCAAGAATTTTTTGTATTAGTATTATCGGATTTTGTCTCTTAATTTTAATGCCACGGCTGAAGTCATTGCCGGAACCACAAGGTATATAACCTAATGGATTATTGGGATTATTCGAAGATTTAATACCATTTAGTGATTGATTAAGAGTACCATCACCACCAAGAACAATAATTCTTTCGTAGTTAGTTAAATTATTAGAAAGAGTTTTAGCAATCCGTACGCCATCACCATTTTTACGGGTTACATGAACTTGATATTTTATATTATTATTGTCTAAATAACGTTGGATCCTTTTCCAGGTTCTTGTAGCCTGTCCGTTTCCAGCACGTTCATTTAGAATTATTTCTAGTTTACTAACTTTTGCCATTAAACTTTCCCCTCAAAAAAACAACTATGATTCCATTAAATCATAAATTATCAATATGAGTAAATAAAAAAAAGCAGACGTAACAGTCTGCTTTTTGAATGATTAAATTGAAGTTGAAATCAACATTGGTAAGATCACAGGATTTCTAGCTGTACGTTTGTACAAGAATTCTTGAAGACCTTCAATGATTATACGTTTCAATACTGCTTCGGTAACTTTGTTTTCCTCATCATCGAATGCGTTCTTAATTAAATGGAACACACGCTTTTGTGCTTGATTGATCAATTCCCCAGATTCACGCATATATACAAATCCTCTGGAAAGAATATCAGGACCAGCTAAGACAATATGCTTTTGGTAGTCAATTGTTGCTACAACAACAACCATACCTTCTTCTGAAAGAACTTGACGGTCGTGGATAACAACGTTACCAATATCACCAACACCTTTACCATCAACGTAAACGTCTCCAGCAGGGAAATGACCAGCAACCCTAGCTGAATCACTTGTAAGAGCCAATACATCACCATTTTCAAGTAAGAATGAATGATCCATAGGGACATCGCACAATTCTGCCAATTCAGTGTGAATCTTTAACATTCTGTATTCACCGTGGATTGGCATGAAGAATTTAGGTTTCATAAGTCTAAGCATCAATTCTTGTTCAGTTTGACCACCGTGACCTGAAGCATGAATGTTATTTACTTTACCGTGAATAACTTCTGCACCAGCTTCTGAAAGTTGGTTAATCAGGTGGTTAACACTAATTGTATTACCTGGGATAGGATTACTTGAAAAAATAACTGTATCTCCCGGTTGAATTGTTATTTGACGATGAGTACCGTTAGCAATTCTACTCAATGCTGCCAGTGGTTCACCTTGTGATCCTGTACATAAAATTAATGTTTCATTTGCAGGAGTGCGATTTAATTCATGTGGATCAATGATCATTTCATCAGGAATATTTAGATACCCTAATTCACGACCATTAGCAATTGCTTGTTCCATACTTCGTCCGAAGACCGCAATCTTACGTCCTTGTTGCATCGCCGCGTCGACGGCTTGAGAAACACGATAAATATTTGATGCGAAGGTTGCGAAAATAATTCGTCCTTGAATTGTTTCAAATATTTGGTGAATAGTTAATCCAACGGAACGTTCGGACTTTGAAAATGTTGGTATCTCAGCATTTGTACTATCAGATAGCAAGCAAAGTACGCCTTCTTGTCCTAATTGTGCCATACGTTGTAGATTTGGAGCAGGTAAGCCAGCAACAGGAGTTAAATCAAATTTAAAATCACCAGTTTCAACGATGATACCTTGAGGTGTATGAACGGCAACACCTAATGTATCAGGGATAGAGTGAGTAGTTCTAAAAAATGAAACACTAAGTTTAGGGAACTTGATAACAGTATCCTCATTAATAACGTTCATTTTTGTTGATTTAACAAGACCATGTTCTTCCAACTTACCATTGATTAATGCACAAGCTAATGGACCGGCATAAACAGGTATGTTTGGAAGCTGTTGTAATAGGTAAGGGATTCCTCCAATATGATCTTCGTGACCATGGGTAATAAATAATCCCTTGATTTTATCCTGATTTTCTACTAGGTAGCTATAATCAGAAATTACGTAATCAATACCTAGTAGTTCATCTTCTGGAAATTTAATTCCGGCATCAATAATAACAAGTTCATCTTGATATTGAACACCGTACATATTCTTTCCGATTTCGCCAAGGCCCCCGATGGCAAAAACGGAAACTTCATTATTTTTAACTTTTACGGTCATTAACTAAAACTCCGTAAGCTTATAACTTGGACTTTGTTGTTCGTATTCAAGATGCTTCTCATCTAATTCTTGAATAAATTCAATATGGTAGTCCGTATTTTTTTCAACTGCTTGACGCACTTCAATACTTGAGTTGGCATCAACATAAATTGATTTTGTAGATTCTCGACGGGGGTTATCTAGTTCACTTTCTTGATATAAAACTTTATAAATCACTTATAATTTCTCCTTTAATTAGACCACATGTAAGTGGTTATTTTTACTTTAAAATCAACGCAACAAGTCAGTTACGTCTCAGCATTTTCCAGTCCATTTGGTTGAAATATCAACAGTTAGCATAATTTTAACATATATGCAGGTCTAAGTATATTGATAAGAGCACTATTATGAGAGCACGATAGTACTTGGGTCTAGTTCAAATGGTGCCTTTTTATCGATCTTGTCATAGTATAAATGTCCGTTTAAATGATCAATTTCATGCTGGCATACGATTGCGGGGTAATCTCTTACACGTAATGTTTGTGGATTGCCGTCGAAATCATCGTAATTAATAGTAATACGATCTGCACGTGGTACAAATCCAGGAATATCTTTATCGACTGATAGACAACCTTCACCTTCAGACAATGCAGCTCTTTGAACTGAGTTTCTAACAATCACTGGATTAATTAGTGTGATCTTTAGAAGTGGTTTTTCGGGATCTTCTTCGTTAGGTACAAGAACAGAAGCCATCATTTTTGACACACCGACTTGAGGTGCTGCCAAACCGACACCAGCACGTAATTGATGCTTTTCGGCAAACTTTTCATCTTGACTGTTGATAAGATATTCCATCATATCGTCAGCTAATCTTTTGTCTTCATCACTTAGTGGGAATTCCACCTTTTTAGATACTTTTCTTAAAACTGGATCGCCATCACGGACGATATCTTTCATTAAATACATAACTTCCTCCAAAATATATTGATGAATATAGTAAATTAAATAATACAAGTACTTACATTATAAATTAATTTCCAGAAAATTTTGAGTAAATCGAAGAAAAACTTTTTTACAAGCATCATTTTACTGTATTTGGAATATAATGAAACAAAATAATACTGTTCAGGGGAAAAAGGCTATGAATAAGAAATTGTTTTTGCTTGTGGGAGAAGCAATATTTTTCATTTTATTGTTGATGGTTGTATCAATAAAGACACAAGCTTCAGTTATGGATGGTCCTAATTTAGGTAAGTATATTTATGAAGAGCATGAAGTTCTTACGCAGGGTCAATATTCTAAAGTCAATGATATTAATGATCAATTGCAAACTGGAAAAACACCACAGAGGTTATATATAGTTATTCTGGATAACGATCCTGAAAAGCCTGACGGAAGTGACAATATGTATAAATACTTAGGAATTAAGTCAGACGATTATTATGCATCAAATATTTTACAAAAATGGCAAGATCAGGATGAAAAGCAGTCAGGGGATTATGGCCGTGCATCTGATGATGATTTTAGAGATAACATGTTGGTTTTGTACCGTAATCAAGGAAGAATTGGCTTTGTTGGGAATTCTCAAAATTATATAACTGATTATAAATTGTGGAAAATAACTTTTGGTAAAATGCACGGTATAAAATCCAACAATCAAATAGATAGTTTTATGAACATATCTAATAGTTTAGTTAAACCAATTTTATACAGTGTAAATGTAGAAAACGCCAGTAGCTCTCAATGGCGTGATGTAGAAGGAGAATTTATTGCCGGGATAATAATTGCTGGTGTTATTTTTGCAATATTATTTCTGTTACTTCTTTTTGCTTCAAATCCAGCTGGAGCAGATTATTCTCCAGATAGTTATGATAATGGATTTTACGATGGATCAACTTTTTCAAATTATCAAAATAATGATCGAAAATGATATTTTTTAAAATTTTTTATTTTAAGAACAAAGGTAAATTAATATCCTTTGTTCTTTTTTTCACATACAAATTGTTAGGAAAATTGGTTAATAAAATGCTAAAATTTAATTTGTATGTTAGCGCTATCAAAAAAATATGGGAGGCTTTATTATGAAGCTTATTGATTATGGTGTTAGGGATGACGAAAAAGTATACATTGAAGAGTGGTCAAAAGAGAACAGTACAGAAGTAAAAATTGTTCAAGAACTGCTGACTCCTGAAACAGTGAAATTAGCTAAAGGTTTTGATGGTATAGTCGCATATCAACAATTACCATATGATCCAATTGTCTTTGACAAAATGAATGAATATGGAATCCATGTAATTTCTTTGAGAAATGTTGGAGTTGATAATGTCCCATTTGATGCACTTAAGAAGAATAATATTAAATTGACTAATGTCCCAAGTTATTCACCAGAGGCTATTGCTGAATACTCAGTTACGGGATTAATGGCTTTGCTAAGAAATATGAAGCATATGATACGCAAGGTTGATAAATACGATTTTGAATGGGCACCAGATATCGGAAGAGAATTGAATCAACTTACAGTCGGAGTGGCAGGTACAGGTAGAATTGGCCGTGCAGCAATTAAAATATACGAAGGATTTGGTGCTAAAGTAATAGCTTTTGATAAGTATCATAATGAAGACTTGGAAAAGCGTGGCATGTATGTGGACACATTAGATGAATTACTTAAACAATCTGATGTGGTAACACTACATTTGCCTAGTCTTGGTAAGGGAAATACAGTTATTAACGCAAATTCTATCTCAGAAATGAAAGATAATGCTATTGTCGTTAACACAGGCCGTGGTGATTTGATCAATACACAAGACTTGTATGATGCTGTTGCTGAAGGAAAGCTCTATGGTGCGGTATTAGATGTTTACGAAAATGAAGTAGGAATTTTCAATACAGACAGAACTGATCAAGAATTGGAAGATAAATTACTTGAGAAACTCATTCAGAGTCCAAGAATCATACTTACACCACATATTGCTTTTTACACAACAAAAGCTGTAAAGAATATGGCAACAATTTCGTTGAATTCAATGGTAGATGAGTTGAATACCGGCACATCAAGCAATGAAATAGATTTAAATAAATAGTTAAGATTTTCACAAACTTTTCTGAAAATTTTTTTCGTGAAAACCTTTGAATTCCCTTGTTTTTTAATACATCAATGGTAAACTAAATTTATGTGAAAGCCCTTACAGATTTACAAGGGTTAGTTTCTTTATGAAAGGACTGTGGAGAATGGCAAACGAACCAATTGTTGATTTTGAAGCAATTAAAAATGATTTAACTAATGTACCGAAGCCTATTCAAATTTTAAATGAAAACGCTGAAGTTGTAGATAAAGCTGCATTCGATTCATTTTCTGATGATGACTTAGTAGAATTTATGAAGAAGATGGTTTGGGAACGTGCATTGCACGAACAAACTATGAACTTCTCACGTCAAGGACGTATGGGATTCTATGCACCTACTGAAGGTGAGGAAGCATCTGAAATGGGTACAGTGTTGGCAATGAAGGATCAAGATTATTTATTACCAGCATATCGTGATGTTCCACAATTAATTCAACACGGGGCCACTGTTACTGAGGCATATCTATGGTCAAGAGGACATGTAATAGGCAATAAGTTCAAGGCTCGTTCAATGATGCCACAAATTATTATTGGTGCGGCATACAACGAAGCTGCCGGTGTTGCCATGGGTATTAAGAAGAATAAAGAAGAAGATGCTATTGCATTTACATATACTGGTGATGGTGGTACTTCTCAAGGTGATAGTTATGAAGGTATGAACTTCGCTGGAGCATTCCAAGTTCCTGCATTGTTCATCGTTCAAAATAATGGATTTGCCATTTCAACACCTCGTAAGAAGCAAACTGCTGCTCCAACACTAGCACAAAAGGCAGTTGCTGCTGGTATTCCATCTGTTCAAGTTGATGGTATGGATATCTTGGCATGCTATCGTGTTGCTAAGGCTGCACGTGATTATATGGTTGCTGGTAATGGACCTGTAATGATTGAAACACTTACATATCGTTATGGTGCTCACTCAAGTGCTGGTGATGATCCTAAGCGTTACAGAACTAAGGAAGAAACACAACCTTGGTTTGATAAGGATCCACTTATTCGTTTAAGAAAAGTTCTTGAAGATAAGGGACTCTGGTCAGAAGAACAAGAAGATAAATTGGTTGATGAATACAAAGCATCATTTAAGGAAGCTATTAAAGAAGCAGATGCTGTTCCAGCTGATAAAGTTTCAGATATGTTGAAACGTACTTTTGAAATTCCAACTCCAGAAATGAAACAAGAAATTGAAAAATTTGAAGCAAAGGAGTCGAAGTAAAGATGGCAAAGAAAACCTATATTCAAGCAATCACTGATGCTCTAGACATTGTCTTGGAAGACGATCCAAAGACATTGATCTTCGGTGAAGATGTTGGTAAAAATGGTGGTGTATTTAGAACCACACAAGGCCTTCAAGATAAATATGGTGAAGATCGTGTTTTCGATACTCCTTTAGCTGAATCAGGTATTTTGGGCTTGGCAACTGGTCTAGGATTGACTGGTTGGCGTCCAATTCCTGAAATTCAATTTATGGGATTCTCTTTTGAAGCAATTGATCAAATTGTTGGACAAGAAGCTAGAATGCGTTTCCGCTTTGACGGACAAAAGACATCACCTGTAACAATTCGTACACCATATGGTGGTGGTACTCATACTGCTGAAATGCACGCTGATAACTTGGAAAGCTACTTCACAGGTACACCAGGACTTCGTGTCGTTATGCCAAGTAATCCATATGACGCAAAGGGACTATTGATTTCATCAGTTGAAAACAATGACCCAGTTCTATTTATGGAAAACTTGAAGTTATATCGTTCTATGAAGGATGATATTCCTGATGGTAAATATACAGTTCCATTGGACAAAGCAAATGTCGTTCGTGAAGGTAATGATATTACTATTGTTGCATATGGTGCTGAAGTTAATGAAGCTAAGAAGGTTGCAGACAAACTTGCAGATAAGAACATTTCTGTTGAAGTTATTGATCTAAGAACAGTATCACCAATCGATACAGAAACAATCTTCAAATCAATTGAAAAAACTCATAAGGTTGTAATCGTTCAAGAAGCACAAAAGATGGCAGGAGTTGGAGCACAAGTTGCTTCAGCAATCGCCGAAGGTGCCGTACTTTCGCTAGATGCACCAGTTGGTAGAGTGGCTGCTCCAAATAGTGTTTATCCATTTGCTCAAAGTGAAGATTACTGGATTCCAGGTGCAGATGAGATTGAAGAAAAAGTAAACGAGATTTTAAATTACTAAAGGTTACAGATAGAAAGGAAGGAAACCAGCCATGGCTTACAAATTTAAACTACCAGAATTAGGCGAAGGAATGGCCGAAGGTGAAATTGCTAGTTGGCTTGTCAAAGAGGGAGATAAGGTCAAGGAAGATGATTCACTTGTAGAAATCCAAAATGACAAATCAGTTGAGGAATTGCCTTCACCCGTATCAGGTACCGTAAAGAAAATTGTTGCTCAAGAGGGTGACACCGTAGAAATTGGTGCTACATTAATTATCATTGATGATGGTTCTCCAGATACTGATGACGATGATGATGCACCAGCAGCAGATACAAAGGAAGAGGCTCCAGCTGCAGCACCTGCAGAGGAAGCTAAATCTGCCGCTCCTGCAGAATCAACTGCAGAGGCTACTGGATCTGCAAATAAGGATTATTTGGCAATGCCTTCAGTTCGTCAATATGCTAGAGATCAAGGAGTTGATCTTTCATTAGTAACACCTACTGGTAAACATGGTCAAATTAGTAAGGCTGATGTTGATGCATACAAGGCTGGAGCACCTGCAGCAAGTGCACAACCTGCAGCTGAAGCAGCACCAGCAGCTACAAAGGCCGCCGGTCCAGCAGTTAAACCGTATAAGTCTGATGAGCCTGAACTTGAAACACGTGAAAAGATGAGTATGACTAGAAAAGCAATTGCTAAAGCAATGCGTAGTAGTAAGGACATCGCTCCACACGTTACAAGTTTCGATGATGTTGAAGTTTCAGCATTGATGGCTAACCGTAAGAAGTATAAGGCAGTTGCAGCTGACAAGGATATTAAACTTACATTCTTGCCTTACATTGTAAAGGCTTTAGTTGCTGTAATGAAAGAATATCCAGAATTCAACGCATCAATTGATAACACAACTGATGAGATTGTTTACAAGCATTATTACAATGTTGGTATTGCTACAAATACAGAACATGGTTTGTATGTACCAAACGTTAAGAATGCTGATTCTAAGGGAATGTTTGAAATTGCTAAGGAAATCAGTGAAAATACACAAGCCGCATATGACAATAAGCTTAATGCTAAGTCAATGTCAGGCGGATCAATCACTATTAGTAACGTTGGATCAATCGGTGGCGGCTGGTTTACACCAGTTATCAACCAACCCGAAGTTGCTATTCTAGGTGTTGGTAAGATTGCTAATGAACCATACGTTGATGATGACGGTAATATTGCTGTTGGTAAGATGCTTAAATTATCATTAACATACGATCACAGATTGATCGATGGTGCTTTAGCACAAAACGCATTGAATCTATTGAAGAAATTATTGCATGAACCAGACATGTTACTAATGGAGGGCTAGTTATGGCTGAAAATGTTGTTGAAAAAGATACTGTTATCATTGGTTCAGGCCCTGGTGGTTATGTTGCCGCTATTAGAGCTTCAGAATTAGGACAATCAGTTACAGTTATTGAAAAATCAGATACAGTTGGTGGTGTATGTCTAAATGTTGGATGTGTTCCATCAAAGGCACTTATTACAGCAGGACATAGACTACAACAAGCCAAAGACTCATCCACTTATGGTATTACTACAAGTGATGCAGTTATTGACTTCGCTAAGACACAAGCTTGGAAAGATGAAAAAGTTGTTGCACGTATGACAAGTGGTGTTGAAATGTTGCTTAAGAAGCATCATGTTGAATTAATCAACGGTGAAGCTTATTTAGATAACGACAATCAATTACGTGTTATGCCAAGTGGTCCACGTCAATTCATGGATAATGGTGGCGGTCAAACTATTAAGTTTAAGAACTTAATTTTGGCTACTGGTAGTCGTCCAATTGAAATCCGTGGTTTCAAGTTTGGTGATCGCGTTATTGATTCAACTGGTGGTTTGAATCTTCCTGAAGTACCAAAAGAGTTTGTAATCATCGGTGGTGGATATGTTGGTACAGAATTAGCTGGTGCATACGCTGATTTAGGATCACATGTAACAATCCTTGAAGGATCACCACAAATTATTCCTAACTTTGAAAAAGATATGGTATCAATTGTTAAGAAGAACCTTGAAAAGAAGGGTGTAACAATTATTACTAATGCCATGGCTAAGAACAGTGAAGAAACTGACAATGGTGTTAAGGTTACATATGAAATTGATGGTAAACCAACAACTATTGAAGCTGATTACTGCATGGTAACAGTTGGACGTCGTCCTAATACAGATAACTTCGGTCTTGAAATGACAAATGTTAAATTGTCAGATCGTGGTTTAGTTGAGGTGGACAAACAAGGTCGCACATCAGTTGACCATATTTGGGCTATCGGTGACATTGTTGCCGGACCAGCATTGGCACATAAGGCATTCTTTGAAGCTAAGACAGTCGCTGGAGCAATCTCAGGTAAGAATACAGAGAATGACTATATCAGTGTTCCTGCAGTTTGCTTTACAGATCCTGAGTTAGCTACAGTTGGTATTACTCAAACAGAGGCAAAAGATAAGGGTATTGATGTAAATGTTGCTAAGTTCCCATTTGCTGGTAATGCTCGTGCCGTAAGTTTGGATGCTGCAGAAGGATTTGTTAAGTTGATTGCTGACAAAGAAACAGGCACATTACTTGGCGGACAAATTGTCGGACCTGGTGCTAGTGACTTGATTTCTGAATTGAGTGTTGCTGTAAATTGTCAATTGAATGCAGAAGATATTGCATTGACAATTCACCCACATCCAACATTAGGCGAACCAATTCAAGAAGCAGCAGATATCTTAATTGGTTATCCAACACATATTTAATGTTAATGATACATAAGCGATGCAATTGCATCGCTTTTTTTGTATAGTAGATAGTATGGAAGATTTAATTTGGAACAAAGGGGAGACTACTAATGCAAGAGAACTATAGCTATCCGTTGAATAGCGATTGGAATCAAGATGAAATTGTCAAGGTCATTGCACTGTATAATGCGGTTGAAACAGCGTATGAACGCGGAATCAATCGAGAAGACTTCTTACAAAAGTATCGAACCTTTCAACAAGTTGTTCCTATGAAAATGGAGCAAAAGCAGCTGGATAAGGATTTTGAGATAGAATCGGGATATTCTATTTATCAAGTGTTCAAGCAGAGTCAAAAAACTCAGAATAATGGGAAAGTCAGGATTTATGATGGAAATAACAACTGAAGAGATTGATAAATTTGTTGTGAAGATTTTGAGTGAGGTTGGGAGAAGTTTGATTACCGATACCACAAAAAACAAATTAGTTGATACTAAAAAAAATCGTAACGACTTAGTAACTAATTTTGATAAATCTACTGAAAAATTTGTTGTTTCTATGATCAAAGAGGCATATCCAGAAGCCACAATTGTCAGTGAAGAAGGCTATGGGGACGTTGTTGAGAAGATGGATGGATTAGTCTTCTTTGTGGATCCAATTGATGGTACGATGAATTTTGTTAAACGAGGCGATGATTTTGCCTCCATGATTGGTGTATATCTCGATGGTGAACCTTATATTGGTGGAATTATTAATGTCATGCAAAATAAAATTTTTCACGGTGGACCTAACTATGGGGTATATTGTGATGATCAAAAAATTAATAATCCCGAAAATAAAGTGTTACGTGACGGATTGGTCGATATAAGTGCACCAATGGCACTTAATAATTATCTTAATACTCAGGAAGTCGTTAGAAATAGTAGCGGATTAAGAGTATATGGTAGTGCAGGAATTATTTTTGGACACTTATTATTAGGTAAAGAAGTTATGTACATGTCATATTTAGCCCCGTGGGATTTAGCAGCTGGACGAGTATTGTGTGAAGGTGCAGGTTTAAGAGTCTCAAGTGTTGACGATACCCCTGTAAATATGCTAAAATCACAAGTCGTAATAGCTGGCACGCAGAACGTTGTTTCTGAAGTGCTTAAGACGGTTAAAAATTGTGACTGAACTGTGAATTACAATCACAGTTTTTTTATTGCAAGTGATTATTATTGTCGTTTATGGAAGGAAGAAATACTTTGACTGAAAAAAGAAGAGAAGATATTAGAAATATTGCCATTATCGCCCACGTTGACCACGGTAAGACTACCTTAGTTAATGAAATGTTGAAACAATCAGATACATTAGGCGAACATTATCAAATTCAAGATCGTGCTATGGATACTAATGCCATTGAAAAGGAACGTGGTATCACAATCCTTTCAAAGAATACTGCTGTTGATTACGATGGCAAGAAGATCAATATTTTGGATACACCAGGACATGCTGACTTCGGTGGTGAAGTTGAGCGTATCATGAAGATGGTTGATGGTGTTCTACTTGTTGTTGATGCATATGAAGGAACAATGCCACAAACACGTTTTGTTTTGAAGAAGGCTTTGGAACAACACCTTACACCAATCGTTGTTATCAACAAGATTGATAGACCAGGTGCTCGTCCTGAAGAAGTTGTTGATGAAGTTCTTGAATTGTTCATCGAGTTGGGTGCTGATGATTCACAATTAGATTTCCCAGTTATTTATGCTTCAGCTATTAACGGTACATCAAGTTATGATTCAGACCCTGCTAAGCAAGAGCATACAATGAACCCATTGTTTGACACTATCCTTAAGACAATTCCTGCTCCTATCGATAACTCAGACGAACCATTACAATTCCAAGTTGCTTTACTTGATTACAATGATTACGTTGGTCGTATTGGTATCGGACGTGTGTTCCGTGGAACAATCAAAATTGGTGATAATGTTACAGTTATGAAGCTGGATGGTTCTACTAAAAACTTCCGTGTAACTAAGATTTTTGGATTTATGGGTCTTGATCGTGTTGAAGTTCAAGAAGCTAAAGCCGGAGATCTTATCGCTGTTTCAGGTATGGAAGATATTTATGTTGGTGAAACTGTTTGTCCAGTTGATCATGAAGAAGCACTTCCATTGCTACGTATCGACGAACCTACACTACAAATGATGTTCTTGCAAAACAATTCACCATTTGCTGGTCGTGAAGGTACAGAAGTTACTGCAAGAAAGATTGAAGAACGTCTAAAGAAGCAATTGCATACTGATGTTTCTCTAAAAGTTGAAGATACTGATCAAGCTGGTGCTTGGATGGTCTCTGGACGTGGTGAACTTCACTTGTCAATCCTTGTTGAAGAAATGAGACGTGAAGGCTTTGAATTACAACTATCTCGTCCAGAAGTTATTTACAAGAACATTGATGGTGTAAATAGCGAGCCATTTGAAGAAGTAACTATTGATACACCTGATCAATATGTTGGATCAGTTATTGATTCAATGTCACAAAGAAAAGGTGATATGAAGAACATGGAGAGTACTGGAAATGGTCAAACTCGTTTGATCTTCTCAGCACCTTCACGTGGTTTAATCGGTTACTCAACAGAGTTCCTATCAATGACTGGTGGTTATGGTATCATGAACCATACATATGAAGAATACAAGCCAGTTGTTAAGAATTGGGAACCAGGTAGAAGAACAGGTGCTTTAGTTTCAATTAACCAAGGTCCATCTACTACATATAGTTTACAATCAGTAGAAGATCGTGGACAATTGTTTATCGGTGCCGGTGTTGAAGTGTATGAAGGTATGGTTGTTGGTGAGAGTAATCGTGATCAAGATATCGCCGTTACTGTTACAAAGGGTAAGAACCTTACAAATACACGTGCTTCTGGTAAGGATCACGCTGCTGCAATTAAGACACCTAAGGAAATGTCACTAGAACAATCAATCGAATTCCTAAACGAAGATGAACTTTGTGAAGTAACTCCTAAGAGTGTTAGATTACGTAAGAAGATTCTTAACACAAATGAACGTAAGAAGTATGACAAGCAAAGAAAGATGTCTAAAAAAGCTTAAAACGTTTATCAAATACGAATAAAAAGTAAAAGCTGCTTGATCCGATTGGATTGAGTGGCTTTTTTTGTAAGTCTCGTTTTTTACATCTGTAAATTCATCAGTGGTATAATCTTAGTATTAGATTTTAGGAGTAAAAATGTGAAAAAAATAAGGAAAGTAGATTTATGGATCTTGATCCCATATCTTCTCCTTTTGGGCATTGGCGTTGTTATGGTATACTCTGCCAGCTTTTACAATGCTATGTCAACAGGTGGGAGCTCTAACCAATATTTGATCAAGCAAAGTATTTATGCGATTTTAGGACTATTCTTTTGTTTTGTATTTTTTATGCTTAAAGAACGAGTTCTTAAAAATAAAGGCCTTTTGGGATTGGTTATGGCAATTCTTGTTATATTGCCTTTATCTGCATTGATATTAATCGGAAAGTTTCATCCAAGCAGTAAGATTAATGGTGCGTCTGCCTGGATTCCTATAGGACCGTTTAATTATCAGCCACTAGAAATGGCTAAAATAGCTTTGATTTTATACTTGGCCTTAGTGCTTACTAATAAGGAGTCAAAATTACTTGATAAGCAGTCAGTAGGAACTATTTGGAGAGAGATACAAGTTCCTATTGTTACAGTTCTAATCGTTATTTTTCTTGTTCTGTTTCAACCCGACTTTGGTGGTGCAGCCATATTGGGATTGATAACCTTGATATTGGTATCGTCTTCTTCAATACCTGGAAGATTCATAGCAACATTGAATACTTCATTAATTGTTTTCTTTTCGGCTGTAGTGGCTTTTATCGTTAAAGTTCAACCAGCATCTATTGCTAAGACCTATCAATTTCAACGTTTTATGGCTATGTTACATCCTTTTAAATTGGAACAGACGGCTGGTAACCAATTAGTTAATTCATTTTATGCAATCAGTAACGGTGGATTATTTGGTGTTGGTTTGGGAAACAGTATTCAAAAACGTGGTTATTTGCCTGAACCGCATACTGATTTTATTCTAGCGATAATAAGTGAAGAGTTAGGATTAATGGGCGATTTGGTTGTTTTAGGACTTTTAGCATTGATAGTAATGAGGATAATATTGATGGGTATTAGAACTAAGGATACTTATCATTCATTAGTTTATTATGGTGTTGCGGTCATGTTAATGGCACAAACTGTATTGAACGTGGGAGGATTATTAGGATTAATTCCGCTTACCGGTGTTACGTTGCCTTTTATTAGTTATGGTGGATCAAGTCTACTGATTCTGTCAGCTGCGATGGGAATTGTTATGAATTTAGAAGCAACTGAGATTTTTAATAAACAAGAACAAAGGTGATTTTATGTATAAAAAAGTGGAACGTCAGGCAATGTATGTCTGGGTCTACTCTATGAAGTGGAAAAAGAAGCTTCAAAGATTTGGTACGATTCATTATGTTTCGCCAAAAATGAAATATGTATTGATTTACGTTAATTCCAATCGTGCCGCAGAAGTAAAAAAAGAATTAATTTCAAAAAATTATGTTAAGAGAGTTACGATGGCTCATCGTAAGGAACTTGATGAACATTTTGTACTTAAAAGTGATGCAGATAAACTAGATAATTTAGAGGAGTAGTTATTTAATGAAAGTAGTGTCTGGAAAATTTGGAGGTCTAAATCTCAAACCCGTTCCCGGAAATAATACAAGACCAACTTCTGCGAAAGTTAAGGAGGCCATGTTTAGTATGATTTCGCCATATATGAATTATGGTAATGCTCTTGATCTCTTTGCTGGAACTGGTAGCTTGGGTATTGAGGCAGTTTCAAGAGGATATGATAAAGCATATTTGGTTGATAAAGCCTACAAGGCAATTAGTACTATTAAAGAAAATGTTGAAAAAACTCATGTGGAAGAGCAATTTGTTATAACTAAATCTTCAGCAACCGAAGCATTGAAAAAGTTTTCCGAAGATAATGTCCAATTTGATTTAGTTTTTTTAGATCCACCATATCGAATGAAAATAACGGAACAAATAATTAAGGATATGGTTGAAAATAATTTATTAATGGATGATGCCATTATTGTAGACGAAACTGATTATAATGTTGATCTTGGTGATTTCAGTAAAGTTAGTTTTATTAAAGAAAAAGATTATAAAGATACTAAAGTCGCATTGTATAGATTCGGAGGTTAGTATGACAGATAGAGTTGGCATTTATGCTGGAAGTTTTGATCCAGTCACGAATGGACATTTAGATATTATTCGTCGTTCATCAAAACTGTTTGATAAGTTGATTGTTGCAACGATGACGAATACGTCAAAGAATTATATGTTCACTTATGAAGAAAAGAAACGATTTATTGAGAATGAAATCAGTGATTTGAATAATGTTGAAGTTATTAATGGCAATGGGCAACTAACAACTAAGCTAGCCAATAATTATCACGCTAAGTTTTTAATTAGATCACTTAGAAGTGGTGATGACTTTGTCTATGAATCAGGTATTGCTGCTGTTAATAAGACATTAGACGACGATATTGAAACAATATTTTTATTGGCTGATTCTAAATATGCTAATATATCATCATCGATGATAAAGGAAGTTGCAAAATTTAATGGAGATATTTCTCATCTTGTACCACGCACTGTAGCAACTGAATTGACAAAACGATTGCGGAAGGATTAGGTCAATTGAAATTTAATAAAACCAGAAACAAAATAATTGGTGGCATATTTATTTTTGTCATGGTGATTGCTTTTTTCGTGGTTCCGACGGGTTATTATTTGGAAGTTCCTGGTAGTGCCGAAGCAACCTCGCAATTTGTGAAAGTTAATGGCAAACATGATAAGAAAAAGGGCGACTTTTTATTAACAACGGTTGGTATTGTTCCGGGAACCATGTTTACGATGCTTAAATCGATGGGGAATGACTTTGAAACTATATATTCTCAAGAGGATTTAATGGGTAATGAGAGTAATCAGGAATATTCTCGTGTCCAACAGTATTATATGAAGTCTGCCACGAATAATGCTGTACAAGCGGCCTATTCGGCTGCTGGTAAGCCATTCACTAAAAAATATTTAGGTGTCTATGTTATGGAGGTTATGGATAACTCTAAGTTTAAGGGAAAACTTCAAATTGGTGATACTATAACGTCGATCAATGGATACAAGTTTAAAAATGCTGATCAGTTTATTAAATATGTTAAAAAACAAAAAAAGACTTCAACCATTAAAATTAATTTCTTACGGGATGGTAAGGAAAAATCGGCAAGTGCTGGTTTAGTCAAATTAAAGCAAACCAAACGATATGGATTAGGGATAACTTTGACTGACAATACTGAAGCTAAGGGTAACCCACCTACCAACATCAATGCAGGAAATATTGGTGGACCTTCAGCTGGATTGATGTTCACCTTGCAAGTATATTCACAGATAACTAATAAGAACCTTAAAAAAGGACGTACAATTGCAGGTACTGGTACTATCGCACCGGATGGTACAGTCGGACCTATTGGTGGAATTGAGAAAAAGGTTTATATTGCTTCAGCACAGGGTGCTACGATATTCTTTGCGCCAGATGATCCTGTAACTAAGCTAATTAAAAAGTATGATCCAACATATGTTAATAATTATCATTTAGCTAAGCGTGCTGCTAAGAAGATTCATACAAAAATGAAAATCGTTCCAGTAAAGAGCTTAGATGGTGCGTTAAATTATCTCGAAAAAACTTCAAAATAGATTAAAAGGACTCAGATTAAAAATCTGAGCCTTTTTTTTCGTAATTTTTTAAGAGGTGATAAAAATGAATAAAATCATAGACTATATTATTGATAATAAAATTTTGGTGGGTTTAGTGATCGTCATAATGGGATTCAGTTTATATTATGCTTCACATACTAATAAATCAGCTACTAGTACTGCTGGTTCTGTTAAGGTGGAACAAAGAACGCTTACTGATAGTACAAAACAACCTTCTGAAAGTAAAAAGGTATCTGATTCAAATAAAAAAGAGTTTGCTGTGGACATTCAAGGAGCCGTAAAAGTACCTGGCGTGTATCGTTTAAAGCCTAATTCTATTGTACAAGAAGCAATTGGTAAAGCTGGAGGCTTCATCGATGGTGCAGATACAAAATCTATCAATCAAGCACAACGAGTTACGGATCAAATGCAAATAGTTGTTCCCAAGATTGGTGAGACCCAGAACGTATCAGTTGCTAATGGTGTAAGTAAAGATACTAATTCAAATGATAAACAAGTGAATATTAATACCGCAACTGTTGAAGATTTTCAAAAGGTATCAGGTATAGGCCCTAAAAAAGCAGAGAAAATTATCGATTATAGAACTCAAAATGGTAATTTTAATAATCTAGAAGATTTGACAAAGGTTTCTGGAATTGGAGATAAGACCTTGGATTCACTTCGTGACCAATTAACCATATGATAAAAGATCATTTACTATTTCCAGCACTTGTTAGTCCATTGATCGTTTCAATAGTATTTAATTATAGTTATTCCATAGTTCTAATATTTTTAATACTTATTTTAAGGATTTTATTTCTCAAAAATATAAAATTACTAATTGTGACAGGGCTTATTGGTACTGTATTTGGCTGTTATGCGCATGTATTAAAAGCCGAAGACCATAAACTTAATAATGTCGATTTGATATCGTTATCACCAGATAATTTGAAGGTAAATGGTGATAGTCTCACAGGAACTGGATCTAGTAATGGAGAATCCTTTAAAATATACTATCGTATCAAATCTGAAGAAGAAAAAGAATTTTGGCAAAAATTAGAAAATATTGTTGAAGTTAAGGTAAAAGTAAAATCTATTGATCGAACTAATCGTCCAAGAAACCCTGGAGAATTTGATTATGCTAAATACCTTGAACATAATCGGATTAAATACTCGATCTTTATAGATGATATATATAATACTACGAATAAAAGCGACTTATCGTTCAAAGATAAAATAAATGATTTACGAATACATTTAATTAAAAGATTTTCAAAATTACCAAAATGGTTGAGAATACATGCGAATAGCTTGTTAGTTGGATATAATTCCAACGAAGAACCTGATTTTATGCATAACTTGAGCACTCTTGGGATTATCCATTTGTTTAGTTTATCTGGTCTGCATGTTTTGATCTTATTATCATTAATTAGGAAAACGGGTTCTTTTTTTAGGATAACTAGAGAATTTATAGATACTGTCATGCTAGTAATTCTTCCTATGTATGCAATTCTAGTAGGTTCAAAACCTGGAATTTGGCGAGCGGTGGTTTTAGCCATTGTTGGTATATTGATACATAAATTGGGCTTTAATATAAGTAGAAATGATATGTTTGGAATCACTGTAATAATATGTTTGCTTATTAATCCATACTCGATGATGGATTTGGGAGGCCAACTTAGCTTTCTTTTATCATTTGCATTACTTTACTTGTACAGTGAAAATATTATTGTTAGTACAATCAAGATGAATTTAGTTAGTTTGCCACTTGTAATTTATGTTACATATCAGTTTAGCTGGTTAGTTATATTGACAAATATAATATTTGTTCCCATTTTTACCTATTTTATTTTACCGGTGACGATAATTTCTGCTTTTATTACTGATATTTCTATTTGGAAATATGTAAATGAAATATTTGGTTATATGTACTCAATTATTGATAAGATTGCTAATAATACCAAGTACGAATTTGTAACTGGCACTATTCCATTACTTATAGTATTCACTTTAATAATAATCAGTTTATTTATTGCGGAAAGTAAAAAGATTAGCAAAAAGCTAATGGTTGCTTATCTTCTAATTCTGACTTCGTGTATTTTAATAAATAAGCATCCCATTCAAGGAAAAGTATCTGTAATTGATGTAGGGCAAGGTGATAGTATTTTGATAACAACACCGCTTATACGTAAAACTTATCTAATAGACACCGGAGGAAAGGTAGGATTTCCCAAGAAAAAATGGCAGGAAAGAAAATCATTAAATCAAGTTGATCTTTCAACGATTCCTTATTTAAAACAACAAGGTATTAGTAAAATAGACAGAGTATTTTTATCTCATAAAGACGTGGACCACATTGGTAATTTAAATACTTTAGTTAATAAATTTTTAATTAGGGAAATAAGTTTTGGAACCGGATTGGAACAGAACAAAATTATTTCTGATCTAATTGAGAAAAATAATAAAATAAAATTTACATCATTAAAATCTGGGGATGAGTTTAATGAATCTGGTATTAAATGGAACGTTTTATGGCCTCAAAAAAAATCAATCGGTGAAAATGGTGATTCTTTGACCTTACTAGCTAATATTAATAGTAGTAATTGGTTATTTACGGGTGATTTAGATATTGATGGAGAAAAAAAGATACTTTCAAAGTATGATTTTAAGGTAGATTATTTGAAAGTCGGTCATCATGGATCCAAAACTTCTAGTGGCAATGATTTTATAAAGAAAATTAACCCCAAATTGGCTTTGATTTCTGCCGGAGTTAATAATCGTTATGGTCATCCAAATAAAGAAACCATTGAAACTTTAGATAAAAATAATGTAGAACATATGAATACAGCCGATTATGGTATGATTGTTTGGTATTATTATCCATTCAGTACTGAAAATAGAATATCGACTTTTTTAAAGGGTGAAGCAGTTGAAGATAGCAGAACTAAAACATAATTTAAAAGAAGGAAAAATTGATAATGTATATTTTGTAACTGGTGACGAGCAGGTATTTATTAAAGATATTCAATCAACATTTAAAAATTTATTATTACCTGAGGAAAGGGATATGAATTTTTCGACTTTTGATTTAGAAGATGTATCAATTGACGATATGATAAATGAGGCAATTTCAGCTCCATTTTTTGGTGAACGTAGATTAGTATTTGTCGACAGGCCTTATTTTTTAACATCTGAAAGAGTAAAAACTTCTTTTGATCAAAATGTTGATTTACTTACTAGATATATTCAAAATCCTACTCCTTCCACAATATTAGTTATTTTTGCAACATATCCCAAATTGGATTCTCGCAAGAAAATAGTTAAACAATTAAAAAAAATAGCAACAACCATTGATGCCAGTCAAATGGATAGCCATTTGTTGGTAAAAACAATAAGAGAACTCTTACAGTCAGATAATTACAATATTGATAATGATGCATTAGAGTTACTTATAAATAAGACACAAGGTAATTATTCTCAGATTATCAATCAGATGGATAAGTTAAAACTTTATGCTTTACAATCTAAAAAGATTGATATTAAGGCTGTTGAAGAATTAGTTCCACAAAGTTTGGATGATAATGTTTTTGAATTGATGAATCAAATTTTAAGTAAAAATGTATATCAGGCGGAGGAATTGTATCATCAATTCTTATTACAAAAGATTGATCCAATATTATTGGTTGCAATTATAATGTCGCAATTGCGTACATTGATTCAAACAAGGGTATTAAGTAGTAGAGGTCTTACTGAAGCTACTATTGCTAAAAATTTAAAGATACATCCATATCGGGTAAAGATGACTTTAAAGCAGTCTAAGAATATGAATATTTCTCAGTTAACGGAGATGTTTCATTCAATAGTTGATTTAGATTATCAAATTAAATCTGGTCAAGGCGATAAAGAATTACTTTTTGATTTATTTGTTGCTAAATTCGCATAAAATAAGAAAAACACCCCATTACCATTAATATTTTAGTGGCAGTGGGGTGTTTTAAAGTAAAAAAAATAAGCAACATAAGTCGCTTATAATATTTTTATTAGTTCATTTTTGCAAGTCTTGACTTATCACGAGCAGCTTTGTTGGCTTTGATCAAACCTTTTGACTTAGCCATGTCAATTGCACGAACAGCTGTACGGAACATATCTTCCTTATTGTCAGTGTTGTTAGCAGCTGAGGCTTCAAAGTTCTTGATAGCTGAACGCATTGCACTTCTTTGTGAAGTGTTGCGAAGGTTGGCCTTTTCTTGTTGCTTTACACGCTTGATAGCTGATTTAATTTGTGGCATATATTTCACCTCCGATTACCTAGTAAACTTAAACTCAATACATAGAATTATACCCAATCGATACTTTCAATGCAATAAATAGTTTGGTTTTTTTTGAAAGACTTGAAAAAAAGGGAATAGTGTAGTAAATTATTTAATTGTGTTAACCATGCTCTGTTAGACGATTCACCAACGTTTTGCATAGTGTGGCTAAATTATAAGGAAAAGGTGAATGAAATGGCTATTTCAAAAGAAAAGAAAACTGAAATCATTAAGAAGTATGCACGTAAAGAAGGAGATACAGGTTCTCCAGAAGTACAAATTGCTGTTCTTACATATGATATTAACTCATTAAACGATCACTTGAAGGTTAACAAGAAAGACCACCATTCATATGTTGGTTTGTTAAAGAAGATTGGTCACCGTCGTAACTTGCTTAAATATCTTAGAGATAATGATGTTCAACGTTACCGTGAATTAATCAAATCACTTGGTCTACGTCGTTAATAATAAATCAGTTAGGAAGTTCCCATTGGGAGCTTCCTATTTTTTTTACTTAATTTCATTATTGCATTGTGGTGTGATAGAATAAAATCTAGGTATAGCTCAAGTAGTCCACTTTAGATTAGTGACTTAAAAAAACACATTCCAATATTATGATCTATGCTATTTATATGAAATGAGAGATGAAAAAATGAGCGAAAAAATAAAAATCGTCCTTTTAAGTGGTATACGCGAAAATGGAAAAAACATGTATGCTGTTGAAGTTAATGACGAAATTTACATTCTAGATATTGGTTTACAATATCCAGACAATGATTTATATGGTATTGACGTAGTCGTTCCAGATATGACTTATATCAAAGAAAATATTGATAAGGTTGTAGGGATTTTCTTATCACATGGACACGCTGATGCAATTGGTGCACTTCCATATTTGATTGGGGATTATGATATTCCAGTCTTTGGTTCAGAAATGACAATTGAATTGGCAAGAATCGTTTGTTCAAATGATAAAAGAAGTAAGAAATTTGATAATTTCCATATTATTGATGAGAATACTGCAATTGATTTTGAACAAGCTACAGTATCTTTCTTCAAGACGACGCATTCAATCCCCGGTTCGTTAGGTATTGACGTGAAGACTTCAGAAGGTCAGATTGTGTACACAGGTGACTTTAAGTTTGATCAAGCTGCAGTTTCCACTTACAAAACTGATTATGCTAGAATTGCAAAAATTGGTAGTGAGCGTGTTTTAGCCTTACTAAGTGATTCTGCTAATGCGGAATCTCCATATGAGAATTCCAGTGAACGCGATATTTATGAATACATTCTTGATACGTTTAGCTATCACAATGGTCGTATTATTGTGGCACAAGTGGCTTCAAATATTCAAAGAATGCAACAAGTTATGGATGCTGCTGACAAGACTAACCATCGTGTATATTTATCCGGAACGGATGCCGAAAAGATTTTGAAAACGGCAATGAAATTGGGATATTTGAAGATTCCTAATAAGAACTTGTTAGTAAGTACAAAAGAACTTAAGGATATGGATCAGAGTAAACTAGTTGTCATTGAAACAGGACGTATGGGTGAACCTATCAAACTATTACAAAAAATGGCAAACCCTGCCTCTAAGACTAAGTTCCAAATAGAAGAAGGAGATTTGGTATTTATAGCTACAACTCCTTCACATGCAATGGATACTACATTTGCTAAAACACGTGATGCAATTTATCGAACTGGCGCTGAAGTTAAATCCTTAGGAGATGAGAAACATTCCTCAGGGCACGCTAATAAGTCAGATTTACAATTAATGATAAATCTCTTAACTCCAGAGAATGTTGTACCAATTCAAGGTGAATATAGACTTCTAGATGCACATGCAAGAATTGCGCATGAGACAGGTATTCCTTATCAAAATATTTTCCTAACTAAAAAGGGTGATGTTTTGAACTATGAAAATGGTCAATTTTATTTAGGCAAAGGTGTTAATGCCGGCGATACTATGATTGATGGTATTGGCGTTGGTGACATTGGTAGTATTGTACTTCGTGATCGTGAATTGTTAGCCGAAGACGGTGTTTTCATTGCCGTAGCTACAATTGATCGTAAGAAAAAGAAAGTTGTCGCTAAGCCAAAAATCACTGCTCGTGGATTCGTATATATGCGTGCAAGTCGAGATTTGTTAAGTGAGAGTTCAGATATTATCGTTGATACGATTGTTGATTATCTGCAAAATAGTAAGGACTTTGACTGGTCCGACTTGAAGCAGGGTGTACGTGATAAGTTAAATCATTTCTTATATGAACAAACTAATCGTCACCCGGTAATATTGCCAGTGATTATGGAAGTAAACCAAAACAGACATAGAAAATCCAAGAAATAGGTCGACCGAGGTCGACCTTTTATTATAAAGAGGTATTTTTTAATGGACGACTCAAATAACCTAAGACGCATACTGGATCAAGCTGAAGATGCATACGATAAGGGTAATTGGGATGATGCAACTGATTTATATACACAAGCTTATGGATTGCGACAATCATTTGATATCAATCAAGGATTAGCCGCTTCTTTGTTGAACTCAAAAAGAGCTGATGAGGCGGAGGCTGTAATTCTTGATTATTTCAACTATTATTTGAGTGATCCAGAAGCTGCTGGATTAGCAACTGATATTGTGATAGAGAATAACGATTACTTGTTAGCAAATCAAATGCTTTATTTTTATTCGACTAATCCTTTGTCCACGATTCAAAAATCATTTATAGATGAATTCAAAAGTAGAGTAAAACTCTCTGAAAATCGTCATATAAGGTCCTTTAAACCGCGTATGAAGAAAATCGAAGAAGCACTTAATTCAATCGTTACACAGCCTGTGATTGATCAAATTCAACTAATAAGAAGTCTTAGAGAATTTGACATTGAAAATTACTTAAAAAGTGCAAAAGATTTGCTAGGTAACCCGTTACTCCATCCGCTTTTGAAAAGTGAAACTGTAGAGAACTTATTTAAACTAGGTATTGATGAAAACATCGATATTTCGTTTTATGGAGAGAATAAGCAGTTTAATCCCTCAAAACTTAAACCCATATTGTCAACACGAGTTTATTTAGAAATGTGTGATGAGCTTGAAAAGATTCTTGTAGACAGTGAAAATGAAATTCAACTAGAAAATATGCGCAGTGAGTTATCATTATATGCTGCCATGGTATATCCGTTTGGAGAAGATATCATAAAAACGCCAAGTCTCTGGACAAGAGTATTCCTTTTGCGGTATGGTTTACTCGATGAGTCTCAAGTAGGAGACAATCCGGAGCTTCCAGAGGTTAAAAAATGGATTAAACGATTTGATTCTTTAATAAATACCTTTCAACAGTGAAATAAAATAAACTTTTTTCACATATAGTATTTACAATTTTGACCGCGCCCCGTATAATCCAAAGAGTATATTTTTAGTAGGCGAGTTATACTGAATTACTTTGCTTTCGCCACTGAAAGTAGTATAATTTTTCAGTAAAGAGCCATCTAAAGAACATTTTCTTTGGATTAATCTTATGAAATGAAATTTTAGGAGGATTCTTTGTAATGGCAGAAAAAGAACATTATGAGAGAACTAAGCCCCATGTAAATATTGGGACAATTGGTCACGTTGACCACGGTAAGACAACACTTACAGCCGCAATCACTAAGGTATTGGCTGACAAAGGTTTAGCTAAGGCTGAAGACTACGCTGATATTGATAAGGCCCCAGAAGAAAAAGAACGTGGGATTACTATCAACACAGCTCACGTTGAGTATGAAACTGAAAAGCGTCACTATGCACATATTGATGCTCCAGGACATGCTGACTACGTTAAGAACATGATCACTGGTGCTGCACAAATGGATGGTGCTATCCTTGTTGTTGCTGCAACTGATGGTCCTATGCCACAAACTCGTGAACACATCCTTTTGGCTCGCCAAGTTGGTGTTGAATACATCGTTGTATTCCTAAACAAGACAGACCTTGTTGATGATGACGAACTTGTTGACTTAGTTGAGATGGAAGTACGTGAATTACTTTCAGAATACGATTATCCTGGGAACGATACACCTATCGTTCGTGGATCAGCTTTGAAGGCTCTTGAAGGTGACCCAGAGGAAATCAAACATGTTGAAGAACTTCTTGACATTATTGATGACTATATCCCAACACCTAAGCGTGAAACAGATAAGCCATTCATGATGCCTGTCGAAGACGTATTCACAATCACTGGTCGTGGTACTGTTGCTTCTGGTCGTATCGACCGTGGTGAAGTTAAAGTCGGTGATGAAGTTGAAATCGTTGGTTTGAAAGAAGAAGTTGAAAAATCAACTGTTACTGGTCTAGAAATGTTCCGTAAGACATTGGATCTTGGTGAAGCCGGAGATAACGTTGGTGTTCTTCTTCGTGGTATTAACCGTGATCAAGTTGAACGTGGACAAGTTCTTGCTAAACCAGGTTCAATCCAAACTCACACAAAATTCAAGGGTGAAGTTTATATCATGACTAAAGAAGAAGGTGGACGTCATACTCCATTCTTCTCAAACTACCGTCCTCAATTCTACTTCCATACTACTGACGTTACTGGTGTTATCGAATTGCCAGAAGGCGTTGAAATGGTTATGCCTGGTGACCAAGTGACTTTCGAAGTTGACTTGATTGCTCCAGTTGCCATTGAAAGTGGTACACGATTCACTGTTCGTGAAGGTGGACGTACTGTTGGTGCTGGTGTTGTTACAGATATCTTAGACTAATCTCTTTGATTAAATGTTGATAACAAAACCTTTAAAATTGAGTTGAGACTTATGTCTCAGCTCTTTTTTTATATAATTCTATATAAAAACTAGTTAAAGTATCATATAATGTTAGAGTAATGTCTGAAAAAGGCTTAGAATCAGCGTCAAATATTTACAATATCACCATTTTAAGGTAATATTACAAAGTATGAGATCGTGAAATATACCGGAGGGATAAAATGTCTGCTAAGGCTAAATTTACAAAAAAAGAAAAAAATACTGGTGAATTAAAATTTGAAATTGACCAAGATACAATTAAAAAAGGTTTAGATACTGCTTTTGATCGTGTAAAGAAGAGCTTGAACGTACCTGGATTCAGAAAGGGTCGTGTACCTCGCCAAATCTTTAACCGTATGTATGGTGAAGAAGCACTTTATGAAGATGCTTTGAACAATGTATTGCCAATCGCATATCAACAAGCTGTTGATGAAACTAAGGTAGAACCAGTTGATCAACCACAAATTACTGTTGATTCAATGGAAAAGGGCAAACCTTGGGCTATTAGTGCAACAATTACTGTTAAACCAGAAGTTGAACTTGGTGACTACAAAGGTCTTACAGTTAAGAAACAAAAACGTAATGTTATGAAGACCGATGTTGAAGATCGTCTTAATGAATTACAAAAGCAACAAGCCGAATTAGTTCTTAAAGATGGTAAGGCTGAAAATGGCGACACAGTTGTTATTGACTATGTTGGGTCAGTTGACGGTAAAGAATTCGATGGTGGTAGTGCTCAAAACTACTCACTAGAATTGGGTTCAAATTCATTCATTCCTGGATTTGAAGACGCATTAGTTGGTCACAGTGCTGATGAGGATGTTGATGTTAAGGTTACATTCCCAGAAGATTACCAAGCTAAGGAATTAGCCGGTAAAGATGCTATCTTCAAGACAAAGATTCATGAAGTAAAGACAAAGGAGTTACCTGGATTAGATGATGACTTTGCTAAGGATGTTGACGAAGATGTTGACACACTTGATGATCTTAAGAAGAAGATCCATGATGAATTGAAGGATCAAAAGAAACAAGCTGCTGAAGATGCTATTCAAGAAGAAGCAATTTCTGCTGCTGTTAAGAATGCTAAAATCGACGAAGTACCACAAGCTATGATTGATACAGAAGTTGATAACCAAATGAACCAATACTTAGCTAACTTGCGTCGTCAAGGTATCGATCCTAAGTTGTACTATCAAATGACTGGTACAAATGAAGATGACTTGAAGAAGCAATTTGCTAAGGATGCCGAAGAACGTGTTAAGACTGATCTAGTTATTGAGGCAATCGTTGCAAAAGAAGAAATCAAACCTTCAGAAGACGAAATCAAAGACGAAATCAAGTCACTTGCTGATGAATATAATATGGAAGAAAGTGCTGTTAGAAACGCACTATCAGACGATATGTTAGCTCATGATATTGCTGCTAAGAAAGCAATTGAAATGATTGTTGATTCAGCTGAAGAAAAGTAATTTAGATTATTTAATAATTGAGAGGCCGTGAGGTCTCTTTTTTTGTGGATGTGTTATGGTTTAAGTAGGCGCTGTGGTTGGTGTATTTAGTCTGTATAAACTAATTACTTTACTACCAACCACTAAAATGCTAGACTTTCAAAGTATCGGAACTATTGAAGGAGAAAATGCATATGTTTGATAGTACAGAAACTACAGGTACAATCAGTTGTTCTTTCTGCGGAAAGACTCAAGATCAAGTTAAAAAAATTGTTGCTGGACCAGGTGTCTACATTTGTAATGAATGTATTGATTTATGTAAAGAAATCATTGATGAGGAATTGAAAGATAGTGCACCATTAAATCTAGATAATATTCCAACACCAGTTGAAATTAAGCACATTCTCGATGATTATGTAATTGGCCAAACTGACGCAAAACGTGCGCTTTCAGTTGCTGTTTATAATCATTATAAAAGAATTAATAAGATGGAACACTCAAAAGACGGCGATACAGAGCTACAAAAGAGTAACATTGCTTTAATTGGACCTACTGGTTCAGGTAAAACATTCTTAGCTCAAACTTTAGCTCGTATTCTGAAAGTACCATTTGCAATTGCTGATGCTACAACATTAACTGAAGCGGGTTATGTTGGTGAAGATGTTGAGAATATCTTACTTAAATTATTGCAAAATGCTGACTTTGACGTTGAAAAAGCTGAGCATGGTATTGTTTATATCGATGAAATTGATAAAATTTCTAAGAAGAGTGAGAATGTATCTATTACTCGTGATGTTTCAGGTGAAGGTGTACAACAGGCTCTCTTGAAGATTCTTGAAGGTACAATTGCTAGTGTGCCACCACAGGGTGGAAGAAAGCATCCACAACAAGAATTAATTCAAATTGATACAACCAACATCTTGTTTATCGTTGGTGGTGCTTTTGATGGTATTGAACAAATTGTTAAGAACCGTTTAGGTGATAAGACAATTGGTTTTGGTGCTGAGCAAACAGAAAGTATCGATGAAGAGAAGAGTTTGATGCAGCAAATCATTCCAGAAGATTTGATGAAGTTTGGTATCATTCCTGAATTCATTGGTCGTATTCCAATCGTTACAGCTCTGGAAAAACTTACTGAAGATGATTTGGTTAATATTCTAACTAAACCTAAGAATGCTCTAATTAAACAATATCAAGAGCTGTTATCACTTGATGGCGTTGAACTACAATTTACTGATGGTGCGTTAAAAGAAATTGCTAAGATGTCTATTGAGCGTAATACAGGTGCTCGTGGTTTGCGTTCTATTGTTGAAGAAACAATGCTTGATACTATGTTTGACATTCCTGGACGTAAGGATGTTGAACGCGTCAAAGTAACTAAAGATGCAGTTCGCAAAGTAAAAGAACCAGAGTTGATTCTTAAAGATGGAGAGGTTGCCTAGTAGGCGGCCTTTTTTTGTATAATTTATGATAAAATACTTACATTGAGGTGAATTATGCAAGTAAATAATGTATCTATGAACTTGAGTGCAGTAAGCTCAAAGCAGTATCCAGATGAAGGATACCCCGAAATAGCCTTATTAGGCCGTTCTAACGTGGGAAAGTCATCATTAATAAATACTCTAATAAATCGCAAAAGCTTTGCGAGAACGTCCAGTACACCTGGTAAGACGCAAACACTAAACTTTTACAATATTGAAGATCAATTATATTTGGTGGATGTTCCAGGGTATGGATTTGCTAAAGTTTCTAAAAAACAGCGTGAAGAATTTGGCGCAATGATTGAAGAATATCTTACAACACGCCATGTTTTAAAGGGTGTAGTTATTTTGGTTGATGGTAGGCATGAGCCAAGTGATGATGATATCTCGATGTATCAATATGTCAGCTATTATCACATTCCAACACTAGTTGTTGCGACAAAGATGGATAAAATCAAGCGTAACCAATGGAATAAGACTATTAGCAAAGTAACTAAAACTATGCAAATAAATCAAACTGATAATTTGCAGTTATTTAGTGCAGAAACAAAGTCTGGTAAGGACGAAGTTTGGGCATGGATTGAAGATCATATGTAGTGTAAAAAAACGTCACTCTGAGTATTTACTCAAAGTGGCATTTTTTTATGTTTGAATTATAAAAATTAAAGTTATTGCAACTAAATAGATTAAAGTGTAACAAATGATAAATACGATGATATCTGGGTCACAAATAAGTATATTAATGTGTGAAAGGAGAGTGATTTAATGAAAATTAATTTTGAATGGGATGATTCGTATTCGATATCTGAAGTTGGTATTAAACTTAATCCGAAAAAACGTGAATTGAAAGATAAGCTAAAAAACTTCTTATCTGATAAAACACATATTGAAGTTATCAACCCTAAAAATAATCGTCGTTTTTTGCTAAGTTGTTCGCAAATTTTATCAATTGAAGCTATGGATAATTTATCAAAAGTTTACACGACTAATAATGAGATTTTTTATACTAATGTGCGTCTTAAAAAGCTTGAAGAAATTACAAATGCAAATTTGTTTAGAATAAATAATTCTGTCATTCTTAACCTAGCAGAAGTAATTGATTTTAATACTGGTAAGTATGCTCGTTTGGAAGTACATACCAAAGGCAATCAAAGCTTTATTGTTAGCCGATATTATGCTAAGAGACTCAAGGAGGAATTGGGTAATGTTCAAAGAATTGAATAATAAATTTATGCGAATCTTTTTTATAACTGTAATTTGGATATTAGGAATTTTGAATATTATTTTTGGAAGTATAACGGTTAATCTAAATATATTTTGGAATATTATCGGAATCGCAATGTTGTTTGCAACAGTTTTTGGAGTTATTTATCCATATGTGTGGAACTATGGAACTTGGATAGCGCCAATTAATATTATTACGACAACAATTGCGAATCTTTTTTGTGGATTTTTTTCCGTATATTTATTATCAAAAGAAATGTTTGCTCTAATTATTCCATATTGGTTAGCAATTACTCTACTAGATTTGTTTATGCATATTTTGATATTTTACTTTTATCGGAAGTTTGAAAATAAACGCTTAGTTAAAAAACTAAATAGATTATAGTGATGTGATTTAATAAAATATTTTAACGTAATTAAATGAGATGATTGGTTATTGTGCCATTCTAAATTAGAAATATTATACAACAATTAAAACTTTTTAATAAAAAACACTTGCATTATTTTGAGTGTCTGCTAATATAACTTACATAAATTAAATTTCAGCTTCACAAGAATTAATCATTTACCTGGGTGTTAAGAGAATTGACGGTTGGTGCGAGTCATGCAGGGTAGTTTGATGAAATACCAAGTTGAAATTTCGTGTCCGACGTTACAGGAGTAAAGAGCAGATAATTTTATTATCTGAATTTGGGTGGTACCGCGCAATTAGCGTCCCTGCATATAATGCAGGGACGCTTTTTTATTCCCAGCAACTCGGGCAAAAAAATAGGAGGAAATTTACATGAACATTATTGATGAACTTTCATGGCGTGGTTTGATCAACCAACAATCTGATGAAGAGGGCTTAAGAAAGTTAGTCGACGAGAAAGACATTTCACTTTATTGCGGAATGGATCCAACAGGAGATTCAATGCATATTGGTCATTTGTTACCATTTATGACTTTGAAACGTTTTGGTGATATGGGACATCATCCCTATATCGTTATCGGAGGAGCCACTGGTTCAATCGGTGATCCTAGTGGTAAAAAGGCCGAACGTCCAATGCAAACAATGGATCAAGTTAACCACAACGTTGAAGCTCTAAGTAACCAAGCTAAAAGAATTTTTAAAGATTTCACAATGGTTAATAACTATGATTGGACAGAACCAATCGGAATTCTTGATTTCTTACGTGATTACGGAAAGTTATTTAATGTTAATACAATGTTAGGCAAGGAAATCATTTCAAGCCGTTTGGAAGCAGGTATTTCCTTCACAGAATTTACCTATCAAATCTTACAATCACTAGATTTCTTGACACTTTATCGTAAGTACAATGTTCAACTACAAGTTGGTGGTGGTGATCAATGGGGTAATCTTACAGCTGGATTGGATTTGATTCATAAAGCTGAAGGACAAGATGCTAAAGTTTATGCTTTGACAATTCCATTATTATTAAAAGCTGACGGTACAAAGTTTGGTAAGACAGCCGGTGGTGCCGTATGGCTTGATGCTGAAAAGACATCTCCATATGAGTTCTATCAATTCTGGTTCAATCAAGATGACAAAGACGTAATTAATCTTCTTAAGAAATTTACTTTCTTAAATCAAGATGAAATCGCAGCTTTAGCTGAAAAAGTTAAAACAGCACCTGAAGAACGTGTTGCACAAAAGACTTTGGCAGAAGAAGTTACTAAGTTCGTTCACGGAGAAGAAGCATTGAAAACAGCAGAAAAAATTACTGAAGTTCTCTTCTCTGGTGAAATTCAAGCTCTAACGACGGATGAAGTTGCACAAGCCTTCCATGGTGTACCAAGTGAAGAAATCCCTTCAGATGAAATCAATTTGGTAGATCTGTTGATTGCCGCTAATGTCGACAAATCAAAACGCCAGGCACGTGAAGATATTCAAAACGGTGCTATCAGAATCAATGGGGAAAGACTAACTGAAACAAGTACAATGATCGATCCTAAAGATTCATTTGATGGTAAATACATCGTTATCCGTCGCGGTAAGAAAAAGTACTTCTTAGCCAAAATTAAATAAATTTAATTAGGGCGATGAATAATATGAAAAAAGAGAAAAGACTAAGCACAATAGAGAGTTTAATTGTAATGATAGTAATGTTTGGAATTTTGGGAACAATGATGATTGGTTTTGGTATGACACCACAAGTTCCAATTCTATTAACATTTACATTACTTTTGTTCTATGGAAGATTTCGAGGTTTTAGTTGGACGGAGTTGCAAGAAGGAATCGTTGATGGTGTTAAGCCTGGTATAATTCCAATGATAATTTTTGTTATGATTGGTGTACTAGTAGCGTCATGGTTGATTTCTGGAGTTATTCCGACAATTATGGTTTATGGATTAGAAATTCTAAATCCAAATTTTTTCTTATTTACGGTTTTTGTAAGTTGTTGTTTAGTTGGTGTTATTGTAGGTAGTTCATTTACAACGATTTCGACTTTGGGAATTGTTTTTATGGGTATTGGACATGTTATGGGTATCGATGCTGTTTTGACAGCAGGTTCGATTGTTTCAGGATCATTGTTTGGTAACAATATGTCACCATTGTCAGGAACAACTAATTTATCTACTGGTATTGCTGGTGTTAAAAATGTGTTTAGCCATATCAGGACAATCTCTCATACGGCTTTGATTTCTGCCGCAATAACTGCCATTATCTTTTTATTCATCGGCCACAGTAATGGTCAAGTAGATATGAGTTCAGTTCATCATATTATTAATGCTTTGCAGACAAATTTCTTTGTCTCTCCTTGGATGTTATTGCCAATAGTAGTCTTGATTGGTTGTGCGATTATGCAAGTACCTGCCATTCCGACACTTTTAAGTGGATCATTAACGGCTATTATAATGGATGTATTCATTAACCATACATCGTTCAAAACAATCAGTACGGTAATTATGCAAGGATTTAAATTGAATTCATCTGATAAGCAAATTAATGCAATTGTCAGTGGTGGTGGTGTTTCCAGTATGTTGGATAGTATTTCACTGATCTTGGTTGCATTAACACTTGGCGGCGTATTGTTGAAGTTAGGTGTTGTAGAGAACTTGATTGGGAAATTGAGTAGCAAGGTTAATACACCTGGTAAACTTATTAGTGCTTCAATGTTATCTGCGATTGGTGTTAACTTTCTAGTTGGTGAGCAATACATTTCAATTATTTTACCCGGAACGACTTTCCGTGGTAATTTCAAAAAATTGGGAATTCAACCACAATACTTATCACGTGTCCTAGCAAGTGGTGGTGCTGATATTAATGCACTAGTTCCATGGGGAGTTAGTGGTATCTTTATCTCAGGTATTTTAGGAGTAAGTCCGTTTGCTTTTATTCCTTTCGCATTTTATGTTTGGATGAATCCATTATTGACCGTTATTTTTGCTTTTGTGTTTGGTAAGAAGTACACAACAGATGCCGAAGTTGGCAAGAGTATTTCTTTAAAAAAGACAGTATTAAATACTAATAATTAAATATTAAAAATAAAATAAAACGACTTTCAGTGACTGATATAACAATCTGAAAGCCGTTTTTTATTTATTGAATAATTAAACTTTTTCTTGACGATTATTTATAATTAACATATAGTATTTTCAACGAAAACTTTTAAGCAAGTCCTGTGAGGCTTGAAAGGTTACATACAGTTTTCGTAATAAAATTATGAAAAGAATAAAAGAAGACAACTTTTAATCGGATCCAGTGAGGTCCCAAAGGTTATACGAGTAAACTCCAACTTTGGGACACTGAATCTGACAGTGTCCCTTTTAATTTGGAGGAAATAGCAATGAAGCACATACTTTCAATGTCAGAATTAACAAACGAAGACGTATATGGATTAATTGATACAGCAATTGATTTCAAGAATGGTAAGAAGTCAAATATTGGTAAAGATAAATTTGCCATGAACTTATTCTTTGAAAATAGTACGAGAACAAAATCAAGTTTTCAAGTTGCTGAAATGAAGTTAGGTATGAAGGAAATAGCATTTGAGGCATCGACTTCTTCAACAACTAAGGGTGAGAGTCTATACGATACAGTTAAAACAGTTGAAAGTATTGGTGCGAGCGTTGCAGTAATTCGCCATCCACAGGATAAATATTACGAAGAACTAATCAATAACAATGTAAATATTCATATTATCAATGGTGGAGATGGAACAGGTCAACATCCATCGCAATCACTTCTAGATTTAATGACAATCTTTGAACACTATGGACATTTCGAAGGCTTAAAAGTTGGAATCATTGGTGACCTAAGTCATTCACGTGTTGCTCATTCAAATGCTGAAATTTTAACAAGACTAGGAGCAGATGTGAGTTTTGGTGGATTAGATTCATGGTATACAGATGAATTTAAAGCAATCGGAACACATATGAGTGTCGACGAGCTATGCCAAGAAATGGATGTTGTAATGCTGTTGAGAGTACAACATGAAAGATTAAGCTCAGAAGAGAATAAGAGCTTTTCTAAGGAAGATTATTTCCAAGAATATGGATTGGATATGCGCCGTGTAGAAATGATGAAGCCAGATGCTATGGTTATGCATCCAGCTCCAGTGAATCGTGGGGTAGAAATTGCTGATGATGTAGTAGAGTGTGACAAGTCATACATTTTCCCACAAATGACAAATAGCGTTTATATGAGAATGGCCATGATTGAAGCGGTACTCGAAGGAGCAAAAATTGACAGTGAAACTAATAAAGAACGCCAAGCTGTATTACGATAAGCAAATATTAGATAGGGATGTCTTAATTGAAAACGGAAAATTCAAGAAGATAGACACTGAAATAGATGCTGATGGAACGGAAGTAATTGATGCTAACCATAAGTTAGTAGCTCCGGGATTAGTAGATGTGCATGTTCATTTTAGAGAACCAGGGCAAGTTCATAAAGAAACAATCAAAACTGGAAGTTCGGCAGCTGCCCACGGTGGTTTTACAACGGTTGGAACGATGCCAAATGTCGTACCTGTTCCTGATGATGTTGAAAAATTTAAACATCAAATGAAGTTGAATCAGCAATCAAAAATTAAAATCTTGCAATATGCTCCAATAACATTGGAAGAAACATCCGATGAGCTAAGTCCAATAGAAGATCTTCACCAAGCCGGAGCATTTGCCTTCTCAAATGATGGACATGGAATTAACAATGCTAAGACAATGTTTGATGCAATGAGAAGAATTGCACAATTGGATAGCCATCTGGCAGCACATGTGGAAGATCAAAACTTGTTTAATAAAGGTGTTATCAATGCTGGAGATACTGCTACTAAATTAGGACTACCCGCAATTGAAAGAGTTGCTGAAACTTCACAATTAGCTAGGGATTTATTGTTGGCTAAAGAATCAGGAGTTCATTATCATGTTTGTCATATATCTACAGCAGATAGTGTCAATTTGATACGTATCGCAAAAGATGCTGGAATCAATGTTACTTGCGAAGTTACACCGCATCATTTGTTGCTAAGTGATGCAGATATTGTCAGTGACGATGCTAATTTTAAGATGAATCCACCTTTACGTAGTGAGAAGGATAGGGAATCATTAGTTGCTGGAGTTTTAGATGGGACTATTGATATGATTGCTACGGATCATGCACCACATGCAATTAGTGAGAAAAATCAAGGATTTTTAAATAGTGCTTTTGGAATTACTGGTATTGAGACTTCATTTCCACTGATGTATAAACTTTTTGTAATGAGTGGAATGATGAGTATTGAACATTTATTAGACATTATGTCTACTAGGCCAGCCGAGATTTTTGGAATTGATGCGGGTAAAATTCATCTTGGTAAGTCAGCGGATTTTACAATAATTGATTTAGATGATGAATATTATTTTGAAAAAAATGATTTTCTATCCAAAGGAGTAAACACCCCATTTGTTGGTAGTAAGTGGACTTGCTTCGGCAAAATAAAGAAGACATTTGTGAATGGTGAGGAAGTTTATTCAGACTAATAGTATTTGAGGAGGTACGGAGAAGTAATGAAAAAGCCGGTAATAATTGCGTTAGATTTTGCAGATGATTTTGAATGTATAGAGTTTTTAAGCCAGTTTCCTAAAGATGAAAACTTGTTTGTAAAAATTGGTTTAGAAATGTTTTGTCAATTTGGTTATCCATTTGTAAGAAGTTTGAGAAATCGAGGTTATAATATTTTCTTGGATCTTAAACTTCACGATATCCCTAACACTGTTCGTAGAACATGTGAAATGATTGCCAAATGGGATGTTCAAATGTTAACAGTTCATGCTAGTGGTGGTGCAGAAATGATTGCAGCTGCAAAAAAGGGACTTGAAGGCACAAATACCAAATTATTAGCTGTTACACAATTAACATCGTTAGGGCAGGTTGAATTGGCGAATGAGCTACAAGTACCATTACAATCTCAAGATTATGTAACACATCTAGCAAAATTAGCTTATGATAACGGTGCGGATGGCGTTATTTCATCAGCTCTTGAAGTGCCACTTATTAAAGAAGCAACTGGCAGTGACTTCCTTTGCATAACTCCAGGTATAAGACCTAAATCAGCTCAAGTTGGTGATCAAAAACGTGTTGCAACACCCGCAAAGGCAAGTGTACTCGGTAGTGACGGTATTGTTGTTGGTCGTCCAATTACGCAATCGAGTGATGGTTATATTGCTTATAAGAATATTTGTAAGGAGTGGAATAAATAATGGATAAAAAAGAAGTATCAAAAAATATTGCGAGTGAATTATTAGATATTAAGGCAGTGACATTAAGTCCCAAAAATCCATTTGTATGGGCAAGTGGCATTAATTCTCCCATATATACTGATAATCGTTTGACAATTGCTTATCCAAAATTCCGCCAGCAAATCGCGAAAGATTTGGCTAACCTTATTAAAGAGACATATCCAGAAGTAGAAGTTATTAGTGGAGTTGCTACAGCAGGAATACCTCATTCAACGGGAGTAGCAAATATTTTGAATCTTCCGTTAAACTATGTTCGTGCTCAACCTAAAGATCACGGTAAAAAGGGACAGATAGAAGGACGTTGTCAAGAAGGTGATAAGGTAGTTTTAATAGATGATCTTATTTCCACTGGTGGCAGTATTCTAAAAGCAGTTCATGCGGTCCGTGAGGCTGGGGCTGAGGTAATTGGAACGGCAGCTATTTTTTCATATAATTTACCTGAGAGCACAACCAATTTTGCTGAAGCACATACTGAACTAGTAACTTTGACAGATTACCCAACGATGATCGAAGTAGCTCAAGAACAAAATTATGTCGAAGCTGAAGATATGGAATTGCTAAAACAATGGTATAAAGAGCCAGAAAGTTGGGGCAAGTAATGGATTTATATAAAGTTGTACGGCCATTGATTTTTAAAGTTGATCCAGAAGTAGACCACCACTTGGTTGCCAATGGTTTGAAATTGTTTAATGATAATTCAAATATTTTGCGTAGAATTTTTTATACGAAGAAGCGATTAAATTTACAAGTCAAAATAAAGAATCTAACCTTCGACTCTCCGATTGGGATTGCAGCGGGATTTGATAAGAAAGCTGAATTCTATAATAGTCTTGGAGCGTTAGGTGCCGGGTTTGTCGAAGTGGGTAGTGTAACTAAAAATGCACAATCAGGAAATAAAAAAAAGCGTGTTTTTCGTTTGGCAGAAGATCAAGCCATTATCAATCGTATGGGATTAAATAATGACGGCATTGAAGTAACTAAATCACGATTAGAAAAACATCCTTCTAACGTAAAAATTGGTTTGAGTCTGGCCCCTGGCCACGGATTGACTGATGATCAAAAAGTTGCGGAGCTAATTGAGGATGTGAAAGCAATACATGAAGATGCGGACTATATTGCTTTGAATATTAGTTGTCCTAATCAAAAAGGTGTTGCTACATTGCAGCAAGTTGATCTATTAGCTAATTTGTTGTCAGGAATCAAGGATCTGAATATTGAAGAACCTGTATTTTGTAAGTTCGGTAATGATATTGACACTGATGAATTAGTATCAACGTTACATTCAGTTGAAGGACTGCTAGATGGGGTCATTTTGACTAATACTAGTGGGATGAAGCGTGAGAATCTTAAATCTGCTAATAAAAAAGAAAACGGTGGTTTAAGTGGTAAGCCAATTTTTAAAACATCGATAGCTATGACGGAGTTAATTCGTAAAGCGTTTCCTGAAATGCCCATAATTTATTCAGGTGGAGTATTTACACCTGAGGATGCAGAGAAGGCTATAAATGCTGGTGCTACTTTGGTTGAAGTATACACAGGCTTTATATACAATGGACCAACACTGATAGAACGGATAAATCGTTACTTGTCTGAAAAGCAAATGATTTCAGAATTAAAATAAGAGATTGCGGAAAATTCCGCAATCTCTTTTTTTAAAATATTAATAGAAAAATGAAACCAACTATTCCTACGAGTAGGCAATATGTTAATGCAGGGGTCAATGTTTTACGTAAGATGTTTCCTTCTTGTCCATTTAATCCAACTAATGAGCTGACAGCCACAATGTTATGTACGCATATCATATTACCGGCTGCGGCTCCAATAAGTTGTGCAGACAAAACTATTTGTTGTGAAATACTAGCATTATTAGCAATATCTGATTGTATTTGTCCAAATGTTAGTGTTGAAACAGTGGCGCTTCCAGTTACAAATGAACCTAAAGCTCCTAGGAAAGGTGCAATGAATATCCATCCCGAGGAGAAATATTGGGATACGAAATTTGCAATATACATTGGCATGCTTTGAAGCTTAGCGTCGTTGTAATTAGAGTTAGTAAATACCTGTACCATTATTAATGTTACTACTAATGCTATTGCAGTAGATTTCATGGATTTTATAACGTTTATTCCTGTGGGTATAAAGCTTTTAAGTGATTGTACCTGAATTAATAGACCAATAATTACGGCTACCGTTAACAATGTTCCGGGGGAATATAAAAATTCCCAATCAGAATTTAATCCTTTAATCCCCATGATATTCGTCCATGATAAGTTCAAGAAGTGGGTCAGAAAATATTTTAGGGGTTCAATTATTCTTGATAGTAACAAAAGAACGACCACAATAATATACGGGGACCAAGCCTTGACCAGTTGCATATCTGAATGTTCTTCACTTTTGTTAGTTTTTAGTTTCATAGTCCAAGGTGTTGAGAAACTAGATTTTGGAACGAGAAACTTGATTCTAATTGTAATTATGGCAATTATGATTGTGATGAATGGAGATAGAATAGATGTGAATTCATATCCGACGAAAGTGGCCGATATTAAAGCTATGATACTGTAACAAATTCCAATAAAAAGAGTCCAAGGTAAGAATTCTAGCCAATTTTTTAACTTAGTCTTTTTGTTTGTACCGAATAGAAAAACTAGGATAAAAACTAATATCGTTGGCATTAATGATCCAGCGAATAAGTCGATTTTAGTTAAACTTTGTCCAACTGAGTTCAAAAATGCGGGATTATCATTTACGTTACTTAATCCAACCGTAAGTGGTGTACCAACTGCGCCGAACGCTGCAGGTGTTGAGTCAGCAATTAGTGCCAGTGCCACCGACGCAATTGGGGAGAATCCCAGAGCAATCATTAGAGGAGCAGTGACCATAGCTGGTGTTCCAAATCCAGATACCCCTTCAATTAATGCTCCAAACAAGTAAGCAATTAAGATGGTTTGAACACGCATATCGGAAGAAAGTTTTTCAAATCCGATGTTGATTCTAGTGATTGCACCAGTATGTTCTAGAGTTCGCAGCATTACTAGTGCTCCAAATAAAATCCAAATGATAGGCAGAGCCTTATGCATTGCTTGCAAAATAGATGCAAATAATATGTTTGGTTGCATTTTCCAAAATGTTGCACCTAAAATCATAACTACAGCGGCGCTGATTGACATCCCCTTGGTGGCAGGTAGATTCAGTATACCAAGTAAAATCATAGGTAAGATAACGGCTGATGCTGCTACAAGTATCATAATAATTCCCCCAAATTTGTTATTCTTAATTTTCAGCCTAGTTCTAAATTAGTTTAGTGGAAACATCTGACGAAAAATTTAAAATAACTTTATAAAAATTACGCCTCAAAGCAGTTTTTCTAGCTATTTAGTTTAGAAAAATGTTTTGAGGTGTTTAATGTGTACAATCTGTGTTTCTAATATTAACATATAACTTTTATTGTGAAAACTTTGAAGCACTAGCAATGAAAGCGGAAAACTTATTTATAAATTTTAACTTGCTATTGATTATTCTCACATAGCATTTTGTAAATGATTTTTCGTTTACTATAATGGTATTTGTGAGTATATATTTATAAAATATAATGATTTCAGGAGTGAACTTAAAATGAATCTTGAATACAATCAAATTGACGATATTAGTGAAGATGACTATAAGTTATTGTTAGATGCAGATTCTTACAAGGAAATTGTTGATAGTTATATTAGCCGTTCGACAGTTTTTGAAGTTTTAAATGTGGGCAAGTTAGTGGGAATTGTCGTTTTATTACCAACAAGACCCGAAACTTTAGAAATTGTGAATATAGCAGTTGCACCTGAACAACAAAATTTGGGAATTGGAACATTGATTGTGAAAAAGATGATAGAAAGTGCTGGGCTGGCTGGCTATTCTACTTTGGAGATAGGGACCGGTAGTAATTCGTATCGACAATTACATATTTATCAAAAGTTAGGGTTCAGAATGGATTGGATAGATAAAGACTTTTTCATAAAAAATTATCCAAAGAAAATTATTGATAAATATTTAACATTTGACGGATTTGTTTTGAAAGATATGGTAAGACTTAGTATGAAATTAAATTAGACATATGAAAAATAAGCTTGATATTTGTAGCAAAATATCAAGCTTATTTTTATATGTCTATTTCTATGTCTGGATCTTGGTCGTTGTTATCCTTTTTTGATTGTTTATGGATATTGCTATGGCGATATCCATAGCTAAAGTAAATTATTAAACCAAAGGTAAACCAAGTTGCGAAAACTATCCACGTGACTGCTTGTAATTGTGTCATTAAAACCACGCACATAATAAATGAAATTATAGGAATAACTGGATATAAAGGAACCTTGAAGCCGACCGGTAATTCATCATAATTATCTAATCTTCTTAAGAAAACAACTCCAATAGAAACCGTTGCGAAGGCAAATAATGTTCCAATATTAACCAATTCAGCAATTTTATCTAGTGGAATAAACATTGATACTAGACTTGCTAATATGGCGAAAGTATAAGTGTTAAATACAGGTACATGTGTATCTTTATTTATTTTTGATAATGATTTTGGTAGAAGTCCGTCACGACTAATTGCAAATATCAATCGAGTCCCACCATATGACATAACTAGTAATACTGTAGTCATCCCTGCGACTGCACCGAATGAAACGATTCCTGCAACCCAATTTTGATTCATGAGTTGTAATGCATAAGCGACGGGATCCGCCACATTTAATTTTGTGTAGTGTACAACTCCAACTAGTACTGCGGCAACAGCTGCATAAAGGACTGATGCAATAAGCAATGATGAAACTATTCCAATCGGCATATCTCTTTGGGGATTTTTGACTTCTTCTGATGCAGTTGAAACAGCATCAAAACCAATGTATGCGTAAAATGCGACTGCAGAACCAGCCAAAACACCTTTAAAGCCGAATGGAAGTAACGGATTGTAGTTTTTAGGTTTGATATAAAAAATTGCTACGGCAATAAAAAGAACAATTACGATAACTTTTGTAGCAACTAAAATCGAATTAAGTTTTGTAGATTCTTTAATGCCTCTTGCTAAGATAAATCCAATAACCAGTGTTATTAATCCTGCTATTATGTTGATACCACCACTTTTTCCCGGTGTGCCCATTGATACAGATAAGAAATCGGGAAGGTTTATTCCAAAACCGGATAATAAACTTTGAAAATAGGCGGACCAACTCACAGCAACCGATGAAACGGCAAAAAGGTATTCTGATATTAATGCCCAGCCAATTACCCAAGCAATGAGTTCTCCAAAAACCGTATATACATACGCGTATGCACTACCAGCAACAGGAATAGTTGATGCAAATTCTGAATAGCACATTGCTGCTAAAGCACAAACGGCGGCAGATAAAATATAGGCAAACATGGTACCTGGACCGGCATAGTTGGCTGCTAAAATTCCGGGCGTAATAAATATTCCGGCACCAACAATTGCACCAACTCCCATAGCAGTTAAACCCCATGCACTTAGATCACGGCTTAGTTCATCTTCAGACTTAGTATATTTTATTTCAAACTTCTTTTTCGCTAATAACTTTGCAATTTCCATAACGCCTCCTCCTTGAATTTTTTCAGCTAAATTATAATTGGTATAAATTGTGAAAGTCAATAAATATGTTTATATTATATTTTTTGTGTAACTGTTTTCATTTGCCTAGCTGGAGAGAATTATGTATACTGACGTTGGAATTTGATTATGATTATATTGTGAAAATAATATAATTTATAAAAAATGGTATATGAACTATGAGGAGGTTATTCATGAATGATGCAGTACGTATTTCAGTCGCTGGAGCCAATGATCTTAAGATCTTTGAATTAGTGGACAGTTTTCGAGATAATGGAATAATTTTTGATTTGTTCGGAGTAGGTAAAGCAAAATTTCGGTTTGGAAGTAATGTTAATTACGTTGATGCATCTTCTGATGAAGATGTCGCCAAGCTAGCAGTCGATGATGTTTTGAATAGGGCAAATATAATTTTTAAAGGACTCATTCAAACACACACTCTTTTAAAAGAGGTTCTTAAAAAAGAACATGATTTGATCAATAAGAAGTTGTTATCTCATGTTGCAATAATTGAATTGCCATCTTTATCAAGGCCATTGTTACTGACTGATGCAGCAATGAATATCGATCCAGATTTAGATAATGAGCGATTGATAATTGATAACGCAATTAAGGTTGCACATTCAATTGGAATTGCGTTTCCAAAGGTATCGTTAGTTAGTTCAGCTGAAAACTTCAATTCAAAAATGCCGTCTTCAGTTAAGGCAAAAGATTTAACTGATTATTATGAAACAAAACAAGTTGATGCGATAGTTTATGGACCTTTGTCGTTAGATATTTCTCTTTCTAAAGAAATTGCTGAGGAAAAAAAATTCACCGGTCCAATACAAGGTGATGCGGATATACTGGTTGTTCCTAATATTGATGTGGGAAATGTTTTGTATAAGTCATTAACAATGTTTGCGGATGCGAAGGTGGGTGGGATGATCGTTGGAACTAAAGTACCCATTGTATTAACATCTCGCGGAGATTCACTAGAAAATAAAATCTTATCTTTGAAATTTGCCTTAAAAACTATTTAAAGCAGGTATGTACCTATGGTAAAAACGATAATTATTAATCCGGGTTCAACATCGACTAAAATCGCTATGTTTGATGGAGAAAAAAGTATTCTGAATACAAATATTGAACATGATAATGATGAAATACTTAAATTTAATACTTTAGTTGATCAGGAACCATTTAGAGTAAATAAAATTGAAGAATATTTGGATTCAGAAGGAATCGATTTGAATGAGGCTGATGCATTTGTTGGAAGAGGAGGCTTGATGCGTCCCATTCCTGGTGGTACTTATGAGGTTGATTCATTAATGATAGAGGATTTGAAATCTGGAAAGTTTGGAATTCATGCATCAAATTTGGGAGCCATAATATCCAATTATTTAGCTAAAAAATTTAATAAACGTGCTTTTATTGTTGATCCAGTGGTTGTTGATGAGTTTGAACCAGTTGCATATTTAAGTGGTTTCAAAGGCTTAGACCGAAGAAGCGTATTTCACGCATTGAATCAAAAAGCAGTTGCTCGCGAGGCCTTGAAGAGAGTTGGAAAAAAATACGATGAATCCAATGTTATTGTGGCTCATCTTGGTGGTGGAATTAGTATTGGGGCTCACAAAAATGGAAAGGTAATTGATGTTAATAACGGATTAGATGGAGAAGGTCCGTTTTCACCTAATAGAACTGGTCAAGTGAGTGCAATGAGTGTAGTAGATTATATATTCGAAAACCATGCAGATCGTGAAACTATGAGAAAGCTTATTACACAAACCGGTGGACTTGTTTCATATCTAGGAACTAATGATTTACGCGATGTGGAAACGATGATTGATTCAGGTAACGAGTATGCCAAATTGATCTTTGATAGTTTGGTATATCAGATTTCTAAAGAAATTGCTAAGCAAGCGTCAGTGCTAAATGGTGATGTTGACCTAATAATTTTAACCGGAGGATTAGCTTATTCATCCATCTTGACCAGTTCTTTAATACAAGAGAATAAATGGATCACAAAAGTTGAATCCATTCCAGGTGAGATGGAAATGCGGGCACTCAATTTAGGTGCACAGCGAGTTCTTACAGGAGCCGAGGAAGTAAAAAATTATCAAAAAGAATCGGAGGCTTTAGCAAATGCCAAAAGAATATGATTTGGTCGTACTTGGTGGTGGAATCGGAGGATATTCTGGCGCCATCAAAGCGGCAAAAGCTGGACTAAATGTTGCTTTAGTTGAAAGAGATTTGATAGGTGGAACCTGCTTAAATCGTGGTTGTATTCCTACTAAGGCTTATCTAAAAAGTGCTCAAGCAATTAGAGAATTTAAAAATATTTCAGAATTTGGTATTGAGACGAATTATGATTATAAAGTTGATTTTTTGAAAATTAAACAGCGTAAAGACAAGATAGTCCAGAGTCTGCGTAATGGTGTTTCTTCACTGATAAAAATGAATAAAATAGATTATTTTGAAGGTGAAGGTAGTGTTTTAGGTACGTCGATATTTACCCCTAAGTCAGGATCAGTTATGATCAAACCCGATGGGGATGCTGATGAAATTATTTTGACACCTAAGAATGTCTTAATAGCTACTGGATCTAGACCAGCTAATTTACCAAATATTAAGATTGATGAAAAAAATATTTTAACTTCAAATGGAATTTTGGAATTAGAGAAACTTCCTAAATCTATCTCGATTATCGGTGGTGGAGTAATTGGTGTAGAGTGGGCATCCTTGCTAACTTGGATGGGCGTTAAAGTCACAATTGTTGAATTTCAAGATCGATTAATAATCAACGAAAGTAAAAAAGTTTCGGCACAGTTAAAGAAAGAATTTGAACGTCAAGGAATTGATATGTATCTTTCTACAAAAGTGGAATCAGTCGTGTCTGATGACAATGGTGCAAAGATATCAGCTGATAATGACGGAAATGAAATTGAAATTGAATCTGAAAAAGTTTTGGTGGCTGTTGGTAGACGTCCAAATATAGAAAATATTGGATTAGAAGCAGCCGGGATTGAGTTTGATAAACGTGGAATAAAAGTAAATGAATTTTATCAAACTAGTGCAGAAAATATATATGCCGTTGGGGATGTTATTCCAACGCTCCAATTGGCACATGTGGCTGCAGCTGAATCAGAAGTAGCAGTTGACAAGATGATGAAGGAAGATATTCCTCCAATAGATTATGACAACATCCCACGAGGGATTTATACATATCCAGAAATTGCTAGTGTCGGCATAACTGACGGTACAGATGGAAATCAAGATCAAGCAAACCACGGACAATTCGATTTTAAGTTTAATGGCAAATCAATGATTATGGGAGAATCAATCGGTCAAGTAGAGGTCTTCTCCAATAAAAAAAATGATGACTTGATTGGCGTAAGTATTGTTGGACCACACGCCACTGACTTGATCAGTGAGCCTGCTCTGGGATTATACTTGAACGCTACACCCGAGGAACTTGGAGAAGCTGTTCATCCTCATCCATCACTTTCGGAAGCTATTATGGAAGCAGCTCGAGATATCAATGGTAATTCACTTAATAAATAATCGATAGGAGTATAGCTATGAAATTAAAAGACAGTAAGTTAAATAATGAACAATTAATACAAGCTTACCGGATCATCAAAAAGGCACGTATGCTTGATGAACGTTTATGGCAGCTTAATCGTATAGGAAAATCGACATTCAATATTTCTGGACAAGGTGCCGAAGTAGGACAGGTAGCAATGGCCTTGAATTTTGAACCAGATAAAGATTATTTTCTTCCTTATTATCGTGATATGGCAGCAGTTATGGTATGGGGAATGAGTGCTAAAGATATTTTAATGGGGTCCTTAGGTAAGGCAGACGATCCATCTTCACACGGTCGTCAAATGCCGAATCATTATGGAAGTAGGGCTCATAATATTGTTCCGTTCAGTTCCACCGTTACTACTCAGTATCCAGTTGCCACTGGTGTTGCTTTAGCTATGCAGATTGATAAATCTAAAGCAATTGCGCTGACTGCAACAGGTGAAGGATCAACAGCAGAAGGAGATTTTCATGAAGCGTTAAATTTTGCAGGAGTTCAAAAATTACCGATGGTATTCGTAATTGAGAACAACGGATATGCAATTTCGACACCAAATTCAGAAGAGTTCGGAGTTAATGATTTATCAGTTCGTGCAGATGGTTATGGAATGTTTGGAAGACAGGTTAATGGTCGCGATTTTACAGAAACATATCTTGCTTTCAAAGAAGCGGCGGAAAATGCTAGAAACGGTAAAGGATCTACATTGATTGAAATGCTTGTCGATAGACTAACAGCTCACTCATCAGATGATGATCAAAGAGTATACCGTACACCAGAAGATATTGCCAAAATGAAAGAAAATGACTGTGTTGGTTTGATGGAACAGCAATTATTGGATGAAAAGATTTTAAATAAAGATAATCTTGCATCCATAAAAGAAGAATTAGCTGATGAAATCGATAAGGCAACAGAGGAAGCTGAAGAAATGCCTAATCCAACAACTGATCAATTAATGACACATATTTATGGAGAGGAGTGAAAAAAATGTCTGAAAAATCTTATTTAGAGGCTTTGAATATTGCCATAACTGAAGAAATGCAGCGTGATGAAGGTGTAATGATCTTCGGAGAAGACGTCGGTGGAGTTAAAGGTGGAGTTTTTGGTGTAACCAAAGGTTTAGCCGAAAAATTTGGTGATCAACGTGTTTTTAACTCTCCTTTAGGTGAATCTGAAATTGCTGGATTGGCTGTTGGACTTGGAGTTATGGGTCATCATGCAATTGCAGAATTTCAATTTGCGGATTACATTCTACCAGCTGTTAATCAAATAATGTCAGAAGCTACAAAAATGCGTTATAAGTCTGGGGGGGATTGGTCAGCTCCTATTGTAATGCGTACACCATATGGTGGTGGAGTTAGAGGCGGATTTTATCATTCGCAATCCACCGAAAAAATTTTTGCAGGTCAACCTGGATTAAGAATTGTAACTCCATCAACCGTTTACGATGCAAAAGGATTACTTAAATCAGCTATAAGAAGTGAAGATCCCGTTTTATTTTATGAGCATAAAAAATTATATCGTTCAATAAAGGACGATATTCCAGATGATGATTACACGGTTCCACTTGATAAAGCCAATGTGGTTAAAAATGGGGATGATGTAACTGTAATTGCATATGGTATGATGTTGCAATTTGCCCTTAAGGCCGCTGAAGAATTAAAAAATGAGTTCTCTGTTGAAGTTGTTGATTTAAGAAGTTTATATCCAATTGACAAATCTACAGTGTTAGAGGCTGTTCGTAAGACAGGAAAAGTCTTATTAATAACTGAAGATACTAAGGAAGGTAGTGTTATGAATAATGTTTCAGCAATTATTGCTGAAGAAGCACTGTTTGATTTAGATGCACCTATTAAAATTTTGGCAGGCCCCGATTCTCCTAGTATGCCATATGCGAAGGATCTAGAAGATGCATTCTTAGTTAATCAGGAACAGGTAACCCAATCTATTAGAGAATTAGCTGAATTTTAGGAGGTTAAACTTATGTCAGAATTGATTATAAAAATGCCGCCACTAGGTGAGAGCGTGACCGAAGCAACTGTTTCTCAATGGATGGTTAAACCTGGTGATAAAGTAAAAAAATATGACCCCATACTTGAGGCCATTTCAGATAAGGTTGTGACTGAGATACCATCTAGTGATGATGGAGTTGTGACTGAGCTGTTAGTTGCTGAGAACGATGTAGTTCCTATAGGGACAGATATTCTAAAGATGAATACTGATAGTAGCGAATCTGAAACAAAAGAAGAGCCAAAGAAACAAGCAGCGTCTTCAATACTAACAGCATCTAATACTGCAGCTGCAAGATATTCACCTGCAGTATTAAAAATTGCCGGTGAAAAAGGTATTGATTTGAGTCTAGTATCTGGTACTGGAAAAGGCGGACGTATTACTAGAAAAGATGTATTAAATTATCAACCCGAGTCGACTGTTTCACAACCTGCAGAAGTTGTTTCTAAGATTGAAACAACTTCACAGCAACCATTAGAATCACAACCTCAAGTGTCGCAAGTGCAATCATCTAATTCAAATGATGTTATTGTCAAAGCTGGACCAGTTCGTAAGATGATTGCGAAGAATATGCTGAAGAGTGTTCAAGAAATACCGCAAGCATGGACAATGATTGAGGTTGATGTAACTGGATTAGTAAAACTTAGAAATAGTCTAAAAAATGATTTTAAAGAACAAAATGGATTTGGATTATCATATTTCCCATTTTTTGTTAAAGCAGTCAGTGCCGCATTGAAGAACAATCCTAAACTTAATAGCAGTTGGCAAAATGATGAAATTATTCAACATAAGGATATTAATATTTCAATTGCTGTAGCGACAGAAGATGCGTTGTTTGTACCGGTTATCAAACATGTTGATAGACTCTCTATTACAGGTATTGCATCAGAAGTGAGTCGATTAGCAAATGGTGTTAGAAATAATACGTTGAAGGGATCTGATAGTGAAGGTGGAACGATTACAGTGAATAACACTGGTTCCTTTGGATCAATCGAATCAATGGGTATTATTAATTACCCTCAGGCTGCAATTTTACAAGTTGAATCTATTAGAAAAGAATTGTCAGTTTTAGATGATGATTCCTTTGGCATTAGAAATAAAGTAAATCTATGTTTAACACTTGATCATCGAATTTTAGATGGTTTAGCAGCAGGTAAGTTTTTAAATGAAGTAAAGGTAAATCTCGAAGCAATTGATCAAAATACAAATATTTATTAATTTGGAGGAATGAGCCATGAACTTATTTGAAGTAATGACGCACGACGATTATGAACAAGTTGTATTCTGTCAAGATAAGGTATCGGGATTAAAAGCAATTATTGCTATCCATGATACGACCTTAGGACCAGCCCTTGGGGGATGTAGAATGTGGCCTTATGCTAGTGAAGAAGAGGCATTGAATGATGCGCTTAGATTGGCAAAGGGTATGACTTACAAAAATGCTGCTGCAGGTTTAAACATTGGTGGTGCTAAAACAGTAGTTATCGGTGATCCAAAGAAAGATAAAAATGAAGCCCTATTCAGAGCCTTAGGTCGTTATATTGAAAGTTTAAACGGACGTTACATTACAGCGGAAGATGTTGGTACAACCGTTGATGATATGAATGCAATTTACATGGAGACAAATCATGTAACTGGAACTAGTGATGCACAAGGAGCATCCGGAAATCCAAGTCCTGTCACTGCTTTAGGTGTTTACTATGCTATGAAACGTACTGCAAAGGAAGCTTTTGGTGATGATAATTTGACAGGTAAGACTGTTTCAATTCAAGGTGCAGGTAATGTTGCCACTGGATTAGCTAAACATCTGAATGATGAAGGTGCTCATATTATCGTGACTGACATTAATCAAGATGCGATTGATCGAATGGTTAATGATTATGGTGCAACTGCAGTAGCTCCAGATGAAATTTATGATGTAGATGCTGATATCTTTGCACCGTGTGCTTTAGGTGCAATTTTGAATGACGATACAATTCCAAGATTAAAAGTAAAAGCTGTATGCGGTAGTTCAAACAATCAGTTACTAGACATTGAGAAACATGGGCAAATGTTGAAAGATCGTGGCATTGTTTATGGACCAGATTTCATCGTTAATGCCGGTGGTGTGATAAATGTTGCTGATGAATTAAAAGGCTATGATCGTGATCGTGCGTTAGAAAAAGTTAAGACGATTTATGACCAAATGGATAAAGTATTTGCAATTGCTAAGAGAGACAATATTACAACTGCTGAAGCTGCAGATAGATTAGCTGAGGAAAGAATTAATTCTATTCTAAATGTTCGTGGTAATTTCTTGCAAAATGAAAAATCATCGTTAAAAACTGTTTAAATCTTAATATAGTAAAGTGAGGCTGCTAATTCGTTAGTAGCCTTTTTTTACTATATTGAAATAATTACTTTGACACGCACAGTAATTGGTGTTAAATTATACTTATCGAAAGGAAGATAAGATTATGAAACCGATAATTTCGAAGGATATAATTCGCGGCCATACTACGACAATCGTTTTGAATATTCTTAGTCAAGGCGATAGCTATGGTTATGAAATTGCCAAGACGATAAAACAATTGAGTCATGAAGCATATGAGCTCAACGAAGCAACACTCTATACCGTCTTTAGACGATTAGAAAAGAATGGCGACATCCAGAGTTACTGGGGTGATGAGAGTCAAGGTGGCAGACGTAAGTATTACAAGATAACTGAACAAGGTACAGAAACTTTAAAAACAAACGTTAAGGAATGGAATTTTGCCAAGCACGTAATTGATGACTTAATTCTTGGAAGGATCGACTAATTATGAATGAAAAAATTGTAGAATTAGTAAAGGAACAATTATCAGAAATATTTGAAGACTATCCTCACACACCTGATATTCACGAATTAGCTGAGGAATTGAAGTCGGATTTGATTGCTGCAGCTGAGGATAAGGTAGATGAGGGCAAGTTGCCTGAAGAGGCGGTGAAGGAGTCATTTGCTGAATTTGGAGATATCAATGACTTGATCGACGAAGTTATGCAGGACGATGTTGACGATGAACAGCCAGACAATGACGGTGGTCATCATATTGACATCAATCAATCAGGAATTACGGTTGATGGTGGTGATAAGTTAAAAATAGATAAAACTGGTGTTTTTATCAATAAAGGTAAGTCATTTCGTGCCGATGGGGATGGCGTTTCAATTAGTGAAGGACGAATATTTCAAGCTGATGAGAATGGCGTAAAGTTGGGCAATATGACAATTGACGGTCGTGGCATCAATTTCGATCAGAATAAGAACAAGGTACGTGACACTTTTTCGAAGTTTGATGAACAATTTGATCACCATGTCGACACAGAGGTATATGTTGAAACGCTCAACTTAGTCAATGAAGAGTCGTTTGCTATCGAGGATATTGAACGTTTAGATATCAATTACAGCTATGCAGTATTGCGGGTTCTGCCAACTGACGGTGATAAGATTATTTTAAGAGAGTACATGTCTCGTAATAATCCGGATTATTTTGCCAGGACAAAAGCTCAAGGCGGTACTGTCAAAATTGCTCAAGGGCGTTATCCTAAGTTCTTACACTTGAAGGTTAGAACACAGGTGTTGATTCCACGTAAGTTTACTGGTGATATGCGTATTGGTAATATTGCTGGTAACTTGCATGTTACTGGAATCAGTGGCCTGAGAACTGTTAAAGCTACTATTAATAGTGGCAATGGTTATTTTAATAATATTTCAGTTGTGAATCTTTCAGTCAGAGATCAGTCTGGTAAGGTTAAATTGGATAATGTTAAAGCTGAGGATATTCTAGAACTGTCCGCACATAGTGGTTCTATCAAGATTCATAATGTTTTGGGACGTGAATTTGAAATCAACGCACATAGTGGTGCAATCCGTGGTGAAGGGCTAAGCGGCAGTGGCCATATTGTTAGTCATTCGGGAACAGTTGCCTTGAGCATAAATGAACTGACAGGTGATCTAGAGGCTGAATCTCACAGTGGCGCTGTAAAGATTACTATGTTGCCAAAAAACTATAAATTTGATCTTCAGGCAAAGAGTGGCATCGTTAAAGCACCAGAACTAGCTACTTTGGATCACGATACTTTGGATTTCAAGGATGGTCGAGTTGGAAATGAACCGATTTATACCGTTAAGGGCAAAGCATCTTCGGGGACGGTTAAATTATATTAAATAAAGAAGCGTCTAGTTTATTGAAAACTAGACGCTTTTAATGTGCAAATTTGGTTGATATTACATCTATTGTGAATTTTTGTTTTCAATCTATTATTTACAAACTTTGAAGAATTTATTTTAATTGACAGAATGAAATCATCTTATTCAATTACGATTAAAATCACTGATTAATTAGACTATTATTAAATTATCATTAGCACATCATCCAAAAATGTTTATTATAAAGTATTGTAATTTTAAAAAATAATTAGAATATTTTTAATTTACCATTGCAATTTAATCAAAATACTCGTATTCTTGTAATCATTCTACAAGATAGGGGAGATTAATATGCAGGAAACAAAGAGTAAGTGGCATATGCCATCGGCATTTACCATTTTGTTTATCCTAATAATTCTTGTAGCAATTTTAACCTGGATCATTCCAGCCGGAGAATATGCTACTACTAAGGCGGGCAATATCATTGCCGGGACTTACCGAAGCCGAAGTAGCAGTCCCCAGGGTTTATGGGACATCTTCGAAGCTCCAATCAATGGGATGGTCGGTACTGACTCTACAGATGGTGCCATATCAGTTTCACTATTCATTTTAGTTATTGGTGGATTCCTTGGGGTTGTTAATAAGACAAAGACCCTAGATGATGGTATTGGTTCAGCAGTGACTAAGTATGCAGGTAGAGAAAAGATTTTAATTCCATTCTTAATGACATTATTTGCCATTGGTGGTTCAACATTTGGTATGGGTGAGGAAACAATTGCTTTCGTGCCAATTCTGATTCCAGTTATGCTAAGTGTTGGTTATGATACTTTGACAGCTATTTCTATCTCACTGATCGGTTCACAGATTGGTTGTATGGCTTCAACTATTAATCCATTTGCAACTGGTGTTGCTTCAGAAACGATTCACATTTCACCAGGTGCTGGTATGGTACCAAGATTGATTTTCTTTGTATGTACAGTAATTATCTCAATTGTTTACGTCATGCACTATGCAGCCAAGGTGAAGAAGAACCCTGATCAATCATTAGTCTTTGAACGTCATCAAAAGGATCTGGAAGAATTTGTTAAGAATAATGATGGCGAAGAAGATGTCGCCAAATCTTTATCTGGGAAACAAAAAGCTGTTCTGATTGCATTTATTTTGACTTTTGTAGTCATGATCGTCAGCTTGATTCCATGGTCAAGTTTGAATAGTAATTGGACCATGTTTGATAATTTCAATAAATGGTTAGTCAAAGTTCCATTCCTTGGTGCCTTAATTGGTAAGGATATCTTACCGCTGGGTGACTGGTACTTTGTTGAAATCACGACGTTATTATTTATTGCATCAATTATTGTAATGTTCATTTTCCATATGTCTGAAGCAAATTATATTGATGCTTTCATGAATGGCATGAAGGATCTATTGGATGTTGCAATTATCGTTGCCGTTGCTCGTGGTATTCAAGTTGTTATGAACAATGGTTACATCACAGCTACAGTGTTACATGCTGGTGAAGTTGGACTTCATGGTTTATCATCAGCAGTCTTTATTATTTTGACTTATATCTTCTACATTCCAATGTCCTTCTTGATTCCATCTAGTTCTGGTCTTGCGGCCGCAACCATGGGAATCATGGGACCTATCGGTAAGTTCTCTGGTGTAGCTGGTTCATTAGTTGTCACAGCTTATCAATCAGCCTCTGGATTCGTCAATTTGATCACACCAACATCAGCGATTGTTATGGGTTCCTTGGCAATTGGTCATGTTAATATTGTTACTTGGTTGAATTATATGTGGAAGTTGTTAGCGATTTTATTCATCTTCACATGTGTCTTTTTAGCCGTTGCTACAATGTTTTAAAGTACAAAAATAGTCGTTTGCTTTCTATATAAGAAGTAAACGGCTTTTTATTGTATTTTTTTATCTAAGTAACTCATGACGTTCATCAAACGAGCCTGAATGTTCTTGTTGTCGTGTAGCTGGTCCCAAGAGGCATCCAAAGCAATTTTACTGTTTTTTAAATGTAAAACCAGGTTAAGCGGTTTTCTCAACCATGTGAAGATTGATTGTCTTTGGTTTTTGAATGTTGAGATATCCATCGTTGAATATGAATTATTCTCTGACTTAACTTCAAAACTGTTGATTTCTGTGTAACTAATAAATTGATGGTCAGCGTTTTTCCCTTGGATAATCAAGTTTAATTTGGCACGATATGTACTCATATCGTAATATGTGATCCCGTGTTCTTCCAGTGACCAAAAACTGTATAAAAATGGAAGGTAACTAGGATAGTATACAAAAACCATTATTAAAAGTATTATTAGAAAGATGGTCAGACCCATTTTGTAATTAATTAAAAGACCGACACATCCTAAAAGAGCGCTTATTAAAATACTTTTAATTAAAGGACCGTGGTTTATTTCCCGACCGAAGTTTATTGAACCGTCCATTTTATCACCCGTATTTCTTGTTACACTCATTGTAACTTTTTGCAATCGTTTTCACAATAAAAATTAATTTCATATAAATGATGAAAGAAAAGGATAATAATTATTATAAAAAAATAAACTTTTAAAACCGTTGTAATCGCTTAATTTATTGTATATGCTTTACTAAGAACAAGTATAGGGAGGGTACAACATGGAAAAAAAGGTAAAGAAATTTAGTATGCCTTCGGCGTACACAATTCTATTTTTCTTAATTATTGTGGTTGCCGTACTGACATGGATCATTCCAGCCGGCGAATATGCTACAACAAAAGCGGGAAATATTATTGCTGGTACATATAAAGCGCGTGCAAGCAGTCCCCAAGGTATTTGGGATGTCTTCTTAGCACCTATCAACGGTATGGTTGGTACTGACTTGACCGAAGGTTCGATCTCTGTATCACTATTTATTTTGGTTATTGGTGGTTTTCTAGGAGTTGTTAACAAAACTCGAGCATTAGATGACGGTATTGCTACAGTTGTTAGGAAAAATGCCGGTAAAGAAAAAGCACTTATTCCCATTTTAATGACATTATTTGCTATAGGTGGATCTACATATGGTATGGGTGAAGAGACAATCGCATTTTACCCAATTTTGATACCAGTTATGATCAGCGTTGGGTATGATTCGATTACAGCTATTTCTCTTGCTCTAATCGGTTCACAAATTGGATGTTTGGCATCAACAGTTAATCCATTTGCAACAGGTGTTGCTTCACAAACAATCAATATCTCACCTGGTGATGGATTGATTCCTCGTTTTATTTTACTTATTATCACTACAGCAATTAGTATTATTTTTGTTATGCGTTATGCTGACAAAGTTAAAAAAGATCCAAGTAAATCCTATGTATTTGAACGTCGTCAAAAGGATCTTGAAGAATTCTCAACAGCAGATAAGTCAATTGATGACAAGTTATCTAAGAAACAAAAGGGAGTTCTCTGGTTATTTGCTTTAACATTTGTAATTATGATTCTTGGCTTGATTCCTTGGACAAGTTTAAATTCAAGTTGGACATTCTTTGATGACTTTACAGCTTGGTTTACTAAGATTCCATTCTTGGGTGCTTTAATTGCTCAAGATTTTGCACCACTTGGTACATGGTACTTTACTGAGATCACAGCATTGTTCTTCATGATGTCAGTTATCATTATGTTTATGTTTAGAATGAAAGAATCAGATTACATTACTGCGTTTATGAATGGTATGAGTGAATTCATGAGTGTTGCTATTATTGTTGCTGTAGCTCGTGGTATTCAAGTTATTATGAATAATGGATACATTACAGCGACAGTACTACATGCTGGTGAGACTGGACTTCAAAATCTTTCATCAGGTATTTTTATTGTATTAACATATATTTTCTATATTCCTATGTCATTCTTGATTCCTTCTACATCAGGCTTAGCTGCTGCTACAATGGGAATCATGGGACCTTTAGGTAAGTTCTCTGGTGTTGATGGTTCATTAGTTATCACAGCTTACCAAGCTGCGTCAGGACTAGTTAACTTGATTACGCCTACATCAGGTATCGTTATGGGTGCTCTAGCAATTGGACACGTTGATATCGTTACATGGTGGAAGTATATTTGGAAACTAATTGCAATATTGTTTGTTGTTATTGCAGCATTCTTAGTTATTGTTTCAATGATGTAATTTGTATTACAAAAGATTGAAGGGGGTTTCAAAATGGAAACATTTATCACAGATAAGGTTCAAGAAGATGCAATTAAGGAATTAGGCAAGGTTGTTGCTGTTCCATCATATTGCGAAGACGCGGTAGAAAATGCGCCTTTTGGACCTGGACCAAAGAAAGCCTTGGATACTGTCCTAAAAGTTGCTGAGTCAATTGGTTATAAAACATTCGAAGATTCTGAGGGATATTATGGATACGCTGAAATTGGTGAAGGCAAAGAAATCTTTGGATTAGTTTGTCATATGGATGTTGTTCCAGCTGGTAATCTTGATGCTTGGAATACAAAACCATTTGAAATGGTTGAAAAAGACGGTAAATTATTCGGTCGTGGTACTCAAGATGATAAAGGTCCGAGTGTGGCTTCACTGTTTGCTGTTAAATCAATTATGGACGCTGGGCATACTTTTAATAAGAGAATCCGCTTTATCTTTGGTACAGATGAGGAAACACTCTGGAGATGTATGGCACAGTACAATAAGAAAGAATCACCAATTGATATGGGAATTGCTCCTGATTCAGAATTTCCACTAACATACGCTGAAAAAGGTCTACAACAATCATATCTAACAGGTCCTGGTTCTGATGAATTGAGTTTGAAACTAGTTAATGCCTTCAATGCTGTTCCCGGTAAAGCTATCTATGATGGTCCGAAGCAGGAAGAAGTAATGTCTGCTCTTGAGGATCATAAGTTTGATGCTGAAAAAGTTGATGGTGGCATTGAAGTTAAAGGTAATTCAGTTCACGCCATGAATGCTCCTCAAGGAACTAACGCTGTTGTTAGACTCGGTATAGCATTAGCTGATGTATTCCCAGATATTCAAGTACTTCAATTTTTGAAGAAATTTGGTGAAGACGCTAATGCAACTAATTTGTTAGGTGATGTATCTGATGATGTGTCAGGTAAATTGACGTTTAATATTTCAAGCTTAGAAATCAATTCAAAAGAATCACGTCTACAAATTGATATGAGAATTCCAGTAAAGATAGATCATGATGAACTAGTTCAAAAGGTTGCGGACGCTGTTAAGCCTTTTGATATGAAATATGAGAACTTTGATTATGTTGCTCCATTATACGTACCAACAGATACAGATTTGGTTAAGACTTTGATGTCAACATATCAAGATGTAACTGGTGATACTGAATCTAAACCAGCAATTTCAGGTGGTGCAACATTTGCAAGAACAATGAATAATTGTGTTGCTTTTGGTGCAATGTTGCCTACAACACCAGATTTCATGCATCAAGCCAACGAAAACTGGAGTAAGGCAGATATGCGTAAAGCAATGGAAATTATTGCAGAAGCAGTATATCGTTTGTGTGTATAGAAAGTAAGTTTTGTAATATCCAAGAGATTATTATAAAATAATTTATAGCAAAAAAGGATCGCTACGGCGATCCTTTTTTATTTTTTTAATCTAATAAGACATAAAGTTTGTCTTATATTGATAAATTAGTTAGTTTAAAGGTAAGAGAAAACGTTGGATTTTTCAAAATGTCTATTCATTTGTCAAGAAAGGATATTGCAAGATTAGCTTGCGGGTGAATTTTTATGTTCAATTTTAATACACAACCTATTAAATATAAATTCCAAGGAGAAATGACCGTTCCTGGAGATAAGAGTATTGCACATAGAGCAATTATTTTAGCATCTTTGGCTAAGGGAGTTACACAAATTAGTAACTTTTCATTTTCTGAGGATCTCACAACAACCGTTAAATTGTTTCAAAATCTCGGAGTAAAAATGCATGTAGAACCAACTACTAAAGATATGATAATTAAGGGATCAAATCACAATTTTAAACCAGTAACTCATAATTTGAATTTGAATAATGTAGGTGAGTTGCAAAGCTTAATTATGGGAATGTTGGCTACAGTTCCGGATACTTATACGCTTCAAGGTGGTGAGTTTCTAAGCAAGCGTCCATCGGATAATTTGGCAACTTTATTATCTGATATGGGTGCAGATTTAACCAGATTATCAGATAATTATTTGCCGCTTCAAATCAAAGGATCAGATAATTTGCGTGGAATAATCTATCAACAAGATATCGCAAGTGCTCAAATAAAAAGTGGATTGATATTTGCTAGTTTATATGCTAATTCAGAAACGGAAATACTAAGAAAAATGCCTACTCGGGATCATACAGAAGTTTTAGCCAATTATTTTGGAGCTGATATCACAACTAAACCGGATTTGATCGTGGTTAATCCAAAGAATACGGAATTAACGGGAAAAAATTTGACGATTCCCGGTGATTTTTCCTCAGCTGCTTTGTACATTGCTGGTGCTTTATTATCTAAAGATAGTGAATTGACACTACATCAAGTTGGACTGAATTCTACACGAACTGGAATGTTGGATGTTGCTCGCCAGATGGGTGCAACAATCAATATAATTAACCGTTCGACTAATAGCGTTGAGCCGTATGGTGATTTAATTGTTAGAAGTCAGAAGCTTCATGGAACGACTATTACTGCGGAACAGGTACCGTTTATTATTGATGAAATTCCAATTATTGCGTTAATGGCATCTCAAGCAAGTGGTACGACGGTTATTGAAGATATTCATGATGTACATTTGCAAATTAGTGATCGCATTAGAAATATGCGTGTTGAGTTAGCAAAATTGGGTATCGTTATGGAAGTTAATGATGATTCTATCGTTATTCAAGGTAATCAAACAATTAACGTAAAAGATGATGTTGATAGTCATAATGATCATCGTATCGCTATGATGTTATGTATTGCCTCCAATTTAACTGCTACACCGTTTCAGATAAAAAACATCGAGGCAATTGATATTTCATATCCTGATTTCATATCGGATATGAGAAAGGTCTTAGTTGGAGCATAGTTTTATGCTTCTTTTTTTTACTCTCTTGACGTATGATGAGTGTAACGAAAATTATGTAAGGGGTTACCAAAAATATATGATTAAATTAATTGGAACTGATTTGGATGGAACGCTGCTTGATAGTTATAGTAGAATTTCACCTGAAAATGTGGAATCCATTCGCCAAGCGGTGGCTTCTGGATTAGTTTATTCCGCTTGTTCAGGAAGAACATTATATTCAGTTAATAAGTTTTTTAAGAATGATCTGAAAGTTCCTGGCTATAAAGTGGTTTTAAATGGTGCAGTTGTCATTAATCCTGAAGGGGACAGGGTTATTAATGCGCCATTGTCTCATGACTTAATCGAGGAGATTTTGAAGCGTTCGGAATTTAGCAATTTTAAGATAGTTTTAGATGGACTTGATTATACTCAAGTTTATGATCCAACTAGAAATTGGACGACCTATTTTGAGGGAAACAGTCGCCATAATTTGCATGCTAGTTCTATTAATGAATTGCGTGAAAAGAATGATGATCCTAATTTTGATATCTATAAGATTTGTTTTAGTGCCTCTCCTGATAGATTGCCAGAGTTACAAAAAAAATTGGAATCATTCACTTCTTTACCAGTAACTATTAGTCGTTCAGGCAATGATTATTTTGAAATTAATGCTCAAGATATAACAAAACTTTCAGCTTTACAAAGAATTTCTGAACTTGAAAGTATTCCTATTTCACAGTTTATGTGTTTTGGTGATTACGGTAATGATTATGATATGATTCGTGAAGTCGGATATGGTGTTGCTATGGGAAATGCCATTGAAAAAGTAAAAGATGTAGCGTGGAAAGTTAGCAAAAGCAATAATGAAAATGGTGTTGCGGTAGTTATAAAACAAGTTCTTGACGGTTATTTTGATGGTAGTGCTGGCAAGAGTGATTTGGATATTTGATGGATTTGTTGAATGGCATTTGGTTATAGACTAAATGTATGATTACATATCATCACGTGTTTTTTGCGAAAAACATCTTGTTAAATATCTAGATGCGATATACAATCTAGTTGTTAATGAAAACGGTTTACAAAAATGTTTCTTATAAAAAACAATTAATAAATTTATTAATAGAGGAGCACTAATAATGGCTGAAAAAACAATTATGTTGTGTTGTGCAGCAGGTTTGTCTACTAGTTTGTTAGTTTCAAAGATGCAAAAAGCTGCTGAGTTGAACGGTATAGATGTTAAGATATTTGCCACATCAGCGGCGGATGCCGATGCCAAATTGGACGAAGAAATTCCGGATGTGTTGATGCTTGGACCACAGGTTAGATATCTTGAAGGCCAATTTAAAGATAAGTTGAATATTCCAGTAGAAGTTATTAATATGCAAGACTATGGAATGATGAATGGTGAAGAGGTCTTTAAACGTGCGGTTTCTCTAATTCATGAATAACAAATTGTTAGAAAGTCGATTTCTTTGGAGATACTATAATGACTGAAAATCAACATCACGAAGATGAACAATTAGAAGTGATTATGGGATTGATTATCAACGGAGGTAATGCAAAAAGCTCTGCTTTTGAAGCTATTCAAGCTGCTAAAGAAAGTGATTTTGCAACTGCAGAAGAGAAGTTAAAAGAATCTAATCAATTTTTAGTAAAGGCTCATGATGTTCAATCTAAAATGTTAATAAACGAAGCTAATGGTCATAAAACTACGGTTTCATTATTAATGGTTCATGCCCAAGATCATATTATGGATGCTATTACATTTAAAGATTTGGCAAACGAGATTGTTGAGCTGTATAAGAAATTAGCCTCACAAAATAGTTTTATTTTCAATGAAGCTGGGAAACTAATCCCTGGCTTTTTATTTTTAGTTTTATTTATGCGCTTGTGACGAATATCAGGGGGGTATTTGAATGTTCCCATATCAAAAGGTTCATGATCTTAATAAGTTGGAACTTATTGTATACAAATATATAGTTGGACACTTAAAAGAAGTTGAAAATCTGACAATTAGAGATTTGGCAGCACAAACACAAGTTTCAACTACAACGATTTTACGTTTTTTGAAAAAAATGGATTACGGAGGATTTTCTGAATTTAAATTTGCTTTAAGACAGAATCAGAATCAACCGATCAGAGAATTTAATGATAGTAGTGTTGAACCAATTCAAAACTTTTTTAGAGTAATAGCTAAGGAAGGTACTTTTGAAGAAAAGATTAATAGAGCTGCTCAAATGATCAATGCTGCTGATTTAATATTGTTTTTTGGTATTGGAAATAGTGGCAGAATTGCTCAGTATGGTTCTAGCTTATTGTCGAGTTATGGTATCTATTCATTGCCTATTGTAGATCCATTTCAGCCAAAGCCTCTAGCAGACCACGATTTTTCCAAGACGCTTTTGATAACAGTCTCAATATCAGGGGAAACAAAAAGTTCGTTACAACAAACTAAATATTATAAAAAAAATGGCGCTGCTACAATTGCTTTAACTGCTAACTCTTATTCTACTTTGAATCAAATTGTTGATTTTCCAATTTCATATGACATTCCTCAAATTAGAAATGGTCAGATAAATGTCACAACGCAAGTACCAATCTTGTATATCTTAGAACAGATTTCAAGTAATGCTTATCATAAAATGATTGGGCATCCTAACAATGATATTGAATCAAATATTACAAGCGATGAATAAATAAGTGTGAATTTCTTGATAGATTTTTCGTAATCGGTTAATTTGTGTATAAACAAATAATGAAGGAGGGAATATTATGACAAATTATAGTTTAGGAATTGAAGATTTTGATAAGTTTTACGATTTGTATTTGTATTCCTTCAATCGTAAAGATAGTGAACAAAAAAGAAACGCTTTACTTACTAGATATAAGCACTCACTAGTATATGGAATAATGAATGGGAATAAATTAGGCAGTGGTTTGTTAAGTATTCCTTTTACTGTAAATTTTCATGGGGTTACCTATCATATGAACGGTGTTGGTGATGTTATGAGTGCACCTGAATTTGCAGGACAAGGTGGAGCAGGAAAACTTATTAATACCGCTATGGAAGACATGTATAATAACAATGTAACGTTGTCATATCTAGCACCATTTTCGTTCAAATTTTATCGGCAATTTGGTTATGAGCATGTTTTTGATCATGTCATTATGGGAATTCCCAGCAATGAATGGACACATATCAAGCCACCTAAGTCAGGACATGTTGAAAGAGTATCTTTAAGTGAAGTTCCAGTTTCTGCTAGAAAGTTATACAACAATCACAATTCTTTAGGTGGAGTTATTCGTGACGATTGGTGGTGGGACCACATGGCTTATAAACATTCGGATTGGTTTGCTGCTCTTTATTACGAAGATGACGACAGTTTAAGTGGGTATCTTTTCTATTCAAAAGAAGGTCCAATACTTAAAATTCATGAATGGCTTACTAAAGACCCTGATAGCTATCGGGCATTAGCTAATTTTATTACTAAACATCAGTCTACATTTGAACAGTTTGTATATGAATCTGATGATTCAGAGGTTAAATCTGATTTATTAGATGAACCCAAAATTGCTGATGTAAGAACGGTTCCATATATGTCAGCCCGGATTGTTAACTTAAAGAGTTTTGTTATGAAATATCCGTTTATTAAATACAATTTGGATCCCATTGTAATTGATGTTAAGGATTCGTTGAAGTGGAATAATGGTCGATGGAAGTTGTCGATAAGTAAGGGTAAGGTTAAATTTGAGAAAACCCAAGACTCTTGCAATATTCAGATTAGTATTGAGACTCTGACAAAGGCGATGTTTGGGACACGTCAATTGGATTCTTTGGCGCACTATGGTGCAGTTCAAGGCGATGCAATGTCAATTGACAGTTTGAGCCATGCACTAGTTGTTGAAAAGCCTCAATTGAGAGATTATTTCTAAAAAAACACCAGTGAAAAAAATCACTGGTGTTTTTTTATGATGCAGACTTAGGATCGGAAAGTTCTTTTATTTTTGGCATTAGCAAGTTCAATAATATTGCCGCTACCGCCGCAATCGCAATTGGTGAGCCTAATAAATATTGAATTATTTGTGGTGTCTGTTGGATTACATTATTTGGCAATAGGACCAATGCTAAAGTCAATATAATTGGTAAACCAATAATGTAAATATCACGGTCGGTTGTATGAAGACTACGAATTACATTTAGTCCATTTAACATAATTGTTACACAGATAATAGCGAAAACACCACCAATTACTGGAGAGGGAATAGCTGCTAGGAATGCTGAAAGCTTACTAAAAAATCCCAACACAGAGAACCATATTCCTGCAAATAAAAAGACTCGTTTACTGGCAACTCCCGTAATTGAAATAACTCCTGCATTAGTTGAGTAGCCAGTTACGGGGGTCGTTCCTAATAGTGCTGCAATCAAGCAACTGAATCCTTCACCAATTATTCCCATATTCCATTGTTTCTTACTTATATCGTGATTTGTAACTGCTCCCATAGCGAACCAAGTACCGGTTGTTTCAGTTGTAATAACAGCATAAATAATAATAAAAGTGATGATTGCTGAAGGTGAGAAATTAATACCGTATTTTAGTACTGTACCTGTAGGAATACTAAACCAAGCAGCATCGTAAACTGCTTTCCAATTGAATATTCCCATCATGGTGGATGCTATTGTTCCTACTCCTAGGGCTAGAATAATAGATCCGGTTCTAAAAAAGCGGCGCACTTGTGGGTATCGGTTACTTATTCCCACAGATATTAACAAAGTTAGTGCGGTTATTGAAGCTAAAATAATGTTGTTATTAATATTTCCGTTGGCTTTGAAAATATTATCATTTAATGCTGAAGGAATTAAAGATAATCCAACACAGGTAATGATAGTACCTCCGACGAGTGCTGGAACCAATTTACTAATTATCTTCTGGAAGACACCTGTAGCACCTAAGATTACTAGGAGAATGGCGCCAATTAATAGGGATCCGATCAATGTTCCCATTCCATTGCCTTTTAGACCACCAGAAGCTAATACAACTCCAGCGGCAGCACCTAGAGGTACAAACGAAGGACCTTGCGATACAGGCATTTTCATAAAAATGTATGTTTGAAGTATGGTGCCGATCCCAGCGGCTAAAAATGTTGATTGTAACAGACTCATTTGGTCGCCAACACCCATTGATATCATACCTGCCAAAATAATTGGTGGAACATAAATATCCATTGCCAGTACGTGTTGTAATCCTAAGAAACCGGCCTCTCCTAAACTTACTTTATCATTTGGTCCGACTAATAAACTGCTTTTATTTTCCATAATTATCTCCTTGAATTGATACTTGTTTTTTTAAATAATTATTTGAAAAAATAATATCAAAATGATAAAAATTCAAGAAAATATCGTATATTTTATTCAATATGATTCTTAAATATCGATTTTGTTTAATTATTATTTGGTTAACAAGACTTTGTTGCAAGTAATTGCCTTTATGTATGATATTAAGAATGTTCTGATCTTCAGCAGTTTGTCTGACCGATTTAAAATCCGGTTCATCAAAAGATATTGTTCGATCGGTTATTTTTAAACGATCAATACTAGTGAGAACTTTGGGTGAAAAATCCGCCTTGTCAAACAATGCTGAAGCAAAAATAGCTTCCTCAAAAAATATTTGATAGGTGATAATCTAACACTTCCTTATTTAAGTTGATATTAGATTAACATGAATAATTAATTTAATAAAGGAAGATTTGTTCGGAAATAAATTAAATTATTTTAATAATCATTAATTAATATAATGAAAATCGTTTACAAAATAATGTGATGCTTATATTAATAAATTTCTCCTTGTTTCTTAATGAAGTATAATGGATGTATCAATGAAATCGTTTCAAAGGATTGAGGGAGGTTTATAATGAAAAAAATTATCAATAATGTAGAAGATATAGTTCCAGAATTGATTTCAGGGCTGGTAAAAACAAACTCTGGGTTGATAAAACAGATAGAGGGGACTACTGCTGTAGTTAGAAATGATAAAAAGTTTTCTGAAACCAAACAAGTTGGGATTGTATCCGGTGGTGGTAGTGGTCATGAACCATTACATGCTGGATTTGTTGGTGACGGTATGCTTTCGGCCGCTGTTGCTGGTGAAGTATTTACTTCACCTACACCTGATCAAATTTACGAAGCAATCAATGCCGTTAATAAAGGAATGGGAGTTTTGTTGATTGTGAAGAATTATTCTGGTGATGTCATGAATTTTGATATGGCCAAGGAAATGGCGGAAGCAGATGATATAAAAATCCGTACAATCGTAGTTGATGATGATATTTCAGTGGAAAATAGTGAATTTACTCAAGGTAAACGTGGTGTCGCAGGAACGGTTCTTGTCGAGAAAATAGTAGGTGCTGCTGCTCGTTCAGGTATGTCGCTAGATGATCTTGCTAAATTAGGTCAAGCAGTTATTAATAATACTAAGACAATTGGGATAGCATTGCATGCAGCAACAGTGCCAGCAGTTGGTCATCCTGGTTTTGAATTAAAAGATGACGAAATTGAATATGGTATTGGTATTCATAATGAACGTGGATATTCTGTAGAGAAAATTAAACCATCGCAGGTACTTGCAGATGAGTTAATTGAGAAAATTTTAAAGGAGTTTATTGATAAATCAGGCAAGTTCGCTGTCCTAATTAATGGAATGGGTGGGACACCACTTATGGAACAGTATATTTTCGCCAATGATGTACTTAATGAATTAAATGATAAGAATATTGATGTTCAATTCAGCAAAGTAGGTAATATGGTTACATCTTTAGATATGCAGGGAATATCATTAACAATTATGAAAACTGAGGATAATTGGATCGATATGCTTAAAGAACCAGTTGTCACTATTGGCTGGTAATAGGAAGGAATATCATTATGAGATTAGAATTAGAAGAAGCTAGTAATTGGATTAAGTTATTTGCAAAAAAAGTTGAAGCTAATAAATCAGAACTGAATGAATTAGACACGGCAATTGGTGATGGAGATCATGGCACAAATATGGATCGTGGTGCTAAAGCAATCGTTGAATCATTATCTAAGAATGATCCAACAAACGTATCAGATTTATATAAGGATACTGCTTTTGCTATGATTCAAAAAGTTGGAGGTGCTTCTGGACCATTATACGGAACTGCCTTTTTGGACATGTCTAAGGCGGTTAAGAATGGAAATATCGAATTGTCTGATCTAATACAGATTGGTACCGATGGGATCAAACGTCGTGGAGAAGCAGATGTTAATATGAAAACTATGATTGACGTTTGGCAGCCCATCTCAGATGTTTTAAAGTCAGGTAAATTGATTAAGAAGGATGTTAAAGAAGCTTTGGATTCAACTGAGGATATGGTCGCAACAAAGGGACGTGCTAGTTACCTAGAGGAAAAATCTAAGGGGCATATTGATCCAGGTTCACAATCTAGTGCTTATCTATTTGACACGTTAGTTGATGTGCTGGGGGAAAATAACTGATGAAATTTGGCATATTAATTGTTTCACACTCAAATAAGATTGCTGAAGGTGTTAAAGATTTGATATCCGAAGCTGCACCAGATGTATCGATAACATTAGCTGGAGGAACTGATGATGATGAGATTGGTTCATCTATGCAAAAAATTCAAGATGCAGTTGATACTAATACTGGTGATGAAATTTTAGCATTTTACGATTTGGGTAGTTCAAAAATGAATTTGGACATGGTTAGTGAACTTAGCAGTAAACCGATCCATCGATTTGATGTCGCATTAGTTGAGGGTGCTTATGCTGCGGCCACTATGGCACAAGTGAATTCTCCTATGGAGATAATTGAAAACAGTATTAAGGACATGAAAATAAAATAATTATATAATGAGTCTAAAATTAAGTTTATAACTGATTTTGGACTTTTTTTCATTGAAGGAGAAAAAAATGAGTAAAGTAATCGGTATTACTGCGGATGTATTTCTGGAACCAACTCCGGTAATTAACGAAAATAAGGCGGACTTTGTACCTAGACCTGCGGTTAATGCAGTTTTGAAAGCAGGCGGTGTCCCAATTAGTTTGCCATATTTTACAAGTGATAATTTAGATAGATTGGATGATTTACTGTCAATTTTAGATGGTGTAATTTTTACTGGTGGTCCAGATGTAGATCCTACTTTTATGGGTGAAGAACCGATTCCTGAATTAGGTACCACGAATAGAAATCGTGATATTTCTGAAATAAGTTTAGCAAAGAAAGCAGTGAAATTAGGTGTGCCCATTTTAGGTATTTGTCGTGGAGCACAATTAATAAATGTTGCACTTGGTGGTTCTGTTTATCAAGATCTTGCGACTCAATATGATGAGCCAACTTTATTAATGCACCATCAAAAGGCAGAAGGTGATTTACCTATACATCATGTTAAAATTTCAGAATCGGCTCTTCAAAGGACATTAGGTGGTGAGGTATTTGTTAATTCCCGTCATCATCAAGCCGTTAAAGAACCAGCCCCGGGGATGAAAGTTGTGGCTACTGCACCTGATGGTGTCATTGAAGCTATTGAAAATAAAGATGCCAGTATACAAGCTGTTCAATGGCATCCAGAAAATATGTGGCAAGAGTATCCAGAAGAATTACAATTATTTAAGGATTTTGTAAGCAGATTATAAATTTAAGTTTAATTTCGGAAAGTATAGTTATGATATATTGATTGCTGAGTATCACCATATTAATGGTAGAATATTAACTGTTTGACGAGGTGTCAATTAACGTATTAATTTAGGAGTTGTGAAGTATGGTCAATATTTTTGCGGAAGGTTTTAAACAGAGCAAAGAACAAATGATTAAAAGTCGTATGGCAAGTGAAGGTGAAAGAAAATATTTAATAGATGAGATTCCGGATTATTCTTCATTAGTCAGTGCCAGTTTGAGAATTCCAGGACCGATAAAAAATAATGAAGATTTGAGTGAGATCTTCGAAAAAGGATTCAAAAGTTTTATTAGTGATTTTGATGTTAAAAAACGAATATTTTGGGACATTGCTACTGGTCCCGAAGCTTTTGTAATTGTAAATTCAGATGCTCAAATAGTCAAAACTGCCGCAGTGAAGTTTGAAAATGAAACGCCCTTAGGTGAAATATTTGATATTGATGTTTATATTGTACATGATGATACACTTGGTCCTTTAAGAAGAGCTGACCTACATTTACAACCTAGAAAGTGCTTAATTTGTAACAAAACGGCTGAAGAATGCATCAAAGAACGTAATCATAGCGTTGATGAATTGCAGAAGCATATTAGTGATTTGATTGTTAATAATAAGTAGAAATAAAAGAATTTTTAAGTAATAAATAATCCATATCCAATATTTATTAATAATGTTGGATATGGATTATTTTGTTTTATTGTGTAATTTATTTTTAATTTTTTAATCAGTTAATGAATGATATGATATTAATCATACTGGAGTTGTCGATATCAGAAATACAAAGGGGAAAATAAAAAATGGGTATGTACCTTATAATTAATATTATAGGTCTTGTAGTTTTTCTTGCTATTGCATTTTTGTTCTCAAAGAACAAAAAGAATATTCAATGGAAGTCAATTGGAGTTATGATTCTTCTTAACTTACTTTTGGCTTGGTTTTTAACAAGTTTTGGTATCGGGCGTGCAATTGTTTCTGGCGCCGCGAATGGATTTAATTGGTTAGTACAAGTTGCATATATAGGTATTGAATTTGCGTTACCAAGTTGGGTACACGTAAAGAATATGGATTTTGTGACTAGTGCGTTGTTGCCAATCTTACTAATTGTGCCATTATTTGATATTTTGACATATATTGGTGTTTTACCCTTTATTATAAAATGGATTGGTAAAGGGTTATCTTTTATTACGGGCCAACCGAAGTTTGAATCATTTTTTGCTGTTGAAATGATGTTTCTAGGTAATACTGAAGCTTTGGCTGTATCAAGCTTACAGCTTAATCAGATTAAGGCACAGCGTAACGTAACATTGGCTATGATGTCTATGAGTTGTGTTACAGCCTCTATAATTGGATCATATATTCAAATGATGCCAGGTAGATTTATTTTGACAGCAATTCCGATTAATATTATTAACTCAATTATTGTAACTAGTTTACTTAATCCTATAACTGTAACCCCAGAGGAAGATACTATTGCCAAATTGAGTGGTGAGGGTGAAAGTGGTAAAAAGGAACCGTTCTTTTCCTTTTTAGGTGATTCTATTTTAGGAGCAGGTAAACTTATTTTAATTATTGCGGCAAACGTAATTGCCTTTGTCGCACTCGCCGCTTTGATTGATAAGATATTGCAGTTATTTAATCCTTGGCTAACCTTGGAGCATATTCTTGGTATTATTATGTATCCATTTGCATGGCTTCTGGGCCTGGGCCATGACTCATTTCAAATGGCACAGTATATGGGTACAAAGTTAGTAACAAATGAATTTGTTGTAATGGGTAAGGTTACTGACATTATTAACGATTTTAACCCTCATTTTGAAGCGGTTCTTACTGTGTTTATTACGTCGTTTGCTAATTTCTCAACCCTTGGAATGATTATTGGTTGTTTCAAAGGGATTGTTAATAAAGAAAAGAATGACGTTATTTCAATGAATGTTGGTTATATGTTGTTATCCGGAGTTTTGGTTTCATTATTATCAGCTGCATTTGTTGGATTATTTGTTTGGTAACCATAATAGTATGACATCTTCCAGGATGAATTTGTGTGTTTTAAGTTTAATTTTGTATAAAAAAAGGGCTCTATGTCAAATAGTATTGGTGAGACATCTTAGAGCAATTTCCACACTAGAAATGGTGTGGATTTTTTTATGCC
>NZ_RHNU01000013.1 GCF_003946015.1 Companilactobacillus insicii
CCATTTTACAAGGTCTCAGGCTATGAGTCTTCTTTTATATTCTAAAACTGATGTTGCACTTCAATTGTAAATTCGTCGTACAAAAAAAGACCTCAAAATGAGGTCTTTGTCTATTTATGAATTAAATTGTACCCTTCCTAAAGGCAGTCTTAAGTCCAGCAACTTCCATCAAACTTCTGTCACCTGATAGATGTTTGATAAGTGAAGCTGTGTGACCCTTGAATTTGTAACCCTTGCTTAATATTTCAGCAATACCATGGTTTTGACCAAGTGATGCAACAGTACCCATTGATTTGTATACGAATGGTTTTAATTCTTTACCATTTAATGCAGCACCAATGTTATTTGCTACTGATACACCTTCAGCTGAAGCAAGTTGACCAGTTGTTGGTAGTGGACGTTCTGCTCCTTCTGGAATCATAGCTGAGTCATCACCTATGAAGAATGCTTCAGGGTGTTCTTCTAGGTTAAGGAATGATGTTGTCATAACACGGTTTCTTCTAGCTTCGATACCTGAATCTTTGATAACATCACTACCACTAACACCAACAGTCCAAAGAATTGTGCTTCCTTCGACCTTTTTCTCTGTATCGCCATCCATGTATACGACAGCCTTTGGTTCGATTTTTGTGATTTTAGCACCAGTTAGAAGTTTGATACCGTTCTTTTCAAGGTATGAAACAGCGTAACTAGCAAGATTTTCATCGAACATTGGAAGAATTCTTGTTGCCATTTCTAGGCAAGTTACTTTAATTTCAGGGACACCGTATTTTGCTTTAAGAATCTTAACAGTATCAACTAATTCACCAAGGATTTCGATACCTGTGAATCCAGCACCACAAACAACAATACTTAAGTCAGCTGGGTCTTGAGATTCTTTGTAGTTAGCAATATTTTCGTTCATTGTCTTATATATATTTTTCGCTGTATCTAAGTCTTGGAGGATGAGGGCGTTATCGCTAGCACCTTCTAGGCCAAAGTCTTCAGAACGGAAGCCAAGAGCTACGACGATATAATCATATGTAATATCGTCGTGATCTTCGAATTCAACTGTCTTGTTGTCGAGATCAAGGTTCTTAACCGTAGCTTGAATGAAGTTGACGTTTGAAGGAAGAACAGAACGAATATCAAAGCTAACAGCATCTGCTCTTGTTGTTCCTGCTGCAATCATGTGTAATCCAGTTTTTTCAACGTGCAATGCATTTTTATCTACTAAATCGATTTGTGTTCCTGCTGGTGTCGTTTTGGCAAGGTCACGAGCGGCCGTTAACCCACCGTATCCAGCGCCTAATACTAAAATATGTGCCATATTAACCTTCTCCTTCATATAATTGATTGAAAAATTGTTTACGCTACCATTATATATCTTTTTATCAAATATGTGGTACTGATAAGATTATATTGGGTTTTTGCTGATAGAGTGTTTCAAGAAGAATGGTGCTAGTATCGTAATCAATATAATACTGATAATAACTGATGAGTAATATTCTTTTGATAACAGATGAACACTGAATCCTACTTGAGCGACAATTAGTGCCATTTCACCACGAGAAATCATCCCTGAACCGATAACGTATGAATCTTTCATGTCGAATCCGGAGATCTTTGCTCCGAATCCTGCACCAATAAGTTTACCAACGATTCCGGTAATAGTGAATAGCAGAATTAACCAAAAATCATTAATTAAACTATCAAATTCTAAGTTTAAACCAATACTTATAAAGAAAACCGGTATAAATATAGAATATCCGATGATCTCGATGTTTTGATTTATTTTCGTATTGTAATTTGAAGAATTAGAAATAGCGATTCCTGCTACAAATGCTCCTAAGACAGAATCTAATTGTGTCCAGTCTGCAAAGTAAGCAAACAGTAAACAAACAACCAGTGCGGTTATTGTTGGAGCATGTGTGGCTTCAAGATAGCTAGCTAAATGCATTAGCCCTGGAACGATCCAGCGGTAAGAAACATAAGTAACAACTACGAATAAAATCCAAAGAACCAGCAACATGGCAATCTTTTTAATTGAAAAGTGTCCTGTTAATGTTCCTGACATAACACTTAGGATAGAAATCGCTAAAATATCATCTGCTACGGCAGCTCCTAGAATTACTGTACCAGCAGTACTTGATAAATAATTCAAGCTTTTGAGAACTTCAACTGAGATAGAGACTGAAGTAGCTGCGAATACTACTGAAATAAAAATACTTTCGCGAAGATTTATTCTAAAGACTAATGCAGTTAGTAATGTCAATACTACTGGTAGAATAACCCCGAAGATGGCCACTGTAATACTGGGTCCTAAATGCTTTCGCAATAATTTCAAGTCACTCTCTAATCCAGCTATGAACATCAGTATAATTACACCAATATCAGCGAATAATTGTAGTTCATCTGTTGGTTTAACGATATTCAATAAGCCACGCCCTAGGATTACTCCAAGTATCAGCTGCCCAATCACAGCTGGTAAATTTAGCTTATTGAAGATGTGACTAACAATTAATGTAAGGAAAAGCATTAAAGCCAAAAGGGTTATAAATTCCATTATTTCTCCTATTCTTTTTTTATACCATGAATAAATATTTTGATCATAGTATTGAGATTAGCGATATTACGTTTACGACGAGCTTCGCTGTATTCAATATATGGTACTAGCATTGTCAAAAAAGTTCCAACTTGTACGGGAATTGATAAGTCAGTTCTAAGCTCGTCTTTATGAGCTTGAAAGATATTAAAAAGAACTTTGTAATATCCTCCATCCCAGTTTTTACTAATTTCTTTCTTTTCTTCGTCGGTAAAAACTGTATCTAAATCATGTCTTAACATAAAAAAGTTAAGCTTAAAATTTTCTACCATAAATGTTGAAATGGTGGTAAGCATTTCGTCAAATGGAAGGTCCTTGTTTTGATTGTATTCTTCATAGAGTTTTTCACTGAAGCCGCCGACTTCGTGCTCAATAGCCTTAACGTATAAGACTTTTTTATTCTTATAGTAGTGGTACATATTGGGCTGAGTGATATTTAACTCTTGAGCAATTTTTCTAGTAGATGTGGCTTGATATCCTTGAGATAAAAAGTCCTTTGCGGCTACTCGCAAGATTGCATTCTTGGTATTTTCCGCCTGTTTATCACGTGAGTTCATTTTTTTATCCGTCCTCTTGTTCGTTGATTCTATTATAGCCTATTGTTACTAAGTTTATATGCCATTTATCATTTGATAAGAATATATTTCGATAAAAAAATAAAGACCTCAAAATTGGCCTTTATTTTTTCTCTCTTATGATATAAATTGGACGTTTTTTAACCTCTAAGAAAATTTTTCCAATGTATTCACCTAAAATACCAATACTTAATAGTTGAATACCACCAATCAGAAGAATTATTGAAACCATTGATGCCCATCCAGTAACACTGCTTAATGGATAAATTAATTTACGTATTATAATACCAATGATTGCAAAAACAGATACAACAGAGAAGAATATTCCCATCCAAGTAGCAAACATCAGTGGTTTCTCTGTGAAGTCAATTATGCCCGTAATGGCGTATTTAAGTAATTTCCAGAAGTTCCAAGAAGTAGTTCCGGCCACACGTTCTCGGTTCTTGTAAGGGATGTATTTAGTTCTGAAGCCAACCCAGCTAAAGATTCCCTTGGAGAAACGATTATACTCAGTCATTGAGAGGATAGCGTCAACCATTTGGCGTGTCATAAGTCGATAATCACGAGCGCCTGGAATGATCTTAGTTTGCGACATTTTATTGATTACACCATAGAATGAATTTGAGAAGAAGGAAATAATCGGATTTTCACCTTCACGATCCATTCTAGCTGTACCAACACAGTCGTATTCATCAGTTTCTAGTAAGTCGAACATTTTCTCTAACATTTCAGGAGGATCTTGTAAGTCCACATCCATAACAGCAACATAGTCGCCAGTTACAGCATTAAGACCGGCATATAAAGCAGATTCTTTACCGAAGTTTCTGGAGAAGGTAATATAGTGTACCTCGTCAGGATGAGCAGCTTGCAATTCCTTGAGTACAGGATAAGTCCTATCCTTTGATCCATCGTCCACAAACCAGTATTCAAATTTGAATTTAGTACTGTCTTCTTTTACCTTAGTCATAGCGTCGTAGTACAAGTTAATTGTTTCCTCTTCGTTATAACAGGGCACAATTACGGATATGGTTTTCATATTTGTTAGTCACTTTCCTAATTTTAATTCAAAAAAAAGATACTCAAACAGATGAGTACCCATCATAAATACTATTATATTTCTAGTGATTCAGGTAATGCAAGGTTACTACTGTTAGAAGTTCTAATAACACTTACACTGATATCGCGATTTGTTTCACTTTCGATTGCATGTAAATCTTTGCTGTATTGAACAAGAATGTTAGTAATGTCTTGATTTTTGTCCAACAATTTAATTACATCATCGATATTTTCAGATACATTTTGTAATAGTGAAATTGTTTGATCATGGTCTAATTTATTTTCTTTAATAACTAATTGATATAGTTGATCGTCAGAACTACCTACAAAGATGGCATTTTGTGTATCAGGAGAGATACTTTCTAACCACCAAGTAATAAGTTCAGCCTTGCTATTAAAGTCGTGTTCTAATAAGCCATTCTTATCAAATAATTGGTAACTAGTAGGTTTGTTATCTTCAAAGATAATTGTTAAAACAATAGATCCATCTGTGCGATAGAAGTTTTGTTCTGTAAGAACTTTTTCTTTATTGAAATTTTGAACTGATGATAGTTGGCCATCGGCGTTATAAATATTTGCTTTAACGACTTGATCATTCTTGTAGTAATTAATACGATCTATCTTTTTGTCATCGTTGATATTGTCATATTCAACGGTCATCAATAGTGTGTTACTTTGGTCGTAAATGACTGTGTCGTGTGATTTGACGTCAGTTCTAGTTACCCAACCGTCATTTTCAGGGATTGTAACGGTCTTGTCCGTTGGGTTAGGGCTTGCTTGTAGTTGATCAAATAGACTGACAACATTTGGAATATGCACTTTAGCTGTCTTTGCATTGTGGTCGACTAATTCATTCAAGTGGTTGTTATAAAATGTAGAAACCAACGTAACAGGCTTTTGTAGTTTTGATTCGAGGAATTGAATTGTGTCGAAAACGTCGCGTTGTTGAGATTCTGTTTCAAACTCATCAGCTGTAACGTAGTAATCTTTGTCTTTATCTAAATAAACGTCACGTACTAAATAAGCTGAATGGAAGACATCTTTGATGTACTTTTCAAGGTAGTCAATATTACCATTAACTTCTTCCAATTCAGATTCGATTTTTTCACGTTCATCATCAAGACTTTGAAGGTGTCTTTCAAGCCCAGCTTTAGTTTCAATACGATAATTGCGGTCGTTTTTGATCTTGTCTTCGATTTGATTGGTTTTTGACTTCAACATATCAATGTTAGAGCTTGTATCATTGATATTCTTGTTAGCCTCATCGAGTTCTTTTTGAAGTGAATCGATAGTAGCTTTGATATCGTCGATATTCTTCTGGATACCTTCACGTTCTTGATACAATTTATCAATAGAATTCTTTTGATCTTCCATTAGAACCATCATCTTCTGGAGATCTTTTTCTTCCTTGATTGCAGAAGACATGTCGGTTTCAGCTTGCTCGTTCTTAGTTAATTCATCCTGTGCATTGCTCAATTTTGATTGATTATTAGAAATCTTATCTGATAATTCTTGTTGTTTAGACTTGAATCCTTCGAGTAATTCGTTTTGTTCTTTTTGATCGGCATGAACACCAGCTAGTCGTTCTGTTTCAGCATCGTCATTTTGTGCCTTAACATCAGCTAACTTTTCGCTGGATTCTTTTTGATCACGTTTTAATGTATCTAGGTAATTATCTAATGTTTCTTTTTTAGTTTCATGTTCATCTTTCTCTGAGAAAAGATTCGTTTTGAGGTCGTTACGTAGTTGAGCGTAATGATGTGATAGTTGATCCATTTGCTCTTCAATATTGACACGTTTGTCATGAGTTGTTACAGGAAGTTGTTCCTTTTCATTGTCTTTTTGTTCAACAATTTCACTTTTTTGATCATTATTTATATTTTTTTCGTCGGCAGCCGAATCTTCTTGGGCCGCCTTGGAGGAAGCGGTATCAGTATTTGGAGCACTCTTTTCTGGCTCTGCATCTATTTTGCGTAACATATCTAAAAATTTCACGAATGAATTCCCCCACAAGTTGACTTATAATAGTTACTAAAGAGTAGCATTTTTTTAAAGTGGTGTAAAGCTGTTGTGAAGCCTATTAAAGTACCACTTGAGCTAAATGTTAACATCAAAAATAAGGGAGATTTACGTATGAAGATAATGGCTATAAATGCGGGAAGTTCAACTTTGAAATGGAAGCTGTTCGAAATGCCGGAAAAACAAACAATTGCCTCAGGAATGATCGATCGTTTAGGCTCACCAAAATCAGTATTTAAGTTGAAGTATAACGGTGAAAAATTTGAACATGAAGAAGCAATTGAATCAAATGAAGTTGCCGTGTTGTTAGTACTTGATGCTCTAAAAGATAAGGATATTATTCAACGTTTTGAAGATATCGTTGCTTTTGGTCATCGTGTTGTTGCAGGTGGGGAAGAATTTAAAAAATCTGAAATCATTACTGAAGAGAACCTAAGTAAGATTCTTCAATTATCGGAATATGCTCCATTGCATAATAAAATCGAAGCTTATTATATTGATGTCTTCAAAAAATTGGTTCCTAAGGCAATACAAGTAGCTGTTTTTGATACATCATTTTTTGCAGATATACCGGAAGTAAATTACTTATATAGTGTTGATTTGAATGATTATAAAGAATTCAAGGCACGTCGTTATGGTGCACATGGAACTAGTCACCGTTACATTGCTCAACGTCTAAATGAACTAGTTGATGGTGGAATTAATGATAAGAATGTTATTGTTATGCATTTAGGTAGTGGAGCTTCTATCAGCGCCATCAAGAATGGTAAGGCCTTTGATATTTCCATGGGATTCACTCCGTTAGCAGGTATTACTATGAGTACTAGGAGTGGTGATATTGATGTTTCGATTTTGCCATATTTGATGAAGAAATTAGGGTTAACTGATATTGACGACATGATTGAAATTTTAAATCATAAGTCAGGATTACTTGGTATCTCTGGTATTTCTGCCGATATGCGTGATATTGAAGCCGCTGAAGATACTAATGATCGTGCTAAATTAGCACTTCAGATTTTCCGCAATCGTATTATCAAATATGTTGGATCATACATTGCTGAAATGGGTGGTGTCGATGTCTTAGCCTTTACCGCGGGTGTTGGTGAAAACTCACCTGAGGTTCGTCATGATATTCTTGAAGCATTCAGTTATTTAGGCGTAAAAATAGACACTGAAAACAACAAATTACGTGGAAAAGAAGTCCGTATTACAACAGACGATTCCAAGATTGCTGCATACACAGTGCCTACAGATGAAGAGTTGATGATTGCTCAAGATACTTACGGATTTGCAAAACTATTAAACTAAAAATGCATTAAAACTCCGATGAAAAATGTGACGACTTCAGTCAAAGTAATTAATAGTAAGTTCTTGATAATGAGTGGAAAAGTCTTCTTCTTGATTGGTTCGTCGCAGAAAGCTTTGGCATTTTTATAGACGATAGGTGTAATTAAAAATGTTAGTAACATGGCTTTAGGTAATACGCCAATAATTACAGAACAAGTAAGAGCCAAGTATCCAAGTACATATAATGATTTCAATATAAAAATAGAGTTATCTCTACCCAAATAGTAAACGAGCGTCTTGCGTCCTAATGTCTTATCCTCATCCTCATCAGCGATGTTATTAGCTAATAGGAGATTTGATATAGAGAATACTGTTAGTAGTGATGATAATAAAATATCACCGTAGAATTTGAAATCTAGAATTGCTGCTGGTGCATCGAAAACGTTAATATAAATTGCGATTAAGTAAATTATAAATCCCATTGTGAAGCCGGAGAATAATTCACCAAAGGGTCCGCGGTTTATTGGATGCGGGCCTCCAGCATAAAAGAATCCTACAGCAAACGAAAATAGTCCCATAAATAATAATGGTAATCCAGTTCGATAGACGATGATAAGTCCGATCAGTGCTGCAATAGCTGTGAAGACAAAGTCAATCCATCCAACTAGATGAATATTTAAATTATTAACACCGATAACGTTGGTATTTCTGCGAAAACTCTCAGCTCCAGTGGCGTTTTTGTAGTCCCAATAGTTATCATTTATGTCGACAGCCATGTTGAATAAAAACATGGCGATGAAGAATAAAATTAAATCAAGAGCATTAATAGACTGCCAGTGATAGTATGAATACAACGTTCCCATTAAAAATGGAAACACACTGGCAGTTTTTGCTTTTATTTCGACTAATTCAAAAAATACAGATGGTTTCACAAAATCATTCCTTTGGATTTGATAAACTATATTATAGAATTAGTTTTAGTTACACTACAAGTAATAGGGTGAGAGGGATTTCATGGCGCATTCAATTTGGAAAGACTATCCGAGTATAGATAGTAGATTAGATCAAACAACTGCTTTTATTCATAGCAGTGTAAAAATTAGAAATAACGAGATCAGCCAGATGATAGTTGACTTGACCTCAGAAGGGAAAATGCTTAGACCAGCATTTTTTCTATTGTTTAGTGCATTTGGTCCGGAAAAAAAATCTGAAAAAGAGCTAATACCACTAGCTGCTTCTTTGGAGTTATTACATGTTGCCACGTTGATTCACGATGATGTGATTGACGATTCACCACTACGCCGTGGTAAACCGACTATTCATACTCGTTATGGAAAACGTAACGCTATATATGCTGGGGACTACTTATTTACATTGTATTTTGAAATGATTTCTAGATATTCGCCAGAGCAAAAAAATATTTTGATGAATGCTTTGAGCATGAAGAAGATTTTAATTGGGGAATTAGATCAGATGCTCATCAATTATAATGTTGATGCGACTGCTAAGATGTACATTCGAGAAGTAAGTGGTAAAACGTCCGAACTGTTTAGTTTGAGTACTGAAATGGGTGCAATTATTAGTGAAGCTGATGATCGAATTGTTCATATATGTAAGAATATTGGCCATGACATTGGAATGTCATTTCAAATAATCGATGATATTTTGGATTTTGGTGATAGTCAAACCACTGGAAAACCTAATTTTGAAGATTTAAAAAATGGTGTTTATACATTGCCTTATATTTTGGGATTACAAGATAAAAATCAGAAGTTAATTTCAATTTTGTCTGGAACTGATCTAACCAATGAGCAGATTCAACAAGCAGCTGATATTGTTGAGTCAGAAGGCTACTTGGATAAGGCTAAGGACATTGCTAAAACTTATAATCAACATGCATTGCGTCGGATTAATTTATTACCGAATAGTAAAAATAAGATAGTGTTAAAAAAAGTTGTTAGAAAGTTATTGAATAGAATAAAATAAAGCATCATTAACCGTTATAACGGTTAATGATGCTTTATTTTTTTAATCTATTTTGCATTTTGTTGTAATTTTTCTTATAGATAGTTTTTCGATTATATTTAAAAATTAGATAAGTTGCGACGAAGGACAAGATGCCTAGTGAAAATATATCTAATGATGGATTATCTGAATAAAGCATTCTGAACCAAATTAGGACAGCCGCAGCTATAATGAATGCAATAATATAATTTATCCACTTAAACATTTTGATCACCCCGATACTTTTTATTTTGAGAGATAGTACAACATTTGTTGTAGATTATCAAAGTATTAGGAGTATTTTTTTATAAAAAAATAACGCCTGCTTAGGCGTTATAAGTTTAGAGACCTTGGTCCATTTTGTATAGTTCCTTGAAGTGTTCATTTGTTTGATACAGTTCACTTGGAGAACCTTGCATCTCGATTTTTTCAGAGTTCATAAAGATTACATGATCTACATGATTAATGCCTTGTAGATGATGAGTAACCCATATAATAGTCTTGTCTTTTAGAACATCAAAAAATGTAGATAATAAATCATTTTCAGTTATTGGGTCTAATCCTACTGTAGGTTCATCTAGTAAAACCACCGGGGCGTCTTGTAGAAGAATTCGAGCAAGAGCTAACCGTTCTTGTTCACCACCAGAGAAATTGGAACCATTTTCACCTACTAATGTGTTGTACTTATCGGGCAATGACTCTACAAGATCTTTGAGACCAACTTTTTCTAGGGCGGATTTTACTTCAGAGTCACTTTTATTTTCATTACCTAATCGAACATTATTCATAATACTAGTATTGAAAAGGAATGGTTTTTGGTTTAAGACAGAAAATATTTGTTCACGGTGTACTTGTATTTCTTGGATGTCGTGACCATTTACTTTGATACTCCCATTTTGTGGCTTCAAATCACCCAAAATCAATTGTAGAATCGTTGTTTTACCGATACCACTAGGCCCTAACAAGGCTATTTTTTGTCCCTTTTTAATTTCTTGTGAGAAATTCTTGATTAAGACTGGTGAGTCAGTATCGTACTCGAAATCGATATTTTTTATTTGAATATCCTTGAAATCACTAGGATTAAGTTCAAATTGTTCTGGCAGATTATTTTCCACTGGTTTAAGAGTATTTAAACGAATGATTGAGTCACGATATTCAGGCCATTCTTCGTAACCTTGACTGACTGGAATAAAGGTCTCAGAAAGTGGGAATAGGCACAATACAACAGCTGAAACAAAATTTGCTTGTTCTTGCCCATTAGTCATGGTCAAGTTTGTAAAGATAATAAAGCAAATAGCAATTCCAGCAAAAATCAGTTGTAGGAATAAATCACGATTTCTGCGAAAAGATTTAGATTTATCTTTGGAAATGTTTAATTCTGAAATATTCTTGGCAGATAAGTTTTTGAAGTCTTTTTGACGACCGGAAATGATCCAATCATCTGCTCCCAAAATATTATCTGTAAGATTAGTGTATAGGTCGGCTTTAATTTGCTTTTGACGCTCACGTCTGGCACTTTCAATCGTTACAGATGCAAGTGGGACAATTAATACTTCGATTGCTAGTAATAAAAAGACGAAGAATCCAAAAGCTGGATTGTAGAGACCAAGTACTAGTGAGCCGATGATAGCCAATAAGTATGAAATAACAGTTGGAAATACAGTTCTCAAATAAAGGTTTTGCAAGTGACTGATATCTTCTGATAGTAGTCCCATGATATCACCAGTTTTGTGATGTTCATTTAGGAATGCTGCATCACTTTCTAGTGTCGTGTATAAACGAGTTCTTAGATTAGAGGTTACTCTTAGAACCCAATTATGACTCTTAAGTCTTTCGATATATTTGAATGTTGGACGACCAATACCAAAGGCACGTGTTAACAAAATAGGCACGTAAATTAGCAATATATTGACGGGGTGTGTAGCAGCCTTATCAATTGTGTAACCAGAAGTGAACATCAAAGCAGATGCACAGATAGCTGTTATTAATCCTAATAGTAGAACTGTGATCAATAGACCTTTGTATTGTTTGATATATGGTTTGACCCAAGTATCGTGTTTAAAAGTTTTAAAGAAGTTCATTTTGATTACCTCGCATATTAGAAATTAATTGTTTATATGCACCGTTATGGTTAGAAAGCTCTTCTGGTGTACCTTGTTCAGCAATTTGACCATTATTCATAACGATGACGTAATCCATTTCTTTTATCCAATGTAATCTATGAGTTGCAAATATTACAAGATGATCTTTAAATAATTCCTTCATAGGAGCCTTCAAAGCATATTCGGTTTCGATATCCAAATGAGCTGTAGGTTCATCGAATATCAAAATATGACGGTCATTGGCCAAAAATGCTCTAGCCAACATGATACGTTGTTGCTGACCACCGGATATACCACGTCCACCTTCTCCAATTATCGTTTGATAACCGAGTGATAAACTACTGATGAATTCCGTTAAACCAGCCTTATCAGCTGCAGATTCGATTTGCTTTTCAGTAGACTGAGGTGCATAGAAGGCAATATTGTCGGCAATTGTTCCGGCAAATAAATATGGTGATTGCGGTAGAAATGTCAATTCATCTTGCCAAGCTCTTTGTTTAAAATGATTTAAATTTTTACCGTTGACCGTTATAACGCCTGAGTCAGGAGTTAAAAATCCTCCTAACGCACGAATTAAGGTTGTCTTACCGGAACCAGATTTCCCAATAACACCGATTTTTGTATAGCCAGATAATTTTAATTTATCAATATCTAAACTAGAATCAGCATTACTTTGATCACGAGTGTAATTGAAGACTAGATTTTTAACATCTACTTCGGAATTTTTATCCCAAGTGAAGTTATCTAAGTTGTCATCTTCTGCAGTATCGTTGTACTCTAAAATTTTGAAAATGGCATTGAGTGCATTTTTACCATTTAGAGTTGCGTGATAATCACTGGAGAAATCACGCAATGGTAGGAAGTATTCTGGCGCTAATATTAAAGTTACTAGGGCAGGGAATAATGGAAAACTATTATTTATTAGTCCCAGTCCCAAGAATACGGCTAGAATGGCAATTCCTAGCGTTGTGAGCCAATCTAATGCAAAGGTCGATAGAATAGCAATGCGCAAAGTATTCATTGTACGTCGGCGATATTCGTCACTGACAGTGTAAATGTTTTTTGCATAACGTTTACTTAATCCAAGCATTTTAAGTGTTGGTAATCCACGTAATGCGTCTAAAAAGTGATTAGACAGTATCGTGTATTGATGATATTGTGCATCAGCTTTTGATTGAGCTGCTAATCCTAGAATAATCATGAATAAAATTACTAACGGTACGATAACTGTTAACGTAATACCTGATGCAAGATTTTGCATGTAAATATAGACCAGTAGTACTGGTGGAATAATTGACATGTTCATCAGTTTTGTAAATATTAGTTTGAAATAATTCTCAATTAAATCTATCCCGTCTAATGAGGAGGTTACTAAATTACCAGTACCTTCTGCTGAAATCATAGCAGGTCCCGATGTATATACTTTGTCTAACAAGCGGGCACGCACTTCTTCTGAAGTGTTTTCTGCATAATTCTCGACGATTTTATTGTTTACCCAATTGAAACAATGACGCAAAATAAAGGCTACTGCGAAGAACGTCATTGGTTGGATAATAGTTTGTAGTGATTTTTGCTCCCACGAATTTACTAATGCTTCTGCTAAAAACTTACCTTGGAATAATATAGCAAATGCTTGCAAGAGGGTTAGTCCTGCAAGCATTATGAATAGTTTCTTTGTTCCTGGTAAGCTGAATAACCGCTTATCAATCATTTTTAATATTTCACCGTGTTTTCTTTTGGATTTATTCTCTTTGTGAAGAGTGTGTATGACCAAATGAAGTAGATAGCTACAATTGGTACCAATACAGCGGCAACAATTGTCATAATTGTTAATGTGTATTGTGAATTTGCAGCATCTTTGATCAAGATACTGTGTGCAGGGTTCGTAGCAATCATAACACGTGGGAATAATCCGTTAAAGAGTAGGACGATAACCATGCTGAGGGACAAACCACTTCCAGCAAAGCTCCAACCCTCTCTGTCTTTCAACACTCCGTAGTAGCCAAGAAGTGAGAAGAGAACAATTAGTAATGTAATTACTAATGATGAACCAAATCTCTTAGTAAAGAAGTCTGTTTGGAAGAATACCAATACTGCAAAGACTACTTCACCTGCAAAAAGAATTGGATAAAGAATTTGGTTAAGTTTTCTAGCACGGTCACGAAGTGGTCCTTCGATTCTTAATCTGATGAAGTTTAATCCGTGAACTAATGATAGAAGTGTACCAGCTACTCCTCCGACAACTGATAACAAGTTAACAACGTCGAAGAATTTAGGGAATGCATCACCATTAGCGTTCATAGGAATACCTTGAACCATACTCAAGAGCATCATACATAGCAAGAATGGAGCCAGGAAGCTTCCTAGGAAGAAAGCCCACATCCAAATATTCTTGCCAGTTTGTGTTTCAGCATGTTTAACGAACTCGAATGAAACACCACGAATGATTAAGCCAACTAGAACTAGTAATAGAACAATGTAATAACCTGAGAATAATGAAGCGTACATAAGTGGTAACGATGCGAACATTGCACCACCAGCAGTAACTAACCATGTTTCGTTTCCATCCCAGTGAGGTCCGATAGAAGTCATAAGAGCTAGACGTTCATCAAAATCTTTAGCTAGAAAACGAGTTGACATACCTACACCGAAGTCGAATCCTTCAAGAAATAGGAATATCGCGAATAGAAGTCCAATTAATATAAACCATAAATTAGCGAGTGTCATTTTACAAAGGCCTCCTTTGCAAATGGATCAACATTTTGTTTTGAGTCTTCCATTTCATAATAAGGTCCGTGATGAAGTGTCTTTCTACTGTACCAAACCATTACACCACCAAGTAGTGTGAATAGTAAGAAGTAGAGAATATTACTGAATAATAGACTACCAACGGTTGATGTTGGTGATACGGCATCAGCAATAGTGAACAGTCCATAAACGATCCATGGGTAACGACCGAATTCTGTAACGAACCAACCTGCTGAATTACCAATGAATGGAATCCAAATTGCTAGTCCAACAATAACCATGAACCATTTCTTATTTTCAATAGTATCTTTCTTCTTACGTGACCAAATAACTCCGAAGATTGCAATCAACATAATTAATAGATCGATACCAGTCATTACTCTGAAACTCCAGAATAATGTCTTAGGTGGAACATAGTAATCCATATCTTTACCGAATTGCTTATCATACTTAGCATGTAGTTCCTTGTTCAAAGTATCCATACCTTTTACAGAACCACTAGTCTTGTGATATGCAAGCAAACTCAATAATTTTGGAATTTCAATTTGATTAGATGCTTTGTGGTTCTTATCATCAATTGTTTCAACTACAGTCCATGGAGCTGGATCTTTTGTATCTTTGTAAATACCTTCAGTAGCAGCAAATTTCATAGGTTGATCTTTGATAATTTGTTGTGTCTGAAGATCACCTGCGCCGGCTGATAAAATAGCAAAAATTAAACTTACCCAAAGGCCGAAACGTAGAGAAGTCTTGAAGAAGTGATTCTCATTCTTCTTCTTACGTAATAATCCCCAAGCACTCATACCTGCAATAACGGTACCTGCAGTTAGAATAGCGGCTAGGATAACGTGTGGAAATACCTTCCACAATTGTGGGTTAGCAATAACAGCACCAAAATCAGTCAATTGAATACGACCAGTAGCGTTGTTAATCTTGAATCCTGTAGGATGTTGCATGAAACTGTTGGCAGCTAAAATCCAAATAGCAGATAACATAGTACCAATAGCAGTCATCCAAATCATGAATGCATGAACACCTGGTTTGAATCTATCCCAAGTGAACATCCAAATCCCGATGAAGACAGATTCGATGAAGAATGCCAGTAAGGCTTCAATAGCTAGTGGAGCACCGAATACATCACCCATAAATCGTGAGTATTCAGACCAGTTCATACCAAACTGGAATTCTTGAATAATACCAGTAACAATACCAACAGCAAAACTCAGAAGAAAAATCTTTCCCCAGAACTTTGCCATATCAAGATATACTTTGTCTTTTTTAACTGCGTAGATAGTTTCCATGACAGCAACTAAAACACCCATTCCGATAGAGAAGGGAACAAAGAAGAAATGGAAAACAGTTGTCATAGCGAACTGAAAACGAGCTAAAGAGACAATACTTAAACCAATACCTAACATGGTAATAGCCTCCTTAAAAACAATATTTATACTCCCTTATTTATACACATTTATCATATGATTACTTAGTGAAATAATCAACAATAAGCCCTTACAAATTTTATAAAAAAAGATCTAAGTCAAGAAAATTGACTTAGATCATAAATTTTTTTGTTTTATCTACGACTACGACTCTGTGATGAGTCATAATTTGGAAATCCATAAGAACCATTTGATCCATAGTTATTGTTTGGATACTGATTAGATTGAGGATTTTGTGGCTGATTATTAAATTGGTTATTATTCATTTGGTTGTTTTGATTTGGCATTCCAAATTGATTATTTTGGTTATTTCCATTAAGTTGATTTCCACTAAATTGTCCATTGTTATTAGGCATTGGATAATTTGTCTGTTGACTTTGTTGCGGAAATTGTTGTTGATTAGAAACTTGATGGTTCATGTTATTGCGAGGGTTAAATTGGCCTGATGGTAATTGACGTTGATTTTGCGTAGAACCTTGTTGCATTGGATTTTGTCCATACTGGTTCTGCGCTTGATTCATACCATTCATTTGATTATTGAATTGTTTATTGTTTTGACGATTGAATTGATTATTTGCTTGTCCCTGTCTCATACCATATTGATTGTTTTGAGGTGCAGGTTGATATGGTTGGGGTTGGTAACCCTGCTAGCCGTTAAATTGGTTATTAGGCATATATGAATTTTGTTGATTAGGAAATTGTTGCTGATTGTATTGTGGTTGTCCTTGCATTTGGTTCATAGGTTGTTGGAACTGACCTTGTTGACCAAATTGTTGATTTTGTTGAGGATAACCATTTTGTTGTTGTTCAAAACCATTATTACCGTATTCATTATTGTAATTATTGCCTTGCTCTTCATCTTCTGCTGGAGCAGGATTCATAATTAAGTCAACGATACTAATTATTAGAACAATGGCTCCAATAACGATACCGACCCACGACCAAATAATCAAAAACTTAGTATCAGGTAAATTGGAATTAAATAATCCCATTAATCCACCCAAAATTAAAATAACGAAACTTACAATATCTGGAACAATGCTGTAAGTCCGATTCGTCAAAATATAAATAGCTGCTGCAATAATGTAGGTGATGGCCAACAAAATTCCCGCCGCTCCACCAATTGCACCAGTACCGACCAAAGCGGCAATGAAGTTTTCAAAGCCAGATTTGATCATCAAAATGATTGATAGAATTAATAATAATGTTCCGGCAGAAATTTTTGTGATTCTTACCATGAGTTTAACCCTCCGATTCATTTAGTGCTTAACTCTTATTTTACCTCATCCTTGACAAAATGGTTAATAGGTCCGTATTTATGTCCAACATCGATTTCGTTCTTAATAGCATGATATGTAAATGTTTTAGCAGTTCTGATAGCATCTTCAAGACTTGCACCTTTGGCTACTTCAGAAACGATACATGAAGACAATGTATCTCCAGTACCATTAACGTGTTCAGTTTTAACATATGGTTCTGAAATCCAGAATGACTGTCCATCTTCAAGGAGAACATAATCCTCAACGTAATCAAGAGAGTCGTCGGCGTGCTCACCCTTGATCATGATGTTCTTAGGTCCGAGATCACGAAGCTTGTGTGCCGCTTCTACGATATCCTCTTTTGAATTGAGATCCATACCTGAAAGTTTTTGTGCTTCGTAGAAGTTTGGTGTAATTAAGTCCGCCAATGGGAACAATTCGTCGATCAATGTTTGATAGGCTTCAGCTTCTAACAACATTGCACCGTGTTTAGTGATAATAACTGGATCTAATACAAATGTACCAAATGGCTTATCTTTAATCTCTTCAGCCACTGTATGAATAATTTCGGAATCAGAAAGCATACCTGTTTTGAATGCTGAAACTTCAAAGTCATCCTTGATGTCTTTGATTTGACTCTTAATAAAACTTGAAGGCATATTGATACTATCGTGGATGCCGTATGAATTACCGGCAACCGCAGCAGTTAAAACGGACATACCATAAACACCGCGTGCCATGAAAGTCTTAAGATCAGCTTGTGCTCCGGCACTACCATCAGAGTCAGAACCAGCTATAGTTAATACTTGAATAAATTCGTTCATAATCTCACCCACCTAGTTTTTTAATAATTTTAACCTTTATCTTAACAGTTAAGTAAAAAAAGTGATATTGATTTGAAAATTTTCTTGAGGTTTACGTTGCGTCATACTTTATACTTCATTTTGTTGGAGGAGAAAACATGGAATATACGATTAAGCAATTAGCTGATATAGCAGGCGTTAGCAGACGTACTTTACGCTATTATGATCAAATTGATTTATTGAAACCTAAGTATAATAGTAGAAATAATTACAGAATTTATACTGAAAATCAGGTAAATCAACTGCAAAGGATACTCTTTTACAAGGCCTTGGAGTTTCCCTTATCAAAAATACAATTGTTAATGAAAGATGACAGTTATTCTGAATTATCAGCTTTGAAAGAGCAACAGAAATTATTACTTTTGAAGAAGCAAGATATTGATTCTCTTCTGACGACTATCGATAAGACTATTAAAGACAGACAAGGAGACTTAACAATGACTGACACTGAAAAATTTGCAGCATTTAAAAATGCTAAATTACAAGAAAATGAAGATAATTTTGGATCAGAAATTCGTCAAAAGTACGGGGATGAAACAATTGAAAAGTCCAATAAAAAATTTATGAATTTATCTCAAAACGACATGAAAGATATGGAAAATTTGGAGAAAGATATGTTTGCTAATTTGGAATTGGTAAATAGCGATAACTTGGATTCTCCAGAAGCTAGAAAGGTTTATGAAGATCACAAGAACTGGTTAAGTTATAGTTGGCCACATTACAATTCTGAAGCACATCGAGGATTAGTAGATATGTATTTAGCTGATGATCGATTTTCAAAGTACTATAACGATCGGGCTGGGAAGCAAGTTGTACAACTTCTACATGATGTGGTATACCATTACACAAAATAGTGTAGGGGATGAGTTTCGTGACGGAAAATACTAGTTGGCGAGTGGACGATGAAATAGAGTTGAGACTGGTTCAGCCAAATGATGATGAGGCGCTTTTCAGACAGGTTGATGATACAAGGAAACAATTGGAAGAATATATGCCTTGGGCTGAAGATACTAAGACTATCGCCAATGAACGTAGATTTTTAGAATATTGTCAGAAACGAATTGCTGATAACGCACTTTGGCCAGTTACTATATTGGTTAGTGGCGAAGTTGCGGGGATGTTTGACTTTCACGATTTTGATCATCCCAATCGTCATTGCTCAATAGGTTATTGGTTAGGCAAGAACTTTCAACATAACGGTGTTATGACTAGAACGGTGGAAGCGGCTGTAAAAATTGGCTTCAATGAATTGAAAATGCACAAGATAAATATTCTGGCAGAAGTAGAGAATAAATCTAGCAATGCAGTCGCGATTAGAAGTGGTTTTCATTTGGATGGAACTTTGAGAGATCATATTTATTCGGCTGGAAAATTTCATGATGCAAATATTTATTCTTTGGTTGACAATAAGGCGTGACAAGACGTGATTAACTTCAAAGTATAATTTTAAAATACCCTCCGTATTTACTTGGCAAATACGAAGGGTATTTTTGACGAGATGAAGGGACTTGTATTCTTCATAAAAAAACGGATACCAAACGGCATCCGTAAATACTATTTCAGTAATTCAGGATTTTGATCGACTAGGTCTTTGTAGAAGTTCGCTAGTGTCATCACGTAGTAAGGGTAAAACCATAGCATGTATAATGCTAATAATAGAGTACTAACAAAACCGGATAACGGACCAAAGAGAAAACCGACTGCAGCTATGATACCAGATAGTAGCCACCAACCGATAAAACTAAGTTGGAGAACAAAGTAACGCCACTTATTACCATCCATTAATTTACGACTAATTGTAATATAATCAGTCAATGATTTATCATCACCTAATCCTTTGTCATTCATATCCTTATAAACGTAGTACGTTTGTGAGTAAGAAAATGTTTTAATGATTCCGGGAATCACAAGAAGAAGTGTCCAGAGGAAAGTGAAGATATTAATCAAAATATAAGTTAAAATCAATTTCCACCAATCAGGATTTCTAAAATAGGTGAAATTACTTTTTAGTGGTTCAAAATCTTCATCTGGATTTCGCAATAAGTCTAGCCCCTTGAAGTTAGCAGATTGAATAATTATTAAGAAAAGTAATCCAAAGATAACACCAAAAAGTGATGTTTCAATAAGGTTTTTTACTGCATAGAGTTGATCAGCTGTTGAGTATGGTAATACGGAAGTATGCTTTCCACTGTATTGTGCAAAGATAATAGTAAACATCGGAATCATGAATAATAACGTAACTTTTTTTCTATTACGGTAAATTAAATCTTTAACATCGCGCTTCAATTCGTATCTGGAGCGATAGCTTTTCATAAAATGGTCCCCCTAGTATTTATGTACATAAATAGCATATCTTAAATATACAAATTATTCATTGAAAACAGTTAATTATTACAAATTCATTCACTATATATTTTGTATAGTGATATTCACTCAATTAATTTTATATTTTTAGTAAATTTGTATAGAATAGAAAAGATAATAGAATCAACAAATACTGAAAAGGGGTATTGGACATGATTGGATTTATTGGTGCAGGTAGTATCGGTGGTGCGGTAATCACTGGTTTAGTTAAGAATGGCTATGATGCCGAAGAAATCATCGTTAAAGGTGGCAAATCAAATCGTACTAAGGATTTGCAAGAACACTTAGGATTTAAGATGGTTCAAAAAATAAAACAGATGGAAGATGCTAATCCAATTTTTATTGGTGTTGGTGCGAATGCACTTGATAGTGTTCTTTCAGAATTGAAGTCCATTAGTAAAGATAAATTGGTAGTGGCATTCACAGGAAGTGCTACTATTGCAAAGCTAAGACAAGCTTTACCTGAAGCTAAAGTTGCCCATGCCATCCCTAATACACCTGTAAAAGTAGGTGCAGGTTTCACTGGAATCACATATTCAGAAAAATTTACTGCTGATGATAAGAAGAGTATCGCTTCAGTTATGGGCTATACTGGCCAATTAGTAGAAGTTCCTGAATCCCAGTTAGGAATTTTAGGAACAGTAGCCGGATGCAGTCCAGCATTCTTAGATCTTTTCATTGAAGCATTGAGTGATGCAGGTGTTAAACATGGATTGAATAGAAAACTAGCTTACGATGCTGCGATTGGAATGGCTATAGGTGCTAGTAAGTTAGCTCTACAATCAGATTTAAATCCCTCAGCTCTAAAGGACGAAGTAACTTCACCAGGTGGTTCAACTATCAAAGGTGTCGCCGCTTTGGAAGAACATGGATTTCGTAACGCCGTTATAAAAGCTGTTGATGCAGCAGAAGGTGAATAATATAAAATTAAAGTCTGAAGCCACGTAGTATCTGTCCACGTTTGGCTAAGGACTTTTTTTATATACTACGAAATTTGTGAACGTTAAATTTGGATAAGTTCGGTATAATAATATAGAATTAAAGAAATAATTTTGAGGGGTTCATAGTAAATGCAAAAGAGAAAAGCTTACCGCATTGCTATTTTGGGCATTTTGATGGCGATTATATTCGTCCAGTCATTAGTCCCATTTTTAGGTTTCATTCCAACAGGGTTCATTAATATCACGATAATTCATATTACCGTAATTGTGGCAGCGATAGTATTAGGACCAAAGAGTGGGGCAATTGTTGGCCTTGTTTGGGGCTTAGGTACAATGATACGTGCTTTCACTAGTCCAACGTCCATTATTGATACGACGGTTTTTACTAATCCAATCGTTGCAGTATTGCCGAGAATTGTAGTCGGGCTGGTGGCTGGATATATTTATCTCGCACTTAAAAATCGTTTTAAGAAGCAAGTTATAGCGATGGGTATCGCCGCTGGAGCTGGTTCTCTTACTAATACACTGCTGGTATTAGGATTGATGAGAGTAATGTATGCCAGTGCATTGTCACAGGCGTATACTACACAGTCAGATTTACTTAATAAACTATTATTGATAATTGTCGGTACAAATGGTTTGCCAGAAATGATTGCTGCAGTGATTATCGCTCCAGCTATTTCAGCGGCTATTTTGAAAGCTAATAAATTTTTGAATTAAAAAAATAATCGTCACTAGAAATCAATTGATTTCTAATGGCGATTTTTTACTTAGCAGTTTCAGCCATACGTTCTTTATGCGAAACAATAATTTTGTCTGCAATGGCACGTGCAACATTTTCGTTTTTTAGGATAGGTCCGTGAGAGTAACTACCAATGGTGTTTTTATAACGCATACCTTCAACACCTTCCTCAGGATTGTTACCATAACCTTCAATCATCTTACCAAATGGCTTTAGAACGGACTTATCATCGAAGTATGTACGTCCAGAATGGTTTTCAAAAGCGCAAACCTTACCCCATTCTGTCTCATATTCGGTGTCGCCAATCATACGGCTGTCAGCCTTGAAGACGGTGTGAAATGGTAAGATGTCTAATCCTTGAATAGTCTCGCCACTGGATGTTTCATAGTAAGCTCCGAGAAATTGGTAACCACCGCAAATGCATAGCATTGGTTTGTTAGCATTTATGTACTTGTCGATAGTGTCCTTGTGACGGACAAGATCTTTGGCAACGACAGATTGTTCAAAATCTTGACCACCGCCCCAGAAGACGAAGTCGTAGTCAAAAGCATTAAAGTCATCACCTAGGCTAATATTGTCGACTTGAGTGTCATAACCCTTTTCTTTAAATAAGAAAGCAAGGATTTTTACATCACCGCTATCTCCATAAGTATTCATTAAATCTTCGTATAAATAAGCAATTTTGATTGTTTCAGGCATAATTTTCTCCAATGTGAATATAACTATTGTAATATATTTAGTTAATGAGGTGATTAAGTTGACTAAAGAAATTAATAAAAAGATTTTAGCAGATTTTCATAATAACTTAAATCAAGACGTTTCAAATAATGTCTTGAAAAATGCAGTGGCACAAGTAGGTATTTTTCAAACTGCACAAAACATTGATGCGAAGAGCAAGTTGAATCCTACCTTCAATGTTGAAGTTCCAACAGGTAAGGTATCAAACCAAAAACGTTCAGGACGCTGTTGGCTATTCTCATCATTAACAAATCTTCGTACAGAATTTGCTATGAAGTACAATGTTAAAGATTTTGAACTATCTCAGAATTATATATCATTTTGGGATCGTTTGGAAAAAGCTAATTACTTTTTTCAAGGAATCATTGATACTGCTGCGTTACCAATTACTGATCGTAAGGTGAATGCGTTGTTTAGCCATCCAACCGGTGACGGTGGATTTTGGCAATATGCGACCGATTTAATAAAGAAATATGGTGTTGTACCATCTTATGCAATGCCAGAAACGGCTGTGTCAAATGATACTTCAGCATTTAATGCCACAATTGGTACTATGTTACGTAAAAATGGTATTGAATTGCGTAAACTGGTAAACGAAGGCAAAACTGAACAAGATATTGAGCAGAGAATTGATGAAATGTTAACAGAAGTCTACAAGGTATGCGCTTATTCATTTGGTCAACCACCAGTTGAATTTGAATTATCAATTCGTGATGATAATGGAAAATTGATAGAGCAACCAAGTATTACTCCTAAAGAGTTTTTCAAACAATACTTTACGATGAACTTAGATGACTATGTAGATATTTTGAATGCACCACAAGATTCTAAGGAATATGGAAAACTTTATACGATAGATACAGAAGGTAATATGATTGGTGGCAATCAGACAGTATTTTTAAATCTGCCTTTAAATCGTTTGAAGGAAATGGCCATTGCACAATTAAAGGGTAATGACACTGTTTGGTTTGGGAATGATGTTGGTAAACAGTCACAACGTACTAAAGGTATGTTGTCAGGTGATTTATATCAAACAGATCAATTATTTGGCATTAATACTAAGATGACTCGTGGTGAGGCATTGGACTATAAAGAAGCTACTATTTCTCACGCCATGACCTTAACTGGTGTAAATATTATTAACAATGAACCAAATCGTTGGAAAGTTGAAAATTCATGGGGAGAAGCTAATGGTGATAAGGGCTACTTCATGATGGACGATGATTGGTTCAACGATCACGTATATGACGTTGTTATCAATAAAAAGTATTTGACTGATGATGAATTGAAGATGTTAGATCAAGAGCCAGTATTATTGCCAGCTTGGGATTCTATCGGATAAAAAATAACTAAAAAAGGCTTCGCATTTATTAATGCAAAGCCTTTTTGCTAAACTAAAGCAGGTTTACCGTAAAGGTAACCTTGCTGAATATAGATTCCAAATTCTTTGGCTAAAATTTGATCAGCTTTATTTTCGACGCCTTCTAGTACCATATCCAAACGATACTTTTTGGCCAACTTGACCCAGAATGACAAGCAGTCAGGTATTTTATCAGCATCGCCATTCATTCTTAGATTTTGCATAGCAAATTTGATTTGATCAACATAGGGTAATAAATACTTGACGTTGTCATAAGTATTAGATCCAGTTCCTACGTCATCTAATACAACATCAATATCATACTGATGCAAAATAGAACTGATTTCCTTCATCTCGGACAATGTTGGTGCTTCAGTTAGTTCGATCGTTAGTGCAGCGGGGTTAATACGTTTTTTTAAAGCAATGATTGACCCTAGTGTTAAAGGATTGTTAGCCTGTTTCTGATTTAAATTGAACGCGAGAACAATATCATGTAGTGCTGTATTCAATTTTTTTGATATTTGTTCCAAAAGGTTAGCCTGTTCATCAATGGAAATAGCTGTGAAATCTTCTGGAAGTTTCCATGAACCGTTCTCTTCTGTTCTTAGCAAAAGTTCGTAGCCAAAAATAGAATTATTTTCCTCATTTACTTGTGGTTGAGCAAAAAACCGGTACATAGACGCATCCCCTTTTATATTTAGTTTAAATTGCTGTTTATTAAAAATAATTGTAGTCTAAATTATAACTATCATCAATGGTATATACAGGTGTAAATATGTATTAATAAAGACATTTTGCCAAATGTTACCACTCAATTTTTAATATACACCCTGATATGTATATCAGCCAAGTAAAAAAGCTTATTGAATGACCTCTTATGACCTTAGATGGCAGGGGATCGTCTCATTGTTATATCGATATTAGTTTCGTTGCATGTACCTGATACGGGAACTACAACTGTTCTGGTTTTGTTGTAGCTACCAGATTTGTTGCTAACTTTGACCGGATAGGAGCCAGGGATGCTTTTGATCAAGTAGTATTCTGTTCCATTCCTTTTTGCTTTGTAAATCTTATTGTTGATTTTAAAAATTGGATTATTAATATTCGTTTCTACAACTATATTTCTTTTTCTAAGTTCAATTTTATACTTAGGATATATTCCCCAGTACTTACCAACTTTAATAACACGAAAATTGCTGTAAGAACTTTCATGTTCAACGATAGTTTTTATTTGACCATTTGTCTTTTCATCAGACGCTTGTAATTTTTGAAGCGGTTCTAATTCTTTCTCAGAAATTCTTTCTTTATTAGGTGTTACTAAGACTTTTGACATTTTGCTAGGAACTCCACTAGTTATGTTACTTGCCAGTGTATCTAGTTGTCGCTCTCTAGAGTAATGCGATACTCCGATCATATACATGGTGAACATTATTATTACAGTCGTGATAGTTATTAAGATTATTGGGTATTTTCGTTCAATTATTTTTTTTAGAATTTTCTTTGCTTTATCTAATCGTTCTTGCCAGTCATCATTAAGCAAAGGCTTCTTTTCTGTATCAACAGTTTTTTTGCTTTTTTCAGTTAAATCTTTTTCTTCTGATTTTTCTTTTTTATCATTATTTGACTCGACATCAAAATCTTTTTCTTTAGTCAATTTAATTTGCCTGACATAGAGGCCAATTTTCTGACCCTTTAGAATGTTTATGGCCTCTTATAAGAATTTTTAACCCTTTTATTCTAGGATGTCGACTTATTTGCATAGACAAAAAAGACACATCTCTGTGTCTTTAAATATACTTGATAGTTAACTATTTTTTAAAATTCCATAATCATATCGAGATGGGGAATATTGTCTTCCAGATATACGTCTGAGATAGGTTTGAAACCGAAGCCAGCATAAAATTTTTGTAGATAAGCTTGAGCTTGTATTTGAATAGTTTTTCCAGGAAATCTTTTTTTGATTTCTTCAATTGTAGCTGAGACAATTTTCTCTCCCAGTCCCTGTTTACGGTATTTTTCGACAACTAAGACACGACCAAAGTGTATCTTATCTTCATCCTCAATAATCCGTGTATAAGCCTCCAAATTGCCATTTTCAGTTAAGCAAACATGTAGGGTATTATAATCATCATCGTCTACTTCTTGATATGGACAGTTTTGTTCAACGACAAAAACAGCAACACGAGCCTTAAGTATGTCTATGAGTTCTTTAGGCGTTAATTCATTAGTATTTTTTATGGTTATCATATATTTTCCTCCAGATAAGAATATAAATAATTTGTTTTTTAGATTGCGAATATAATATATCTTTTTAGTTGCATTTACAACTAAAAATGTACTATTTAAAAATTTTTGACAAGTAACTCATCATTGAATTAACCACTATAATAATATAGGATTAAGAAGTGTGAAACATGTGTTTCACGAGTGGAGGATGTAAATGAAACCTGAAGAATTTTATCAAGCTTTAGCCGCAAAAAAAATTGATTTAAATGAAAATCAAAAGAAACAATTTGAAATCTATTTTCATGAATTAGTTGAAACTAATAAAGTAATGAATTTAACTTCGATTACTGAAGAGGATCAAGTTTATTTGAAACATTTCTATGACTCATTGATTTTGGATTTTGTAGATGAAAAATTGCTTACTGAAAAATTAACTTTATGTGATGTTGGTTCAGGTGCCGGTTTTCCATCAATACCGTTGAAAATAGTTAATCCAAATTTGAAAATTACGATTGTTGATTCATTGAATAAACGTATCAAGTTTCTTGATGGACTTGTGAATAAATTAGGATTAGATAATGTGACGTTGGTTCATGGTCGAGCAGAAGAAGTAGGTAAAAATAAACTTTATCGTGAAAAATTCGATGTTGTAACGGCAAGGGCCGTTGCAGCTTTAAATGTTTTAAATGAATTATGCTTACCTCTAGTAAGGGTTGACGGAACTTTTATCGCTATGAAATCTGAAAAAGCTACTGAAGAATTAGAAGATGCTACATATTCTGTACAGGTTCTAGGTGGTAAAGTTACGGATCAAAAATCATTTGAACTTCCCAATGATGAAGGTATTAGAAACTTTATCTTTATTGATAAGGTAAAAGATACACCTAATAAATATCCAAGAAAACCAGGAACTCCATCTAAAAAGCCACTCGTGAAATAATCAAATGACCTTAAATTAACTACTATTAAATGTTAAAATTTAATGTATGTATTTTTTCGAAGAATAGGGGAATAAAATGGCACGAAAAATATCCGTTGCGAACCAAAAGGGTGGTGTAGGTAAAACAACCACGACCATCAACCTTGGTGCGTGCTTAACTGACTTAGGTCAAAAAGTTTTGATAGTAGATATTGATCCACAAGGCAATGCTACAAGTGGTTTGGGTATAAAAAAGGCCAATGTGGAGAAGGATGTTTATGACGTCTTAGTGAACGAATATCCACTCGCAAAAACAATTATTCATTCTAATCATAAGAATCTTGATATTGTTCCAGCTACTATTCAGTTAGCTGGTGCAGAAATGGAATTAACAACCATGATGGCACGTGAAACACGTCTTCGTGCAGGCTTGGAAGAGGTAGATGACAAGTACGACATTATTTTAATTGACTGTCCACCTTCATTAGGTCAATTATCAACGAATGCTTTCACCGCCAGTGATTCAATTATTATTCCAGTTCAAAGTGAGTATTATGCTTTGGAGGGATTGAGCCAGCTATTAAATACTATTCGTTTGGTTCAAAAACATTTCAATAATAATTTAGCAATTGAGGGTGTCCTCTTGACTATGCTTGATGCTAGGACTAATCTGGGCGCTCAAGTTGTCGATGAAGTTAAATCATACTTCGGTAATAAGGTATACAAAGCAATTGTGCCACGTAATACACGTCTTGCTGAAGCTCCTAGTTATGGGTTGCCTATTGTGGACTTTGACGATAAATCTCGTGGGGCAGAAGCATATTGTGACCTTGCTAAGGAGGTGTTAAAACGTAATGGCATCAAACAAAAATAAAAAAGGCCTTGGAAAAGGCATCGACGCAATTTTTTCTGAATTTGAAGCAATCGACGAAAACAGTGAGACGGTCGTTGATCTATCACTAGATGATATTCGTCCTAATCCTTATCAACCACGAAAAACCTTTGATGAACACGCACTTAATGAATTGGCTAGATCTATCCAGCAAAATGGTGTCTTTCAGCCAATTATTGTTCGTGAGAGTGTTAATGGTTTTGAAATAATTGCTGGAGAACGTCGTTTTAGAGCAAGCAAAATTGCTAAGCAAACTACTATTCCTGCGATTGTTCGTCCATTGAGTGAATCAGGGATGATGGAAATTGCTGTTCTAGAAAACTTACAACGTGAAGACTTAACACCTCTTGAAGAAGCTGATGCATATCAAACATTGATATCCAAACTGAACTTAACTCAAGAACAAGTTTCTCAGCGTCTAGGTAAAAGTCGTCCATACATTGCCAACTATCTACGTCTATTGAATTTGCCAGATGCAACTAAGAAATTAGTTCAGAATGGTGATTTATCAATGGGGCAAGCAAGAACTTTGCTGAGCTTAAAGGACAAGGAACAAATTGATAAGTTAGCTAAAAGAGCAGTTAATGAAGACTTAACCGTGCGTCAATTGGAACAATTAGCTACTGAAACTAAACATGATATTAAGAAAAAAAAGAAAGTTTCAAAATCTAAATCACCTTATATTCGTGCGACTGAAGAAAAACTGGTCGAAAAGTTCGATACTTCTGTAGCTGTTAAAGAAACACGTAGTGGTCATGGTAAATTGGAAATTGATTTTACTAATACAGAAGAACTCAATCGAATTTTGGATATTTTAGGGATCAATTTAGATTAGAGGACCGTATATGTTTAATTTAGGTGACATCGTTATGATGAAAAAGCCTCATGCCTGTGGGGCCAATAAATGGGAAGTTATTCGTATGGGTGCAGACATCAAGGTGAAGTGTCTTGGATGTGGTCATATCGTTATGATTCCTAGAAATGATTTTAAAAAGAAGTTCAAAAAAGTAATAACGGAAGCTGCGCAAGTTTATGTAAGCCAAGAAGAATTCTATTTAAAGCAAACACAAATTGCACGACCAAATATTAATGGAAATGGGGAGAATTTATAATGGCTTTAACTGCCGGAATCGTAGGATTACCTAACGTCGGAAAATCAACACTATTTAATGCTATAACAAAAGCGGGTGCAGAAATGGCAAATTATCCATTTGCTACTATTGACCCTAATGTAGGTATGGTTGAAGTGCCGGACAAGCGTTTGACAAGAATTGATAATTTAATTCCTGCTAAGAAATTGATTCATACAACTTTTGAATTCACAGATATTGCCGGAATCGTTAAGGGTGCCAGTAAGGGTGAAGGACTTGGTAATAAGTTCCTTGAGAATATTCGTCAAGTTGATGCTATTGTTCACGTTGTTCGTGCATTCGATGATGACAATATTACTAGTGTTACAGGTACTGTTGATCCATTAGACGATATCGAAACTATTAATCTAGAATTGAGTATTGCCGATCTTGATAGTGTTAATAAACGTTATACAAAAGTTGAGAAGATGGCTAAGAGTGCCAAAGATAAAGACGCTATTGCTGAATTCGAAGTACTTAAGAAAATTAAACCAGTTCTTGAAGATGGTGGTTCAGTAAGAACTATTGAATTCAATGAAGATGAACAAAAGATTGTTAAGGGATTATTCTTATTAACATCTAAACCTGTTTTGTATGTTGCTAATATTGCTGAAGACGATATGGCCGATCCAGAAGAATCTAAATACTACAAGGTCATTGAAGATTACGCTAAAAAAGAAGATGCACAAGTTATTGGTGTTTCTGCTAAAACTGAAGAAGAAATCGCTGAATTAGATGACGATGATAGACGTGACTTCCTTGAAGCTGAAGGTGTAAAAGAATCAGGTCTTGATAAGTTGATCAAAGCCAGTTATAAGTTGTTAGGACTCAGAACATTCTTCACAGCCGGTGGCAAAGAGACTCGTGCCTGGACATTCCATGAAGGTATGAAGGCACCACAAGTTGCTGGTATTATTCACTCTGATTTTGAACGTGGATTTATTCGTGCTGAAGTAATGTCATTTGATGATTTAGATGCTTTAGGTAGTGAACAAGCAGTTAAAGAAGCTGGTAAGCTACGTGTAGAAGGTAAGGATTACGAAGTACAAGATGGTGACATCATTGAATTCAGATTCAATGTCTAATTTGGGGGAGAATTAATGGCTGACGATTTAAGAGAGAAAAATAAGCAAGCTGTGGAAAAGCAAAAAGTTACTGCGGCTAAGAAGTTGAAGCAATCAGAAACTACAGAAAAAATTTATGCTGCCGATTCTAATGATTTGCGTTCAAAATTAAGTAATAAAAATGAAGAATATGTTTTTAAGTTAAATAAGCACTTACTTGATGATGGATTTAAAGAAGATGAAGCTAAAGAAGCAATTGATAAATTGCTACCAGAGATTGTTGATAATCAAATCAAAGGTACACCTGCTAATCAATTGTACGGTCCGGTAACTAAGAAAGCTGGAGACATCGCGCATCCCGTTAAGCCAGTTAAAAAGACACCATTTTGGGCATCAGCGGTAGATAATTCATTACTGTTCTTTGCACTATTTGGTTTGTTATACGGAATTGTTGCACTCACTAATAAAGATTCCAGCTCAGCTAATCAAACTGGTATCATTACCTTGGTTATCCTTTCTGGAATGTGGGGAACACTGTTAACTTGGTTCAATATCCAAATGAAGAAACCTAAGAAGGAACGTCCAGGCTGGGGTATCACTATTGGTTACTTGGCTCTTGGATTAATACTAATGTTTATCTTCTTAGGAGGAATGGCATTAGTACCTTCAACTATTAATCCTTCATTGAGTGGGATTGGCTACTTTGTTGTTGCCGTAGTTGTTTACGGAATTCGTTTTGTATTCCGTCGTTACATGGGAATTCATGATCGTGGGTTCTTTTAGGAATTAAAATTTCAAAATCATCAAAACTTGCACATCTGATTTTTTGCGTTAACATGGAGTTGTGATCAATTATGAATTACACAAGAAAGAGCTTCAACGCTAACAACGCCTACTATTTCCTTTGCAATAACTCATATGGTCTGAATAAGACGTGGAGGTATTAAGAATGAAAAAGTTAGACAAAAGTGAAAAGAAGAGATTAAGTAAGTTGGCTGAATCAAAGGTCAACAGCAAGGGTGCTGACATTAAGAAGTCATCATTCAAGTCATTTGTCGATCAAATGAACAATGACAAGTAAAATTTGATAATTTATATGGACTGCTTATAGCAGTCCTTTTTTTGTACAAAAAACGACTGGAAAAGTTTTTCCAGCCGTTTTTATTTAACTCTAAAGAACATAACTATTGCATAAAGTCCAAATCCAATACATGCTGATTTCAATATTTCAGAAACCCAAAGTATTTTGGTACCACTGAGATTTACGTTATTCGACATTTGCCATTGAACGACGCCGAAAATAATTAGTGAAAAAATAAGGATTATTATAAATCGAATCCGCTTCTTTAAGTAGTCCATAGATACTCACTTTCTTTTCCAGTTAGTAATACACTAACATAATATTGTATAATATGACTAGTTGTAAAAATGTGCGCTTGAGAGGTTTAGTAATGAAGATATTAGTTGTAGATGACGATAAAGAAATTGTTGAATTACTAAGTATTTACATAAAGAATGAAGGATATGAACCTGTGTCAGCCAATTCTGGTCAAGAAGCACTTGATGCATTAGCTGCTCACAGTGATATTGCCTTGATGATCTTGGATATTATGATGCCGGGTATTGATGGAATTGAAGTAGTAAAACGAGTTCGTAAAGATTCACAAATTCCAATAATTATTGTTTCAGCAAAGACAACTGACATGGATAAGATTCAAGGACTTATAACTGGTGCTGACGATTATGTCACTAAACCATTTAATCCTTTGGAAATTATGGCACGTGTTCGTTCGTTGCTCCGTCGTAGTGCACAACAAACATCAAAAAATGTTCCTGATAAGCTTGAAGTTGGTCCAATTACTATTTATAAGGATTCACATGAAGTAGTTACTAGCTCAGGAAATAAAGTTCAGTTAACAGCATTAGAATTCGGTGTCTTGTATCTTCTGGCAAGTCACCCAAATCGTGTTTTCTCAGCTGATGAGATTTTTGAACGTGTATGGAAACAAGAGAGCGTTGTTTCTGCTAAAACAGTTATGGTGCACGTAAGTCACCTTAGAGATAAGCTTGAAGAAGCAACAGACGGCGAAAAGGTTATCGAAACTGTCTGGGGCGTTGGCTATAAAGTGGAGGTTTGATTTTTTGAATAAGCGAATCAAACTGGATATTAGAGAAAAAGGTGTCCTCCTGTTTGAAGGAATAGGCACCTTTCTTTTATTTCAGATTATAAATATTACCTTAATTATTATTTCTGATCTCTTCTATAATAATGAAAACTTCAAAGGTATTAACTATGCGTTTAAAAATATTAATAGTGTACTGTCCAAATCAACTTTTTGGGGCATCTGGTTTTTCCTTGGATTGATTATTTTAATTGAATTAGGAATTTCGATTCATGTGGTGATTAAAACCTATCGTCAATTTGAAGTTTATAAAGTTGAATCTGAATTGATTCAGATTGCTGCGGGAGATCTCAATCACAAAATCAATCTTAAGGTCAACAAGAGATTACAAAGTATTGTCGACAGTGTCAACTTGTTGGTCTCGAATACTAATAATCATATTTCCGAACAAAAAAAGTCTGAAGAGAGTAAAGATGAGCTAATTGCGAACGTTAGTCATGACTTACGAACTCCGTTGACTTCAGTAATCGGATATTTGGGATTGATTGAGAGCCAAAATTTCGAAGATATTGGGCAAATACTTAAGTATTCTCATATCGCTTATAATAAGTCACTTGAGATGCAAAACTTGGTTAACTCATTGTTTGAGTATGCTAATGTAGAACAAGCTACTAGCAAAATATCAGCATCAACTTTTGATATGACACAGATGCTCGATCAATTATCAGCCGATTTTGAATTAGAGGCTAACAAGCGTGGTATGGAAATAATAGTAAAATCAAAGCCTGAAAAAATATTGATGAGTGGTGATACTGAAAAGCTTGGGCGAGTATTTAATAATTTGATAACCAATGCTTTCAAGTACGGTAAAGGTGCAACTCATTTGTGGTTAGAAGCGGAAAAAACTCCAAACGACATCATAGTTCGAGTAGCAAATAATGGTCAGCCGATTCCTCAAGAATCACTATCACACTTATTTGATCGTTTCTATCGTGTCGAAGATTCACGTAATAAAGAAACTGGAGGTACTGGATTGGGACTAGCTATTGCTAAAAGTATGGTTAAGTTGCATGGTGGTACAATATCAGTTACATCTGATGATGAGCGAACCGCTTTCATCATTCACTTTCCAATTTCAAAGCAATAGCGAGGAGCTCAATGAAAACTTTAATACAAAAAATTCTATTACTAATGTCAGTGGTAATATTATTACCAATTTTTAGTCCTAAAACGATCCAAGCAGCTGAAGAGCCTGAACTAAATGCCAGTGCGGCGATGGCTTTTGACGTAAAGTCTGGACAAATTATTTATTCTAAGGATCCTGAAAAGAAAGTTGCCATCGGTTCTATAACCAAAATAGTTACGCTGTACCTTGTTACTAAGGCTATCAATGAGGGCGATCTTAAATGGACAGACACATTGACACCCACTTCTGAACAAGCTGAGATGACTCAAAAAGACGAGTTGACTAATGTTAGATTGGATGCTGACAAGTCATATACTGTCAGACAACTCTATGATGCCGCGTGGATAGTATCTTCTAATTCAGCAGCGATGATATTGGCGCAACGAGTTGCTGGTAGTCAAAAAGCTTTCGTTAGATTAATGCGCAAAACAGTAAAGAACTGGGGCATCAATGATTCTGAATTAAATAATGTTTCAGGTTTAAATAATGACGATCTTTATGAAGGTATGTATCTAGGCAATAAGGGTGATGAAAATAAATTATCGGCAAATGATATAGCTATTATTGTTAAGCATATCCTTGACGAGTACCCAAGCGTCCTAGAAACTACCTCAAAAGCTAAGCTGGATTTTCCAGTTGACAGCGAAACTAAAACTTACAATTCCTTAAACCTATTATTGAAGGGTCAACGTGATTATCAAGAAGGCTACGAATTCGATGGTTTGAAGACGGGAACAACTGAACAAGCTGGAGAATCATTTGTAGGTACATTACCAATTGATAATACTAGAATTGTTACAATTGTTATGAATGTTTCTGGTGAAGAGAATGATAATGACAAACGATTCCGCAGTACTCAGAATTTAGCTCATTATGTCAAAGAAAACTATACGTATCAAAAAATTATGACACCAGGTGATAGGGTTAACCAAAAATATAAACCAGATCAAGACGTTTATATGTGGTTACCAAGTGATTTTGATATTTCTAATTTGAAGTACAGGACTGCCACGAATGACCTAGGATTTAAGGCAACATATAATAAAAAAAATATTAGATTGATTGCAACCAATTCTCCAAGCGGATATATTCCGTATACTAAAACTGAGAAGAAATTAAAAATCAAAAAAGTTGCTGCTGTAAAACAAAATTTATGGGATAAAATTGTCGAATTCTTTAGTAATTTATTTAAGTAAATAATGTGATTAGGGGTACAGATAATGAGTTTAGAAATAGGTAAAGCTATTGATATATTGCAAGAACATGACTTACTAGTTTCAAGTAAAGTTTTAGATGAAAATTTATTCATGACAAATATTAGTTATAACTCACAAGAAGATCAAACTAATGGCGTTTTCTTCTGCAAGGGAAATAACTTTAAAGCCGAATATTTACAACAAGCAGTTGATGCTGGAGCACAAGTTTACGTATCTGAAAAAGAATACGATGTCGGTATTAGCAATTTGATTGTTAAGAATGTTCAAAAAGCATTGTCGATTTTGAGTGCTGCTTTTTATGGTAATCCTGAAAAAGATTTGTTCATAATTGCTTTTACTGGAACAAAGGGAAAGACAACCACGTCTTACTTCATTCATAATATTTTGGATAAGGTTTATCCTGGAAAAGTAGCTTTATTTTCAACTGTGGATCGTATCGTTGGTCCTAAGCCTGAAGATAAGTTCAAGTCTGATTTAACTACACCTGAATCGATGGAATTGTTCCGTGATATGCGTCGAGCAGTTGATAATGGGATGACTAAGTTAGTCATGGAAGTTAGCTCCCAAGCTTATAAAAAAAATCGTGTATACGGATTAAACTTTGATATCGGTGGTTTCTTGAATATTACTCCTGATCATATTGGTGAAAATGAACATCCAACATACGCTGACTATTTGTTCTGTAAAAAACAATTGTTGATAAATTCTAAAGTCAATATTATTAATGCACAAACAAATGACTTTGATACTGTGATTGCTGCCGCTCGTGAGACTAGTTCAGACAAAGATATTTATTTATTCGGTCGTGATACTAAAGATGCTGATTTCAGTATTTCTAGCAAAGAAGCCACTTTAAGTGATAGTATTTTTGATATTGCAGCTGTTTCTGAAAAGGGAAAGCAGTTGAATGTTGAGGGTGAATATAAGTTAGGTGTAGTTGGTGACTTCAACGAGATGAACGCAACGGCTGCTGTTATAGCATCTAAGTTAGCGCAAGCTGATAAGAAAGATATCGCAGAAGGTCTACGCACAGCAAGGGTTCCCGGACGTATGGAACATATCAATACTAAGAGTCACGGGACAATTTTCGTGGATTATGCTCATAATTATGCTAGTATGAAAGCTCTACTAGGATTCTTGCGTACAGAATATCCTAAGTCAAAGCTCAAAGTAGTTGTAGGAAGTCCAGGTAATAAAGGAATATCAAGACGTGCAGGATTCGGTAAAGTATTAACAGAATTAGCTGATAGTGCAATTTTAACGACTGATGATCCAGGTTTTGAAGATCCAGCAGATATTTGTAAGCAAATTGACGCACATATTGATCATTCGAAGGTTGAAGTTAAAACTATTATTGATCGTCAAGAGGCCATTAAAAAAATGATTGAGACCAGTTCTGGAGATGACATTATTGTTCTAGCAGCTAAAGGTGAAGATCATTATCAAAAGACTAATGGCGTTGATGTACCATATCCAAGCGATCCTACTGTCGCAAAGAGCATTTTAAAAGATATCGAGGAATAGTTATGAAGAATTTCTTTACAGTTATTGGTGGCATGGGTACTCTTGCCACAGAAAGTTACATCCATTTATTGAATCAAAGAACACATATAACTAAAGATCAAGATTATATGGATTATATTATTGTTAATCATGCGACTGTACCAGATCGGACAGCTCACATATTAGACAATTCCAAACCAAGTTTTTTACCTCCATTGGTCGAGGATTTGAAACAACAAAGCCTTTTGAACCCGGCTTTCATGGTTATTATTTGTAATACGGCTCACTATTACTACAAGGAGTTGCAAGCAGCGACTGATATTCCTCTGATTCATATGCCACATTTGGCCGTTACAACGATGAAGGAAGAATATCCTAATGCCAAAAAAGTAGGTTTGATAGCTACTAAAGGTACGATTGCAGATCACATTTACGAAAATGAGATTAAAAATGCCGGTTTTGAAATCACATTAGGTGATGAGCAGATTCGTGATGATGTTGAAAGCTTAATATATGACGATATTAAGGAAAACGGTCGTGTTGATGCTAAGAAGTACTATGATATTTTGGAGCGTATGCACGATGAATTCGGTTGTGATGTAATTGTTTTAGGGTGTACTGAATTATCTTACGCCCAAGAAAAAGCTCCAGATCATCCTTATAATGTGATTGATGCTCAAAGTATTGTTGTAGATAAGTCAATTGAACTTGGTACAAAGATCCGTAATGGAGAAAAAATCGATTTATCTAAGATTTATTAACGTTTCTTGTATAATATTGCATAACTAAGGATTCCCCATATATAATTAATCGATAGGGAGGTACTGATTATGTTCAAAAAAATCTCACTTGTGACCGTAGCATTAGCCGGAATTTTACTGGCAGGATGCTCAAGTCAATCGGCTAGTTCGACTGATACCAATACCAAGTCAGAACAAACCACACAAAAAGGTACTAAGAGTTCTACACCAAAGAAAAAATCAGCGACAAAAAAAGATAATCAAACAAATAATGATAATATTGATGATTCCCAAGGCACTGACAGTAATTCTCAAAAAGATTCTACTGACAATGGTACAAATTCTCAAACGGGTACATCAACGGATAAGACAACAACTACAGCACCTAATGACAATCAAAGTAGTGACCAAAATACACAAGACAGTAGTAATGGTGTCAACCTAACTACTTCTGATCAAGCGGTTGAATATTTGGCCAAGGCTTTAAGTACAACTTATGACAATACAAATACTCAGTACGTTGCTAATGGTAAGATCACTTGGAACAATGTTACTGGTTATCAAGTAAACATTTATAGCAAAGGTTCAGACTCACCGGCCGGAAGTTATATTGTTCAAGCTAATGGACAATATTCTCAACTTTGGTAGAGCTTGATTTTCTTGCCTTTGTGTTTAATATTCGATACTATTCTAGAGGTTGGGATTTGATCCTAAGCTCTAGTTTTTTTGTATAGGAAGGGAAAATTTATGCGAGTCATACAAAAGGCAAAACTGATTGCACTAGTCATGATAATGGTAATTTTAGGGGGATGTACCCAGACTGAACATTCTCAAAATACGATAACTACAACCGTTAATACTTATAAAGAACCAGTGCAAAGTGTGGTAGGAAATAAGTACAAAGTTGAATCTATTATCAAATCAGTAAATGTCGATCCGCATAGTTTTTCTCCGTCTAACAATAATGCTAAGCAAATTGCTGATTCAAAGTTAATTGTTTCCAATGGTCTTGGCTATGATGACTGGGTTAATAAGCTAGTTACTGCCAACAGCCAAGATAAGAATCTAATTGATTTTGCCAGTGAAGTTTTGCATAAGAAAAATGGTGATAATGAACATATTTGGTTTGGAGTCTCCAATGTTCAGAAACTAAGTAATTCTGTTTACGAAAAAATGTCGAAGAATGACCCTAAAAATAAAGATTATTACAAAGATAATTATCAAAAATATTCTAAAAGGTTAGATAAATTAATAATTCGTGAAAATAAATTAAAGCAAAAGTTGAATGGAAAGAAAGCTTATGTGACAGAGCCACTTCCATATTATTTGTTGAAAGATCTTGGAGTGACAATAGATAATCAGCATTTTGCAAAGGCAATAGAAGATGATACTGATCCATCTATTTCTGACATAGAAAACATGCAACGTGGACTAAAAAATCATAAGGTTGATTTTTTAGTAGTCAACAAGCAAGTAACCAGTGGAATTATTACTAAGATGACTAGTTTAGCCAAAAAGAATAATGTTCCAATAATTTATTTCACCGAAACCTTGCCAAGTAATTTAGGCTATTATCAGTGGATGAATGATAACCTTAATCAAATTGAAAAGATTGTAAATGAATAATTATTTTGTAAATGATAATTTTTACTATTTACAAAAGAGACTATTTTGTATATTCTGTAATGTATTGATGTAAATGGATGAAAGGTCTGTGAAGGTATAACCAGTGATTGAAGCTAAGAATTTAACAAAAAAATTTGGAAAACAATTAGTTTTTCAAAATGTAAATTTTAAGATTAATGATGGTGAATTCATTAGTCTAGTAGGTCCTAACGGATCAGGAAAGACCACACTTGTTAAGATAATTATGGGCATGGAAAAGAAAACTGATGGTGAGTTGATTATGGATAAGAAACAAACGTTTGGTTATGTTCCACAGTTCCGTAATATTGATATCGATTATCCATTGGATATCGAGAGCTTTGTACGACTTAATTTGAAGTTCACAATGAGTCCTAAGAAGCGTGCTGAAAATAATGAATTGATAAAACAAATTCTTGAAAAGACACGTTTAACTCATTTGCGTAAGCGTCCATTGGGATTAGCATCCGGTGGTGAAAAGCAAAAGGCCTATTTAGCACAAGCTTTGCTTAATGATCCGCAAATTTTGATTTTAGATGAATCAACGGCTAGTTTAGATGTTGAAGTTAAAATGCAGTTGATGGATCTAGTTAAAGAGTTAAACGAAAAATATAATTTGACTGTAATATTTATCACTCATGATTATGATTTGACTAAGAAATATACTCATCGAGCACTGTTCTTTGAGAATAATACGATCAAACCAATCAGTGTCGATGAAATTTCAGAAGCAATGTTTGAGTGAGGGTGGAGTAAATTATGTTTGGATATGAGTTTATGAGAGAAGCTTTTATAGCTAGTACTTTTATCGCTATAACGGCTGGGTTAGTCGGTGTTTTCGTAGTTTCTAGAAATATGTCATTTTTATCACACACACTTTCTGAAATCGGATTTGCTGGTGCTTCGTTCGGTATTTTAATTGGAATATCACCTTTAGCGGGGATGATAATCTTCACTATGGTGAGTTCGATTGCTGTTGGTTCACTGAGTTCTGAGTCGTCACGACGTGAGGCTTCGATTAGTGCAATATCTTCATTATTTATTGGTTTAGGAATTTTGTTCCTATCCTTATCATCAGAGTCGAGCAGCTACGCAACTAATATTTTATTCGGTAGTATCGTTGGAATCAGTTCTAAAGAAGTGCATCAGTTAATGATATTGGCATTAGTTGTAATTTTTGTTTTTATTATTTTTTATAAGCCATTGGCATTTGATTCATTTGACCATATAGGTGCTAGATCGGCAGGGTTGCCAACTCGTATGCTCTCAATAGCATTTCTTGTAACGTTAGCCTTGAGTGTTAGTATTGGAGCTCAGATTGTTGGTTCACTTTTAGTCTTTATCTTATTAACGCTACCTGGCGCTACGGCAAAATATCTGGTACACTCAGTTCCTAAGTTAATTATGGTTTCAGTTGGTTTATCGCTAGCTGGTGTATGGTTAGGATTGTACTTGGCCTTTATTACCAATTGGCCAGTTACATTCTTTATCTCCTCTTTTGAAGTTATCGCCTATTTCTTGGGATTAACTTATAAGAATTGGAAACTAAATCACTAGAGCGTTCACAGGAGAACTATTTATTATGGATATGAGAGAATTATGGAATAAATATAAAGATGCGATACCATACTTGATATTCGGTGTTTTAACAACAGTAGTAAATTACGTTGGATTTTGGTTCTTCACCTACATTGCAGGATGGAATTACCAACTAGCCAATGCATTTGCTTATTTACTGTCAGTCGTCTTTGCATATGTGACTAACAAATTATGGGTATTTGATTCACATACTGATACTATGAAGGCCTTTCTATTAGAAATGGGATCATTCTTCCTGTTCCGTGGAGGCTCTTGGATCATCGATCAAGGAACAATGACAATAGGTGTATCGTTGTTACACATTAATGATATGATTGTAAAATTGTTTGCGAATGTCTTTGTAGTTGTATTAAATTATATTTTTAGTAAATTTATTATTTTCCGTAAAAGAGAAAAGTTAGATGGTAAATAGACATACATGGCAGCAATGCCGTGTATGTCTATTTTTTTGTTGTCAAATTTAGAGTGTAGTAATACCATTAATTCCGTTGATACGGGGGGATTGTGAATGAAAAAAAGAGGAATTTTATTTGTAACGTTAATGGCATTATTACTAGTGGTTTCGGGCTGTTCGAGTTCAAATAATAAGAGTACGAAACATACGTCGGAGCCAGTTAGTCACGCTAAAAAGGTTGATACAAAGGCCTATGATAAATTGTCTAAAACGGATCTTAGTAAAGTTAAATTTAATTTCAAATATTATCTAGATAGTAATTCTGATGGAGTAGTTAGTGTTGATATAGATAATCAAACTAATAAAAAAGTTAGCTTTGATCAAAGTAAGTTTATATTTAGAGGTTCAAGAGATGTGAAATCCAGTAAAAATGGGCTTGTAACGATATCTCCTAGCAAAGGAATGAGTATCAAAAATTTATTTACTAAAGTTGATAATTCGTTCTTTGAGGAACCTGGATTATTTGTTTATGATAATCCTGACTTTAAGTTGGCTTATGTAGAACAAAACCAAAAAGAGTTCGACTCAAGTAATTTGTCCAATAAGGCTTTGATAAGTGATTATAAAAAGTTCTTTGTACGTAGAGATGCGTGGGATAAGCAAAAAGCCGATGATTATAATAATGGAATATATGGTAACGATAGTTCTGATAGCGATGATTCCCAAAGTGATGCTGATGAGGATAGTTCTTCGAGTGGAACAAATTTTAATAGAACGTTAATTCTCAGCGAAAAGGATGCCGTAGCTTTGGTGGAGAAGCAGAATGGGTCCGCGGATGAAGTTACCGGTTCAACAGATGGGGCTCAATATACTTACAATCCTGGTATGTACGATACAAGTGTTGATGGAATGGCTTATTGGGTAAGAATTGCTGTACCTGTTGAAGGTAGTGACGTGAACTATTATCCATACAATTGGACAGTTTATCCAGATGGATCAGTATATCCAGGTAATCCAGAAGATAACTAATACATATACCATACGTCTTTCATATTCACGTTCAATATTTTGATATATTAATTAAATTATTAAATAATGATATCAAAATATGTGAGTAGGTGGACGCCATGGGATGGAGTTTTGGAAAGAAACAATCTTATGAATTATTAAAAAGTTCAGTACTTATTTCAATTTTGATATTTATGATATCGTTCGTTATAACGGATTTAACCTGGATTAGTTCTGTTATTGCAGTTGTCGGATTTACTTTGCTGACTTTAGTTATTTTTCCATTCTATCTACCGAAGATGATCAGTTACTTAAATGTTAATTTACATGGTGTTGAATACTATGATATTTGTAATTGGCAAAGTAGAATAAAGTTGATTTTTAATCCTAAGTCTTTTGTATTAAGAAGAATAGACTACCATGATATTAATGATATAAGCGTTATAACGGGTAAAAAGGTTATGGATCCAAGTATTGGCATCACTTCGAAAAGTGGAGTTTTAATTACCAAGGGGGATAAGGACAGTGTCTTTGTCGATGTATCTTGGTATGACACCGTAGATAATCCTACTTTTGACCGTGCCATGATATTTGCTCAAAGTTGTATTTAATAATAAACGGAATTAAAAAGCCCATGATAAGAGATTTCTTATCATGGGTTTTATTTATATAAATATTATTCTTGTAATTCACGAATAGCTAGGGCAAAGTCACCAAGAGTTGCAGATCCATTGTTTTTAACAATTGGCATAGTAATGTACTTGTCTAATTCTGGTACTACAACATAATCATTCAATAATGTCTTGAATTGCTCTCTGACTTTAACCAAAAATGGTTCACTAACAACTCCACCACCAAAGACGATTTTGTCTGGGCGAAGGATCAGTGTGGATTGAATTGCTGCTTGCGCTACGTAGTAAGCCATAATGTCCCAAGTGTGATCAGTCAAAGGTACGTCTTTACCAGGTTTGCCAAGTCGAGCGTCAAAAGTTGGTCCAGCAACTAATCCTTCTAGACAGTCACCGTGGAAAGGACATACTCCCTTAAAGTCTAGGTCATCAGGGTGGCGTTTGAGTAGTGTATGGCCCATTTCAGGGTGTCCCATACCGCCGATAAATTTACCATCAGAAATAGCTCCGGCACCGACACCAGTTCCAATAGTGTAATAAACTAATGAGTCGATCTTTTCGTTGGAAAGAGTCGACATAACATATTCACCGTAAGCTGATCCATTAACGTCAGTTGTCCAAAACATGGGTACATCAATTTCTTTCTTTAAAGTACCAACGAAGTCGGTATCTTGCCAACCTGGTTTTGGTGTTGATGTTATATAACCAAATTTTGGTGAATTTTTACGTAATTCGATAGGTCCAAAAGAAGCAATTCCTAATGCTTCAATGTCGAATTGTTTAAAATAATCAATTGTTTTTCGTAAAGTTTCTTCTGGTGTTGTTGTCGGGAAGTTGGTACTATCCTTGATACGATAGTCTTCGTCACCCACAGCACAAACGAATTTTGTTCCACCTGCTTCAATACTTCCAACTAGCAATTTAGTTTCCTCCCATATTTGAAAAATTCTGCAATCGCTTTCGATGATTTAAGATACCATTATGAAAACTGACCGTCAATTGCAATTATTTCAGATTGAGTTAAAAAACATAGTATTACTGTATAATGGATTTATCAGAATCAAGGATATAGGTGGATTTAAATGGTAGTCAAAATAGATGATGTAGCAAGGGTTGCGGGAGTTTCAAAAACTACGGTTTCACGAGTACTGAATAACCGTGGATATTTGAGTGAAAAAACAATAAAAAAAGTTCATGATGCAATGGAATCGTTAAATTATCAACCTAATGCCGTAGCACGGCAACTTTATAAAAAAGAGACAAAGTTAGTTGGTCTGATATTTCCTACTGTTGATAATCCATTCTTTGGTCAATTGGTGGCAGAATTGGAGAAACGTCTGTTTGACTCTGGATTCAAAGTATTAATTGGTAATTCGATGAATGATCCAGCAAAAGAAGAAATGTACTTAAAAGAATTAATTTCTAATCAAGTTGACGGTCTGATAGTTGGAGCTCAAAACCGTGGAATTGATGAGTATCACAAAGCCAATTTACCAGTTGTTGCAATTGATCGTGTTATGAATGAGGATATTCCAGTTATTGCTTCAGATAACTACATGGGTGGTAAGTTAGCCACTGAGTTGTTGATAAATAGTGGTGCTAAGCACATTATGAATACAGATGGTCCCATTAATTTGGAGACCCCAGCGCACCGAAGAAGAGATGCTTATGAAGAGGTTATGAAGTCACATAATATGGTTCCTCACACTTATCTAGTGGATTTCAGTTGGGATATAAAAAAGAAAAAGCAAGCAGTTAAAGAAATGTTTGCTAAATATCCAGAAATGGACGGTATTTTTGTAACTAACGATATGGATGCTGCATTAGTTTGGCGGACTGCCACCGAGTTGGGGTATAAAGTACCAGATGATTTAAAAATTGTCGGATATGATGGGGCTAATATTACTAGGGTTCTTCTACCAGAGCTAACTACCATTGAACAACCAGTAGAAGAAATGGCTAAGATGGCAGTAAGTACCTTGATTACTAGGATAAATGGTGAAGATACGCCTTTGGAACAAATAGTACCTGTAAAGATTTGGCATGGAACGTCAGTATAGAGGACGATAAGGTTAGGGAATTATTTCCTAACTATTTTTTTGCAATTTTATGATAACCGGTTGACATAAAATGTGATAGCGATTACAATACTTTTTGAAAACGTTTTAGTAAATATATGTCAACCGGTTAATATAAAATAAATTAGGAGAGCTATTATGAGAAAACAAGTTTACTTTAAGCTCAGTGCATTCTTTTTCTTCTTCTTCGTTAGTTGGTCTGCTTGTTATTCATTGTTTGCCATTTGGTTAGGTCAAGAAATCCACTTGAATGGTGCTGCTACAGGATTGATTTTTGGTATTAACGCTGGTTTTACCTTAGTAATGCAACCTCTTTATGGATTTATTTCTGATAAGTTAGGTGTTCGTAAGAACTTACTAATTGGTTTAAGTGGGATTTTGATTTTTACTGGTCCATTTTTTATTTATGTCTATGGTCCATTGTTAAAATATAACGTTTTACTTGGTTCGATAGTCGGAGGTCTGTTCTTAGGAATTGGTTATTTGGCATCATGTGGTGCAATTGAATCTTATGTTGAAAAAATAAGTCGTAAGTATGATTTCGAGTATGGCCGTGCCCGTATGTGGGGTTCATTAGGTTGGGCAGCTGCTACATTCTTTGCCGGACAATTGTTTAACATTAATCCTAATTATAATTTTTGGATTGCATCTATTGCCGCAATTATTATGTTTGTTATTATGCTATCTCTTAGAATTGAAATTTCATATGTTGAAGTTAAAAAGGCTCAATCAGTTAAGGTTGCCGATGTATTCAATTTGTTCAAAATGAAAGACTTTTGGTTCTTTATTATCTTCGTTTTAGGTGTAACTTGCGTCTACGGAGTATACGATCAACAATTTCCCAGATATTTTGCCGAGCAGTTTAACACCATCAAGGAAGGTAACTTAATGTTTGGTTATCTAAATTCGTTCCAAGTTTTCTTGGAGGCGGGAATGATGTTCCTTGCACCTAAGATTGTTAATAAGTTGGGTGCTAGAAACTCATTGCTATTAGCTGGTTTCTTAATGGCATTTCGTATTACCGGTTCAGGAATTGTTAATGGCCCAATTTTAATCTCAATGATGAAATTAATTCACTCAATTGAATTACCAATTTTACTTGTTTCTGTATTTAAGTATCTTGATGCCAACTTTGAATCGAGATTATCATCAATTCTTTACTTAGTTGGATATCAATTTTCAGGTCAAATTGGAACTATTATCTTATCTTCATTGGTTGGAAAGTTATATGACCAAATGGGATTCAAGACAACATATCTATATTTAGGAATATTCGTATTTGTATTCGCTACATTAGCAGTATTTACTTTAAAAAAATCAAACGAACAAGAAATCGATACATCACAAATAGGTCACGCTTAACAGGAGATTATTATGCAAACAATATTAAAACCGATTGAAGTAACGAATAATCGTTACCGCTTAGGATATCATGTTGCAGCGAAATCTGGTTGGATCAACGATCCTAACGGATTTTGTTATTTCAAAGGATATTATCACATCTTTTATCAACACTATCCATTCGCCGCAGAATGGGGTCCGATGCATTGGGGACACGCTCGTAGTAAAGACTTGGTTCATTGGGAAACATTACCAATAGCATTGAAGCCAGGTGATACCGAAGACGAAAATGGTTGTTTCTCAGGTAGTGCTGTTGTCCACGACGGTAAAATGTACTTAATCTATACAGGACATCATTATTATCCTGGAGATGATAATCCGGATCATTTTTGGCAAAATCAAAATTTGGCTATCAGTGAGGATGGAATACATTTTAAAAAATATGAAAATAATCCCATAATTGCTCATGCTCCAGAAGACAATACACAACACTTCAGGGATTCAAAGGTCTGGTATGACAATGGTAATTGGTATCTAATTTTAGGTAGTCAAGGTAATGATAATTTGGGTCGAGTGCTACTTTATAAATCAATTAACTTGATTGACTGGAAGTATCTGGGACCAATTGCTAAATCTAATGATCTCAAAAAAGAAGGCTACATGTGGGAGTGTCCGGACTTCTTCACATTGGGTGACAAACAAGTATTATTGATGTCACCCCAAGGTGTTGAGTCTGACGGCATTCATTACAACAATGAAAATGAAACAGGTTATGTGACAGGTAATTTTAGCTATACTGACAATAGATTTGAACGTAGTAATTTCCAAGAATTAGATAATGGTCATGATTTTTATGCTACTCAAACTACTATGGCTCCTGATGGACGTAGACTTTTGTTCGGTTGGATGGACATGTGGGGAAGTGAGTTTCCTGAAAAGCAAGATGGATGGTCAGGTGCGTTGATTTTTCCTAGAGAATTAACTTTGAAAAATGACAGATTATATATGAATCCAGTATCTGAGCTGAAACTGCTTCGTACTGAAGAATTACTTAAGGGTGCTTCAAATATTGATGGAGAATATCCTTTAGATTTTAGTAGTAAACAATATGAAGCATTAGTCGAGTTAGATCTTAATAAGTCGAGTGAAGTCGGTTTTGTCTTAACAGATTCTAATAATACTAAGGCTTTGGAATTCAAATATTCTAAGAAAAATAACCACGTTTCAGCTGAACGTCCAGAAAATGATGGTATTAGAGAGGCAATAATACATTCTACTAATAAAATTAAGTTACATATATTAGTAGATACTAGTTCAGTTGAAATATTTATTAACGATGGAGAAGCAACATTCACTGAACGTATTTATAGTGAAGATACTTTGAAGTTCAACCTAGTATCTGACGGTTCTGTAACAGCAAATTATGATATTTATCAATTAGATTCTCATGCTGTGAAATATTAATTTTTATTAAAGAGGCTTGTATATTCAAACAATGAATATAAGCCTCTTTTTGTCATTTATTTAAAGATAGTTTTCTATAAATAAACAGGTAAATGTATAAACAACTATTGTGAAATTCGTCACAGGTGATATTATAAAGGTGTATATCGATGGGAGGATATCAAAATGAAAAAGTGGAATATTGTAGGTATATCCCTTTTTTCAGCAATGCTTTTTGGAGGGATAGATTATACTCAAGTTAAAGCAGAAGATTTTCAGAATAACAATGCTGTAAGTGATTCTGATGTTCAAAATAGTACAACAAAAGCTAGTCAGTTAGATAGTACGGATGATTCAAACGGTGGTACTACTACACCAGATTCTGATCCGATTAATGTTCAAAATGACACACAGAATAACGATTCTCAATCGGAACCAAGTGTGCAAAATAACGTTAATACACAAGATGATGTACAAAATAATTCACCAGATGAAACTGATCCTGATGAACAACAGGTTAATGTATATTTAAAGAACCAGAATGGAAATATTGTGAAAGATGTATATGGTAATCCAATTTGCCTTTTTTCAGGTGTAAAGAAAGTTGGGGATCAGTTGAATTCAGATGATTATAATTTTTCTGGCGATAAGATAATGTATGATGATCTTTATAATCAATCTTTGAGTGTTCAAAAAAATATCAGTGATTATTATTTTAATGTGGTAAGTAAGATGGCATTGATAAACGCTGTTTCGTATTCTAACGGGAAATTTTTAGAGGCAACCGAAGTACATTCAACTTCTCTGGAAAATAGTGATCCACCAGGTAGAAAAGTATATGCGGGAGATACATTTAATATTAAAGAAGTAAGTAAAAATGTTAATCATTTTTACAGATTGAATGGACAAAAGCCAAGTAAGATATTAGTTGGATATAATAATGGTAGTAGTCAAGTCGAGTTACAGAATGCTCCTGATGATATTACTGTTTCATCGTACTATAATTATTATCTATCAGTTAACTCTGGTATTTTTGATTTTCTCGTTTATTTATATTTCGAAGAACCAGTGCCAGTTATGTATCAGGATACTGATGGTAATTCCATCGGTAATTTTGAAGGAAAAAACAAAGCTATTATTAATGATGATGGTAAAGGTAATATAATACATCCTGATTACGATAAGTATGTTAAACCAATCGATGGATATACATTTCAAAAAGATGCGTCTAGTTATGTTATGAAGTGGAATAACGATGGAAGCGTAAATACCGATGTCAGCAGGGTCGTGATGGTCTATTCTAAAGATGACGAAACTTATCCAATTGTTAACTATGTTGGTAGCGATGGAAAAGTTGTCTATAGTATGACCAGTTATGATTCTAATTTAACTCCTGATAAAGTAGCTGATATTTCGTCGCAAGGTGATGGTAAATTTAATGATCTTCAAAATATGAAAATCATTAAAACTAATACAGGATATAACGTATTAGTATCGGATAAAGGAGTCTTATATAGAATTATTCAAAAAATCGGTGATCTAGTAATTGCCGATGAAAGTACCTATATGAGTCCGCAAAATGGAATTTATCAAATTGTCTCTAAAGCTACTAACGATAAGTACACTATAAATACGGATGAATCTACTTATAACATAATCAATCTCGAGAGCTCAGATTTGAATTATTACTCTACTTTATACGGAGAAGGATACACAAGTGCAAACGTAAGTGATTTGATAAAAGTTCTGAATGCTGGTATATATGATGGGTTTGTGGAGAATAATTTGCATACCGAATTTGTTGTTACCGCAATTTATAATGAGAAACCAACTCAAGTTAAAATAAACTATCTTGATGATAATGGGAATAAGGTAAGCAGTTCAATGGAAGCCGCTCCAAAAACTGATAATACAAGTATTGATCAAATCATTCAATTACCTAGTGGTTATAAAATGAGTGGTTTACCAGCTGGAGTGGATGCAACTAGTGATGCTGAAACTCTTGTTTTAAATGTTACGGTTAATAAGGATTCAACTGGCGACACACATTCTGGAGGTGGTGGTTCATCATCACATCACAATAGTGGTGGTGATACTTCTGATGTTGTCAAAATAAATCAAAAACTATCTATTAAAAATAAAAATGTAACGATAGTAAATTCGTCTGGAAAAACCTTATCAAGATCTCTATCAGAATATAGTAATTGGGTAACAGATAAACGGATGAATATCGGTGGAGAAGTATACTATCGTGTAGGTTCCGATGAATGGGTAAACGAAAAGGACATTTATCTGTATACAGATAACATGTCTCAAGTTTATACGTACTCTGATAGTTATAAGTTATTGACGCACCATAATGGAAAAATGGTTAATAGAGCGTTACAAGCAAGAACAGATTGGTTGACTGACCGCTATGCATATTTTGATGGTCAAAAATACTATCGTGTAGCTACAAATGAGTGGGTCAAGGATTCGGATGTATTAGAGTATCAACCAGTAACAACCGTTGTAAATACTTCGGGGACTACAATTTACGATGAACGCGGTAATCGTATTAGGACTTTATCTGCTGGTGCTTACAAGATTGACAGGGTTGCGACAATTAATAATGTAAAAATGTATCGTGTTGCTGCAAATGAATGGATTCAAGTAAATTAAAAAACAGCCAGATGGCTGTTTTTTTAGTATTTAATCATAACAATAATAATGATGCTGATAATAACTACAATGAATCCTAATAAAGTCCATTTTATAGAGCTTTTAAATAGTTCTTTTTCAGATTTATTTTCTAAAGTATTAATTTGATCTAAGAAATAAACCATCGAGAAAATATTACCAAGTGCTCCAATACAAACAACGATATAAACGGGTAATGCTAGATCACCATATAATCCTGTACTTCCCAGAATAAAAATGAATGATAAGAAAGTGATAAAAGTAACAGCCAGATATTTATTCATTAAACTAAGTTGAGCTTGTTTCTTTATGTTGTTAACAACTTTGGAATTATTGAGTAGCAAGTCGTCTAAGGAAATGCCGTAAAGTTTTGCCAGTTGTATTAGGCTGTCAATGTCAGGAGTTGTTTTACCGGTTTCCCAATTAGATATGGAGCGTACAGAGACATATAATGACTTAGCCAAATCCGCTTGAGTCATATTAAGTTGCTTGCGTTTGTCTTTTAACAATTGACTGATTTCCATAATGTAATTCTCCTATGTATTCGCTACATTTAAATTAACTTAAAATTGACATAAATCCTATAGAAAGTTAATTCTATTCAATCGTTATAACGATAAAAAAATAAACCCGAAGGTTTACTTTAATAAATATCAGTTCCGCGAATCTCTTTAAGAATCTTCATTGAGCCATCTTTATAGGCAAGGATACCGTAGATGATCATTCCAATCACCGCGCATATCGATAGTATAATAGCGGCACCGATCTTTGTTTGTCCGTTGATGAATCTGGATAATAATACATCTGCGCCATAGACGATTACTAACATAACTGTTGAATCGATTACGACTTTTAACAACTTGATTGCCAATGACTTATCAACGATTTTGTATTCTTTGTTGATAATACGAAAGGCAAAGTGTCCCATGATCATGAATGCAATAGTAGTAGCAACGACCGGTCCAAAAGCGCCCATGTAAATAGTTAGTGGGTACTGGAGAACGACTTTGATCAAATATGCTAGGGCTAAAAATATCATGGATGTTTTAGTTTTATTATCAACTTGAAGGACGTTTTCTAGAATCATGAATACGCAATAGAAGAATGCTTCAATACATGATACTGCCAAAATTTCAGTACCTAAGTTACTTGGAATATAAAAGGCTGTCCATAAATGACGACCGATTCCAATCATTCCAAAGGTAGCAGGTAAGATTATAAATACCGTAAATTGCACCATATTTCTGAGCAGTTTTTGGATTTCTTCAAACTTAGACTTACGACTTATCAACGCTGACAAAGCAGGGATGATAGAAGCTGAAACGGAAATGGCAAGTGATACTAAAACCATGATTAACTTATTAGCTTGGAAGCCAAACATTGAATATAAGTTATCAATTGTATGTTGGCTAGCGTGTAAAACGTTTTGATAGATTAAGACGAAACTAGTTTGGTCAAATAACTGAAGCACGGTCATGATAGTATCAACTAATAAGAATGGAATCGCTGATTTTAACATGGAACCAAAGTTTACTTGTGTTAGTTCACTATCTGGTACCTCGGCTGAAGTTTTAATATCTTCTGCAGGAATGGATTTACGCACCCTGAATCGCATCCAAATTAAAAATGCGTAAGCTAGGGTTGCACCAATAAATGAAGCAAAAGTTGATTGGTTAACGGCACTCATATAACTACCCTTTTGCATAATCATAATTGTATAAGTTGCGTATAGCATGTAGGCTACACGAGCAATTTGCTCAATAACCTGTGAAAAGGCAGAAAACGAGATGAAGGCATAACCCTGAATATATCCACGCATAATTCCTAGTGCAGGAATAATCAAAATTGCAACACTCAAATATTTGATTGGTGTAACGACACGCATGTCTCCAGCCGCAAATATAATAGCAACGTATTTAGCACCAAAGAACATGAAGCCGGCTAGTACCACACCAACCAATGTCATATAAAAAGTGTATTTTTTAAGTAATTTTTCACTTTGGTCATAACGGCCTAAAGCATTGTGAGCTGCTACTTCTTTAGAAATGGCTGATGGAATACCAGCTGTAGCTATTATCAGGAAGAGGTTATAAATGTTATAAACCTTTCCGTATAACGCATTGGCAGCTCCTAATGCGACTGGACCAATCCAGATATTCCAAGGAATGATGTAGATAACTGCTAGAATTCTTGAGAATATACCGGATATTGAAATCCAAAGCGAACTTTTTAGTAGTGAATCTTTTTTCATTAATAAGTTTCCTATCTATTACTATTTATAAAATATTAGTACGAAGATCAATGCAATCAATGCGGGTAATCCTTGAAGATAAAGGATTTTTTTAGTGGCAGTAAAAGCACCATAAACAGCAACGATAATAATATAGATCATCAATAGGATCATGATAGTTTTTAGAACTGAACCAGTAAAGAATAATATCATTGCTAGGATCAGTATACCTAACATTCCGTTATATATTCCTTGATTAGATAAAGCTGTTTGAGCGTTTTTTTGTTTTACAAAGTCCAATGGCATATCGAAGGCGGCTGCTTGTTTTTCAGGTGCCGCAAATATTTCTAGAATAGCAATTCCAATATGTTCTAGTGCAACCAATGCCACTAGAAATAGTGTAAGAATTTCCATGAATGATTCCCCTCCTCTTAGGGTATGTCTACTATAATAAACTGTTTTGATTGTCTTCACAATGTTACATCAAAATGTCTAAAGAAAAAGAGGATTTTGAATTGATAGTTTGATGAGTAATGTTTATCTGCTCTCATTAAAAAGTACTTTTTATTCGTTATGTTTAGTGACAGCTGCTTTTATATATTCAATAAATTGTTTAGTTGCTGGTGATAAATCATTTTTTGCAGAATAAGCAACACCCAGTCTACGGTACAGTATAGGATTGGTGTTTCTGACTAAAACTCCCTCGGTGTTCTGTGTAGCGATGACTTTTTCAAAAAGTAAACTAGCTCCTAAATCTTGTCGAACTAGAGCTAATATTGTTGCTTCATCTTTTGATGTCAAAATTATATTTTGAAGTTTAATATCCATGTCCTTTAGAATTCTACTGACATCATATTCATAATCACTGTCTGAGTTTATTACAGGACTAGTTTCAAAATATTGTAAAGGTACGTTTTCTCCAACTAATGACCCTTCACTTTCAGGGATAATTGCTTTTAAGTAGTCATGAACTAAGTCCAACCATAAATAATCAGGCCTCTTACGATAACTTGTAAAGGCTAAATCAATGTTTCTCTTCAGTAAGTTATTTTCGACATTTGAACTTGAACCCTCAATTACCTCTATTTTTATATTAGGATAATCAGCATTAAAACGTTCAATAATGGCCGGTAGAATACTAGTTGCTAAGCTAGCAAATGTTCCGATACGCAATATTCCTTCTGACAAGCCGTTTATTCTTTTGCATTGCTTTGATAATTCACTTGCCTGTTTAACTAATTGTTGGACAGGTTTTAAGATGAGTTCACCTTCTTTTGTAAGCGTGACTCCCTTTGGTGATCTGATAAATAATGGAAAGCCTGTCTGTTCTTCGAGTGTCTTCAAAATGTAACTTGTTCCTGACTGACTTAAATTCAACTTTTCGGCTGCTAAATTGATGCTTCGATAATTCTCTATTGTTAAAAAAACTTGCCAATCCGAGATTTTCATTTTGTCATCCCCCAGCTATTTACTTTCTATTTTATACGTTATCAAAAAGTTTGATAACCCCTTTCAGTTATTCGATTTTAATAAGTTATCTCTACGTGATAGTCTCTACATGACAAGAAGTTCACAAGCAAATACCGGTATTGTATTGAAACGTTTTTCTTGTTCAAGAATAGATACGTTTTCCATAGAAGCGAAGGAGGTTACTTATGTTATTACTCTCCAAATCTGATATTCAAGCCTGTTATTCCTTAACGGATTGTATAAAAGCGGTTGAAGATGCTTTTAAATTATTTTCAACTAATAAGGTGGAAGTGCCTTTACGAACTCAAATAAAGAATCATGCAAATTCAGGAAGTTATTTGTGTATGCCAGCATTATGTGAAAGTTATAACGCTTCATGTGTAAAAGTTTTAAATGTTTTTCCTGAAAATATCAATCGTGGTGAATCTTCCATTAATGCTCAAGTATTAAATATCGATACTGAAAGTGGTGCTATCAATGCTATTTTAGATGGTAACTATTTAACTCAACTTAGAACAGGAGCCGCTTCGGGAGTAGCAATTGAAAAGCTTGCTAAATCACAATGTCATAAGGGTGCTCTAATTGGAACTGGTGGTCAAGCAGCTACGCAATTAGAAGCAATGCTTATTTCTCGTCATTTAGATGAAGTTCAGGTTAGTGATCTCGATTATAGTCGTGCTAAAGAATTTGCAGCAGAGATGACGGAAAAACTGGAATCTTACAAGACAACAATTACTGCTGTTCCAACAGCAAATATGGCAATTACTGATGCAGATATCATTATTTCAGTTACGCCTTCAAAGCGCCCTGTATATGATGGTACGTTAGTAAAACCAGGAGCTACGATTTGTGGAGTAGGTTCTTATCAACCACAAATGCAAGAAACTCCATCTGAACTAGTACAGCGCGCTGATAAGATTTATTTTGATTCTCAGGACGCCGTATTATCAGAGGCTGGTGATATTTTGATACCGCTACGTAAAAAAGAAATTACTCAGTCTAAGTTTACTGGTGAACTTGGTAAAGTTATTTCCGGTGAATTAGCTGGTCGGCAAAGTGATTCAGAGATTATCTTCTTTGAAACTGTCGGAATTGCAGCTCAAGATCTAATAACCGCTAAGTCAATCTATGATAAAGCAGTTCAAAAAAAGGTTGGTACTAATTGGGCCAATTAAAATAATTAAGTAAAAGGGAGCGACAAATTATGATGAATTTTACACACTATATTCAATGCGTTGATGTCTCGACTGGTGGAGAACCAACTAGAATCGTTACATCTGGTTTTCCCCCTATTCCGGGCGATACTATTTTAAAGAAACGTCAGTATGTTTTGGATCATTTGGATAATTACCGTAAATTAATTATGTTTGAGCCACGTGGGCATAGTGGTATGTATGGAGCTATTCTTTGCGATAAAGTAACTCCAGATGCTGATTTTTCAGTATTATTCACGCATAATGAGGGATTAAGTTCTATGTGTGGACATGCAACAATTGCCATTGCTAAAACCGCTGTTGAAATGGGCTGGGTTCCTCATCATGAAGGTAGAAATGTTATTAAACTAGATGCACCAGCTGGTAGAATTACTGCCTTTGTTGAAGTAAAAAATGATGAAGTTCAGCATGTTAGCTTCCAAAATGTACCCTGCTTCTTATACGAGCCAGATGTTAAGGTCGATGTTGATGGTTATGTTGAGATTACTGGAGATATTGCTTATGGTGGGGCTTTCTATGTATATGTGGATGCCTCACAATTAGGTATGAAAGTTGAACCTGATCACGCTGATGACTTTGTTAAAATTGGAACTGAAATTAAAGAAAAAGTTGCTGCAACTCATACTTTTAATCATCCAACAAATCCAGGAATTAATTGGCTTTATGGTACTATTTTCTACGATCCGATTACTGAAGGTGACGACGGAAAGGCGTACACACGAAACGTATGTATCTTTGCTGAAGGACAAATTGATAGAAGTCCTACAGGTACTGGTACTGGTGGCCGTGTTGCACTTCATTATGCAAAAGGTGAACTCAAAAAAGATCAAATTTTGGTAAATGATAGTATTATCAATACTCCTATGGAAGGAAAAATTATTTCCGAAACAACTGAAGGTAAATATCCAGCAGTTATTACTGAAGTTTCTGGAAATGCACACATAACTGGTTTTAATAATCTTGTCCTTGATCCAAAAGATCCTCTTCCCGAAGGCTTCCGAATCACTGGTAACTAATATGTAGTCAGAAATTTTCGGCACAATTTTTCGCAACAATCAAAATACCAATCAAGTCTTCTACTGAAAAAATATCGGTTTTGGCATGATTGGTATTTTTATTTATAGATTGAGGTGGTCTTATGATTCAACATTCCGCTACATCAAAGTCAGTTATTTCAAAAAAAGCAAAATTTAATGTTACTTCTAATAAGAGGTCACAACCAAGATATACAAAAGAACTCTCTAAAGGAACCTGGCTTTGCTTGTCGTTCATTTTAGTATTATTAGTTGGTTTCGGTTCAGTCATGGGTATTGGTCCTATGTTTAGTACTATGATGAAAACTGCCCATGATTTACTATTAAATACTGCCTTTTATATTATGGGGGTCGCTGTTTTGGCTGGTGCCATTTCATCAGTTTTCTCTGAATTTGGCGTTACTGCACTATTAAACCGGTTAATTTCCCCCATAATGAAGCCGTTATTTGGCTTGCCAGGAGCTTCCGCTTTAGGTTTAATCGCTACATTTTTTTCTGATAATCCTGCAATCGTACCAATCGCTCAAGATCCAGCGTATGCAAAATATTTCAAAAAATACCAATGGGCTACCATGGTTAACTTTGGTACCACATTTGGTATGGGAATTATCATGCTCGGTGGTATTTTGGGGATTCAAGGTGGAAAGTTTAGTTTAAGCCTGTTAATTGGATTTATATGCGCCATTATTGGTGGTTTAGTCAGCACACGATTACTCTTACTAATTGCCAAAAAAATGTATGGAGAAACAGCAATTGTTGAAGACAAATACCTAAGTTCAAAAAGTTATGATGTTCCAGCCGGTAAAAGAGTTATTAGAGATGGGAATGCTTTTCAACGCGGCTTGAACGCAACTTTTGATGGGGGTAAAGCAGGTGTTAATCTGGGGTTGTCAGTTATCCCTGGTATTTTAATTTTTTGTACTTTTGTAATGATGCTTACTAATGGTCCTACAATGGTTAATCATCATGCTGTTTATCTGGGGCATGCATATGAAGGAGTTGGTCTGCTGCCATGGATAGGAGAAAAGATTTCATTTATATTGCATCCATTATTTGGTTTTAATAATAACGACGTTATCGGCTTGCCTCTTACTTCTCTAGGGGCGGTAGGTGCATCATTGGCCGGAGCAACATCGATGGCTAACAATGGGTTGATGAGTGCTCATGATATGACTGTATATGTGGCAATGGGGTACTGTTGGTCTGGCTTCTTAGCAACGCATCCTAGTATGACCGATTCGTTGAAGTTACGCGATATTACAACAAAAGCAATGGCCACTCAATTTTTGGGAGGAATCATCGCTGGAATATTAGCTAACTATGTGTGGATAATATTGCAATCCATTTCCTGAACTAGTTTTCAATTTCTTATAAATATATAAATTTTTGAATATGGATAATTTTTGAGATAATTAGATCAAAGTAAATAATGAGGGAGCATATTTATGAAGTCTATGAAGGATCAATTACTCAGTATGTTGATATTCCTTACATCTAAAGATACTATCTTTTCTATTTCAGAATACAGCCCTGAAGTAGTTGACGGACAATTTTATGGTTACTCACTGGCATTAAATATAGATCCTTCGAATGTAAATAAGATAGTTAAGATTTTTGATTTTTTAGGTCAATTTTCAGTCAATTATTCTGTTACTACAAGCTTATTGGAAAATGGAACAATTGAATATATACAAATAGTTTTAAAGGAACCTGATAAAAATAGAGAGTTAAAAAACTTTTTAGATGACTTTATTAAAATATAAAAATGAGATTGCAATTTGCAATCTCATTTTTCATTATCATCTTTAATTGTCATTACGTATTTTTCATCAAACTTACCACGTTGCATAACCTTGGACTGACGAATACTGTCCATTTCTTCGTAGTTTATTGAGGCATCGTCTAATATTGCGCGTATAACTTCTTCCAAGTCCCCCAACTCTTCAACAAGGGTTTGCGCGGGTATCAGCAGCTTTAACTTCTATGGCTTCTTCAACTAATTTGTCGCGGAGCGACGTTCGATATTCGTCATTTGATAAGACGTCAAACTCTGCCTTTTCACCAACGATTTCTGGTACTTTATCACGGACTAGTTTTTTCATATATATTCCCCCTAAAACGAACTACATAAGTAGTCTGTAAGGAGATTTTACCATAATTATTGGTCTAGAGCTCTTATTTGTACTCTAGAATATCTCCAGGTTGGCAATCTAATGCTTTACAAATTGCCTCTAGAGTTGAGAATCTAATCGCCTTGGCTTTACCATTTTTGAGGATAGATAAGTTGGCTATGGTAACTCCAACTTCCTGTGACAATTCTGTTAAACTCATTTTTCTTTTAGCTAACATAACGTCTAAATTAATTACAATCATATTGATAACTCGGTTTCTTTTTTAGAATTTATTAGTTGTTGTGAAATTTTTTGTAGGACGTGAACGAATGCACCTACCATTAGCCCTAACATGATCAGGAACAATTCCATTAGAATACCAATGGGTGAGCAGTCATCTGAGTCGATAACTGTGAATAATGGGAACATGAGAATATATAAAATTGAAATTGTATAAAATAAATTTCGTACCATTTTTAATGAAAAAATACCGGATTGTGAGAATAAATTATTATGATCAACCAAATGTAGCAGTCTCCATGAAAAGTAAATAATTACATACGAAAGGATACCTGATAAATATAATCCAATTCCGAATAAAATTTTATACATCGTGGGGATTTCAGGTTGAACATTCCATCCAATTAAGTTGGGAAATAGGTATATGCAGACTAATGTTAATAATAACAATATTATGCAAAGGACTAAACGCAAGGAGATAGTTAGTTTTTTCATGATAACTCCTTCTTGGCACTAGTTTGGGATGAAACGACGCGTTGATTGATTCTTTGAAGTAAATTAACGAATAATCCCATTGAAGTCGCAAAAACTATGATGAATATTTGGGCTGTGAATGGTGCAGGGGCCTGTTCAATATTAGCTAGTTCGCCAATATCAAAGAAAGAGATTAGATAGTCTATAGCAATGTAATAAAAAGCGTATTGAATCATTCTAAGTGCGAAGGTTCCTGAGTTAGAAAAAATCCGATTGTGATCAACTAAATAGATCAAACGCCAAGCAAAGAAAATTATTGCATAAGAAAAGATAGCGGATGAAAAAAGGAAGAATCCGAAACTGGTTAGAATAAATTTGTTAGATCCATTGTCAGACATCCAGCCCAATAGTGATGGGAAAAAATAAATTGTAAAGTGACTTAACATTAAAATGATGAGTAATAGGATAAATCTCAAAAATATCGTTAATATTTTCATAGTGACCTCCTTAGATAGTTAGGTCGTTCTCAGACTTTATTTCAATAGCTTGGTGTAATAGCTTCTGTAGCATACTAGCAAATATAGCAATTACTAACGAGGCTCCAGCTAATACTGCGCAGACTAGAATAACTCCGGGTGCATCGTCTTTTTCTGCAAAGATATAGAAGACTGGTGATTCTAGAATATAGATTATGCACATTGCATACGCAAAGTGTTTTATGTTTTTTAGTGCGGTTACTGATTTCTTGGAGAAAGCACTATTATGGTCGATCAAATTCAGTAGTTTGAGAGCTTGATATAGAACTAAGTAGAATAAAAGTGCTGTAACATAAAGTCCAATCCCTAAAAGTACTGTTAAAGCAGGCTTATTGGGTAGTAAATTGTTAGCTCCAATTAGATAATGTGGAGCAACGATTACACATACAGCTAACATTGCAAGCGCCATTACATAAATAGTTATTTTTAAAAAGATAGTTTCTTTTTTCATTTTTGAAACACCTCAGAATAATTTGTAAATTGAGTATAGCACAAATTTATCGATTATCGATAAATATTTATTAAAATACAATAAAAAAAGCCATCTTTGATAAGATGACTTAACTGACAAACTTTAACCCGATGACTGAAACTATAATTAAAAATATAAAGAAAAAGCGTTTAAAACTTTTGGATTCATTGAAGAGCCACATGTTCATCAATGAACCACCTGCGGCGCCAATACCAGTCCAGATAGAGTAGCCAATTGACATTGGAATAGTTTGAAGTGATAAATATAAAAATGAAAAACTAAATATAAATGAAGTAACCATTGAAACAAGTGCTAGTTTCTTTTTAGTCGCAGAATAAAATCCTAGAGCAGTTACTCCAGACATCTCTCCACATCCAGCTAATATTAAAAATATCCAGTCCATTAATGTGCCTGTCTTTCTTCGATGTCAGTAACGACTTTCAAGCCAATAACACCAATAGTCAATAATAGGATGAAGAATAGTTTGGGCCAACTGAATGGTTCACGATAAATCATAACGCCTGCAAGCACTACGAATAGTGATCCAAGTCCCACGTATACGGCGTAGGTAGTGCCGGCAGGGATGTTCTTGCTGGCATCGATCATTAAGTAAAAACTGAAGATTAAAATTGCAATTACAACAACTGCAGATAGTAAAGAGTGCTCGTGTTTCATTGCGGATACCCAGACGACTTCTAATAGAGCGCCGATGAAAATTTCAAACCAACTTCTGGACATAATTGTCACCTCGAAATAATTTTGTGATAATAACTAATTTACTGGATATGTACTATTAGTCAATCGCAATTTGAGCGTAAAAATTGATAAAAAAAATAGTAACGTGATACGATAATTTAAATTAATATAATAAAGTAGTTGATGAGAATGAATAGGGTAAACGTTGAATTATTTAGCATATATGGCGGATTCTTCTTACTTATACTCGTCGGGATCATTTTAGCATTAATTATCAATGACCTGTTGCGTAGAAGAATGATTTTGGCATGCAATTCTTTGTTGGTAGATCATCGTGAAATATCAAGAGTAGCCATGAATTCAGAAACAGAAAACTATTTAATAAAAAATCATTAGCATCATTTGTATAGAATTAATGAGCAGATTGAAAGAGATGGCAAGTTAATTAAATATCATCTTTGCTTAGGTAAGAGAGCGTTCAAATTTTATTTAAAAAAGAAAAATATTTGGAGCTACGATGTTGTAGCCGTTAAAATGGACTAGTTTATCGTTATAACGATAAGCTTTTTTATTATTTCACAATAATTAATAATACTGACCCGGTTTAATTGACTAACTTGTGAAAATCAGCTACCATGTTTATAAATTTTACCTATATACTATATGATAGGGAAAACAAAAATAGGAGGCTCATTCATGTCGGCATGGGAAACAAAATTTGATAAAAAGGGATTCACTTTTGATGACGTTTTATTGATACCTGCAGAAAGTCACGTTCTACCAAACGAGGTTGATCTATCTGTTCAACTAGCAAAAAATATTAAGTTGAACACACCAATCTTAAGTGCAAGTATGGATACTGTTACAGAAGCACCAATGGCAATTGCTATGGCGCGCCAAGGTGGTCTAGGTGTTATTCATAAGAATATGTCTATTGAACAACAAGCAGACGAAGTTCTAAAAGTAAAACGTTCAGAAAACGGAGTTATTATTGATCCAATCTACTTAACAGTAGATGCTCCAGTAAGTGCTGCTGAGGATTTGATGCATACTTACCGTATCAGCGGTGTACCAATTGTTTCTAATACCGAAGAATTAAAACTCGTAGGAATTATTACGAACCGTGACCTTCGCTTTATCAATGATTACTCAGTAAAAATTGATACTGTTATGACTCACGATGATTTAATCACAGCTCCAGTCGGTACTTCATTGGAAGATGCCGAAAAGATTTTACAAAAATACAAAATTGAAAAGTTACCACTCATCGACAAGGATGGTCGTTTAGGTGGCTTAGTAACAATTAAGGATATTGAAAAAGTTCAAGAATTCCCTAATGCTGCTAAGGATCAATATGGTCGTTTGTTAGTAGCCGCTGCAGTTGGTGTTACAAGCGATACATTTGATCGTGCTACTGCATTACTTAATGCCGGTGTAGATGCAATTATTATTGATACTGCTCATGGTCATTCAGCTGGTGTTCTCCGCAAAATTTCAGAAATTCGTGATAAGTTCCCAGATGCTACATTGATTGCTGGTAATGTTGCTACAGCTGAAGGTACACGTGCATTGTATGATGCTGGTGTAGATGTTGTTAAAGTTGGTATCGGACCTGGTTCAATTTGTACAACTAGAATTGTTGCCGGTGTTGGTGTTCCTCAACTTACAGCTGTATATGATGCTGCAAGTGTTGCTCATGAATATGGTAAGACAATTATTGCCGATGGTGGCATTAAGTATTCTGGTGATATGGTCAAGGCCTTAGCTGGTGGTGGTAACGCCGTTATGCTTGGCTCAATGTTAGCTGGTACTGATGAAGCACCTGGCGACTTTGAAATTTATCAAGGACGTCGTTTTAAGACTTATCGTGGAATGGGTAGTTTAGCTGCCATGTCACATGGTTCATCAGATCGTTACTTCCAAAGCGGTGTTAATGAAGCTAATAAGCTAGTTCCAGAAGGTATCGAAGGCCGTGTTGCTGCCAAAGGTGCCGTTGGCGATGTGCTGTATCAAATGTTAGGTGGACTACGCTCAGGAATGGGTTATGTTGGTGCACATAACTTGAAGGAACTACAAGATGCACAATTTGTACAAATTTCAAATGCTGGATTGAAAGAATCACATCCACATGATGTTACTATTACAAAAGAAGCTCCTAACTATTCGGTACGTTAATTTATAAGTCAAAAAGGACGAGGCTGTGGCATAACTATAAAATTTATTAAATTTGCAGCGTAAACGCATGGTAAATCACAACTTCTTCCGTTTAACTAAAAATACCCCCGCATTTACTTACGTAAATACGAGGGTATTTTTAGGTTATACTCAGAAGTTAAATGTGCTTTGCCATGCTCTCGTTCCTTTTTTGTCTCAATTAATTTCTGTTTTTGAAGATAAAGAATTTTGATAAAACATAATTACCGATGATTGCCAGAACCTGACCGACTATTTTAGAACCAGTACCATCAGCACTTATAAGTGAGATTCCCACCCAAAGTGTGGCTGTTTCGATCAAAAAGGTTAAAATCCTTGTACCATAAAAGGCCAGCATTTCTTTAAAAGCAGTGTTTGATTTGTGATGAAATACGATAACTCGATCAACCCAAAAACCGACTTGAACTCCTAAAAACCAAGCGACAATGTTAGCGAATTGATAATTCAAATGAATTGTATGGTACAAAAGAAAGAATGTACCAAAATTTACGACGACTGATAATAGTCCCCAAAGTAAATAACGAACGGCTTCCTTACCAGTACTGTCTTTAGTAACCTCGATTTCTTCAGAACTAAATACAGTTCCGGCATCATTAATTCCTTCCGAAATGTCATCAATAACCTTTGTTAATGAACTTTCTTTATCAAGAGCTGTTTTCTTATTCATATTAATTACTTCTCCCAATGATTGAATGTACACTTCAATATTAACCCTTTTTTCTAATCTAGGGCAAAACCATAGGGAAATTTTATAAATGAAAAAATGCCATCAGAGTTTTTCTGATGACATTTTTTTAATCTCGATATTTTTTGATTTGCTCGTAATTGTCGGTGTTCATTTCCCAACCGATACCACCAATAATCATTAAAGCTATTGGTAGAGTATTACTCAAAATATTTGCTATTCCAGTAAATGCCATGATGTCTAATCTGAAGAAGTGATTGACAACTAATAGCATTAGCTTGATGAATAACAAAATAAATCCCAACATAAAGGTTACATTAAAAACAGATTTTAGTTTTGAAGAAGCACTTCTTTGGGCCATATCATAAACTCCTATTCGCTGATTTCAGCGTCCATTTTTCTTAGTAATTTTAGTAATGATTTTGTTTCATCTTGGGATAACGGAGCGACTACTTGGTTTTCTACTTCTGCAAATAGGTGTCCCAGTTCCTTAATGATCGCCATACCCTTATTCGTTAGGAAAATACGTTTGTTACGGTCACTATGACGGTCACGTCTTCTTATAACATAACCGTCACGTTCTAGATTCTTCAACATACTTGAAACACTGGCATCTCGGATACTTAGGAATTCAGCAATTTCTCGCTGGATCATTCCTGGTGTCTTCTCAATCAATTCCAAGGTTCTTGCTTGTTGAACCGTTAAATCGTATTTGTTTGACTTTTCGTTGAAAAGTCTCTGTTGGTTAAAAAGTATTGAATGCATTAAATAATTGGTTTCCTGGGCACACTCGTCCATAATTTCCTCCGACGTTACATAATTAGTTAAAGTATAGCATAATGCCCTCAATTGTAGGCTTTAATAATTTAAATTTCTTATAGTTAGATATTTAATCATTAAATGCTTGACAGTTAGGCCTATTGGTATTATAACTTTACTTGTCGATATTTTAAATCTTAGATATCTAAGTATTCAAAACGTAGATAAATAAATAGTAAAGAAGTGAGAATAATGTTGTTACGTCATGCGGAAATGAAAGATTTACCACAAGTTAAACAAATAATCTTGGATGGGAAGGCTCACCTGGCGGCCCAAAATATCAATCAATGGAGAGGACAATATCCGAATATGGATGTCCTAGTTCACGATATTAAGAACGGGTACAACTTTGTTCTCGCTGAGGGTGATGAGATCCTAGGCACTGTCTCGGCTATTCCTGGTCCAGATATGAGCTATCAAACACTCGATGGTGAATGGATGACTGAAGAAGGAGAGTACATTGCTCTTCATCGTGTAGCTATTTCAGCAAATCATCGCGGAGAAGGTTTATCAACAAAGTTATTCAATGCTGTTCTTGATGAATTGGCATTGAATCCAACTATTAAGGGTATCCGAGTTGATACACACAAAGAGAATTTTGGCATGCAACATGTTATTAAGAAGTCAGGATTCCAAGAAACAGGTTATGTAAAAGTATTAAACAGCAGTAATAAAGAACAAGTTTATAACATCGGCTATGAGAAGTTGAACTTACCAGTATCACTTCCAATGGCAAACTAAAAGAGAGCTTCAACAAAACATGTGCAGCTTTCTAGCATTAAGGCAAAAGGCTCCAGTAATCCGATTTTGGTTCTTTCTCAAGTTTGGTTATAAAAAAATAGAGTCATCATCAATTTGATTATTCAAGTTGATGATGACTCTA
>NZ_RHNU01000014.1 GCF_003946015.1 Companilactobacillus insicii
TGCCCACCCGCATAGCGGGTGGTTTTTTGTTTCGCACGCTTATGCGCACTCAACTGGGCCTAAAGGCATAATAAAAAGAACAGCATTTTTATCTGCTGTTCTCATAATATTAATAATTATTTTTTTACTCCAAGAAATCCTTCAATTGTTTGGATCTTGATGGATGACGTAACTTTCTCAAAGCTTTGGCTTCAATTTGACGAATACGTTCACGTGTAACGCCAAATACTTTACCTACTTCTTCCAAAGTTCTAGTTCTACCATCATCTAGACCAAAACGTAAACGAAGTACGTTTTCTTCACGGTCAGTTAAGGTATCCAAAACATTTTCAAGTTGTTCTTTTAGTAATTCGTAGGATGCATGATCTTCAGGACTTGTAGCATCAGAATCTTCAATGAAATCACCAAGATGAGAATCGTCCTCTTCTCCAATAGGTGTTTCCAAGGAAACTGGCTCTTGAGCAATCTTCAAGATATCACGAACCTTACCGGTAGGCATATCCATTTCAGCACCAATTTCTTCTGGCAATGGCTCACGACCAAGATCTTGAAGTAATTGACGTTGAATACGGATCAACTTATTAATTGTTTCAACCATATGTACAGGGATACGAATAGTACGGGCTTGATCAGCGATAGCACGCGTAATAGCCTGTCTGATCCACCATGTTGCATAAGTTGAAAACTTAAATCCTAGACGATAATCAAACTTCTCAACAGCCTTCATCAGACCCATATTACCTTCTTGAATTAAATCAAGAAATTGCATACCACGACCGACGTACCTCTTAGCAATAGAAACAACTAAACGAAGGTTAGCTTCAGCTAAACGTTGTTTGGCCTCTTCGTCACCTTGTTCAATTTTCAAGGCAAGATCAACCTCTTGTTGAGCATTAAGCAATGGAACACGGCCAATTTCCTTCAAGTACATACGTACAGGATCATTAACTTTGATATCAGTTGGAGCAGAAGTATCATTTTTCTTCTTAGGATCCTTTTCTTCCTCGTGTTTTTCCTTCAAAAGAGAAAGTTTACTTGGATTACCCTTATCATCAACAACACCGATACCTTGATCTTCTAACTCGCTGATGAAGTTTGTTAGAGCTTCACCTTCTAGACCGTAAGGTTTTATGATTTTTTCTTGCAAATCATCTTCGGTAATTGAACCTGTTTTCTTAAGATCCTTAACAAGTTTCTTTGTAGCATTCTTTAATTCTTTTGATACTGTTGTTTTTTTAGTTGCCATGTATTTTCCTCCAGTATGCTTTAGTTACTTAACAATCTTCTAACATCAATCAATTGTTTTGTCAGTTCCAATTGTAACTTACTGTCACCTACCATTGCTGCCTCTTTCAACTGACGATTAATATCTGAAACCTTAACCTCTAGACTTGAGTTATTAATGTTATTGATATAATCATCAATCTCTTGATCACTATATTCGGCGGGCATGGGCATCATCTCCAATTCGGCTAAAAGATTCTTTTGATCATTATCAAGAATGTTCATAAAATCAGAAATGTTTATCTCTTCCTCATTACTTTGCTCTTGTTCAGAATACGAAAGTAACGAATTAAAGAGATTTTGATAATTAGCATGGACAAACTCAAAACCATTTCCCTTCAAATGAATTCTAACTTCAGGGAAATTGATTGCCCAATAAATTAAACAACGCTCGGACTTCTCAATTCGATCAAAATTTGAACGAACCGTGGATGTTACTTTTTCTAATGCACCTTGCTGAACATTTTTATTATTATTAGCCGGCCGCTTAATTGCCATTTTTCTGCGCAAAGTGTCTAATTCTTTATTAATGGCCTCTTTAGAAACGTCCATTTCATCAGCAATTTTCCCAACGTACATATCAACCTCAACAGGTGATTGTAGCTTAACAATTTCATTTAATGAACGATTAAGAAATTCAATTTGATCATGATCGTTGTTGAGATTGTAGTTTCTACGAAAATAATTTAAAAGAAATGACATTGGTGTCTGTACACCATTTTCAACTAAACTTTTAAACTTGTCCGCACCTTCACTACGAATATATTCGTCGGGATCCTTTTGATTAGGAACACTAATAACACCATATGAAAAACGATCATCATTTAATTGTGTGATAGCTCGATAAGTTGCCTCTACACCAGGATTATCTCCATCGTAACAGATATTAATCTGATTAGTTAAACGACTTAAAGTATAGAGCTGCTGATCTGTCAAACTGGTTCCCATTGAAGCAACACCATTGGTAACACCGGCTTTGTATGCACTAATAACATCCATAAATCCTTCAAACAAAATTACATTCTTGTTATCACGGATAGTTTTCTTAGCATTGCTTAAGTTAAACAAAGCCTTACTTTTATTAAAGATAGGTGTCTCAGGGCTGTTCATATACTTAGCAGTACCCTCTGACTTATTCAAAACTCTTCCAGAAAAAGCAATAATATTACCCGCTTCATCAGTTATAGGAACCATTACACGATCTCTAAATCGATCGAATAATTTGCCTTCCTGATTTTCAGCAAACAATCCCGATTTTCGAAGAGTTGAATCATCAATTTTACGATCTTTGAAGAACTGAAGCAATAAATTAGAATTATTGGGGGCATAACCTAAATTAAAGGTTTCAATTAAACTATTATTAAGGTCACGTCCGTTTAAATATTTTAGTGCTGGTGTACCATTTTCAGTTTTTAAAAGAATATGACTATATAACTTAGCTGCTTCTGAATACATCTTTATCAAAACTTGACTGTCAGAGTTTTGATAGTTTTCATTACTGTTCTGATATTGATCAGGTATAGGAATGTTTCCCATTTGCGCAACTTCTATTACAGATTCAGGAAAAGTTTTGCTTTCCATTTCCATAATAAACTTGAAGACATTCCCACCACGACCGCAACTAAAACAATGGAAGATTTGCTTATCTTCCGCTACTGAAAAAGATGGTGTCCTCTCTTCATGAAAAGGACACAATCCAAATAGGTTTTTACCTGATTTTTTCAGTTGAACATACTTACTAATTACATCTACAATATTAGTTTTTGAGGTAACTTCATCAATAAATTCCTGTGGAATCCGAGTTGCCATTGGCGTCACCTCCTCAAATATACCTGTAAAAACAGTGAACTATAATTTAACATATTGTTACCGCAATTACAAATATTTCGATTACTTAACTACAATTTTAGACAAATCTCCTAATTTTGCAATTAAATGGTTTGCAATTACTAATTGAGTAAGACGGTTATTTTTAATTTTTTCATCTTTGGCCATAATCATATTTTCATCAAAGTAATCATCGATAGCTGGTTTCAATGAAGCCAACTCACCATACAATGCTTCAGCATCTGATTCATTTGATTTAATTATAGCTTGCACTTGATTATCCAATGTTGATTCTGATGGATTTTCAAACAATGATTCATCTAGTTTGAGATCATCACTGTAACCAAATTTAGCTTTTTTAGATAGGTTAACAACACGTCCAAGTGCCTCAATAACAGACTTGAAATCATCATCTGATACGTGTGCTTGTAGTACTTTGGCTGTATCAATCATCATAATTGGATCAATTACAGAACCCGCAGTAACCGCATCAACAATGTCATTTCTAACTTCAGTTGTTCCAAGTAGTTGACGTACACGGTCAACCATAAATTGATCAATATCCTTAATATGAGCTGATAAGTCTAGTTTAGCAGGAACTGTTAAGTTGGACTTCAAATATGCTTGCAAATCATTCAAGTTCAATGACCATTGATACTTATCAAGAATTCTTACAATACCATATGCTTGACGACGCAATGCATATGGATCGTTTGATCCACTAGGAATCAAATCAACTGCATAAAATGTAATAAGTGAATCAATCTTATCTGCAATGGCTAATGTTGCTCCAACTTTTGAAGCTGGCAAGTCACCTTCAGCAGAGATTGGCATATAGTGCTCCTTAACGGCGGCAGCAACTGCATCGTCTTCACCCATCAAGCTGGCATATTTTTCTCCCATTACACCTTGTAATTCTGGGAATTCATCAACCATACTTGTAACAAGATCAAATTTGTAAATATCACTTGCACGTAAAACATCTTTAGTTTCAGTATCTGAAAGACCAAATAGCTTAGATAAGTGCTCAGCTATTTGATGTACACGTTCCATCTTTTCGTACATAGTACCGATCTTAACGTGGAAATTAACTGTCTTCAATTTGTTTACGTAATCAGCAATAGATTTCTTTTGATCTTCTTTATAGAAGAAATCGGCATCTTCCAATCTAGCAACAAGAACCTTCTCATTACCTTGGATAACATTCTCAATATGTTCAGAATTACCATTTCTAACACCAATAAAGTAAGGCTCTAACTTACCTTCATGATTTCTTACATAGAAATATCTTTGGTTATCTTTCATTGATGTGATCAATACTTCTTCAGGAATCTCTAAGTACTTCTTATCAAATGAGCCGTAGAATGTCGTTGGATATTCAACTAAGTTATTAACTTCTTCTAACAAATCAGGATCAACATCAATTACCCAGTTATTATCTTCGGCAATCGTTTGAATTTGATTAGCTATTAAATCCTTACGTTCCTTAGCATCAACAATAACAAATTGTGATCTTAATTTTTCAACATAATTCATTGCATCATCGATTTCAACATCTTCACCTAAGAATCGATGTCCGCGAGTCATACGTCCTGACTTAATATCCAAAATTTGCAATGGAACTTCTTCATTGTTCAACAATGAAACTATCCAATGAATAGGACGAATATATTCAAAATCATATGAGGCCCAGTGCATTCTTGTTGGGAATGTAAGTGATTTTACAACGTCAGTAATATCAGTTAAAACATCTTCAACCTTTTTACCATCTTCATGCTTTTGAATATAAGCATATTCTGTACCCTTTAAGTCTTCGAAGAAAATGTCATCAGGTGACATCCCTTGTCCACGTGCAAATCCTTGAGCAGCTTTTGTCCAATTACCATCAGCATCTTGAGCAATTTTTTTTGATGGTCCTTTTGCCTTAACATCAATATCAGTTTGCTTTTCAGCAATGTCTTTAATAATCAAGGCGAGACGTCTAGGAGTTGAATACTTTTCAATAGTAGAGAAAGAAATACGATTATCCTTTAAAAACTTAGCTGTCTTTTGAGCTAATTGGTTCACACTATTAGTAACAACATGAGCCGGCATTTCTTCCAAACCGATTTCTAGTAGATAATTTTTAGTCATTTTCGTTCTCCTTTACTGCATCACTGTTTGCCAAAAGTGGGAATCCACGTTTCTTACGTTCTTCAACGAACGCCTTAGCAACTTTATGGGCCATTTTTCTAATTCGTGACAAAAAGGCAGCTCTTTCAGTAACTGAAACAGCTCCACGAGCATCTAACAAATTAAATGTGTGGCTACATTTCAAAATATAATCATAAGCTGGGTGAACTAGTCCCAAATCCATTAAGCGATTAGCTTCCTTTTCGTATTCATCAAAGAATTTGAATAACATATCTTGATTACTTTCTTCAAATGAATATTTTGAATGTTCATACTCTGGCTCTTTGAAAATATCTCCATAAAGTACTCCATCACCCCATTCAAGATCATAAACTGAATTAACATCTTGGATGTATGAAGCCAAACGTTCAACACCGTATGTGATTTCACTAGTTACTGGTTTGCATGCAAGTCCACCAACTTGTTGGAAATATGTAAATTGAGAAACTTCCATACCATCAAGCCAAACTTCCCAACCAACACCGGCACAACCCATTGATGGATTTTCCCAGTTATCTTCAACGAAACGAATATCATGTTCCAAAGGTTCAATACCCAAAGCACGTAATGAATCCAAATAATACTCTTGTATATCCTCAGGTGCTGGTTTCATTACAACTTGGAATTGATGATGTTGATACAAACGATTAGGGTTTTCACCATAACGACCATCAGCTGGACGTCTTGATGGTTCAACATATGCTGCATTCCATGGTTCAGGTCCGATTGCACGTAAGAATGTGTATGGACTCATAGTCCCAGCACCCTTTTCAGTATCATAAGCTTGCATAAGCATGCAGCCCTTGTCACCCCAAAACTTCTGAAGTGTCAAAATCATATTTTGTACATTCAATTTTTTCGTCATATTGTCTCCCTTCGGGTAAACACAAAAAGTCCCTTGCAAGGTATAGTTTATCCACCTAGCAAGGGACGAATGATTTCGCGGTTCCACCCTAATTCAGGACTTTAGTCCTGCTCTTTTATTCAAAAAATTAAATTGTTGTTCACCATTAAATCTATAGTGGCTTTCACTATCCCACTTCGCTGTTTTCATAAAGTCAATTATAGCAACTATAAAATTATTGTCAATTGCCTAGTAACTGCTAAATATGCCACGTCTTCATATCATCAATAAATTTTTTACTTTTTGGATAATATCCAACTGAACCCTCATATATTGAGTCGATTGCATGTTGAATCATATCCTTATTGTTATCTTTAATTTCAATTTTACCAATTTGATCAAGATTAATTTTTGTAAACAAACGCAAGAAATAAACTATTCGTTCAGAAATATGTAAACGATGAATATCAGAGTCAAAGTGTTTAGAACAAATTATTCCACCAAGAACAACTGAAAAATCAAATCGACCTTCAGTCTCGCCACCGACAACACACGAATCCATATTCGGAGCAACTCCAAATACTTGTAACAGGTGCATCTGCATGATATTAACTACAATTTGAGCGTCAAATCCATTCTCAATGTACAATAATGCTTTAAACAAACCACGATACCATTCATCTGGTAAGGGATCGTCGATAAATGCATTATGAAATAAATCAAACAGAAAAGTAGCATACGCATTTAATTCTATATCCTTAATTATTTCATCAAATTGTTTAACGTCACTAGCGGAATTTAGATACGACAATCCTTCATCCTTAATAACACCAGTATAGTTACCATAAGAAAATGTGATAACTGATCCAGAAATCTTAGACTTAGAGCCTTGAGTTCCACGGACTAAAAACGTTTTGAACCCGTACTCTTTGGTAAGAATAGTAACTAGTGCATCACGCTCTTTATATCGTTGTCGTCTGACAACAATACCGAAGAAATTTGTCACTTCATTGTGAGACAACTATTTAATATCCTTTACCGAATAGCCTGCTTGACTTAAGAATAATGGATCATCACGCCAATTCTTTTTAACTCTTACCCAAAGTTTTAGATTTATCTTCTCACCAAGTAAATGCTCAATCTTAATACGAGCACCAATACCAATATTCTTCAACATGCTGCCACCTCTACCAATAATAATTGGCTTTTGGCTTTCACGCTCAACGTAAATACTTGCCTCAACTTGAAGTTTGCCGGCATCATTACGTTGATTCATTGATTCAACTATAACAGCAACTGAATGAGGAATTTCATCACGTGTATCTTCAAGAATCTTCTCACGAATTAATTCACCAACAATAAAATATTCCGGATGATCAGTAATTTGATCATCATCATAATATTGAGGTCCATTTGGCAATGCTTTAGTCAATGCATCAAACATTTCCTCAATATTATTACCATTAGTGGCACTAATTGGAATTACTTCAGCAAAGTCCATCAATTCTGAATATTCACTGATCTGTGGTGCCATTTCATCTGGATTAATTAAGTCAATTTTATTAAGAATCAAGAATACTGGTGCTTTGACATTCTTCAATTCATCAATAATAAACTTGTCTCCAGGTCCAGCACTTTGGCCAGCCTCGGTCATGAACAATACAGCATCAACTTCTTTCAATGCAGAAATTGCTGCCTTATCCATATATTGATCCAAACCATTGTGTGGTTTATGAATACCAGGTGTATCTAGAAAAATGATTTGGCGTTCATCATCAGTGTAGATACCTTGAATCTTATTTCTAGTTGTTTGAGCTTTAGGTGATGTAATTGCAATTTGTTCCTTGATAATACGGTTCATAAATGTTGATTTTCCAACATTAGGACGTCCTACAATTGCAACAAATCCTGAACGAAAGTTTTTGTTATCCATAATTAATCCATATCCTTATCACTGAATGCCAGTGGCAAAATTTCTTTGAACTTAAATTCTTTATATTGATTAGTATTGTTAGCTAAAAATACAGGTGCATCTGCTTTCATAAATTCACTCATTACCTGACGACAAGCGCCACAAGGTTTCGACATTTCATAAGTCCCATTAACAATGGCAATGGCTCTAACTTCTTTTGCTCCTTCAGATACAGCTTTAAATATTGCTGTACGTTCGGCACAATTAGTTAATCCATATGAAGCATTCTCGATGTTACCACCAGAATACACTTTCCCATCATCACAAAGTATTGACGCACCGACTGTGTAGTTAGAGTACGGTGCATATGCATGTTCCATAGCTTTAAATGCTACATCAAATAATTCTTGTTCATTAATTTCCACTAGCTCAGTCTCCTATTTTAAAATACTATTTTTTTAAACCATAAGCGCTGAGGATTTGTTCTTGCAAACCAATCATGACTTTTTCATCCTCTGGCTTAATATGATCATAACCGTTAAGATGTAAAATCCCATGAACAATAGTATATCCTAGTTCACGGTCAAATGAATGCTCATAATCCTTAGCATGTTCATCAACTATTTCTACACTAATGAACAAATCGCCTAAATCAAGTGGTAAATCAGGAATTTGTTCTTCCAAATAATCAAGTGAATCTTCACCATCATTGATTGCAAAACTAATTACATCCGTTGCACGGTCAGTATCACGATACTCTTTATTTATTTCGTGAATCTTGTCTTTAGTTACGAAATGAATCGATAATTGTGTATTATCTTTCAATTCTAACTTATCAAAAGTAAAACTCACAATATCGTTGACCCAATCCTCACGTGTTTGATCAATTAAATTATCATCATTATAAATTTCTAAATCCATCTTAATCCCCATTACTTTTCAATTTTGTCAGAGTCATCATAAGCATCGATTATTTCAGCAACTACCGGATGTCTTACAACATCGGCTGAAGTAAAGTCTACGAATTGAATGTGTGGCAAATTCTTTAGAATCTTTTGTGCTTGAACCAAACCACTCCGTGCATTACGTGGAAGGTCAATTTGTGATATATCACCGTTTACTATCATTTTTGAATCAAATCCTAAACGGGTTAGAAACATCTTCATTTGTTCTCTAGTAGTATTTTGAGCCTCGTCTAGAATAACAAACGATTCATCTAACGTACGTCCTCTCATATAGGCCAATGGCGCAATTTCTATTACACCACGTTCAAGCAATCGCCCAGTATGATCTGCCCCTATAATTGCATACAATGCATCATAGATGGGGCGTAAATATGGATCAACCTTTTCCTTTAAATCTCCAGGTAAGAAACCTAAGCTTTCTCCAGCTTCAACCGCAGGCCTTGTTAAAACAATACGTTTAACAGTTCCCTTCTTCAAAGCGGCTACAGCCATTACAACAGCCAAGTATGTTTTACCTGTACCTGCTGGTCCTATACCAAAGGTAATATCATTGTGATTAATGGCGTTAATGTACTGTCTTTGACCAAAGTTTCTAACCCTAACAGGTTTTCCGCTAAAGTCTTTGATCAATTCAGTCTTGTACAAATCTTCAAAATAATCCAGTGTTCCGCGTTCAGCCATCTTCATACCGCTGACAATGTCAGCTGAACCTAGTCCAATACCACTCTCAATTAATCTTATTAATTTGACTACTAGTGAATAAGCTTTGTTAACATTATCCTCTTCACCAGTAATATCGAGTTCCTCTCCAAAGGCGTGAATTTTAATATCCATCCCTTCTTCAATTAACTTAAGGTTGCTATCGTTAATACCGAATAGACTGACTGCATCTTGTGGATTTTTAATATGAATGCTTTTTTTAAATTGCTCTTTATTTTCTGCCAATAAATACACATCCTCCTATTATTACTTGAATGATAGCACACGAATGTAAATTTTTCGTAAAAAAAAGGTTAAAACATAAAATGTTTTAACCTTAATCTTATTAACGACGTTTCTTGTTACGCTTACGAGCGGCCTCTGATTTTAACTTTTTCTTAACACTTGGCTTTTCGTAGAACTCGCGTTTTCTATATTCTTGAAGTGTACCACTTTTTGAAACAGAACGTTTAAAACGACGAAGAGCATCATCGAGCGACTCATTTTCATGAACAACAGTTTTTGACATATGATATCCCTCCTTCCGCTTTGAACGTAACTGCTCTATTTCTTTCACAGCTCATATGTTATTATAACAAAAAGAGTTCAATCTTCAAACATTTTTCTATGTTTTTTTTAGGAGGAGTTTATATGACCCAAAAAATTGACGTTTTTGTTCTATCAGATTCAGCTGGAGAGACTGCTGTACGTGTGGCTAACGCTGCTTTTGCACAGTTTCCAAATATAGAAACTGAGTACACAAAATATCCATTTGTAAAAAACGATAAGCACTTAACTGAGATATTGGAACTTGCAAAGGAAAAAAAGGCCATTGTTTTGCACACAATCGTGTCAAAAGAACTCTGTGATATTATCAATGGATTTTGCCAAAAAAATAAGCTTACTTATTATGATATTCTAAATCCTATCATAGGTACATTCTCTCAGATGACTCATCAAGAACCACTGCGTAAAAAGGGAATTATTCATAACTTAGATGACGAATACTTTGACATGATTTCAGCAATGGAATTCACCGTTTCTAATGATGACGGTCAAAATCCTAAAGGTTTACTAGAAGCCGACCTAGTTCTATTAGGTATTTCTAGAACTTCTAAGACGCCTTTGTCACTATATCTTGCAAATCGAAATATCAAAGTTGCCAACTTACCTATTGTTCCCAAAACTAAAGTTCCTGACGAACTTTGGCAAGTGGACAAATCCAAGATAGTTGGACTTACAAATGATATGAATGTTCTATTAAAGATTCGTCGTCAAAGAATGATTGCCTATGGATTAAATCCTGATACAACTTATTCTGAAGAAGGAGAAATTCAAAAAGAATTAGATTATTCGAATGACATTTATGAAAAACTAGGTTGCCCTGTAATTAATACAGCCGACCGTTCGATTGAAGAGACCGCAGCACTAATAATGGAAAAATTACAAATTAATGGATACAAAAAAGGTTAATCCTCACGGATTAGCCTTTTATTAATTTATTCTTCATTTCTGGATCAAACTTTTGTTCACGCAACATATCAATTTCAGCCTTAAAAGGTGCGATGCCCTTCTTATCATTCTCATCGCGCTTTACATAAGGAGTTTCCATAATTTTTGGAATATCTTCCAACTGTGGATGATGAGCAACGTAATTCAAAGCATCGAATCCTATAGTACCGAATCCAATATCATCGTGACGATCTTTGTGCGAACCACGTTCATTTTTGGAATCATTCAAATGAATAACTGATAATCTATCTAAACCAACAACATGATCAAATTCATTCAATACACCATCAAAATCATCTTTAACATCATAACCAGCATCGTTCATGTGACAAGTATCCATTGTTACGGACAATTTATCATTATTCTGACAATGATCAAATATATATGCTATTTGTTCAAAATTAATTCCTACTTCTGTACCTTTACCTGCCATAGTCTCGATAGCTACACTAACTTTTTGATCAGGTAAAATAGCTTTATCCAATGACTGAGCTATTTGTAAAAGTGCTTTTTCAGGACCTTGCTTTAGATGTGCACCGGGGTGGAAACTTATTGCTTCAATACCCAACGCATCAGCACGTTCAAACTCATCATGCATAAATGAAATTCCAAAAGGTAACTTCTCCGGTTTAACTGTATTACCTAAATTAACAATATATGGCGCATGACCAATTACATGATCTATGCCGTACAACTTAAGTAATCTTTTACCTTCAGGAATATTCATTTCTGAAATATCTTTACGACGAGTATTTTGCGGAGCACCCGTAAAAATCATCATAGCATTTGCACCATAACTGTGGGCCTCTTTAGCTGAACCAGCCAACATACTAGGTGCCTTCATTGCGACATGTGATCCAATTATCATTGAAATAGCCCTCTCTTTTTTAATAGATGTGTTTTTGATAGAACCTACCTAATATCTTAACAGTATCCGTGACACTAACAAAGGCATGTGGATCTGACATTGACATAGCCGTCTCTAGATCATGCAATTCAGCACGAGAAATAACTGTAAATAAGATTGTCTTTTCTTCATGTTTAAATGCACCTTCAGCATCATGCACAATTGTGATACCACGACGCATCTCGCTTTGGATTTCTTTTATAACATACTTCGGTTTTGAAGTAACTATCATAACCTGAAGTTTTTGATCTTTGTTATAAATCATATCTATTACTTGACCATTTATAAAAATACTTATTGCACTATATAAAGCATGCACCCATCCGAACAAGAAGCCCGCACAAGCAATGATGAACAAATTAAACATAATATTAATTGTTCCCACACTTTTACCAGTTTTTTTGCGTAAAATAATTCCAACAATATCAATACCACCTGTTGATATACCGTTGCGTAATGCCATCCCCGTACCAAATCCATTAGCGACAGCACCAAAAATAGCACAGACTAAAGGATCTGCGGTAATTTTAGCAGTAGGAAAAAAGTGCATCATGAGTGAAGCAAACGCTACAGCGATAACTGTAAACACCGTAAAATTGTGATCAATTTTTCTCCATGCCAAAACAAACAATGGCGCATTAAATGCAAAATACATCACAGCGGTAGAAATGTGAAATGGAAACCAGCGCTCAGTAATAGTGGAAATTAACTGGGCAGCACCAGTTACACCTGAACCATAAATACCTCCTGGTGTCCAAAACATATTAACCGCGATCGATACAGCAATTGAGTATAGAAACGCAACTGACATTTTGGATAAGTTCTGATGTCTTTCAATCAGCTTATCTATTTCATCCATTTAAAATTACTCCTAATATCGAATTTACCCTAACAATATTAGCACAAATCGATATTATTTCAGCCTATTTCCAATGTTTTTCAATGAAATCTGCTCTTCCACCACTTTCTTCCAATTCATAGCGAGCCGGATTCTTCTTATAAAATTCTTGATGATATTCATCAGCTGGATAAAATGGTTGGACTGGAAGAATTTCAGTCACAATTGGATCATCAAATTTTTCCGCGTCAGCTAAAGCTTTTTTGGATTCTTCAGCAGTATTCTTTTCAGATTTATCGGAATAATATATCACTGGTCGGTAGTTGTCGCCACGATCTTGGAACTGACCTCCGGCATCAGTTGGATCAGTAACTTGCCAATAAATCTCTACAAGTTGTCTATATGTAACTTTATCTGCATCATAAGTAATCTCAACTGCCTCAGTATGACCAGTCGTTCCTGTACAGACTTGTTCATATGTTGGATTAGGAACATGACCACCTGTAAATCCTGATACTACTTTAATAATTCCGGGTTGTTCATCAAATGGCTTAACCATGCACCAAAAACAACCTCCAGCAAATACAGCTTTCTTTTCGTTCATTATTTATCTCCTTCTTCAACATATTTTTTAAAATCTGAATATCCTTTGTCATCCATTTCTTCATATGGAATGAACTTCAATGCAGCGGAATTAATACAGTATCTCAATCCACCAAGTTCTTTAGGACCATCATTAAAAACATGTCCCAGATGAGATCCAGCATCTTTACTCGTGACTTCAGTACGTTCATGGCCTGTTCTTAAGTCGGTACTTTCATTCAGTTGTGCAATTGGTTGACTGAATGATGGCCAACCACAACCTGCATCAAACTTATGTGTTGATGAAAATAAAGGTTCTCCACTAGCAATATCGACATAGATACCCTTCTTATAAAAATCATCATACTTACCTGTAAACGGCATTTCCGTTCCACAATTTTGAGTTACATCCAATTGTTCATCAGTTAGACCCTCAAGATTCTTCTTATATTCCTTCTCCAATTAAATCACTCCAGTCATAGCATATGCTTATAAGTATACGCAACTTATTGACCATTTCTAGCAAACTGCTCATGAATATTAAAATTAAATTAGTAAAAAAAGCGCCACAGAAAGTAAGTTCTGTGACTCTTCTAATTTATTGTTAATTTAACATATGATTCTATTTATTATCTTTTTTTGAAACTTCGATGCCTAGATCAACTAATTGATTATCAGCAACTTCTCTAGGTGCATGCGTCATTGGTTCCGTGGCATTAGAATTCTTAGGGAATGCAATAACGTCACGAATATTGTCCTTACCAGCTAATAGCATAGCAAATCTATCCAAACCAATAGCCAAACCACCATGTGGTGGGCAACCGTATTGCAAGGCATCTAATAAGAAGCCAAATTGTTCATAAGCTTTTTCTTTAGTGAATTCCAAAGCTTTGAGCATCTTTTCCTGAATCTTGTAATCGTGAATACGAATTGATCCACCACCAAGCTCGTAACCATTAAGAACAATATCATAACTTTGTGCATATGCCTTATGTGGATCTTCATCTAAGTAATGAACATCCTCTTCATTAGGCATAGTAAATGGATGGTGAGCAGCAGTCCAACGTTGAATACCTTCGTCATATTCAAATAATGGCCAGTTAACAACCCATGTGAATGCAAATTCATTAGGGTCATAAAGGTGCAAATTCTTAGCAATATCAACACGCAAATAACCTAATGCATCAGCAACAACCTTTTTCTTGTCAGCAACGAACAATACCAAGTCATTATTTTCAAGGCCTAAGCGTTCTACCAACGCATCGTGTTGTTCAGTAATAAACTTAGCAACTGGTCCAGTAATCTTATCATCATTGTACTTAAGCCATGCAAGACCCTTGGCACCAAAACGCTTGATATATTCCTGATACTCTTCAATATTCTTTCTTGAATATTTATCAGCATTATTCTTAACAACGATTGCCTTAACTTGACCACCGTTATCGATAGTACCCTTGAATACTTTGAATTCAGTGTCTTTAAACACATCATTCAAGTCTTGTAGTTCCATACCAAAACGAATATCAGGTTTGTCAGAACCATAACGAGCCATAGCATCGTCCCAATCAATTCTTGGGAATGGTAATTTTACATCAATACCCTTTTCATCTTTCATAACACGAGCGATAAGTCCTTCTGTAACTGTTTGAATCTCTTCAGCAGACATAAAGCTCATTTCCAAATCAATCTGAGTAAACTCTGGTTGACGATCACCACGAAGATCCTCATCACGGAAACAATGTGCTAATTGATAATAACGATCAAACCCACCGACCATCAACAATTGCTTAAACAGTTGTGGTGATTGTGGTAAGGCGAAGAAATGTCCAGGATATACACGTGAAGGTACAAGGTAGTCACGAGCTCCTTCTGGAGTCGAAGGTGTTAAATTTGGTGTTTCAATATCAATGAATCCATTATCATATAAATATTCATGAACTGAATGCTTGATTTGAGCACGTGTACGAATTGCTTTTTGCATTTCAGGTCTGCGAAGATCAAGATAACGATACTTTAACTTAGTTTCTTCAGAAGCATCAACATCATCAACGATTTCAAATGGTGGTGTAACTGATTTGTTTAATAATTCAACAGTTTCAACGACAACTTCTACTTTACCTGTTGGAATATTTTCATTGATTGCACTCTCGTCACGTAATCTAACAGTACCGATTACATTAATAACATATTCTGATCGTAATGATTCAGCTGTTTCTAATGCCTCTTTGTGATCAGTATTAAATACTAGTTGTACGAATCCCTTGTAATCTCTTAGATCAATGAAGATCAATCCACCAAGATCACGACGTTTTTGTACCCAACCATCTAAAGAAACTTTTTTACCAACATATTCTTCAGTAATATTGCCACAATAATCTGTTCTTTCTTGCATATTGCCTATCCCTCTATCTTTTTTAATTCTTCTGCTAAATTTTCTAACGATACACTAACTTGATCACCTGTAGACATATTCTTAACATTGGCTGTGTCATTCTCTAATTCAGTATCACCAATTGTTACAGTGTACTTAGCATTCAAATGATCTGCTGTCTTAAATTGTGCCTTTATCTTTCGTTGCAAATAATCCTTGTCGGCAGAGAAACCTGCACGACGTAAATTAGACAATATTTTGACAGAAGCACGTTCAGCTTTTTCACCAATTGTAACTAGATAAACATCTAAGTTATTCTCGACATGAATATCTTCATCCTTAAGCAACAACATCAAACGTTCCATCCCTAAACCAAAGCCGATTCCTGGTTCAGGCTTGCCGCCAAGTTCCTCAACCAATCCATTGTAGCGACCACCGGCAAGAACAGTTATTTCCTTGTTGTTAAAGGCTGGATCTGTAACCATAAATTCAAAAATAGTGTGATTATAGTAGTCAAGACCACGAACCATAGTTGGATCAACTACATAATTAATATCAAGATCATCTAATAATGATTTTAAATACTCAAATCTTTCTTTTGATGCATCATTTAAGTAGTCCAAAATTGAAGGAGCATTAGCAACAAGCTTTTTGTCATTATCATCTTTACTATCAAGAATTCTCAATGGATTCTTTTCAAGGCGAACCTTAGAATCATCACTCAGCTGATCTTTGAATGGCGTAAAATAATCAACCAAAGCCTTGTGGTAATTCTCACGTGATTCAGGATCTCCCAAAGTATTAATGGCTACCTTAAGATTATTAACTCCCAATTCATTTAAAAAGTTTAATCCAACAGAAATTACTTCTACATCTAATTCTGGAGAATCTGATCCAAAAGCTTCAAGTCCTATTTGATGGAATTGACGTTGACGTCCTGATTGTGGACGTTCATATCTGAACATAGGTCCCTTATACCAGACCTTATAAGGATGTTGATGTTCTGGACCGTACAATTTATTTTCAATGTACGCACGAACAACCCCAGCCGTACCTTCAGGACGAAGAGCAATGTGTCTGTCACCCTTATCTTTAAAGTCATACATTTCTTTAGAAACAATATCAGATGTATCACCTGATGAACGTTCAAAGACCTCGTATGATTCAAAAATTGGTGTTCTAATTTCTGAAAAACGGTAACGACTAAAAACGTTTTGGGCAACTGATTCTACATATTGCCACTTTTCTGATTCTCCGGGTAAAATATCCGCTGTACCCTTTGGTTTTTGATAGCGCATAAAATCCTCCTTCACGATGCATCGCACATATAAAAAAATACACCCCTGCCTAAATAAGACAAAGGGTGCATTTGCACGGTACCACCTAATAATTTGCTACAGTTAACGCCTGCCACACGATTGATAATACGTCACTCAAATGAATTACTTACCTGATCTCAGCATTCCAGGTTCTCTGTAGAGCAATTTTTAATTTGATTCGAATATAGTTATAAGTTAGTCAAAACTGATACAAATGTCAAGCGCATTACTATTTGAAAGTGATTTCAACATTTCCTTCAAGCAAAAAATAATTAATTTATAATAAAAAATAAAAATTTCACTCATATTAATTCATAGAATATAATTATGAGTTAGTATGTAACATGGTGTATTTATAATGGATTCAATTTTATATCTAGGGGGAAAGTATGTTTTTTAAGATATTATTAATTTCAATTTTAATTTTGATTATTGCCGCAGTAATCTACTTTTTGGTTAAGGGATTCAAAAGTAGAACCGCCAAAAACAAATTACCTAAAATGTTATTAATAGCAATCGTGGTTGCTGTACTTGTCATACCAGTTTCAGCATATGAAATAATTCACACCACAATTGTTTTAGCAACACCAGTACCAACTATTAACTTACCAAGTAATAAGCTTAATATAACTGGAACCAATAGAACAGCAAATCTACACGGTAAAACCACTCCAAATACTAGAGTTTATTTGAAAGAAGTCTCTGATATAGATCCAATCAAAAAAAATACTGTATCGGACAAAAATGGAAACTTTCATTTCAATCACCTTGAAGATTCAATGGATTATAAACTAGTGGCAAAAAATAAATATCATTCATCAAAAGTCACCAAATTTTCAGTCAGCGATATTCCGGATTCTGCCTATACAAAAATTCATTTAAAAAATGAAGATGAAGTTGGAGACTTGGAGATAAAGCAAGATTCAAACAATCAAGTAAATATTTATGGAACCTCAAATAAAAATGCAAAAATAAAAGTAGAAAATGATGACATGAATACTGTTAAAACTATGCATGCTGACAGTAACGGAAAATGGAATCTCACACTACCAGGTGCTGGAGATAAAAAAGAAAAAGATTATACCGTATATGCCAAGATACCAGGGCTTCTTCAATCACTCGGTAATGACATTACAGTAAAAAATCCTAATTATGTAAAACCTACTAAGAAATCTGAAGCAAAAAAAGAAACTCAAAAGTCTGAAAATACAGACTCTAGTGATACTTCAACAAGTAATTCGACACCACATGCAAATAAAAATAAAAGTTCTCAATCAGACGCAAAACAAGGATATACAGACGACATGAATGAATATTTATCCAATAAGTATCCTGATGTAAGCTTTACCCTTTCAGATAATGAAGCTACATTCGTTGTGCCTGATGCAGTCGCATACTTAAAGAAAAATGCAATGAAAGCATATGTTCAGCCATTATTTGATAGAAACGAACTGTTTGCTAACGCAAACGGCTTAAAAGAATCTCCAGCCTTTTTAGTAAAAACACAAAGTGGATCAAATATTGCTAGAACATCTATATTTGGCTTCAAAGTATATGCAGATAAATAATACATTGTCCAAACCTGAAGACTTAAAAAGCTGTGATTATATATATACACGGGGGGAAATATTGATGAAATCTAAAAAGTTAGCTTTAGCCAATGGTATAGTCGGACTAGCTGGCGGTATTTTTATGTTATTCGGATCATTCATCCCTATAATGATGGGTGCAGCAGCTGTTACAGCAAGTGAATCTGACTATGCAAGTATGGGTGCATTTACTGTTTTTTCTGTTGCTGTATTATACATCGTAAAAATAGCAGTTTTAGTGCTAGGTATTTATGGACTCGTTTATTATAAAAATGACTCAAGAATACAAAATTCACCTAATATCCTTTTAATAGTTGGTGGTGCCATTTCATTAATTCCAATGTTGGGATGGATTGGTGGAATACTTTCCATCATAGGTGGATCAATGTGCCTAAGCAGTTTAAAAAAATTTAATACTGACATCAAATAGCTTTTAATTCCTAGAAACTAGGGATGACACAATAAATTTAGCGAAGAGCCTTAAGGGCTCTTTTTTTATATCATCGCTTTCTTATCCAACAGGCCAGACATTAACCACTGGAGATTAAATGATATAAAATAAGCCTTAGAAAGTGTTCAATCGCTTATTTACTGAAAAGTAAAAGACACCCTAAAAAAGCTTTTAATCATGTATGCAAATCATTAATTAATACATATGACACATTATTATAAATAATAAATTGATTTAACGACTAAAATCACTCAAAAATGTCAATTTTCTGTGAATTTTTCACTTTCTGCCTTTTAAGTTGCACTTTTTTTCAGTAAGATATACATATATGATAATCATTATAGCGACAACAAAGGAATCCTTTAAATGAAAAAGATAATTACTTTTTTAATTAAAAACAAGTTATTTGTTGCCATTGTTTTTTTAATTGCCTTATCAAGTTGGTCGACAGTAGCTTTGGCGAATGCAAATGCAATTGTTGTCGAATCTGATTCAGTCAACGTGCGTGTTGGACCAGGGCTCTCCTACTCCAACATGGGTCAAGTAAAAAAAGGCGACAAGTTAGCTATATTAGCTGAAAAAAATAAATGGTATCAAGTTCGTCTCTCTGGAGATCGAATTGGCTGGGTTGCCAGTTGGTTAATTGACAACACAGAAGTAAGTTCTGCAACTAATAAAGTTGGTATTATAAAAGTTCCAAATACAACGGTTTTTAAAAACGATAGCGCTAATAGTGATGTTCTTGGTACAATTGAACAATCACAAAAAGTCACAGTTATGTATCAAGAACAAGAATGGTCACAAATACTCTATAAGGGAACTGCCGGATGGGTAAAGAGTCAATTCATTCAAGGTACAAATGAAACTTCTGGTTCAAGCAACGAATCTAAATCTGATGATAGTGATATTAAGAAAGTAACCGTAACACAATCAAACACCAAACTGCGTATTGAACCCGATAGCAATAGTCGTGTTATTAAAACAGTCAATGTTGGTAAAAAATTCGATTATTTAAGTAAAAGTGGAAAATGGTACAAAGTAAGAGATGATGATGGTTCAGTTGGTTACGTTGCCAGTTGGGTAGTTACAATTTCTGGAACTAAGAGTGCCATTAAATCTGCAGCAACTAATATCTCTGAAGCAACTATCGTAATCGACCCCGGACATGGTGGAAACGATGTTGGAGCCGAGTCCAAGAAGAAGACCTACGAAAAGAACTTTACTCTCACCTACGCAAAAGCTATAAAAGCCGATCTTGAACGAACAGGTGCAAGAGTTGTTCTAACACGTTCTGGAGATGATACGAAGACCTTAGGTGAACGAGCAAGATTATCAAGTAAGATCGAAGCCGACGCATATATAAGCCTTCATTTTGATTCCTCGGGCGAACAAGACTCTGGTACTGGTGTAACAACTTATTACTACAATAAAAACAAAGATGGTAATTTGGCTACGGATATTAATAATCAACTAGAAAAATTAGCTATTAATAATCGTGGCACAAAGCAAAAAGATTTGTATGTATTGCACTATAACAGTCAACCGTCCATTCTAATTGAATTAGGTTATATTAACTCCACTTCTGACTATGGATACATAAAGTCAAATTCGTATAAATCTCAAGTTGCACAAGCTGTAACAACAGGATTAAAAGAATATTTTAAATAATTAAATTTGCAATATAACGAGGACCGTCATGAATAAACTTTGTGACGGTCTTTTTGTGCATATTATTAGTATTAATACATGACATTGTGATTAAATACTCTCAAGTCTATATTGGCTATATTTTACATATTATCTTATGGAGGAATTTTTCATGAAGAACATGAAAAAATTAATACTAGGACTTGTAATCCTTTCTTTACCACTTACAGCACTACCACTATCAAACAACACCACAAACGTCTTAGCTGCAACAAGCTCACAAAAAGCTGAAACACATACATATACTGGCAATGGACCAGTTAAAAAGATAGCTAAAACCGCATACCATTCAAAAGACTCAACTGGTAACATTTATTCAGCTCTATTTATGGCAGATAAACCAACCGTCAAACTAACAAAGAAAACAACATTGGATAAATATCGCACTTCTTGGTATGCAACCAAAAAGATGTCTGTTAAAGTTGATAAAAACCATTCTCGTACATATTACTATGTAACTTCAAGTGATAAAAAAGTATCTGGGTGGACCTGGAGTGGCTATTTAACAAAGGGTATTTTTAAGTCAGCTGACTAAATTAAAAAACTACGATGTCAAAATAAATATGGTCGAAAACCAGAATAGGTTTTCGGCCATATTTATTTCGAACATACTTTAACTTAACCATTACGATGATCTTTACGCATTGTCAATTGTATACGATTGCGATTTTCATCAACGCTCAATACCCAAACAGTCACAATATCACCAATTGTAACCATTGTACTTGGATCACTGACATATCGATCCGCCATTTGCGAGATATGTACCAATCCATCTTGTTTTACTCCAATATCAACAAAAGCACCGAAATCAATTACGTTTCGAATTGTTCCTTGAAGCTCCATCCCCGGTTTAAGATCAGATATACTTAGTACATCTTGCCTTAATAACGGCGCCGGCATACTATCACGAAGATCACGTCCTGGCTTACTTAGCCCATCAATAATATCTGCCAAGGTTTCCTCTCCAATACCCAACTTTTGAGACCACTCATGTTTATTCAATTTCATTAAACTTTGATGTATTTCATCGGTACCAATCATATCAGTGGAAAGGCCAATTTCAGCCAATAATTTTCGTGTAACTGTATAGCTTTCGGGATGAATATCAGTATTATCCAATGGATCACTACCAGATATAATTCTTAAAAATCCGACTGATTGCTGATAGGCTTTAGGTCCCAATCTGGGAACAAGCTTTAAAGACTTTAGATTCTCAAAAGTGCCATTTTCGTTTCGAAACTTAACAATATTATTCGCCGTACTAGACGTTAGTCCGGAAATATGAGTCAACAATTCGGGACTTGCGGTATTAACATTCACTCCAACTTGGTTAACAGCAGTTTCTACTACCCGATCCAACTGTTCATCCAAGTCTTTTTCAGGTACATCATGTTGATATTGTCCTACACCAATTGACTTAGGATCAACTTTGATTAATTCTGCCAAAGGATCCTGTAACCTGCGACCGATACTAATTGCTGAACGTTCTTCAACATGTAGATCTGCAAACTCATTGCGAGCATTCTCACTAGCAGAATAAACTGATGCTCCCGCTTCATTAACAATGACATAGTAAACTGGTCGTTTTAAAGTTTTTAAAATCCCACTAACAAACTCTTCTGATTCCCGACTAGCAGTACCATTACCAATGGCGATCATCTCAACTTGATAATCTTCTAATAATTTTTTAAACTCCTCACTAGCAGCATTTCGCTTTTCTAAACTTGCCGGTTTGTGAGGATAAATTACTTTCTTTGTCAAAAAACGTCCGTTAGCATCTATGATTGCTAACTTACACCCTGTGCGATATGCCGGATCAAAGCCCATGACAATTTTTCCCTTCAAGGGAGACATCATTAAAAGATGATACAAATTATTTCCAAAAATTTTAATTGCATGTTCATTTGCTTGATCAGATAATCCTCGACGAATCTCTCTTTCTATAGCTGGTCCTAAAAAGCGCTTGTATGCATCAGAAAAAGCATCAGTTATTTTTTCAACTGCAGGACCTTGCTTATGCCTGACTATTCTTGAATATCCAAAATTCAAAATTGCATCAGTATCAACAGAAATACCAACAGTCAATATCTTCTCACGCTCGCCACGGTTGATAGCTAGGATTCGGTATGGCGGGATTTTTTTTAACGATTGTTGAAAATCATAATACGTTTCATAAGTTTGTCCATCATCTTTTTCTTCGGCGCCACGCTTCAATTTACTCGTTAATTCACCATTTTTCCAAGTATACTTTCTTATCCATTCACGAAAACTTGCTTCCTCACCAAATTGCTCAGCTAAAATCTCATGAACTCCAGCCCATACAGATTCTATATCAGGCAGATTCTTGTCGAGGTCTATAAAAGAACTGGCTTTATTATCCAAGTTCTCATTTGGAAAACTTAATAGCCAATTTGCTAATGGTCCCAGTCCAGCTTTACGTGCAATACCAGCTTTTGTTTGTTTCTTTTGCTTGTATGGTAGATACAAATCTTCCACTTGTTGCAATACAGTTGCCTGTTCAAGTTTATTCTTTAATTCAGGGGTTAGTTTACCTTGTTCTTTGATCAAATTAATTACATCATTGCGACGTTGATCCAACTTCATCAATCTATGTGCTTCATCTTCTATATTTCGAATTGCTACTTCGTCTAATGTACCCGTCCGTTCTTTTCGATAACGTGCAATAAATGGTACGGTATTCCCTTCATCCAACAACTCGAGAACTGATTCAATTTGTTGAACTTTATATTGATCCAACTGTTGATTGACTGGTTTAGCGAAGTCAGCCAAACTTTTTTCCATTTTATTTACTACCATGTAATCCTCCGACTTGAACTATCTATATGTTGAACAAAAATAAATTTATAAAAGCATTACCAAATAATCCTTCTAGGGACTTTGATAATGCTTTTAATTAAAATTTTTAAATTTTAAAGTATTTTATCGATTTCTTGTAAACTCTTAACTTGATAATCCACATCAAAATCAACTTTCTTATCACTCAACAAAATTGTTTTAGTATGAGCTGCTTTACCAAAATCAATATCTATCTTACGATCACCAATCGACCACATCTCACTAGGATCAATTGAATATTTATTAATCAAGTAATCCAACATCTCAGAATCTGGCTTACGTGTATGACCATCTTCAACACTAATTATTTCAGTAAAATATTTTGCAATATCCAATCGTTTAGCAATATTAAAAATAGAAGTATCTCGATGCGTAACAATAAATTGTTGATATCCTTGTAACTTACAATATTCTAAGATAATTCTTGCATGAGGCATTAATTTGATCTGATCATAATAATTTTGTTCAAATAATTTGTATGACTTATAAAAAGCCTTAGCTTTATCAGCATCCCCATCTAGCAATTCAGTTGTAAGTTTACGTACTGATGTTTTTAATATCTCTTTATAAATTGAATCCTTAGAAATATTAATATCAAAGTTTTCTTTTAAGGATTTTTGAGTTGCCATAACTATCCCAGGATAACTGTTAGCTAATGTCCCGTCAAAATCCCAAACAATACTCTTCATAATATAATTTATCTCTCCATTATTATCGTCACAGGTCCATCATTAATCAGCGATACTTGCATATCAGCACCAAATTCACCTGTGGCAACATTTATATTGTAATTTCTTAAAGCCTCATTAAATTGGTCGTACTTTGCACTGGAAGTCTTAAAATCACCAGCTCCAGTGAAACTGGGCCTATTCCCTTTTTTAGTATCAGCATACAAGGTAAATTGCGAAATAGATAAAATTTCTCCATCAATATCTTTGATCGATAAATTCATTTTATCATCCGAATCAGAAAATACCCGCATATTAGCAATTTTTCGTGCCATATATTCTATTGTTTCATCATCGTCCTCATCAGCGAACGCCACCAACAAACAAAATCCCTGATCGATTTGACCAAGGACTTTGCTGTTTACACTAACTTTTGCTTCTGAGACACGTTGGATAACCACTTTCATATTATTCAACCGTCCTTTTAATTTCGTAAACATCTGGTACATTTTTTAACTTCGAAATAATTTGATCCAAGTGTTCCTTATTGTTAACACCAACACTTACATGAATAACCGCCATTTTTTCTTTATCCAAACGTCCATTAACGTTGATCAAAGAATTAGTATTTGAATTAATTACTTGCAGTAATTCATTCAAAAGACCATTTCTATTAAATGCGTAAATATCAAGCTCAGCGGTGTAACGCTTTTCACGTGTAACATTATTCCAACTAACTTCAATAAAACGCTTTTTAGCTTCTTCACTTTGAACATTTGGACAATCAGCACGATGAATGGTCAATCCACGTCCCTTTGTAATGTACCCAACAATCTCATCACCAGGAATTGGATTACAACACTTAGCCAAACGAATTAGTAGATTATCAATGCCTTGAACAGAAATACTTGTATTAGCATTAGCCTGTTCTTTTTTTAGCTTGGTATTTTCTGGATTAGGCTTTGGAACATTTTCATGTGTTTCGGTAATCACATTTTCTTCTAATTCTTTTTTCTCAGCCTTCTTCTTATTTTCTGGATCTTCACTAATCAGCTTATGAATTACATTAATTGGTGATAATTCACCATAACCAACAGCATTGAATAATTCTTCTTGATCAGTGAAATTAAATATATTAGTTGCAAGTTCAAGGTGTTTTTTATCAAGGTACTTCTTACTAGATAATGAACGATTCTTTAACTCTGTTTCTAGTAACTCTCGACCAATTTGAATATTCTCTTGACGATCTTTAACTCTAAAGTAGCGTTTGATTTTATTACGTGCACGAGAAGTATAAACCATTTGAATCCAGTCACGACTAGGTGTTGAATTCTCATTTGTCAGCATCTCAACAATATCGCCATTCTTGAGTTGATAATTCAATGGTACCATTCTGCCATTAACCTTCGCACCAACAGAATGACTACCGACTTCAGTGTGTACTTGGTAGGCGAAATCCAATGGAATAGACCCCTTAGGCAGCTCTCTTACCTCACCTTGAGGAGTGAAGATATAAACCCTATCATTAAATATCTCACCCTTGACGGATTTCATAAAATCGGCTGCGTTGTCAGAATTTTCTTGTAGCTCAAGAATTTCACGAAAGACATCAATCTTTTGTTCATTCTCGTCCAGATGTACACCTTCAAAGTTACCTTCTTTATATGCCCAGTGTGCAGCCACACCATATTCAGCAATCTCATGCATCTTAAATGTTCTAATTTGAACTTCTAGTGGTTGTCCACCAGGACCAATAATTGTTGTATGTAGTGATTGATAACCATTAGCCTTAGGAACGGCAATATAGTCTTTGAAACGTCCTGGAATCGGCTTCCATTTTGAGTGAATAGAACCTAGAACAGCGTAACAATCCTTTACAGAATCAACGACTATACGAATAGCCAACAAGTCATATAATTCAGAGAACTGCTTATGCTTATCTCGCATTTTTTTATAAATGGAATAAATATGCTTAGGACGACCATAAATATCATATTTGATACCTAACGCATCAACGCTAGTCTTAATGTAGTCAATCGCTTCAGCAATATAAGCCTCACGTTGATCACGCTTGCTATTCATTAAATGGACAATACGGTAATACTGTTGAGGATTAATATAATGAAGTGAAAGGTCCTCTAATTCCCACTTAATTTTACTGATACCTAATCTATCAGCTAGTGGAGCATATATCTCTAAAGTTTCGTTTGCAATTCTTCTTTGCTTATCAGGACGCAATGCTTTTAATGTACGCATGTTATGCAACCTATCAGCAAGCTTGACCATAATGACACGTAAGTCTTTGGCAGTTGCCAAAAGCATTTTACGGTGATTCTCAGCTAGTAATTCTTGATGTGAGTGATACTTATACTTACTGATCTTAGTTACACCATCAACAATTGTTGAAACTTGATTGCCGAATAACTCTTCGACATCGCCGAGAGTAACATTAGTATCCTCGACAACATCGTGCAAATATCCTGCAGCCACAGTGTATGGGTCCATGTGTAATGAAGCTAGAATTTGTGCAACTTGAGTAGGGTGAATAATATAAGGTTCACCAGTAGCTCTCTTCTGCTCCTTATGAACGTATGCAGCAAAATTATATGCTTTATTAACGAATTCGACGTGTTCATCATTCATATATTCACGACAAATATCGAGAACTTGATCAGGAGTATAATCTTCATTTTTTTTCATTTTTGTTCACCCCTTCGATTACAATAAAAAGCACTCTGATTTAAGACGAGTGCTTTTCTTTACGTATTATTATGCTTTCTTTAGTTCTAAAAAACAATCAATTTTCATTATCAAAAAGAAAATATATCAAAATACTTAATACTAAATATATTCCTGATAAAAAATAACCATATCGGCCGTATTTAACAAAAACACTAACGACAAATATTACCGGAAAAATCACCACATTAAAGAATGACAAATGATATTTTCTTGTAAACCAACCGATAAAGCCAGCAAATAAAATATTAATTACAAAAAATAACCAAATAATTCTATTTGTTCTGCCAAGATGAAATAAATTAAATAATATCGGCATAATAAAAACTAAAATAATAGATATTAGTGCAATGTAAGTTGACTTGGACTTCTCAACTTTATTCCAAAGATTCTTCAATATTCATTCCTCATTTTGAATTAAGTTCATATTTATATGATAGCACTGATAGGAAGTACATTGGGGCAGTTTCTGCACGCATTATACGTGGTCCCAATCCTATTGAAACAAACTCATGATTTTTTAGTTCTGAAACCTCTTCGGATGAGAAACCACCTTCTGGGCCAAATGCGCAAATAATCGATTTTGGTGATTTTGATAATGATTGAGCCAAAATACTTGTTTCGCCTTCTTTGGCAGATTCCTCATAAGCAATTAATTTTAATTCCACATCGGAATTATTTAACTTACTGATGTCGCCCAAATAGACTACTTCCGGAATCAACCGGCGTTTCGATTGTTGTGCTGCATTTTTTGCAATTTCCTGTAATCTAGTTAGCTTTTTTTCAATCACATTCGACTTCCAGTGCATTATCGAATACTGGGAATCAAAAAAGATGATTTTTTTAGCACCCAATTCAGTTGCCTTCTGTGTGATCCATTCAATCTTATCTTTTTTAGATAAAGAGCAGGCAACAGTTACGTCCACAGGCAACTCAGTTGATGGCTTATTGCTTTTTTCTATGCTGAATTGAATACATTTATTATTAGTATCAATTTGTGTTACTGTTGCTTGAAATAAATCATTATCCTGATCAACCAAGTAAATCACATCACCTGCTTTGTGACGTAATACAGTAGCCAAATGTTTATAAATTTCTTTATCAGAAATACTAAGTGAATTTCCTTCAACTTTTTTACTAACGAAGTATTGCTCCATTTTGTTCCTCGATATCTTTTGTTCTCTTACAAATTAAAGTTGACCAACCCTTTAGATGAAGAACTTCAATCGCTGAAAAGCCTTGTTCTTTCATTAAGTCGGTAACCAATTTTTCCTTTTCATTAATAATACCAGATAAAATGACAAATCCCTTACTATTTAAATGTGATTCGATATCAGGAATGAATTGTTGTAATACATCTACCAAGATATTGGCAACAATTACATCCACTTTACCTTCTACGCCGTCTAATAACGAATTCTCATAAACCTCAATATCTTCACATCCAGGATTAAGTTTAATATTTTCTTTAGCCGCTGTGACTGCTTCCGATGCCAAATCAAACGCCTTAATGTTATTGACACCTAATTGACGTGCTTGAATGGATAAAATACCCGACCCAGTTCCAACATCATACAATGATTCCGCATTTCCTAGAATCATTTCTAAAGCTTGCATACATGAGAAAGTAGTTGGATGCGTACCTGTACCAAATGATTTTCCCGGATCCATAACAATAATATGTTCATCAATATTCTCAGGCACATAATCAACCCACTTTGGAACAACGGTTAGATAATGACTAATGTGCACGGGATGATAATATTGTTTCCATTCATTCTCCCATGAACTCTCATCAACAGAACTTTCTTCTATTTCAACTCCATCAATATTAAATCCATATTCTGGAAGTTTATTTATTTCTGTCTGCAACTCATTTATTAATTCTGGCTTATAAGTATTTTCATCATCAACGATTTCAGTACCTTGTGCTCCAATCTTCATAAAAGTATCTGAAATTATTTCTTCATTAATTGTGCTTGGGAACAAGACACTAATTTTTTTCCAAATCATAATTTGCCTCCATATCAATAACCTTAAGATTACTAGAAATCGGCCATAAAAAAAAGACGTTTATAACGTCTTTAATCAATATATGATCTAACTTCATTCATAAAGTCCACTTCTCGATCACGAATTACTGATCTTGCCTTAGCAACTTGTGCCTTATTAATAACATTGTTGTCATAGTCCAAGTACTTCAAAGCATCAATTAAAGCAACAAAGTAATTGTTAAGACTCTCATACATCTTGGAATTCTCCAAGTTGTATTTCTCAATATAAGAATTACCTAACTTTATAAATCTTTTAATGTTGTATACATAATTGTCGGCTAGGCGTGAATAATTCTCATATGTCAGAGCCTCGCCTCTTTCAATTAGATTCATTGTCTTGAAATATTCAACGAATACGTCGCGATATGTCAAGAACCTCTCTACGAATACATTTGTTTCCAATACATGTGTTCTCTCTGCACTAATGAAATTCATCATTCCTTCACCTCAATATTTATTTTTTTATAATATACCATAAATTATTGATTATGCAAAGCATAATTTTATTCTTATGCTAAGATAATAAAAAAAGAATGCCATTTGAAATAGCATTCTAAACATTCTTAGATTCAGTCTTTTTTACATTTGTTGCTGGTTGTCTTAAAGACTCATTATTTTTAAACAATTTCTGTGCTTCTGATAATTTCTCTGGGCTTTTTTTGATTTCCTGTGATATTTTGCTGAAATCATTATTAGCAGGGTCATTAGTTTGCTTGTGTCTAAAAAAACTCATGATCATCGCTCCTTCTGTTACATTGGTAACTATTATATAACAAGTATTTATTATTTTAACTTAAAAATTTTCAAAAAATATAATTATTTGGCAGTTCGGCTCACTTTAAAATTTATCTTAGTTTGTTATGATAGTAAGAGTATGAATTTGCAGTTAAGGTGATATATATGGGAAAAAAGAAAAAAATACAAAAAACATTAGTTGAAAAAATTTTGGACAAGGAAAAGGTTGCTTATGAACCAATGACCTTCCCCACTCAAGCAGAAGGAGATACGCAGGAGCTCGTTAACGACGGTAGCGAGAAAGATGGTTATAAAATATATAAGACGCTAGTACTTACTGGTAACAAAACTGGTCCGCTTGTCGGGATGGTAGCATTAGACAAACATTTAAGTTATAAAATGCTAGCAAAATTATCCGGAAATAAAAAAGTTGGAATGGTCCCTCTTAAAGATCTAGTTAAGACCAGTGGTTTTGAACATGGCGCTAATAGTCCAGTTGGTATTCATTCACTGCACAATTATCCTATCTTCTTTGATACCGAGGCAGATGAAGCAGATAAAATAATTGTCTCTGCTGGTAAAATTGGGCAATCAATCTTAGTTGAACCACACGATTTAGCCAAAGCCGTTAACGCTACTTTCGGTACATTTGCTGTCGAAGAACCTGAATCATAAGATACAAAAAAAGACTGAAGCCGAGATGCTTCAGTCTTTTTTCATTCTATAATTAAGCAGCTTGTTTAAGGTTTTCGATAGCTTTTTCAATGGTTGTACCATTACCAAAGCGATTGCTATTATTAACGTCAACTGCTGTGAATAATTGATTATCTAAATCTAATAAAATTCTATATCTCATATTATTCACGCCTCCTTTGTTGTTCCGTATATCTAAGAGGTAGCGATAGATGCTACTATACTAGGATGTTATCAAATAGTCAACCTTTTTTTCATAATTCTTGACAATAACTAATATAAGTAAGATTATATAGACACAAATTAAAAAAGGAGAATTTAATTGGCCGATACACTTTTAAATATTTTAAAATGGATTCTAATTATTGTAGTTGTTGGCTTCTTGATCATTCATGTAGCTATTCCACTAATTATAATTGCTGCAATCGCAGGTGGTATTTACTACCTATATCGTAAGCATAAGGCAAACCAATACACACCCGAGGGTCGTAAAAAAGTAAACTAATCTACACAATAAGCTGTCAATCATTAAGATTGGCAGCTTATTTTATTACTCTTGAATGTAAGGAACTCCCGCTTGATCAGCAGCTAATCGATCAATACCTTCTGTAATTGAATCTTCAGCGTCATTAATGTAAGTAACCTCAAAATCGGCAACTTCACCATTGATTTCACCATCTAAATCCAACTGTTCTATCATTGGACGAATCATTGCAACATATGATTCTGAATCCTTTTCAGTATACTCACCCATACCCATAAAGTAGAACTGTCCAACCATCAAGAATGCGTCCATCAGGTCAAACTTGTAACTACTATCTGAATCACCATAAGTAACCCAAGGGTAGCGGCCAGCTAATTTATCAAGTATCTCAATCAAATCTAAAAATGAGTCATACGCGTTCACATGAGCTTTTTTATATGAATCAAACTCCTCTTTAACCGCATCTTCATCGTTTTCAGATTGAAATAAAATAGTTTGTTCTAAGGCAATCGCACTGATACTTTTTTTAGTGATATTACTATTGAATCTTGCCAATTCATAACTAAGATCATAAATGATTTGAGTACAATCATCCGCAATCGATTGATATGAAGACAACTCTGGTCTGTCACCAAAATCATCTAATAAATTCAACTCAGTTTGAACAGCAACTTGGATTTTCTCAACCCATTCAATCAAATTCCCGTAATTATTAGCGAAATGTACCGAATTGGTCATTAAATAATCTTCAAAAGTAATATTCTTATTGTCGTCCATGTGTTTTCTCCTTAGGATCTTTTTTGTCTGATGTAAAAGATATTATAATTAATAGTAAACCAGCTCCAGCGGCAGACCACAAATAATTTGTCGTAAACCAACTGAAGATAAATCCTAATATAGCAACAACTAACAGAAATATACCTAAATACCTGTCAATTTTCATCAATAAATTCAATATTTAATCCTCTTTTTTTACCGTTTTGCTTAAAAAAATACTAAAATAGAACTGTTGAACTAATTAGTATTATACATAAAAAGTTATCGGAGGACTAGATATGGAAAAATCTGAAAGATTAGAAATTCTGGATGATCTTATCAAATTAAGAACTATAAATGGTGACGAAAAACTGGTTGCAGACTATTTAAAAAAATTATTTGATAAACATGGAATAAAAAATGAATTGGTTAAGTACGATGATAATCGCGACAATTTGATTGCTACTATCAATAAAGGTGATGGGCCGGTACTTGGATTCACTGGACATGAAGATGTGGTCGCTCCTGTTGACGAAAGCAAATGGAATTACGACTCATCGTTCAAGCCAAAACATATCGACGGAAAAATATTTGGACGTGGTGCTTCCGATATGAAGAGTGGATTAGCAGGAATGGCTATTGCACTTATTGAATTAAATAATGATGATTCATTCAAGGGTAACATCAAATTCATCGCTACCGTAGGTGAAGAAATTGGTGAATTAGGAGCTAAACAACTATCAGATGCTGGATATGCTGATGATTTAAAAGCATTAATTGTTGGTGAACCAAGTAATTCTACATCTAAGTTAGTAACTGACAAACTTGCTGCTAGTGGATTGATCAGAATTACTCAACCTAATCCTTCTGAATATGGCCGCCATTCAATTTTCTGCGCACACAAAGGATCAGTTACTTATCAAGTTATTTCACGTGGTAAGGCAGCTCATAGCTCAATGCCAGAGGTTGGGGTCAATGCCCTTGATAATTTGGTTACATATTATAATAAGCAAAACGAATATTTCGCTAAATTAACAAGTGCCGATGACGATGTACTAGGTAAAACTAAACCATCAGTTACAGTATTCAAGTCTGGTGATCAAGAAAATACCATCCCTGATTACGCTGAAATGACAGTAAAAATCAGAACTATTCCTGAATACAACAATGATAAAATAATTACTGAGCTAAAAGAATTGGTAAATAGCATGAATGAAGCTGATCCAAGAATGAATCTTGAAATCAAAATTGATAGTAGTAATTTGCCAGTAAAGACTGATTTAAACTCTGACTTTCTAAAGATGGCACGTGACGCATACAAGGAAATCTGAACACAAGATGCTGTTGCTGTCGGTGCTCCAGGCGGTACAGATGCATCTCAATTTGTAGAGGCCAACCATGACCTTGAGGTGATTGTAGCCGGTCCTGGTAACGAATCAGCTCACCAAATCAATGAATTTGTCTTTGAAGATGATTATTTGAAGTTTATTGATATTTATAAGTTGATTGCGCAAAAGTTTTTTGCATAATTTATTAAGAATAAAACTCCGCTAGAGAAATTTCTAGCGGAGTTTTTTAACATGAAGATAGTATTTAGAATTGTGCTCTTGGATCAGTTGGTCCCATCGGTGAAGCTTGAAATCCTTCGGATCGAGCTAACACTATCAATTGTTTCAAACGATTCCAATTTTCTGAATCGAGCTTTGATTTACTAGTTAGGTTAGCTAGCAAAATGCCATTGACCGTTTTAGAAGCAATTAATTGTGGAGCACTCTTTTTTTTACTTAAGTAAGTACCGGCAGTCATCAATGTCTTTATAACATCTGGATTAGTGTCAGGTTTCTTTGATAATGAGTTGTACATTTCATCAATAATTTCAAAAACTTGATCATAGACTGATTCTTTCATATAAGTTATCTCCCCCTTCGTAAATTGTACTTGAACAGAAAAATACAATCAACAAAGTAAAAATGGTCACATCCACTTAGAATAGTAAATGCAACCATTATATTTTACAATTTATATACATCACTCGAACTAACCCATTCATTAGTAGCAACGTGATACCAAGTTGTTCCATTTGAATCAGTCTTAGTTCTATTGAAGTACCAATCAGAATTAGACATCAATGCTCTATTAGAGATTAATTTATTATCATTATTATAAATTCTGGCATAAGGTGTTACTTTTACATGAACGGTTCCAGTCGTTGCGTCATCTTGAGAGCCACCATTTGTTTCAGCAGCACCGTCGTATTGTGACAAGTTATACGTAGCAATTGTATTATTTAGGATCTCTGCATAATGAGGTTCAGTAGCATATCTTCCTTGCAACCATGCTGTAGCATCTTTATATGATGATGCATTTTCCTTCCATGCACCCTTATAGTAGCTGGAATCCCATGAAACACCATTACGAATCTTATTTCCATTGTCAGCAAATGACTCATAATAACTAGGATACTTGCTGAAGTTAGCATTGATCCAATAGTAATCATTTAGGGAATTACTCCATTCTCTAGTTGGAACAAGATAAGTTGATCCATTATATGAACCTTTCAATCCAAACAAGTTATTAGCATAGACAGCTAAATCAGACTTTCCCCAACCACTTTCAATAATTGCTTGGGCCAACATAACTGAAGCATAAATATTGTATTTTGCGGCAACTTGTTGAGCAATCGGAACGACCTTAGCCATAAAGGCTTGTTGTTCAGCCGGTGTTGCGTAGTTGTTAGTGGCTTGCACGATAACTTGTTGGTCAGAATTTGATTTTGAAACAGGTCCAATACTGTCGGAATGTCCGATAGTTGGATCTGCTTTCTTTACAGATGGACCAACTATTACATTGGTATTCGCAGCATTAACTACCAAAGGTGTTCCCATAGAAGCAAATGTACTTAATACAGCCACACTTGTTAAGATAACTTTTTTATTCATTTATGAATCCCCCTGTACGATCTTGTTTGTTAGAAAATAAAAATCAGCACAAAAAATATAGACTTTACACATCACATATAGAACAAATTATCCCATAATATAATTTATCCATATATTTCATCACTTAAACTATAAACCTAATAATCATTACACATTATCAAGATTTGATTACATTTTGGTTACATTAAAAAATAGCAATTAATATTTCAAAATTTAACCATTTATCTGTTACTCACATAAAAAAAGCCATCCAAAAATGGATGGCTTTATATAACATCTACTATTAACTAATTAATGTAATTATGCTGACCTTTACTAGCATAGTCACTAACATTGACCCACTCATTTGTAGCAACACGAGCATAAATCTTACCATTATAATTTCTAATATTATCTATCTTCCAATCAGTATTAACCTTCAAAGAACGATCATTAATTTGTTTAAATGAACCGTCTTTTTGAAGAGCCATAACTGGTACATATTTACCTTTACTATTAAATAAGAAAATTTCACTTTCATTGTTAGTATCTGCAGTACCATCAGAATAATTTCCATAGTTTGTAATTTCTGAAACATTGTTACGTACTGTATTTAATTTTTTAACTCGTGGTGAGTTAAAATACAAGTTATCCCCTACTTGCCAGCATTCGTTACCGTCAATGTTGACTTCATTAGCTTTCCAATATTGCATCAAAAAACCTTTTGCGGAATTTACACTTTTACCTGTATCAACTAATTTACCATTTTCTTTTTTATAAAGATCGATTGTTGTACTATCTGACCTTGGATCGTTACCTATAAAGACAATGTCTTTACCATCATAATTTGGTAAATCTGGTGTGTAATTAGCATATTTTACCTCATTTGGGTCAGAAATATTACTTGTGATCTTTTCTGAACCTTTTGTACTAAAGTATTCATTCTCAGAAACTTGCCACCAGTCTTTACCATTAACGTTTACTGAATTAGCTCTCCAATTCTTAGGTTGGCCTTTAGCATCGTATATTTCCTCTTTGTTATTCGTCTTAACTATCTTCCCATTTTGCATCTTATAAACTGCAACCTCAGGAGAATTACTCTTCATAAATATTGTATCGGAAGCTTCAAATGTATACGTCTTACTAGATGCCTTGACAACATTAATACTTGTCAAAGTACATCCAATTAATGCTACGGTTAGTGCTAAGATAGATTTTTTCACGATTACCCTCCAGTATTTATCAATATTTTATAACATTGATATTTCACCTTTAATCGTATCAAAGATAACAATACATTTACAATGCTCATAAATAAATATAATTATTTTTTATTTTATGGTCAAAAAGCAAAAAAATTATTGATATAAATTTAAAAAGTACCCCTTAAAGTTAGACTTATACCTAGCTTTAAGGGGTATTAAAATTAATTAGGCTTTAATTTAAATAACATCTGATTTCTTAACAAATTCATCAGTCGCAACCCGATAATAAGTTTCATTATTAATTTGAACCGTCATATCGATCTTATAATCTTCATTTGATAGGAGTGTACGACCAACATCATTGCCTCGCTCATCGAATATAGGCGTTGCATGCTTTGAACGTATTGTATCTGAGTCATCCCAATACTCATACACTTTGTCAGCTGGAACAAATTCATTGGTTGCAACTCGATAATACTTTTCTCCATTAAACATCACATAACGATCAGTTTCCCAATCTGTTGATGGATTAAGACTACGTACATTATCTAAGTGTGCGTTTATCAATTGAACTTTATTTTCTTTATAAGTTCTAACCTTTGAAATATGCTCTACATAAACATAAACTTGGTCAGCTTTAACCCATTCATCTGTAGCGACTCGATAATAAGTTTGTCCATTTAAAGTCATCTGTTTATCATTAAACCAATCGGTATTGACATCCAGGTATTTTCCATCAATTGTATTACCATCAAAATCATACAATTGTGCCTCTGGTCTATCGCTAAATGTTGCGATTGTTTGATTAATATTTGTTACAGTTCTATTTGATGTTGTGCCACCAGAATGGCTGCTACTATTATTGTTGTTGTCGGTACTATCGTTTCCAGTGTTTGGTTTATACGATACATTGATATTAATATTGGCAGGTATTGTAATTACCTGACTAGTCTGATCGGAATCCTGTCCTAATGATTTAATAAGAAGTAAAACAAGATCCTTAATATTCTTAGATGGATTAGATCCACCAAAAGCCTCTGTTTCACTTACTGGATCATCAGAATCAATCGAAATAGTGGTTTTATCAGGGTCCAATTCTTTTACTGTATTCAAGCTTTGCAAAATTGTATTATCCTTAATTGCATCAGGATCATTAACCTGCAAAACTATTTCGTCAGGTACGTCACTTATCTTAATAGTAAACGGAGCTGATTTCTTCAATTTTACAGTAAAGTTTGAATCTTCAATTGGAGAACTTTTATCAAATGTTGGTAATTTTTCTGCATACCCCCATCCCGTTTGCTCAGAATCAGTCTTAACATGATAAGATGCAAAATCAAGTTTATCACCTTTGGAATCATAAACTACACTGGAATCATATCCTGGAACACTTATATCGCTTCCACTTGGAACGGCGACATACCAACCTTCTCTATTTTTTGAATTAAAATCATATATCTCTTTACCAGTTTCGAAGTCAACATACTCTATTTTATAGTTAACTTCATGACGTTCAGCAATGACCCAAGTTTCATTAGGACGTATAGCCCCGTTGTAACCTTCTGCACTGTATACCTTCATCATATCTGTACCATCTTTTAACTTATAATTCCCTTGAGGATCATCATCAGTCCCAGTACCGACGTTATACCAGCCCTTATATATATCATAAAAACTTAAACTTGAGTCGGTTAAATAATCATTACTATTTAATTTTATTTTATAAAGATAATTCGTATAAAAAAACATGCCACTTCTATCAGTATTTTCCGGAATATTAAAATTGGAAAAATCTAAAAAGTGCAAGTTATTGCAATAAGTAAACATACTCCCCATTTTGATATTACCTTTAGTCGGTTTATCAAATATTGGTAGTTTAAATTCAGTCAAATTTTTACAATAACCCAGGAAATATTCCCAATCACTTACGTTATTTGTTTCCCATTGTGACAAATCTATACCCTTAAGTGACGTATCACGGTCGAACATATAACTTAAGTCATTTGCGGATGCCATATTCCATAACTTCACCTCTGGTAATGATTCTAAGCTTGTACACCAGCTAAACATGCCATAAAAATTTGTTACCTTACTAGTATCGAAGTTACTTAAGAATTCAAGATTATCTGCCGTTAAACTTTCATCTTCATTAAACATTTTTTCAAATGATGTCGCTGACTTAGTCAATATATGAGGCCACTCTATAGTTGTTAATTTAGGACAATTGCTAAACATATATGAATAATTTTCAATATTTTCACCACTGAACTCCGGCAAGTCAACTTTTTGAAGATTAGAACAGCCCTTGAAAGCTCCATATACTGCTCCTCTGTTATTTTCACCAACTTTTAAATCATCAGTTGATAGCATAGGAGTTTTTAAGTTATCTAAATCAACTTCAGTCACTTTATTAGCACCTTCAAACATATTACTCATATATTTCAAACTAGCGCCATTAAAGCTGGGAAGCTCAACTTTACCTGAAAGACCAGACTGAAGAAACATATCACTAATATCTTCAACTTTTGATGTATCCCATGATTTTAAATCTTCAACATTAAAATCTGTATGTGCGAACATGCCAAACATATTAGTTACTTTTGATGTATCAAATTTATCCAAACCTTTAATGTTTAATTTATCACCGTCACTGTTAAACATACCATCCATATTAGTTACCTTTGATGTATCAAAATCTGACACATCAATAAATGTAAGCCTAGTATCATTATTAAACATACCTGCCATTGTAGTAGCACTACTCGTATCTAAACCAGTAAGATCTAAAGACTTTAAAGATGCATCAGTGTCAAACATATTCAAAAAACTTTTAACTTTGGAAGTATCCATAACATTTCCTAAATCATCCTTAAATTTTACGTCTGTTAAGGATGAACAGTTAGCAAGCATATAATTTAAATTTGTAGCATTACTTGTATTAAGCTTCGATAAATCAATGGATTGGAGACTTTTACTACCAGAAAAAAAGTTACTGAAATCCGTTACATCTGATGTATCCAAGTTTTCCAAATTATCAATAGTTTTTGCTGATGTTGCATGAAGAAAATTATGTACATTCCCGTGTAATGTAACTTTCCCATCAAAAGAAATTTTATCATATGATATTTCTTGATCAAAAACATTACTTCTATACAATCCTAATGCTATTTTATATGCATCATCATATTCAGCTTGAGTAATGTCACCAGCTCCGATATGTAAAGTACCATCTTTAACATAATAATCACAGCTACCTATACTGTAATATAAAGGTTTTTCCTTATCTGATTGTGCTTGACTAATTTGCAGATTCTGAGACCTTGATTGTGCAACTGGACTATTTGAATTTTGATCATTTCTTAAAGGAACATTTTGATTCTGAACATTATTATCATCTGATTGAATATCAGAATTAGACGTACTATCGGTTCCGTCATTTTGATTATTACTCTGATTTGTTACTACATTTGTCTTAGTATTAGATGTTGTTTGATTACTATTCTGATTTGTTATTACGACTGTCTTAGTATCAGATTCCACCTGATTATTATCCTGTTCTGTTTTAGCACTAGATAGTTGTTGACTATTTTCATGATTAATTTCATTCGAATTATTATCGTTTGAATTACTATTTAACTTGGAAGTATCATTTTGCTGCGACTCAGCAGAAGAAGCACTTTGTTCAGTTTGAACGGAGTCTAATGAATCAGCGGAAACATTAACGAATTGTGTTGCGCCAAATAGAATTAGACCACCTGCAAAACTCAAACTAGATTTTATAACCCAGCTTTTACCTGATTTATATAGTTTCTTCCTTAAAATCGAATTCGGTTTACGTTTTAATTGTTGAAATCTCATGGTTGTCAGTCCCTCCCTATGTATATATCATAGTTCCTTTTAACAACAACAATCAAAAAAATAATCAATTTAACATGAAAATAATTATATTACATAATATATATACCAATTCAATATTTACACTACAAAAATAATATAAAAAAGACAAAGTTCTAAAATTCAGAACTTTGTCTTTTACCTAAATCAACTACATAATAACTATTTTTGTTGCACACTCTCTATACTGTCAATTCAATTTGATTACCTTCAGGGTCACAAACAACACTTTCATAATATCCATCACCGGTGACTCTTGGGCCACTTAAATGACGATATCCATCGGCTTCAATTTTTGCAGTCAATGTATCAACAGCCTCTTTTGAGCCTAGTGAAAATGTTATATGCATATATCCCAATGGAAAACCGCTAATATGATGTGGATTCAAATCATCTCTGCTGCATACCTCAAGTCTTGCACCATCAGGAAAAGTCAAAAATCGAGATGAGAAAGTCGATACCGGATTGTTATATTTTTCTGACGACTTAGCATCAAAGTATGTCTCATAGAACTTAACTACCTTTTCAATATTTCTAACAAATAAACCTACATGATCGATTCTCATAAAACTCCCCCTACAATTTTCTATACCGATACTTGTCAGTATAAGAAACTGTTTGATTCTTCCTCAAAATGATATTTCCAAAATCACTATGATTAATAGCATCAGGTAATGTTTGTAACTCCATTGCCAGACCAGTATACTGACGAGATGCCTCATTACTAATCGGATTGGCTGTAAAAATAATTAATCCATTCCGATTGGAACACAAATCTACCGCATATTTATCAGAACTTAAACTAGCAACTTTATCGCCAGATGTCTTAAAGGCATTATCAAACTCCAGTTTACCATTTTGCTTTTTCAATTTATATAAAGCGTTTTCGATACTTTGACCTTCCTTAAAATCAAATGCCTCTCGTGTAGGAATTAAAGAGCCTGTGGGAATTTTTTCATCATCAGTATCTAGATAATTATCTGCAGCTATTTGTAAGTTTTCTTTCATAATAGATGATTCACCCAAATCGAAATATACGTGACAAGTTGGATTGAATAATGTGTCTTCGTCACTAACAGCACTATATTTAATATTAACCTCATCATTATCATCCAACGAATATGTAATCACTATATTAATATTTCCAGGAAACCCATCATCGCTTGATTTAACTTTCAAAGCTAACGAAACAGAATTATTCTCTTCATCAATTGAACCAGCAAAATTTCTAGTTTGAATTCCATTATTGCCACCATGTAGTAAGTTATTATGCTCATTTGGAGCCAATTGATATGTGTGGCCATTGATCATAAACTTAGCCTTACCAATCCTACCAGCTACACGCCCCACGACCTTACCTACTTGAAATGGAGTGTCTAAATAACTTTGTAAATCATCAAAATGAGAAATCAATGAATGATACTCATTATTATCATACACTTCAAAATTTTGCCAAGTTGCCGCATACGTTAAAATGCTAATTCGAGTTTTATTTAAATTTTCAATAATATATTTATAAACGTCCTCACCATTAACTTGACCAAACTTAATTCTAGTTACCGACATCCTCAACACTCCTAATTTAATCCATTTTAACTTCGTTCATTGCATTTTTAATGTTATCCAATGTAACTTGTGATGTATCAGTAAAATTAATATCTGCTTCGTGCAATATTTCAGGATCTCCTATACCTACTGAGGTTTCTCCGGCACCATTAATTGACATAATACCTGCAGATGCATCTTCTAGTCCAATACATTCTTCAGGTTTCAATCCAAGAACTTCAGCACCACGTGCAAATATTTCAGGATCTGGCTTACCGTGCTTTAAGGTAGAAGGATCAATACGATTCTTAAAATATTGTGCTAATCCTAATTGTTCTAGTACCAATGGTGAATTCTTCGATGCCGAAGCTAATGACAACTTATAATCGTGTTCTTCCAAGCTTTTAATGAAATCAGCCATTCCAGGTAGGATTGCACTTTTATCCATATTCTTTAATAAATTCAAATAATTAGTATTCTTTTCGGCTGCATATTTTTCTTTTTCTTCTATTGTATAATCATTTTCTTTACCACCAGACTTAAGAATCAACTCAAGTGAATCCATACGACTGACACCTTTCAGGTCATTGGCTAATTTATCAGTCCAAGTAACACCCAATTCATCTGCTAATTGATGCCAAGCCTTGGCGTGATAAACTGATGTATCAGCAATAACACCATCTAAATCGAATACAAAACCTTTGATCTGTTCAAATTTAACCATCATATACACTCCCATTTTATAAAAAAAGACTAAGACAAATAACATGTCTCAGCCCTCAATTAATTTTTGTTTATAGCTAGTCAAGTGTGACTAGTTCACCATTAACTTCAATATCAAGTGGATCACCTGAAATTAGCTTAATGTCAGAACTAGTTTTATCAACACTTACTTCGATAACTCGACCTCTAAAGACTTGCCTAAATGAATAACTGTCCCATTTCTTTGGTAGGAAAGGCTTATAGCTAAGAACCCCATTAGAATGTACTCTCATTCCAGCGAATCCTTGAACTATAGCTAACCAACCACCAGTCATTGCAGTTACATGCAGGCCGTCATCGGTATCATTATTATAGTTATCTAAGTCTAGTCTAGCCGTTCTCTCGTATAATTCAACTGCTTTATCTTCATAATGAAGATCAGCTGCTAATACAGAATGAATTGCAGGTGAAAGACTTGACTCATGAACTGTTAGTGGTTCATAAAAATCAAAATTAGCCTTCTTTTGTTCTGGCGTGAAATCTTCAATAAAGTCCCAAATACCTTGAAGCACATCCCCTTGCTTAATGTAAGGTGAACGTAGTATCTTGTCCCATGACCAATGTTGATTAATTGGTAATTGATTTTTAGGAATTGCACTAACCGGTTCAAGATCCTTATCTAAGAAACCATCGTGTTGAACAAAAATATTCAATCCCTTGTCATATGGCATGTACATTTTGTCTACAATATCTTGCCATTTAGACTTTTCTTCGTCCGAGACATTTAATTTCTTTGCCTGTTCTGGAGAAACATCTTGAAGAATCTTCAGAGTATACTCAAGTGTCCATTTAGCTAGCAGATTAGTATCCCAGTTATTATCAACATTATTCTCATATTCATCTGGTCCAGTAACACCGTGAATCATATACTGATTATTACGTTTACTGAAATGAACACGATCAGCCCAGAAACGACTAATTTCGGTCAGTATTTCACTACCTTCGTTCAAAACAAATGACTTGTCTCCGGTATATCTAGTGTAATTATAAATAGCAAATGCAATGTCACCATTACGGTGAATCTCTTCAAAGGTTATTTCCCATTCGTTATGACACTCAATACCATTAAACGTAACCATTGGGAACAATGCACCTTTTAAGCCTTGTTGCTTTGCATTGACGAAAGCACCGTCCATTTGCTTGTAACGATACATCAACAAATTACGGGTTACTTCTGGCTTAGTAATACCAAGATAAACTGGCACGCAGAAAGCTTCAGTATCCCAATAAGTTGCACCACCATATTTTTCACCAGTGAAACCTTTAGGACCAATGTTCAGTCGCGCATCTTCTCCATAATATGTAGTGAATAATCCAAACAAATTAAAACGCATTCCTTGTTGTGATTCGTTATCACCGGTAATTTTGACGTCTGATTTGTTCCAACGTTCTGCCCAAATGTTGCTATGTTCAGTCAATAATTCGTCATACGATTTAGTCGAAGTATCATTAGCTAATTTACTCATGGCGTTAGTTAATTTTTCATTTGAATCATAATCACGAGAAGTAACCACAATGACACGTTTCTCTAAAATAGCTACTTCATTTGATTCAAGGTTGATCTTGAAAGTTTCACTCGTTTCAGAATCAGTAACAGTTGAATCAATCTTTTCCATAACAGTTACGTGGCACATTTCCATTCCAGATGTAAATCTAGGCGTACCGAAGTCATTGGGTTTGGTTTCAGCCACTAAACTATTCTCGTCTATATTTACTACATTCCAAAAATGTTCATCATAATTAGAATCTTCATTAACAACATTAGAATCCAAAGCTGATATAGCCTTTACTTCGACATTCTTATCAGACAAATTTTTAAAGCTGACTTTTTGAACGGATAGTTCTTTTTGTGCAACACTTAAAAATCTTTCAAATTTGAATTCAACCTTTGCATCACCTTTAGTGACAACAAACGACCTAGTCAAAACTGCATCTTTCATATTCAGATCCAATTTAAAATCACTGATTTGATCGGTTGCTAAATCTAGTTTAGACCCGTTGATCAAAAAATTTATTTTAATAAAGTTAATAGCATTTATGACTTTTCCAAAGTACTTTGGATAGCCATTTTTCCACCAACCAACACGTGTTTTGTCGGGATACCATACTCCGGCAAGATATATTCCTGGAAGGCTATCACCTGTGTAGTCCTCTTCAAAGTTACCACGCATTCCCATATAGCCATTACCAAGACTAGTCATACTTTCTTGTAGACGTCTATCATCTTTGTCTAACTTATGCGTGATGATATTCCAGGGATCAACTTCAAATATCCGCTTCATTCATTTATGCCTCCTAAAAATAAAAAAGGTAATTAGGTAAACAAAATACCCAATTACCTTTTTATAATTCTCTAAAGAATTGTCTCTTCTGTATCATCATCGAAGTAATGAGCTTTCGTCATTTCAATAGCCATTTTTACTTCTTCACCTGGTTCGTGATAATCACGTGAATTTACCTTAGCAATGAAATCTGTATTGCCGAGTTTTGAATAAAGCATTGATTCAGAACCCAACAACTCAGAAACTTGAACTTTAGCATTAAGAATTGCATCAGGGAAAGTCTGAATTGCAATTTCTTCGGCGTGAATATCTTCTGGACGAATACCAAATGTCAGTTTCTTACCATCATAACCTTTGTCTCTTAAGATCTTATATTGACCTTCAGGAACAGCCATATTGATACCTTCATCATTTGTAATCTTGCCATTAGCAAGCGTTACATCAAAGAAGTTCATAGCAGGTGAACCAATGAATCCAGCAACGAATTTGTTTTCAGGTTTATTGTATAGGTCTGCTGGTGAACCAACTTGTTGAATCTTACCATCATTCATAATTACGATACGATCAGCCATAGTCATTGCTTCAACTTGATCGTGAGTAACATAAATGAAGTTACGTCCTAATCTTTGATGCAATTGAGCAATTTCGGTACGCATCTGAACTCTCAGTTTGGCATCCAAGTTTGATAATGGCTCATCAAGCAAGAATAACTTAGCATCACGAACAATAGCACGTCCTAAGGCAACACGCTGTCTTTGACCACCAGAGAGGGCACCCGGTTTACGTTTGAGATAATCTGTCAAGCCTAGGATCTTAGCAGCGTTCTCAACACGTTTCTTCGTATCAGCTTTGTCATTTTTACGAATGTTCAGTCCAAAGGCCATGTTGTCAAAGACGGTCATATGAGGATACAAAGCATAGTTCTGGAATACCATAGCGATATCACGATCTTTAGGGGCAACTTTGTTCATTACCTTTCCTTCCATCTTGAAATCACCTTCAGTAATATCCTCCAAACCAGCTATCATACGCAATGTGGTGGATTTACCACATCCGGAAGGTCCAACGAAGACAATAAACTCACCATCTTTAATGTCTAGGTTGAAATCACTAACTGAATAGTCAGTATTGCCTTGATAGCGTTTATAAATGTGATCTAAATTAATTTCTACCATTTTTAACGCTCCTTTTATTTTTTTGACTTCCAGTTAACTAACGAGCTAACTCATTAATCAATCTAGATGTGTCCTCCACACCCAAAGTCAATCATTTTTTTCCATTCTGCCACCTAATAAACGATAAGAAACATAAGTAGCTAAAGAAATACTACAAATAACACTTAGAAATGCTAATTGCAAAACAAAATTTATCAGAATTAATATTAAGAATACAATCACAGAAATAATAGTTAGGAACGGTTTGGATACTAATAACGTCAACGTATTATCGCTTTCTTTAGTTGCCGACTGAAATGTTGCAGCAACTAAAGCCATCAAATAAACAAACGAAAATGTTAAGACTACCGTGTGCCATTGTGTATTGCCTGATGCAACTTTATTAAGTGCAATCATTACTATACCAACAGCTCCGAAACCAAAATTAACTTTGTAATCTCTTAATGATTCAAACCATTTTTTAAAGAAATACTTGAAGAAACTGCCGCTGCCATTAACCTGCCATTCTTGCACTGCCGAAAAGCTCGCAGTTAAACTTGGAATCGTAAATAACGAAAGCATAAGCCCAGTTACAAACAAAACCACGTAGTAAGATGCAGACATTGGCAAACTAGAAAGAATAATCGCAGTTAAAATAACTGAGAAATTGATCAGAAAGAATGAAACATTAATTGTAAATAAAGACCAAATCCAATTTCCAGCGGTCATTAATTTTTGACCATTTTTCGAGTTTAAATTAATCACGATTTCCCTCCTTAATTATTTAACAGCACCATCTGTAACACCTTTGATAATCCACTTTTGTGCGATTAGATAGAATAGAATTACAGGTAGGATTGAAATTGTAATTCCGGCTAGAGCCAAATGCCATTGCTTTGTATATTGACCGAAGAAATTGAACATTTGTAGCGGAATTGTATATTGAGTCTGTGGTAATACCAATGATGGTAATAGGTAGTCATTCCAGATTGCAATAATGTTCAAAATAGCAACTGTAACGGTCATAGGACTAAGCATTGGAAAAATAACTTTGTAGAATATTTGCCAACGGCTTGCCCCTTCCATCTCAGCAGCCTCATCCATTGCTAGAGGAATACTAGATAAAGTACCTTGGTATAAGAAGATAGACAAACTACAATCGAATCCTAAGTACATAACGACAAGTCCCCACATATTTAGGAAGTGAACACCACCGAAGTTAGCAGTTAATGGAATCATAACTGATTGGAATGGAATCAACATAGCTGAGATAAACAGCATTAATAATCCACCACTCAGTTTAGATTTATTTCTTTGAAGCGCATAGGCACCCATTGAAGATCCCAAAATAATGACAATTACAGATGCAACGGTAATGATCAATGAATGTGTTAATGAAGCCATAAAGTCCAGAGCCTTAAAGGAATTAACATAATTATCAGTTGTACTGTTAACAGGAAGTGATAAAACTGATGCGAAAATTCCTTTAGGTGTCTTAAATGAGTTTGTAACAATTAGGTAAAATGGGAATAACCATAAAATTCCGATGATAAATCCGAAAATACCTAAAGCTTTTCTACTATTCTTACTCATTAGAGATCTACCTCCCTCTTACGGTTGTAGAAGACTTGCAATAATGAAATTGCAGCAACAATCAAGAAGAAGATCATAGCTTTAGCTTCTGATAAAGCGAAGTTACTTGAATTATATGCTGTATTAACAATATCCATCGCTAACATTTGGGTTGAATGATAAGGTCCACCATTCGTCAATGAAAGGTTTTGGTCGTAAATCTTGAATCCGTTTGAAAGAGTTAGGAACATACATACTGTGAATGCTGGTGCAATCATTGGGAACGTAATTTTAGTGAAACGTTGCCATGCTGAAGCACCGTCAATCTCAGCAGCTTCGATAACTTCATTAGGAATGTTTTGTAAGTATGCAATGTAAATGATCATAATGTAACCACTCATTTGCCATACTGTAACAATAACTAATCCCCAGAATCCTGTTGTTTCATTTGTAAGCCAGTTTTGCAACCAACTCATATGTAGTGCATCACCTAAAGCTGAAAAGCCTTGTGTGAAAATAAATTGCCAAATAAATCCTAGGATCAAACCACCAATCATATTTGGCATAAAGAATACGGTACGTAGGAAATTACTTCCCTTGAATTTTTGTGTTACTAGTAAAGCTAACCCTAAACCAATTACGTTTAGTAAGATAACAGTTACAATAACAAAGCCCACTGTAAACCAAAAGGCGTTAATAAACGCCTTATCGTGGAACAATTGAATGTAATTTTGAAATCCTACCATCTTGGTATAAGTAAGACCATCCCAATCAGTAAATGAATAGAATAAACCTTCAATTACCGGAATGAATACAACCAAGGCTAACGCAACGAGGGTTGGCGTTAAAAATAGCCAAAATGAAAGACTTCTATTTTTCATATTCATTGCCCTCTTTTGTCAAACTAGTTACTCTTTTGTTGTTTTGCCCAGCCATCTGTCATGTTCTTGACTGTCTTATCCCAGCTTTGTTTGCCAGATAAGTACTTTTGCAAGTTAGGTTGTGCAACATCTGGATCCCAAGCAGTACCTGTGTAACCAGGGAATGCCCATCCAGTTGTTTGACCCTTCTTCTCATAGTTATAAACTACTGATGTTAGTGGGTCTGGCATCTTCAAATTGTCGTAACCTTTGTATGCTGGTACATAGTGAAGTTTATCAACAACGGCTTTCTTACCTTCTTTAGATGTATATAGCCAATCTAGGAAGTTTGTAGCAGCCTTTTGTTCTGTTGCTGACTTACGTTTGTTAACAGCCCAGTATAGTGATGTTCCGACTGGTAATTTACCTTCTTCACCAGGTACGGGAATAGGAATCATACCAATATCATTTTGTGCGAAGTCCTTATCAATACCTTCAACTGTAGGATAGATCCAGTCACCTTGTTGAATCATGGCTGTCTTACCTTGTGAGAAGTATTGGTTAACTTGTGCTGAGTAGTCCATTTGCATTACTGGTTTAATTGAATACTTCTTTTGTAAATCAAGCATTGTCTTCATATCAGCGTTCTTTGAGAACTTCATGCTCTTTGACTTGTAAAGTTTTTGTGCATTACCGTCGTAATCTTGTGCTAAGTAAAGGTTTAGCAAGTGATCTGACATGATCCATGCTTCTTTACCAGGTAATGCGAATACACCCTTAATACCTAATTGTTCTTTTTGTGCATCTAATTGTTCAACAGCAGCTTGTAACTTATCAACTGTTGTTAGGCTTTCTGGATCAATTCCAGCCTTTTCGAAGACTTTCTTGTTGTAAACAAATCCATAACCTTCAACGTTGAATGGAAGTCCAACAGTCTTACCGTCTGACTTAACAGCGCTCAGAACGCCAGGAAGTGCGGCTTTAGCAGTCTTTGTCTTTGATAGGTCTGCTTCGTATGACTTGAATTGCTTAACATCAGCAGGACCAGCCAAACTAAAGATTGTAGGTGAGTTACCAGAAGAAATTCTTGTCTTCAAGACAGGATCATAATCAGTACCACCACCGATAGAAGTGATTTCGATAGTAACATTCTTATGAGTCTTCTCATATTGTTTAGCAATTTGTTTCAATTGCTTATTGTTTTCTACCTTTCCTTGTAGAATAGTGATTTTAGTTTTACCACCGGAAGATGATGAACTACCACTACTGCTACATGCAGCTAATGTAAAAGTTGCTCCAGCTGCCAATGCAACTACGGCAACACGTTTCCCGAAACGTTTCCAGAAACCTTTTTTCATTACCTTGACCCCCTATATAATAATTTCTTTACTACGCTTATAATTATTGTTCTGATACCGGTTTCTTGCAAGCGTTTTCGCTATGTTACCGATAACAGGATTGTTCCATACCAATTAAAAAAACCACGCTAGTTCCTTGACTAGCATGGCTTACAGAGATTTTTTAATATTCTATTATGATGGGATCATAGTCAACGGTCAACAATCCATGATGAATTTCAATGCTATTTTCAGTAATTAAATTAGTATATTTTGCATCAGGAAGGTTAATCTTTACGCGAGATGATTTACCCTTCAAGGTAAAGATACCTACACGAGTTTTATTATCTAACTTAAAGGTAACTTTAACAACATCATCATCCAATGCTTCGATATCATATGAACCCTTGTACTGAATCGCATCTTGACTTAATTCGTGCATACATTTGATCAATGAACTTATGTCAAGATTTGTATTCCAATTCAGCTTATCAATATCAAATAAACTTGGTTGATGCTTCATTCCTACTTCTTGACCAGCATATATCAATGTTGAACCTTTTTGGAAGGCTGAAAAAGCAGTCCAGTTAATTAAATCATTTTCATTAGGGAACAAGTGATGTGCTCTCGGCTGATCATGATTTTCTAAGCCACGCATTTTAATATAGTTTGCTGGATAAATCAATTCTTGCTGATTCAAGGATTCCACATAACGACTAAGCGTTATTTCTCCATTAATATAACTACGATAAATTTGATCAATATCGTAATCATAGGCAAAATCAAATGCACGATATATTTCGCCATCTGATGAAATCCAGTAACCCTTATTGCGAATTGCCCTTATATAGTCTCCACCAGTTGATTCAGCTAGCCACAAAATATTGTCATTAACTTTTGATACTTCTTGGCGAGCTTTTTCCCAGAATTGAATTGGAACTTGAGGAGCAACATCGCATCGGAATCCATCAACAATTTTTGCATACATCTTCAAGGTTTCAATTTGATAATCCCATAATCCTTGTTCAGAGTAATCTAATTCAGCAACATCACTCCACTCTGGATTCTTGTTATATAGATTTCCTTCATCGTCATGTAAGAACCATTCGGGATGTTCTTTAAGTAATACAGAATCTCTAGAAGTGTGATTGTAGACAATATCGATCATAACTTTCATCCCATGAGCATGAATAGCCTTTGCCAAATGTTCAAAATCGTTCCAGGTACCTTGAGATTTTTCAATCTTCCGATAATCACTAATTGCATACGGCGATCCGACATCACCTTTGCGATCAACTACACCGACAGGATTAATTGGTAGTAACCATATATAATCCGTACCAAGGTTCTTAATACGTTCAAGATCATTTTCCAGTGCTTTAAGAGTCCCCTCTTGTGTATGATTTCGTGTAAAAACACTATAAATTTGAACTTTTCTTAAATTTATATTTGTTTGATAAGCCATTAATCAATTCTCCCATCGTTGACCAATGCACAACATCCCCATGGATCAAGGTGAATTTGTCCATTAGTTAATTTTATATCTTGGTTTGACAAAGCTATTCGGCAATCAAATTTAACCGGTAAAGGATAATCGATACTCTTATTTGAAATATTAACTACCACTAAGCCATAATCATTACTAGTTCTACGTTCAAATACAAACAAATTATCATCGGTTTTTAACAAACGATAATTCCCCAAGGTAAAACAGTCAGTAGATTTTAAACGTAATAACTTTTCGTAAAAATTTAAAACACTGTTTGGATCACTTTGCTCCTGCTGAGCATTTTCTTCAGAGTGTTCCGCCCAATTCCATGGTTGAGCATTAGAAAAACCTACAAATTGTGAATCATCCCATTGAAATGGTCCACGAGCGGTCATTTCATCTTGATCATTCAGCAACTCCAAAATTTGTTCATCAGGAATATCTTTAGCACGTAAATTCTGAATCAAATCTACTGCTCGCTGATCATCAAAGTCCTCTAACTTTTCGTATTTCAGTCCATGCTGTCCAAGTTCCTCACCATAGTAAATAATCGGAATTCCTCGCTGAAGAAACATCATCACTGCCAATGATTTTTTAAGTTTATTATCATCAGTGGGCAAATTAAGTCGGTCAACAAAGCGACTAATATCGTGATTACCCCAAGTTAAAGCAGGAAAACTCGTATTTGCTAATACACTCTCCCACTTAACAAATGTATTTTTGAATCTGTTAAGTGATAACTTTCGAGGTCTAAAGAACTTAGGTACATCACCAAAGTTATCATCGTCATATACCTCACCAAAATTGTCAGAAGAAACGACCATGTCACAACCATTTTCCTCTGGTTGAGTATATTCTGCTGCTTGATAAGCATTTGCAGATGCTGCCTCTCCTAGCAAAAAAATATCCGAATTTTCTTTTTTTATTTGGCTAACAAACCCACCAAGATATTTTTTTAATTCGGGTAAATTAGCAAAGAAAGTATCATCGACTGGATATTTCTCAGAGTTACTCAGTGCCATCTGGCCCAAATCAGCTTTTGCCATATGAATAAAGGCATCCAGCCTAAAACCATCAACGCCCTTTTGAATCCAAAACTTTGCGATATCGGCCATTGAATTTTGAACTTCAACATTCTTCCAATTTAAATCAGGCATCTTCTTATCAAATAAATGGAAATAATAGTAATCACTGTCAGAATGGACTTTGGACCAAACACTTCCGCCAAAAAAAGATCCCCAGTTATTTGGTTCGTGGCCATTTACTTGTTTTTTCCAAATGTAATAATCCTTAAAAATACTATTTTTATTGGTTACAGCATCTCTAAACCATGGATGTTGATCTGACGTATGATTAATTGGCAAATCCAGTATTATATATATATTTCGTCTGTGTGCTTCTTTTAAAAGGTCTTCAAAATCATCTATTGTTCCCAAACTAGGATCAATTGCAAAATAATTAGATACATCATAACCATTGTCAACCTGTGGCGAAACAAAAATAGGATTTAACCAAATAGTATTAACACCGAGTTGTTCAATATAATCCAAACGTTGAATAATACCTGGCAAATCACCAATGCCATCGCCATTAGAATCTTGAAAACTTTTCGGATATATTTGATAAATAATTGCATTATCATACCATTTCATTATGTTTAAGCCCTCCTAACCGGTAACCGCTTCCAAACAAGTATAAAAAAATAAGCCCAATAATAATAGGGCTTACACAAATGTTACCGATAACATCTTTTTAATCTCTTAAAGTTCCACCAATACTTATCTTAGGTTCAAAAATCAAATTTCCTTGAGACATCTTTGAATTGATCTTGTCCAATAAGTTTTCACCACAAGCACTTCCCATCTCAATTATTGATTGTTTAACCGTGGTAATTTTTGGCGAAGCAACTTGGCTTAAGAATACTCCATCAAATCCAGTTACACCATAATCATCTGGAATAGAACCACCACAACGTGAAATGCCACGCTCAATTCCCATTGCCAAACGATCTGAGGCACAAATAAATGCGGTATTCGGTTCAATCTCTTTCCAATGTTCAGTAATAAACTCTTCTGCTAAATGACTGTGATTATCAAATCTATATAACTCTGGAATCATTTGATTTTCCTGAACTTGTTGAATATATCCCGCCTCACGAGAATACTCAAACGACTCTTTACTATCTATACCAATATAGACTAAGTGATCATATCCTCGTTCCAATACTAACTTAGCCATTTTATAAGTTCCAGCCTTATTATTAGTGTCTACATAATCCAGACCATATCGGTTTTCACCAAACATAATCAATGGTTTATCTAATTTTTTAATCCAATCAAGATCCTCTTTACGCATACCTGTAATAATATAACCGTCACAGTTACCAATATCAAAATTGCGACGAGTGACCAATTGTAATGAATATTGGTGCAAGTCTAGAGTCTTGGCAATTCCTACCATTAGGTTCATATAATAAGGTTCAGTCGTATCGATATCTTCTAAAATACACAACTTTACGATTCTTGTTGAATTGTTGACCAAAGCTTTGGCAATCAAATTAGGACGATAATCCAATTCCTTCATAGCTTGATAGACCAATTGTTTAAGTTCATTAGTAACCATATCTGGATGATTAATGACTCGTGATACTGTCATTTTTGAAACGTTGGCACGCTTTGCCACATCCATAAGTGTTGCCATACCTTACAACTCCCTTAATAAATATTTCCCTTATGCTTACAATTATACCAATTTGTTCTTTTCTGTTCATTATTATTTTTATATAAAAAAATTCCAATCCTAAAAATTAAGATTGGAATTACGAACTAATTAAAGTCTATTTCGGTTTTTTTCTTAAAAATATGCTTTCTCATCCATGGAATTACCCAATAATCCAAACCAATTTTACCGGCATTAAATCCAGCAAAGATAATAAACATTTCTAAGAAAATGTATTCAGGGTTTACTGAAACTGTTCCAGCTAACATGTATGAAAAATTCATCATCATTCCGAAGAAAGTTGCTGCAGTTGTTAAACATCCAAAAATTAGACCAAGACCAACTAAGAACTCTCCCCATGCGACCATGAAGCTAATTGCACCATTATTAGGTAGGATCATGTGTTGAATCATACTGTTAAACCAAGGATACAATACATTACCTTCTGGTCCCTTTACAGGATTCTTAACAACACCCATCAACATTCCTTGTGCTGAGAATCCACCAGTAATTTTACCCCATCCAGCGATTGCCCATTCAAAACCAAGATATATTCTAATAATTGCCAAAACAATCGAAGCATACTTATTACTACGTAAAAACTTAACCATTATTTCCCCTCCTTTGATAATATACAAATCATACTACTTTGAGATTATATACACAAAGAATTATTCTTTTATATAAAAAAATCATAATTATCAAAAAATCATCGAAATATGTATATACATCATTACAGAGGTAAATGCTGCTGTTATAGGATTAATCACAATAATCAAACATAGTAATATTTTAAATACATTATAAAAAATGATAATCAATTATTTCACTATATCCAATAACTAACGAACAAATTTATTTATCATCTTTTATCAAGATAAATTCTTCTATACATTTCAGCAACATATTTATGCACTTATTATTTGATAATTACCGTATACCCGACCAAAATAGTGCATCAAAGGGGTGGTTGTATGATTTTCTATATCGTTGCTTTAATCATATTTATGACACAATGCTTTCTGATGATATTCTCATTTTTTAATGATCAGTATCAAAAAACAAACTCTAATAATACAAATAAAAAAGAAAAGTTTTTTTATATCATATTAATTCCCTGTTTAAATGAAGAAAAAGTCATTGGAAACACTTTGAAACAGTTACTTGAAATGCAAATGGAAAAACATATTATAGTTATCGATGACGCATCCATCGATAACACAGTTTCAACGGTAGAAAATATATCTGGTCCTATTACTATCATTAAGCGTAAAAAACCTAATGCACAAATAGGTAAAGGAAGTGCATTGAATTCCGCAGTTCCAACAATTAAAAGTATTATTAAACAATCATCATTTGATCAAGCTCATTCAATCATCGGTGTGATGGATGCCGATGGTGTTTTGAGTTTCAATTCAAGTGTTGAACTAGATAATGCATTTGCAGATAAAAGCGTTGCTGCCGCTCAGTTACGAGTTAAAATGAAATCGCCAAAAACTATTTTACAAACTTTCCAAGATATTGAGTTTTTTGTTATAAATCATTTAACACAGTTGTTTAGATCGTATATTGATGCAACTGCACTTTGTGGTAATGGTCAATTCTTCAGAGCTTCTTCTGTTTTTGATAAACTCGGTGACAAGCCTTGGGGCAATGCCCTTCTCGAAGATTACGAACTAACACTGCGTATGAAATTAAAAAGCCTAAAAATAAAATACATTGGAAATGCTTATGTTGATCAAGAAGCACTTACTAGTCTTAAAAAATTAGTCGTCCAAAGAGCTAGGTGGTCACAAGGTGGATTCAACTGTTGGAAATACTTAAAACAAGTTATGCGTTCTAAAACCATGTCAAAACTACAAAAATCAGATGTTCTCTTGTTTTGTATAATGCCAATACTGAATATTTTGTCAGATATAACTATTATTATTTACACCGTAAAATTCTTCATAATTGACTCAGGAGATTTACTAAATGGATTAATAGACTTTTTCTTCCTCTCAATTTTGGGATTGTTATTTGGAGTTTTATTTACTGAATTGTACATACGTGAACTAAAGAAGACCGAAAAAAACGGTGTGATTATAAACCACACCGATTTCTTAAATGAACATTCGAATCTAGTAAAAAGATTAAGAGCCATTTTATTAGTTTCATATATGTATATAGTATTTTTTGTAAGTTTAATGATATCGATCTTTAGATTATCTAAAAATAATAATAGTTGGGTAAAAACTAAAAGAATTTAATTTCTTTTCCTTTTATTAATAAAATACAAAAACAATGCTGAACCCAATAGAGCGCTAATCAATAAACAAGGCAAATAATAGTTAGGTACGAAAATACTTTTACTAATTAATTGAAATATAGCCAACTTAAACATGTTTATCACCTCAAATTATTATTTATAGTGATTGTTACATGTTTAAACATATAATTCAAATAATCAAACTTATGACAAAAAGCAATTTTGCACGATTTAATTATATAACTTAAAAAAATAAGCTTAAAGCCGTATAGGCCTTAAGCTTATTTAATTACAAATTTAGCATATGATATGTAGTTTATATTTGATAAATGTTCAAACTCATCTATCAATATTAATTATTACGCTGATAAGTACTTTAGTAAATGGTTTATGGTGAATGTAACTGAATCGTTAGTTCAGTCTTACAATTTCGTAAGGTTGAATTCTTACCTTAATTTACTTAGCAAGATAATTAGCAACAAGGTGAATAATCCATAGATGTGCTGGATAAAAAATATAAAACAAATATTTCAATCGCGATGCATATTTCCATTGTTTGCCGTTATACAAATGCAATAATGGAACTATCAAAATAAAAAATAAGTTACTTGCGTTCATAGCAATACTATCATAAACACTAATAAGATTGCCGGTATCCATTACCGGTATAGTCATTGATAATTCAATAATACCGAAGAAAGCTGCTAATCCTAAATAAGATAAATCACGTTTTTTGACATTATCATATGTTAAATTAGTAATGAACATAAAAGGAAGTAACAAGAAACTACCTTCAAGTATTGGAATACATCCAATCAACATTAGTAAAAATGAAATGCATTTATTACGCTTGGATCCAGTATTCCATAACATGGTTATTGCCGCACCAACAGCCAGTGTTATAAAAATATTGTCTCCTAAGATGGACATTTTATAGTCTTGATTCAAGAATTGGTTCATAATGAAATTACCTAGGGCCATAAATACGCCCCAACCTGATAATCTAAGTAAATAATTTCGTTTACTATGTGTATATTTCAAGCCTTCTATAACTAAGTATCCAAATCCTACCGCAACAACACGAGTTATTAAATGAAACGTATCAGCCAAATATGGTGATATAAAATATGGTATGTGATCCAAGACCATTAAAAACATTAGTATCAATTTAAAAATTTCTCGATCGTACATAAATTTACGCATCCAATTATCCTCCAAAATATTTATCCTTAAAACATTATTTAGAAAATATGAAGATAAGTAAATAGACCTTTCACAAGTGTTAGCGGAAATGACGAAATCGTAAGGAGATCATAATGATGGCACCATTTAATGAATTTACATTAGCAATTTCAGCAATAATATTGGTAGTAACTACCATAGTCGGAGTAATCCTTTTGTCTACCTCAATCTTCAAAATAAATTCTTCCATGAAAAAAGCCGTTGATATTATTGAAAAATATCAACGACCATATCTGATCATAAATTTAGATGACACTAATTTGATCGTTAAAAACACTGGAAAATCAGTCGCCATTATTGATTCTATAATTATTAATAATGAAGAAAAATTAGATGAACTAACAGGAAAAATTATTAATCCAGAACAATCAATTCTAGCAAAAGGCAATTATAAAAGTCAGAAAAGAATTTTTATAGAATTAAACTATCATGATGAAAGCAAAATCTATAAAGACTCACTTCCCCTTAGATAATAGCAACATCTAATTCTAAAATTATTACTTATAGATAAGAAATTAAATCAGATTCAAAAGATTACCGATAATTTAAAAAGTGAGAAGTAAAATTAATTACGTCTCACTTTTTATTTGAAATACTTAGCAGCAAATGCTGTGGTTTCTTCGATGTACTTAGCTTTTTCTATACTATAAGCCTTACCATGCCCTGCGCCTTTAACAATCCACATTTTCTTTGGATTATTTGCATTCTTATAATTAGTATATATATTATCTGTAGGAACAAATGTATCCTTTGAGCCATGAATCAAGAATAATGGAACATGACTCTTCTTCAGAGTATTCTTGGTATTTGCCGCATAAAAGTTATACCCAGCAAATATTCTGGAATAGATAGCGGCTGTTTGAACCAATGGAAAACTTGGTAAATTAAACATTTCCTTCAATTGATAGTTCAACTCACCAGAAATAGTTGAATATCCGCAATCTTCAATTGCCCATTTAACGTTTTTGGGATGTTTGCCCAACGTATACATGACAGTTGCAGCACCCATACTGATACCATACATCCCAATTTCAGAGTTTTTACCATTTAGCTTATTAACTCTATCGATCCATTCTATAATATCATTACGATCCTTCCAGCCGTATCCAGCATATTGTCCTCCGCTCATACCAAAGGAACGATTATCAGGTGCTAAAACATTATAGCCAGCTTTATGGAATATTTTTACAAATGATCCCATATATTTACTTGCACTACCATAGCCATGAATAACTAGGACAGTTTTATTCGTTTTCTTTTTAGCTGGAAGATATCTAGCTTTCAATGTTAATCCATCTTTAGACTTTTCAGTCCAGATCTTTTGATTCTGTTGATCAAACCACTTATTATTTCCCTTTAATTCAGTGTTACCGGTTGTGCTACTATAACCACCCTTTTTAAAGGCATAATTAAATAGGTAAGCACCCCCGCCTAAATCAGCAATAATAAAAATCCCCAACAACGAAATCAATATTATTTTTATTATCTTTTTACCACGCATAAATCTAACCTGCTTCTTCGTAAATGTACTAATATAATATCATTTTAGCAAAAAAAAAGTTGAGTTTTCTACTCAACTTACAATAAATTAATTTAATTGTTGGCTAGCATCATCAGCGACGCTTGTTGATGATTCAACCTTATGGAACCAATGAATATGTGAATCGAAGAATGCAATCATATCGTTCATGAAATACATAATGTATGTTAGGAACAATACAGGACTTGCATCTCCTTGAGCCGCTGTAACACCCCAAAGAACGATTGACATAACACCTTGAATAGTCCAGAAATAATATTGCTCACGGAATCTTAATGTACATAATAAAGCACCCGTAAATCCGATAGCACTTGCAACTGAATCAATAATTGGCCTTGGACTTATAAATAGATGTGTATCCATTAAATATAAAAGTCCCCATGATGCGAAGAAGAATAAAGCTGTTAATAGCCATTTTGGAGCTGTAAGACCATGAATATGCTTTTCGGCATCTTTTGCCCATTGTGGACTGATCAAAACAGGAATATCCAAAAGGATAATATAACTTGTTTGTAAAATAACGTCAGCAAAGTTCTTAGCATTGATAGCTACGAAAATATAAATAAGTGCTGAAACTAATCCTAATACACCATTTAAGGGTTTTGCATTTGTAATTGCTACTGTACATGTAAATCCTAAAACACCGGCAAACCATGTTGCCACAGCAATACCGTTCATACTATGTGAAAGTGTTGAAGCTGTAATGGCACCTAAACCAAACATTAAAAGCATGTAACTTTTAAAACTCCATCCTTTCATTTGTTCAACATACCACTTTGGGCTAAAAATACTTGTCATTTAATTCTTCTCCTCACTTTTTAATACTTAATTTGTTCCCCTTTAAACGAACAACAAATAAAATATTACCACTCTGATTATGAATTTCCACGTTTTATTTAACGTGAAAATTCAAACAAATACGCTCCAAGTTGTCACAGCAAGGATTTAGACATTATATTAAATTTTTTATATTTTTTTGAAAGCGATACAATATATTGTATTTAATCGATTGATAAATACAATATATGGATTAGAGTAAAAAAATAATCCTGATAACAGGATTATTTTGGTTAATTAAATCTTACCAACTAAATCTGCTCCAGGAACAATAGTCTTCTCACCTGGATGCCAATTAGCTGGACAAACGTTATCACCATTTTCAGCAACAAATTGAGCTGCTTCAAGTGTTCTTAGAATCTCTTCTGCATTACGGCCAATACCCATGGCATTAACAGTATATGACTTAATTACTCCCTCTGGATTAATTATATATACGCCACGATATGCTTGACCACTTTCTGAATCAATTAAATCAAAGAAATCCGCCAATTGATGTTTTTGGTCTGCCAACATTGGGTATTCAATCTTACCAATACTTTCAGTATTTTCCGCCCATGCCATATGTGAAAATTCACTATCAACAGATACTGAATAAATTTCTGCATTATTCTTTTTGAAATCATCATAATGCTTCTCTAGATCTTGAAGCTCTGTAGGACAAACAAACGAAAAATCAGCTGGATAAAAGAATAAGATGGACCATTTGCCAAGTAAGTTTTGTTTATTGTAGCTTTGCAACTCACCATTGTGATATGCCTTGACATCAAAGTCAGGGATTTCCTTATTAATGTAATTCATAAGTTAAATACCTCCTAAGTTATGACTTTATTTTAATACAAATCTGCTATTAAACATAGTGACAACCTAATTGTCTGCTAAAATATATTATATAAATTTTAAAAGGAATGATACTGAAGATGGATATCAAAGAACAAATTAAAAAAATACGAGACTTTTCATATAAAAAAATGATAACTGACCGTACAGGGCACAACTTTGATCATATTGAACGTGTCGTAAAAATGGCAACTAGATTGTCTAAAGAAGAAAAAACTGATGAATTAATCACACTAGGTGCCGCATATTTACACGACGTCGCTGATGACAAGTTAGTGAATGATCCAAATAAACTAGAATCCGAAATAAAACAATTTCTGAAATCAATTGAATTAGAAGATAATCAAATAGATGAAATAATCTACATAACTCATAATTTGTCCTTCAGTAAATCACTTAGTCAAAATCCTCCTAAATTATCATTAGCGGGTCAAGTTGTCCAAGATGCTGATCGACTGGATGCAATTGGTGCTATTGGTATAACCCGTGCTATCTATTATGGTGGTGCTAACGCTGAAACAATTTATGACCCAGCAATTAAGCCTCGTGAGCAAATGAATAAATCTGAATATCGAAACCTCGATAATGAAACAATAATTAATCATTTTTATGAAAAACTGTTAAAGTTAACTAGTATGATGAATACACCAACTGCAAAAGAGATTGCTTTGCATCGTCAACAATTTATGTATGAATTCCTAAATGAATTCAAATCAGAATGGTTATCAGAAATATAATTATGGAGGGATTTTATGACATCATTTGATGAACAAGACAAGGAATACTATGAACATATTCTCAGAAATTTAAATGAACGTGGAGTTACATTGCCAGAAATTGCTGAAATCGTAATCTTTCTTGAAAAAGACTATGTTGATGGGCTTGACGAAGAAATATCAATTTATGCAATAAATAAAGTATTGCATAAACGTGAAGCACAAAATGCCATCATGACTGGTATTGAGCTTGATGTTCTTGCTGAAAAAGGTTTATTGTCATCTCCTATGGAACGAATAATGAAAACAGATGAGTCAACATACGGAATTGATGAAAATATGGCTATCACACTGGCCAGCCTATATGGTTCAGTCTCAGTCACTAATTACGGTTACGTTGATAAGCTAAAACATGGTATTCTAGCTAAGCTAAACGATAAATCAACAGGAAAAATAAACGTATTTTTAGATGATCTCGTTGGGGCAATTGCAGCAGCCGCTTGCGGTTGGTTAGCTCATAATGAAAATGAAGTAAGTAAGATGATAAGTGAAGGAAAATAAGAAATTTCTTATTTTCCTTTTTATTCATAATTTAATAAATATTATATTGAAATTGAATTTCATCCAATCAATAAATACGATATGATATTAAATGTAGAGAGTATTTGATCAGTATTATTAATACTTAAGTTAGAAGAATTAATATGAAAAAGTATAATAATATTTTACAAAACAAAAAACTTAGAGTTACATATTATGTTGTAATCATCATTTCAGGTTTATTATCATTGATCACATTGGTAATGAGTTATATACCAAATGCTAAACTCAACACACTACCTTATATAATGATAAACTATGTAACTTTAATTATATTCACCATTGATTATTTCACTAGGCTTATTCTTTCCAGGGACAAATTGAGATTTATCCGTAAGAACATTTTTGATTTATTAGCAATCGTACCTTTTAATACAATTTTTAGTATTTTTCGTGTCTTCAGAATTTTCAAAGTTTTTCAAGCATTGAGAATTTTTACATTAATAAGGTTTATGGGAACAGCCGGAAAACTTCAAAGACACTTCAGTAAGTTTTTGAAAATCAATGGTCTTATATATCTGATAATTATTTGTTTAATAGTATTAGTAACTGCGTCTATCATGTATTCCGTTGCAGAAGGTGCATCTCTTGGTGAATCATTCTGGTGGGCACTAGTAACAGCATCAACTGTCGGATATGGTGACGTTGCACCCAAAACAATTGTTGGAAGAATCGCCGCGGCATCTCTAATGATTGTAGGAATTGGATTTATTGGTACATTAACTAGCACAATTACTAATTATTTTACTCAAAATTCCAAACAACGAGATACTAATAAACTTGATAGGATTATCAAAAAGCTAGATAACCTATCCGTCGAAAATAAGGATTTACAAAATGAAATTAACGATCTAAAAAAACAATTACATGAGAATTCAGAAAATGATTCATAGGGGGAATCTTCGTGCGTTCTGGGGAAACTGTTTTAGACAAAATTTCAAGGGAATGTCTTATTCGTAAAAATCTTAAGGAAATCCCATTTATTCACTATTTTTCAAACGAATTTATGGAACGAAATACGCAGTACTTTTGTATCGAGGACTTTATGAAGACTATTGGTATATTTGATACTGACAGTCTTAAAGACGTTAACAAAGATGATTGGGATGATATTGTCAATCGAACCACAGTCTTTAAAGATTGGGACGACATGTTAAATAACGCTGGTTCAGAGTATTATCAATTGCATATGCAAAGGGGATTTGCCATATAAATGACAAATCCCTTTTTAGTCCACCAATAAAACAGCAACTTTAGCTTTTTCGATAACACGATGAGTTACTGACCCGATTAACAGATTTCGAATTGCATGTTTTCCTGTTTTTCCCATTATAATCAAATCTGCACCAGTATGCTTAGGAACCTCAGTGGCAATTAAACCACGGGGATCTCCCTTCTCTACTATCACATTATATTCTATATCAGAATTTTTTAATTGCTGTTCGGCTACTTTGACATGTTTCTTTACTTGTTCTTCGAGATCATTAATTAATGGTATGTTTGTTACACCTACACTCACGGGAATATTATTAGTATTAACTATTGCAACTAATTCAATAATTGAATTAAACTTTTTTGCTAATTCTATGCCGCAATTCAAGGCCCTGAATGATACTGGACTGCCATCTACGGCAACAACAATTTTTTTATACATGATTATTCTCCTTCACCATTAGTTAAGTTACTATATTAAGCTTATTTTATTGAGAAACAATCTACAAGAAATCAGCTAACGGACACAAAAAAAGAGATAAGGCGGTTTGACCTTATCTCCATATTAGTTATCGTGAAAACAGAAAATAATACGCAGTACATTTCTATACCGCAAAAACATCATAACACTTTAATATCTACATTTCATTGTATAAGTCTTAACTTAATGAACCTGTCACGTTAATGTAATAAAGTATACCAATTAAAATTTATCCATGATATATTAAATATGTAATTAAATTTTAGGAGGGTTATTCATGAAAAAGGGGATTTTATCAAGTTTAATTGCTGCTGGTATTATGGTAATAGGCTCATTACAACCAATACAAACAGTAAATGCAGCTATCCAAACCAATGGAAATATCAGTGGTTTAAAGGGTACCGTAACAACAAACAAGACCGCCCAAATTTATGCATTACGGGGAAATGAATTAATCAGGATAACTAACCGTGCGCTACGTTCAAATACTGGTTGGTTATTCAATAAAACCACAACAGGAACCGATGGACTAACATACTATCGTGTGGCAACAAATGAATGGGTTCCATCAAACTCAATTAAATCTAATTCATCAAATAACGGCAACAGTGTCGACGAGCCAACAGCATCAAGATCTTTAAAAACTATTTACATTGGTACTTGGGATGCTGCAACTGTAAACTATAATGGAACACGTACGGGAAATATCTTACCTGCACATTCATCATGGAAAGCATTTGCCGATACAGTAAATATTAATGGTCAAACATATTATCAAATTAGTTCAAATGAATTTATTTCGACATTTGATACCGCATCATCACCAACTGTTGGACAAAATATTGATACTAGTACAACCGGAAAAATTGTTGGAAATTCAGCTTCAAAGAAATATCATATGCCTTGGCAAAAAAATTATAAAATAAATTCCAGCAATCTTGTTTATTTCAACTCCGAACAAGAAGCAATTAATATGGGATATCATAAATCAAAAGTATAAAATTTCAAAAACGCCTCTGGCGTTTTTTTTATTATGCCTTTAGGCCCAGTTGAGTGCGCATAAGCGTGCGAAACAAAAAACCACCCGCTATGCGGGTGGGCA
>NZ_RHNU01000015.1 GCF_003946015.1 Companilactobacillus insicii
TGTCACCAGTAGAATACCGGGAACATGCTTTAGCAGCTTAAATATTTAATTTTGTCTAACTTTTGTCTTGCACTTCATTCTGGGTTTATACCAAGAAAAAATATCTAGCTTTTTTTAAATATTTTCTTGACTTAAAGTTAACTTTAAGTAGTTTAATGGTTCCTGTAATCAATTAATAAGAAATCAAAAACAAAAAGGAAGTATATAGAATGGCAAAATATGAGGAATTAAAAAACAATGGAGTATTTCCAGTTGGAGATAAGAATGAAGCTTATGCTCAATATTTTATCGGTCAAAGTTATCTCAAAAATTTGGTATCAGCTGATGACAATATCGATGTAAATGTTGGTAATGTGACGTTTGAACCAGGATGTCGTAATGACTGGCACATTCATCATGATGGATTCCAAATCCTCTTGGTAACAGGTGGTGAGGGATGGTATCAAGAGGCAGGTAAACCAGCTCAATTGTTGAAAAAAGGTGACGTGGTAGCAATTCATGATGGCATTAAGCATTGGCATGGTGCAACTAAGGATAGTTGGTTCAGTCACGTTGCTATTACAAAAGGTAGCTCTGAATGGTTAGAAAAAGTTACAGATGAAGAATATAACAAACTAGATAAATAAAGGAGAAACTAAATGTCAGTAAAAAATAAAGTAGTTGTAATAACAGGTGCATCATCAGGTATTGGAGAAGCCACAGCAAAACTTCTAGCAAGTAACGGCGCCAAGGTAGTACTCGGTGCTCGTCGTGAAGAGAAATTAGCTAAGATTGTTAAAGAGATTGAATCGGATGGCGGTATAGCAGCATATAAAGTTACAGATGTTCGTGATCCTCAAGAAGTTAAGGACTTAGTTAAACTAGCAAATGATAAATATGGAGCATTGGATGTTATCTTCAACAATGCTGGTATCATGCCAACTTCACCAATCAGTGCCTTACATACTGATGAATGGAATGACATGATTGATATTAATTTGAAAGGTGTTCTTAATGGAGTTGCGGCCGTAATGCCAGAATTTACCAATCAAAAACATGGTCATATTATTACAACGTCGTCAGTTGCAGGTATAAAGAGCTTTCCTGGTGCTGGTGTTTATGGAGCAACTAAATTTGCAGTTAGAAACTTGATGGAAGTTATCCGGACAGAAAGTGCTCAAGAAGGGACTAATATTAGAACTTCGACCCTATATCCAGCCGCAATTAATACTGAACTGTTAAACACAATTACAGATCAAGATGCTAAAAAAGGTATGGATGCATTGTACGACCAAGTCGGAATTGCTCCAATTTCGATAGCACGTGTAGTTAATTTTGCAATTGATCAACCAGAAGAAGTTAACGTTAACGAATTTACTATTTATCCAACTAAACAAGCCTAAAACTTCGTTTAACGACAAATACCCTAGCATTTACTATGTAAATACGGGGGTATTTTATATTATAAATCTATTTACCGATAAATAGTTTAGGCGGTAATGCTTGTAAGAATGTAATGCCAAGAATTAATAATGCTCCTGCTATTTCGGCAGGTCCAACGTGTGTGCTAAGAAGAGTAACCGACAAAATGGTAGCTGTCAAAGGCTCAAATGCGCTAAGCATACCGGTTGTTGTAGCGGTTAAATAATTCAAGCTTTGAAGATAAAATAAATAAGAAAACATTGTACCACCAATGATGATAAAAATTATTAGCAACCAGGCTTTTGTAGTCAAATGTGGAACTTGATTCAAGTGTGCAACTGGTGCGAAGACAATTCCACCTAACAACATTGACCAGCCAGTAACAATTCTAGCGTCAAAGTTCTTAAGTAGTTCGCGTGGCAATAGGGTATACGAAGCTTGACTTATACCTGAACCAACTCCCCACAATACGGCAAGTGGTGATAATGCCAAGGTATTCCAACGACCATGCGTTACTAACAAAAATGTTCCAATCAGTGCTAGAACAATAGATATCATGTCGATTCTACGAGGCATTTGAAGATTGCGTAATGATAAATACAAAATAATAAATAATGGCCCTAAAAACTGTAATACAGTAGCCGTTGGAGCATTGCCATACTTAATTGCCATGAAATAAGTATATTGTGCTGGTAACATTCCTAGTAAACCGAAACACAACAATTGAAATATGTATTTTGGCTTTTTTAAAATACCGAATAGTTCCTTAGGCATTGCTATGCCACACCAAATAAGTAACAAAATACCGGCCAAAATTAACCTTAATCCGACTAACCATTGGGTCGGAATATTCTCAAAACTAAATAAATATTGTGCTATACTACCGGAAAATCCCCATAGGACTGGACCAGCAATAGCGTAAAACAAACCTTTTTGTTGATCTGTCATAAGTACTTCCCCCCTTAATCATTAACTCATATGCTATCACATTATTATCGTTAGAAAAGAACATACGGTATACTTAAATCAACAAAATATAGGGGGAATACAAAATGCTTAGTGTACAACACGTGAGTAAGAGTTTTGGTAATTTAAAAGCTCTAGATGATATTAACTTCACGATACCTAATGGTCATATTTTAGGATTGATTGGGCAAAATGGTGCTGGTAAATCTACAACATTTCACAGTATCCTTAACTTCTTGCAGTATGACGGTAAAATAACTTGGCAAGATAAGCCAATAACTGAATCTGTTTTTGACCAAATCGGTTATTTACCAGAAGAACGAAGTTTAATGCCTAAATTAACGGTGGAGCAACAAATTGTTTATTTAGCTAGATTAAAAAATAAATCGGCCAAAGAAATTCGACCACAGATCGATACTTGGCTAAGGAAATTTGCCGTTAAAGGTACTAAGAAAGACAAGATCAAATCGTTATCTAAAGGTAACCAACAAAAAGTTCAGTTGATTTGTACACTAATCCATAACCCTAAATTAATAATTTTAGATGAGCCCTTTAGCGGACTGGATCCGGTTAATTCAGACTTACTGAAGCAGGCAATTATTGATGCCAGAGATAATGGAGCTTCGATTATCTTTTCTAGTCATGACATGGAGAACGTTGAAGAAGTTTGCGATAGTTTAGTTATGTTGAGGAATGGTCAGATAGTTCTTGATGGAACCGTGGGGGATGTTCGTGATACATTCGGTAAAACCAGATTGTTCGTTACGACTGACTGGACTGCTGACAAATTGTCTGAATTACCACATGTTGTTTCAGTGACGCAACGTGAAAAGAATCGTTATTTGTTGGATTTGGATGATGAATCCGCCGGTAAAGATATTTTTGACGAATTAACTCATGGTCAATATATTGAGGAATTTAGTCAACAGCCACCAACGTTGAATGAAATATTTAGAATGAAGGCTGGTGATCGTAATGAATAAGCTTTGGATTGTAACCTTTGAAACTTTTTTAAGACAAGTCAAGTCATGGGGATTTGTGGCATTGATAATAGGTCCCTTTATTATTTTTGGAATTAGTATTGGTGCTGGATATATGAGTGCTAGCGGTGCAAGTCATAGTGATGATATTGCAGTTTTTGGTCAGAGTGAACTAAAGCAGGCTTTTGTTAAGCAAAATAAAGATGATATTGATACTAGTATTAAGTCGGTAAAATCAGCAAAGAAAAAAATAAAAGACAATAAATTATCAGGATATTTGATTTTGGAGACGAATAATAATCAAGTATCTGCAACGTATCATGGATCTAATTCTATGAGCAACAGCTTGAAAAATAAACTGACAATTTTTACTAGCACAGTTCAACAACAATTGAATTACAGTACAGCACAGCTTTCAGCAACTCAAGCTAAGTCATTGCAGCAGCAACCAAAATTCAAGGAAGTAATAACTAAGAAGACTGGGACTGATAACTTGGCTAAGATGATTTCATTTTGGATCATGGTTATCTTAGTTTATACGATCTTAGTGACATACACTTCTATTACTGCACAGGAGATTGCTTCTGAAAAGGGTACTAAGATAATGGAAGTCATCTTCTCTAGTACCACTGCAACTAAGTACTTTATTGGTAAGGTTCTGGGAGTAATGATGGTTATTGTCACACAAATCCTGATTTATGTAATAGGTGGTTGGGGGATGTTCTCATTTGCCCAACATTCTAGCTTAACCAAGACTGCACTTGCGCAAAATAAAGATCTTATCAGTGCGGTTTTACACAATCTGTTGAGTATTAACTTAGTATATTTGTTACTAGGAGTTGTGATTTATACTATTTTGGCAGCATTATGTGGAGCCTTAGTAGCCAAATCAGAAGACGCGTCTAAAGCTGCTCAACCAGTTACAATGCTCAGTATGCTGGCATTTTTCGTTACATTCCCATTCCAGAATAATATGGATGCATTGATAGTTAAGATTTTGTCGTATGTTCCATTCTTCTCATCATATTTCATGCCAATGCGTGTTATTAACGGGGATGCATCACCAATTGAAATGGCAATTTCACTGCTAATCTTAATTGCCACAATATTCTTGATGGCATATTATATTGGTAAGATTTATCAAGGTCTAATGTTACAAACGGATGATTCTAGTTTTTGGAAGAGACTTAAGCGTGGAATTGCTTATAACAGATAAAAGAGCGTGGTAAAATATGTTTAACTTCTGAGTATAACCTAAAACAACCTCGTATTTACGTAAGTAAATGCGAGGTTGTTTGTAGTTAAACGGAAGAAGTTGTGTTTTGGCGCGCGTTTACGCTGCCAATTTAATAAACTTTAAGGTTATTTCACAGCATCTTTTTAGTAGCTAAAATATTAATCCATATAGTTGAACAGCTAAGATGGCACCACAGATTGGTGCTACTACAGGAACCCATGCGTATTTCCATTGGCAAGTACCCTTGTGTGGGAATGGCAACATAGCATGAAGTAAACGTGGACCAAGATCACGAGCTGGATTAAGAGCTGGACCAGTAGGACCACCGAATGAAATAACTAGACACATAACTAAGAATCCAAGACCGATAAAGTCGGCACGAGGATCAATATGGTCTGAAGTAAGTGAAACGGCACCGAAAACAAGAATGAAGGTACCAATAAATTCGTTAATAAATCCGTTTAAACGGCTGTTTTCTGCATCAATTGTTGAAAATGTTCCTAAGATAGATTCAACATTCTCTGTCTTGTTGTAGTAAGGCTTGTAAGCTGCTACAACCATGATTTGACCAAAAATTGCTCCCAACATTTGAGACAAGATGTATGGGCCAACTTCTGCCCACGGGAATTCATTATTGAAGGCTAAGGCTAATGTCATAGCTGGATTGATCTGTCCACCTGAAACAGGACCGAACATCATGGCTGGAATCATAACACCAATACCATAACCAAAACCAATCAAGATCCACCCACCGTGAAATCCCTTAGTACCTTTTAATTCAACGTTGGCAACTGAACCATTACCTAGAGCTACCATAATTGCGGTTCCGATAAATTCCGCAATGCAGCGCGTTAATAACGTATAGTGCATTAAATTATACCCCTAATAAATTTTTTTATTTGTAAAAGTGATTTAGACAATAAAAAATTGCCCCAGAAATGGAGCAATTAATTAACATATTTGCTTGAATAAATCAAATTTTACGAACAACATTTATAAGTGTACCATATAAATCCTTTTTCATAATAGATTAATTAGAAAACTGGATAGTTTAGTAATAGATGGCTATAATTGAAGATAAATTTTAAATAAGAGGTAGTGGATATGAAAGTTCTTAGCTTGGTAAATTTGACAGATCACCAGAGAGAAAGAATTGAGAAAATCCCTAGTGTTGAGCTAACAGTAGCTTCACCAGAGAACGTTACAGCAGCTGATTTAGACGATGTTGAGGTTTTATATAACTGGTCTAATTCATTGAAGGACGGTATTCTGAATAGTTCTAATTTAAATTGGATTCAAGTCGTTCGTGCAGGAGTAGAATCATTACCTTTGCGTGAATTATCTGAAAAAGGAATTACGTTGACTAACGGATCAGGTGCTAATGCAATTAATATTGCGGAACAAACAATAGCTTATATGCTAATGTTGATGAGAAATATGCATTTGTCAGTTCTACATCAAGCAAAGAAAGAATGGAAGTTCGATGAGCCTTATGACGAAGTATATGGCAAGACTGTTATGATCGTTGGAGTTGGTCATGTTGGGAGTAAGATTGCGCAATATGCTAAAGCTCTTGGGATGAGAACCATCGGAGTTCGTCGTTCTGAACAATCTGATGTAAATATTGACGAAATGATTCCGATGTCAGAATTTAAAGATGGTGTAAAACACGCTAATTTTGTCATTAATGCACTACCTGATACTGATGAAACAAATGGTATTTTTAACGCAAATTTATTTGATCAAATGTCTAAAAAAGCTTTTTATATCAACATTGGTCGTGGAAAAACAACTAGTATGGATGACTTAGTTGATGCTTTACAAGAAAAGAAAATTGCGGGTGCGGCATTGGATGTTGTAACACCTGAACCACTAGATGAAGACAGCCCATTGTGGGAAATGAAGAATGTAATTATTACTCCTCATAATGCCGGAACCAGTGTACACTACGCTGAACGTGCTTTTGATATTTTTAAGCGTAATTTGAAGTCGTACGTTGAAAATGGTGAAGTTGTTGAGAATGTTGTTAATTATGATGAAGGGTATTAAAAGAGAGTGTAAAAAGCCGGGAGATTGTAGAGCGTGTCGATAGACGGGAACTCCTGAGCATTACCTAGGATAAGGAAGGTGCCAACGTAGTTGGTGCATTTCTTATCCGTAGTAAGCGGAGGGAGTTGTCTATCGTAAGCGCGTTTCCGCCTCCGAACAAAAACAAAGAAGTCGCTATGAGGACCGGTTCGAGCCTGAGAAGCGGTCTCGAATCTCGATTTTGAACTTTGCGAAAAACGCAAATTTCAAAATACGTCCAGTGGAGTAAGCGATGAATCTCTAACACCACTACCACAGCGGACTTCTTAGTGTTTGTTCTCCAGCTTAGATTTAGGAGTTCTATTCCGATTTCAATAATATGTCTGATCACAAGAATGTGATTAGACATATTTTTTAATTCGTCACAAAAAAGTCTAACTTTCTTAAGATGGATTAAACAAATAGGCGGTAGTCTTAGTGTACAAAGCAAAAAGGAGTGTTGCCTATGCGTTGGATACCTTTATTAATAATTTTAATTTTATCGTTTTTAAATGGGGCTTACATTCTGGATAATATAAAAGAATTTTATAATCGAAGAATAGCGTTAGTTAGTTTGTTTTATATGACTTTCTTAGGAGTTATTTTGTTTACACCATTGTCATTTGATGGAACTAATATTTATATTATGCCCGCCGGTATTGGACGAGTGAACTTGTATCATATTAATTATGACTTAGGTTTCTTAGAGAATATCGTGTTGACCGTACCGCTAGGATTCTTGATCAAACAAGCCTTTTCTAATTTGTCATTGGGCTCAATGATCCCTATCGGTTTTATTACAGGAACTGGTATTGAAACAATGCAGTATTATTTGTCCCATGTATACTTTATCAATCGTACTAGTGATATTAGTGATGTAGTTGCTAATGGAATTGGTATCGTTATTGGTGCAGTGTTGTTATTAATGTACCAGTATACTTATGAGAGACAGTTATCGAATAGATTGGTAATTAATTAGGTCACAAAAAAAGGTAGACGGCTTTAACTTTTAAGTTAGCAGTCTACCTTTTACTTTTCACTTTCTAATTTGTCCGTCACCTTGAACTAAGTACTTAGTAGTAGTTAATTCGTTGGCACCCATGGGACCTCTGGCGTGTAGCTTTTGTGTACTAATACCAATCTCAGCACCGAAGCCGAATTCATTTCCGTCTGTAAAACGTGTTGAGGCATTAACATAAACTACAGCAGCGTCAATTTGTTTCATAAACTTGCGACTTGCAGCGTAGTTTTCTGTGATGATTGATTCACTATGTTTTGTATTATATTTGTTGATATGCTTGATAGCCTCATCTAAGTCATCAACGATCTTAATTGCAATAATGTAATCATTATATTCAGTATACCAATCATCTTCAGTAGCGGGGATGATATCAGGTACGATTTTAACCGCTTGATCATCACCACGTATTTCAACATTGTTATCCTTCAAAGTTTGATATAGTTTTGGTAGGAACTTTTCAGCAATGTCTTTATGTAAGACGACTTTTTCAGCGGCATTACATACTGATGGTCTTTGGACTTTGGCATTAATGATAATTGGCAAAGCCTTGTCTAGGTCGGCGTCTTTATCGACGTAGATGTGACAGTTACCGGCACCAGTTTCAATGATTGGAACTTTGGCTTTATTTACGACCATTTTAATGAATTTTCCAGATCCTCTAGGAATTAGGACATCAATATAATCAGTTAATTGCATCATTTCATTGGCTATTTCGTGGCTAGTGTCTGATACTAATTGGACTGCATTTTCAGTTATACCAATCTCCCTTAAAGCATTACGTAACGTATCAGCCAAAACAATATTTGAATTAATGGCTTCTTTACCACCACGTAAGATTACCGCATTACCTGCCTTAAAGCATAGTCCAGCCGCATCAACCGTTACGTTAGGACGAGCTTCATAAATCATCCCTATAACTCCAAGAGGCACACGTTCTTGGACGATATCTAAACCAGTAGTTGTAGTCCAGCCACGGTCGATTTTACCAATAGGATCGGGTAGGGCAACGACTTGCCTTAATCCATCCGCCATGCCAGCAATTCGATCTTTGTCTAACATTAATCGATCAATCATTGCTTTAGCAATGCCATTACTTTTGGCATTTTCGATATCTTTTTTATTCTCAGAAATAATATTGTCTGTATTGTCTATCAAAGCATCAGCCATTTTTAACAATGCGTTATTTTTTTCGTTAGTTCCTAGTTGTCCCAAATCAAACGAGGCACTTTGAGCTTTTTTACCCATATCAATCAAATCAATCATGATATGACCTCCTAAATTTTTGTGAATAATGTTCCAACTGTATCACCTGATAAAATGTTAAAGATAATGTCGGGGTCTTTGCCATTTGCGAGAACCATTTGTTGATTGTGTTTTAGAATTCTTTCAGCAGCCTTTAATTTAGTTGTCATTCCACCAGTACCAAACTTAGTTCCATGGCCACCTGCGGCAGCAATGATGTCAGAATTAATTGTTCTAACACGATCGATTAATTTTGCATCAGGTACTTTGAGTGGGTTTGCAGTATAAAATCCGTCGATGTCAGATAGCATGATTAATAGATCGGCATCAACCAAGTTAGTAACGATAGCTGATAATTGGTCATTGTCACCGAACTTTGTTAAGTGATCCAATTCTGAAACAGTAATAGCGTCATTTTCGTTGACGATAGGAATCGCATTGGGCATCCCCAATAGGGCTTGGAAGTTGTTCATTACATTAGTATGACTTTCAGGATAGTCTATTACGTCCTTAGTTATCAACATTTGTGCAGCACACATTCCATACTTATGAAGTGCTTCATTGTAGATTTGAATCAACTCGGCCTGTCCAATTGCGGCAACAGCTTGTTGTTGAGAGATTTTGACAGGACGACTATCGAGATGAAGAACGCCCATTCCGACTCCGATAGCACCGGATGAAACTAAAATAACATCCTTGCCGTCTTTTTTTAAAGTACTCATAACATGGGCAAGTTTGTCGATGACCTCTAAGCGAACCTTGCTATTTTGATGTATGAGGGTACTTGTACCCACTTTTATTACGATACGATCTGAAATTAGTTTGCGTTTGTTTTGCATGTTTATCACCATTTTAGTAGAGAGTGGAACAAAACGGGTAACTTCCGAGCATTACCTAGGATAGTGGATTTGCCACGCAGTGGTGAAGTCACTATCCGTAGTAAGCGGAAGAAGTTGTTTTGTGTAACTCGTTTTGGAAAACCAGATTGAGTTTCTGAAACGAGTTCCGAAAACCAGATTCCTGCGCCTGCTACGATTAAGAAATGCACCACTTCGTGGCACCTTCCTTAACCTAGGCAGTGCTCAGAATCTCCCGGTTTTCTCCACTCTCTAAAACTTAAACTCCCGATTATAATATTCTAAATACATATCCTGAGTTCTCGCCAATGTTACTATTTTTGTAACACTAGCGTTGTTCGGTTCAGGGAGTGTCATCGGATTTTGCGGTTCAACTACACCGAGTGCAGCGGCTTTTGTTGTAAAGCCGTGAGTAACGACAATGTATTTTTTATCAGGTGTATTGAGAGTCTTTTCTAGCATAAATGATTTAACACGTGCTACTACTTGTGGGAAAGTCTCACCCTTTGTTGCAACTTCAACATAGTCAGGTAGAACATCATGAAGGTGTTTATCAAAATAACGTGGATATTTTTCGCGTAATTCAGAATTTTTTTGTCCGTCCCACTCTCCATATGATATTTCGAGAAGACGTTCGTCAGTGGACATCGGTAGATTGTAGCCTTCATTTAATATTTGAGCAGATTCTAATGTTCTATTAAGAGGGCTGTGAACTAATTCGTCAGCGAAGCTAATATTAAAAACTTCGTGCAATTTTTTCATTTGACTCTTACCAGTATCGTTAAGATTACTTATGGTTGTGTTTATTGTACCTTGCTTGATATCTTCGGCATTAGCGTCTGTTTGTCCATGTCTGATGAAATAAAATTCTGTCATTTTGTTCTCCTTCTGTTTGACTTTCTCCAATTGGATTGTTAAAGTATCTTTAAGTTTATTGGAGGTAAATTAATTATGACTAAACAATTACATTTTAGCTTAATAAGCTCCTCCTTGTCTACACGGTTATCCATGTAGGCCTATTAAACTTCCGGTTAAGCCCTCATGGATTCATGATTTTGAAGCTGTGAGGGCAATAATTCAGACTTTTGTTTGGGAACTCTCACATCTTCGTGAGGGTTCTATTTTTTTATTCTAAAACAAAGGTGGAAATAAGAATGACAGTTTATAATTTTTCAGCTGGACCAGCTATGTTACCAAAACCAGTATTAAATCAAATTAAAGAGGACATTCCTTCATTTAATAATTCAGGTATGAGTGTCATGGAAATATCTCATCGTTCCAGCTTATTCGACAATGTAATTGGTGACGCTGAGGCGGATTTAAGAGAACTGATGAATATACCTAATAATTACAAAGTCTTGTTTTTGCAAGGTGGCGCAACATTACAATTTACGGCGCTACCTCTTAACTTAGCAACCAAATACAATCATATTGGATTGATCGATACCGGGCACTGGTCAGTTAGAGCTGGTGAAGAAGCTGAAAAAATTGGAACTGAAGTCACAACTGTAGCGACATCTAAAAATTATGATTACCATCAATTGCCTGATTATATTGATGACGGCAATCAATATGACTATATTCATTTAACCACTAATAACACTATAGAAGGAACTGCATTTGATAAATTACCAAAAACTGATCAAATCTTAGTTGGAGATATGTCTTCTAACTTCTTAGCTCAGCAATATAGAGTAGAGGATTTTGGCGCCATTTATGCTGGTGCACAAAAGAACTTGGGCATTGCTGGATTAACTGTTGTTATCGTAAGGGATGATTTGATTGGTAGTAAGGATTTGCCAAGTATGTTGGACTATCAACTACTAGCTAATAAGAACTCAATGCTCAATACACCACCAGTGTTCGCTATTTATGTAGCCGGATTAACTCTGAAGTGGCTGAAGGATATTGGTGGAATTGCCGAAATGGAAAAAATAAATCGTGCTAAATCTAATCAGCTGTATCAATTCCTAGACCAGTCGAAGATGTTTAATAATTTGATTAAGGATTCAGACCGTTCTTTAACTAATATTCCCTTTGTGACTGGTAATAAAGAACTCGACCAAGAATTTATTAAACAAGCGGCCGCTCGTGGATTGGTTAATCTTAAAGGACATCGATTAGTAGGTGGTATGCGTGCAAGTTTGTACAATGCGATGCCAATTGAAGGTGTCACTGCTTTGGTTGACTTTTTGGATGAATTTGAAACTAAACATCAAGAGGAAATATAATATGACTTATCAAGTAAAAACTTTTAATGCAATTGCTAAAAGAGGGCTAGATACTTTCAGCAGTGATTTTCAAATTAATCAAACTAATAATGCGGATGCATATTTGATACGTTCAGTTAATTTGCGTGATGCACAGTTTCCTGGTTCTCTTAAGACAATAGTTCGAGCAGGGGCGGGTACGAATAACGTTCCAATTCATCGAGCAACTGAGGCTGGTATTGCAGTATTCAACACACCAGGAAGCAATGCTAATGCTGTGAAGGAATTGGTAATATCATTGATGATTTCTGCTTCAAGAAATATTTTTGCGGCGAATGAATATTCTAACGATCACGTTGGAGCTGATATTTCTAAGCGTACCGAAGTTGATAAGACTAAGTTCAATGGTACAGAATTGATGGGTAAGAAGTTAGCCGTTATTGGATTAGGTCATGTGGGATCACTAGTCGCAGAAGCTGCCCTAGAGCTTGGTATGAATGTTATCGGATATGATCCATATTTATCGACAGATGCGGCATGGAACATCAACAATCACGTTGATCGTTCTAAGACAATCAAGCAAGCGGTAAAAGATGCTGATTATGTGACAGTCCACGTACCGAAGAATAATGAAACAGATAAGTTGATTGATAGGGATGTCGTCACTGCTATGAAGAATGGTTCTATACTATTCAACTATTCTAGATTAGGGATTGTTGATAATGAAGTGGCACTCGAAGCTGTGCTGGATAAGAAGTTAAAGTATTATGTAACTGATTTTGGTGAGCCAATTATTGCTGATCAACCTAATGTAATCATTACTCCGCACATCGGTGGTTCAACATTAGAAGCTGAATCCAATGGGGCAACGCAAGCAGCTACTACAATTATGAGATATTTAGAAACTGGAGATACGATACAATCAGTTAATCTTCCTGGAATGAAAGTCCCATTTGAAGCACCATATCGATTCACCATTATTCATCAGAATGTTCCTAACATGGTAGGTCAGATAACGACAATATTGGCCAGAATTGGCATTAATATTGCGAGTATGTCTAATGCTGCTAAGAAGGATACGGCATATACAATCATTGATGTGGATAATTTGAATGATAATAGTTCGGAATTATTACAACAAATTGATAAGATACCTGAAGTTTATCGTGCTCGTTTAATAAAACATAAGTAATTTACTGTCAATCTATATCTAGGATATGTTACAACTTTTGTATAAGTATTAAAAAAGGAGGGATAATATTAAAATGTATAAGGTACTTATCGTTCTCCACGATGGGGATGATTATATTAGGATGAATAAAGTATTTGTTGAAAATATGCCAGTTGCTGGTCAATACATAATTCATTCTGATGGATTGCCATATTATGTTGAGGAAGTAACAACATTTGTTGGTTATGTAAGTAGTAAAGGTGCAACAACCATCTTAGTCGTCCATCCAGCTCCCAAGGATGCACCAGTTAATAATTTATATGGCATTGATATTGAGCGTGATATGGATGATTCTAATAATTCTTAGTAATGATATTAAAGAAGCTCGCCACGGAAAGTAATAATTATTTTCTGTGACGAGCTTTTTGAATTTGTTTTGATTTTTCTGAAATGAGCTACGAAATCCAAATTCCTGCGCCTGCTACAGATAAGTAATGCGTCACTTCGTGCCACCTTCCTTATCTTAGGCAGTGCTCAGAATTTACCCGGATTTCTCCGCTCTCTGACTGAAATGAGCTACAGAAGGGCAAACCTCTGCGCTTACTACGATTAGCGACTTCACCACTTCGTGGCAAAATCACTAATCTAGGTAATGCTCAAGGTCTAAACGCCCTTCTTTCGCTCTCTGACTTTTGAAACGAGTTGCACAAAACAACTTCCTCCGCTTACTACGATTAATAGCTTCACCACTCCGTGGCAAATCTATTAACCTAGGTAATGCTCAGAAGTTACCCGTTTTGTTCCACTCTCTGAAAATAAAAGGGCAGAGACCTACCACGAGTCTCTACCCCCTTTGCGAGAATTAAGATTAAAGCCTACCACAAACCCTAATCTATAAGCAGTTGAGAAGGAGTACCACTTTTAATTAATAACTTTCGTTATTTTGTTTATACATCCCCGCCCGTATAAACATCTTTATTATATAGCTCAAATAACATAATATCTATATCAATTAATAAATATTTCAATAATGATAAATGATTTTATCTTAAATGTGATAGGAATTGGTCAAAATTATTTAAAACCATGCCAAAAGAAATTTATTCCCGCTTGAGCAAGTGAAAAACCCTATCAGGACGGCAATGCGTCAATTAAATATAATTTTATTATATAAAAATGAATTCCAAACCGCCAACTTTTGTTAGATAATGACTTCATGAGCTTTACAACAAGTTCTGCGCAATGAGATACAGGGGAGTTCAATAATTTCTAAACAGAAAGGCGGGGGAATACCTTGGAGGAAATGAGAGAGCTTAAAATGGACCGTAAAGAAATAATTCAGACGATTGAAGAATCTGTCGGAGAATTCAACATGCTTTCTGAGAGAAATCTAATCGGCATAGTTATGCAATACCTTGATCGCTTCGAAAACAGCGACTTTGAGCCAGCATTATTAGATTTTCGACGAGACTTAATTGAATACGACGAAAAAACAGATCATATTAATGAGCGTGATGTTGACGAACTTATTTTTAAGATTAATCAATCTTTTAATCGATCAAATAGATATTAGGATTGGGGCTATGGTCTCAATCTTTTTTTTATACCCTCAATCAAGTAAGATAGGAATGAGGTGATAATTATGGTAAAAATTTATCGAAGGATGTTGCAAGATGTACCGATACTAGAAGTTGTTGAAGAAGAATATCGTTATAGCAGGGTTCCGCTAGTAATTTTTTATCATGGTTGGAGATCTGATAAGGAATTAGTTTTGACGCAAGCAAGAAAGCTCGCTAAGAAAAAAATTCGTGTAGTTTTACCTGATGCAATGAATCATGGGCAGCGTCGTCATGATGTTTCTTCCATTCCGTCCTTTACTTTCTGGAATAGCATTCAAGGTAATTTAGCTGAATTTGACTTGATTAAGAATTTTTATTTGAAACGAAATTTGATTTTGGATGAAAAAATCGGTGTCGGTGGATATTCGATGGGTGGCATGACTACCGGAGCTTTATTAACGCAGCACCCGGAAATAACCGCGGCAACAATAATTATGGGGACACCTAATCTAAGTGCTTATGCTAAGTTAGTTAGAGAATCCGCAAAAAAACATAACTTGTATATTCCTTCGGATATGAAGAGTTTGACTAGTTGGATAGATGAGTATGATTTGAGCAATTATCCGGAAACAATTAATAAGCGTCCGCTATTGTTCTGGCACGGAACTGATGATGAGAGAATTCCATACTCTCAATCTAAGAAGTTTTTCGATAGTATTCAAGGTAAAGAGTACGCGGAGCAAGTTGCCTTTATTACTGGATATAAAGCAAAACATCTAGTTGAAACACGGCTTATGGATAAGATTGCTAACTTTTTTGAGTATTATTTGTATTGATTACCATAAAATATTTCATTTTATTTATTAAGTAATAGTGGTTGTTTAATTTATGTTGTAGATGATATGATTACGTAAACAGTACTTAATTGAACGAAAGGATGTGTTATAAAATGTCAACGAAGAGTTTTCAGACGGAGTTTATTTTCACTCAAAAAAGTGGCAAAAGTCTCGCTAATACATTGAGTAATATATCTGTTAACAATGAAAGTATACGAATAAAAAAAACTGTTAAATTTGTTGATAAAAAAGATATAAAAACTATTAACTCAGTTTTAAAGGACTTTAATTAGTGGGTTATACTGTGATTCAACTTAAAGATATTGAAGAATCTAAGTTAAATAATATATTTAAAAGTTTTTCCTCTGTAAATAAAGATGTGGAGGAATTTTTATTATATAAATCTATACAATTTGAGAAAATGGACTTATCAAGAACGTATCTTATTTTTTCTTCATATAAGAAAAAGTTTGTTTTAGTAGGATATTATTCAATAACAAACAAGCCCTTAGTTATTTCAAAAAGGAATTTTTCTAAACTTTCTAATTCTTTGAAAAAGCAACTTTTGGGTATTGGACATAAAACGGAAAGAGAAAACTATGAGATAAAATCTATTCTTGTAGGTCAATTAGGAAAAAATAATAATTATGCTGATTTAATTTCCGGAAATGAACTGCTATATTTGATTTATAAAACTGTTGAAGAAATTTATGAATTAATAGGTGGAAGAATCCTATATTTGGAAGTTGATGATGAAATCCATTTGAGAAAGTTTTATTTAGAAAATAATTTTAATGAGGTACTATCGTATAGAACACCTAATAATCAGTGTTTATACATTAGAAAAATAAAAGATATTGTTTCAAATCTTAGTTGATTACAAACCAAAAGAGATTCCGCAAAAATGTGGAATCTCTTTTTTTACATTTTAGTATATTCAATACCCTTAAACTTACGTCTTACGACCTTACCACTAGCGGTTCTAGGAACATCAGTCACTAGTCTAAATTCCTTAGGAACTTTGTAATGAGCCATTTTCTCACGACCGAAGTTAATCAAATCTTCACCTGATAAATAAGCATCTTTGGCCATTGTTACATAGGCAACAGGGACCTCGCCCCATTCATCATCTGGAACACCGATAACAAAAATGCTTTCTAGTCCTGACAATTTTCCATAGATATTCTCAACTTCTTCAGGGTAAATATTTTCACCACCGGAAATTATCATGTCATCTTTTCGGCCTTTTACAAATAGGAAGTTTTCGTCATCTAGATAACCGATATCGCCAGTTTTATAGAAACCGTCGTCGGTTATTTTTTTGTCAAAAAGTAATTGTTTATTTAAGTATCCCTTTGCGACATTAGGAGCCTTGATCTCAATATCACCAATACCATCATCATTAGGATTGCTGATTCTTAGGTTGACTGGAAATAGTGCCTGCCCCGATGAACCTACTTTTCGTTCGGCATCACGGAAGTTAAGTGCAACGACATTAGATGCTGTTTCAGTCATACCATAGGATTGGATGACAGGGATGTGTAGCATATTGCATCTTAACAAAGTCCAATTATCGATGGGACCACCGCCAAGAAAGACACATTTGAAGTTGTCATTGTAATGTTTGCCGGCGGGGAGGTTATTCAATAATCGCTTAAGCATAGTAGGAACGAGTGATATTATCGTAGCACGTTCATTGATGAGAACTTTGTTGATGTAGTCTTCGTTGAAATTGGTAATGAGATATACAGGAATTCCGTAAATCAAAGATCGCATCATAATAGAGAATCCTGAAATATGGAATAATGGGACAGTTAAGACCCAAGAGTCTTTGTCGTTAATGCCAAGATTCAACGAAGTTCCAATTGCTGAATAGAAGTGGTTACCAAAAGTTTGTAGAACACCCTTTGGACGACCTGAAGTACCTGAAGTGTACATTATAGAAGTTACAGAATTATTATCAAATTCCGCAACAGGCTTGTAATCAGGATCAGGCTTCATACTTAGAATATCTGATAGGAAGATTTTGTTAGTGTTTACCTTATTTATTTGGTGATACTCACTTGAATCATCGACCAAGCAGACTTTTGCATCAGAATCGTTAAGTTGATACTTTAATTCGTCACTAGACAATCTGGAATTTAAGAAAACAATCTCAGCACCGATTTGTTGAAGCGCTAAAATAGCAATATAACCATTAAATGAATTGCTGATAAAAAGTGCAGCACGATCTCCTTCATGAATATAATTATGTAATTTTTTAGCACAAAGTTGAACAGTGGAATTCAGTTCACTAAAGGTAAAATCTGAATGTTCAATGATCAATGCAATTTTATTTGGGTCTAATTTTGCACGTTTAGTTAGCCAGTTTTCCACGGTTTTTACTCCTTTTTTAATTAGAGCGCGTCAAAAGACGGGAATACTTGAGCATTACCTAGATTAACGATTGTGCCAACAGAGTTGGTGCAATTGTTAATCGTAGTAAGCGCAGAGTATTGTCTTTTGTAAGCGCGTTTTGTTCCACTCTCTGATTTCTGAAACGAGTTACGAAAAGCAACTCCCTGCGCCTGCTACAGATAGCAAACGCGCCAACTTCGTTGTCACCTTCACTATCTTAGGCAGTGCTCAGGAGTTAATCGCTCTTCTCCACTCTCTTATTTTGAAACGAGTTGCACAAAACAACTTCCTCCGCTTACTACGATTAATAGCTTCACCACTACGTGGCAAATCTATTAACCTAGGTAATGCTCAGAAGTTAAACGTTTTGTTCCACTCTCTGATTTTTGAAACGAGTTGCAGAAGGGCAAACCTCTCCGCTTACTACGATTAGTGACTTCACCACTACGTGGCAAACTCACTAACCTAGGTAATGCTCAAGGTCTGAACGCCCTTCCTCCACTCTCTGATTTTTGAAACGAGTTGCGAAAGCCAACTTTCTGCGCCTGCTACGAATAACGAATGCGTCACTTCGTTCCACCTGCGTTATCCTAGGCAGTGCTCAAAAGTTCCCCCGGCTTTCTCCACTCTCTGGTTTCTATGGAAACTTAGGAAACCTATCAAAATCAGGATCACGTTTTTCAAGGAAGGCGTCACGGCCTTCTTTTCCTTCGTCAGTTGTGTAGTATAGCATTGTTGAATCGCCTGCTAATTGTTGCAATCCGGCTACACCATCTGTATCAGCGTTCATAGCTGCTTTGATGAATCTGATGGCAGTAGGGGACTTCTTCAAAATTTCGTTACACCATTCGATAGTTTCTTTTTCAACGTCAGCTAGTGGAACCACTTTGTTGATCCATCCCATTTGGAAGGCTTCTTCAGCAGTGTAAGGTTTGCATAGGAACCAAACTTCTTTAGCACGTTTGTGGCCAATAACTCTTGCTAAGTAGGCTGAACCGTATCCGGCATCAAAACTACCAACTTTTGGACCAGTTTGCATGAACTTGGCATTGTCAGCTGCGATAGTTAAGTCACACACTAGTTGTAAGATATTTCCTCCACCGACTGACCAGCCACGTACCATGGCAATAACTGGCTTAGGGATGATGCGGATCAGATGTTGTAGATCCAAGACATTTAGTCTAGCAATGTGGTCTGGGCCAACGTATCCACCGTTACCACGAACGCTTTGGTCACCACCAGAACAGAAGGCTAGGTCGCCTTGTCCAGTTAAAATGATGGCACCAATTGTTGCATCATCACGGCAAATATTGAAAGCGTCAATCATTTCCTGTACAGTGACAGGTGTGAAGGCATTGCGCTTTTCAGGACGATTGATAGTTATCTTGGCAATTTTGCCCATTCGTTCAAAAATAATTTCTTTGTAATCTTTAATGTTTTTCCATTCACTCATAAAAATAACCTCCGAGGTGTTAATAATGAACTTATTAGAAAATTTGGGTATAGAAGTAATAGAACAGAACAAAAATCGTGTTACGTTACAGATGAAAGTAGAAGATAAACATCTACAGCCATACAAGATTATGCACGGCGGAATTAATGCTGTATTGGCAGAAACCGCCGCTAGTATTGGAGCTAATCTTAACATATCAGAACCTGATGAAGTGGCTGTTGGAGTAGACATATCGACACATCACCTTAATACTGTTAAAGATGGAAAACTGATAGCCGAAGCTCTACCAATCAAAATTGGTTATTCGATTCAAGTTTGGCAAGTCATAACTCATCCAGAAGATAGTGCTATCAACAATAGCATGAGTACTGTCACCTTGAAAAAGACTAAGCTAAATTAGTTACGGTACAGTCTAGAATTAACAATTTCAAAGAATGCTAGTAGGATGAGACCAATCCCAAATAGTTGATAAACAAAAATAATCATCTTTGGTGGTTGTAGAATAAACATTACTCCAGCAATCATCAACAGTGCAGAATAAAAATAATCAAGCCAAGGTGTAATATTGACTTGTTTTTTTGTCTCGTGAGAATCTCTGAATTGATTGATGCCGTTAACTAACAGAATGATTCCTAAAACTGGTGGTACTAATACAACGATTAGCCTCGCTACGATAGGAATAGCTGCAGCAAGGATCAAAGCTCCAACACCTAAACCGATGGCAATATTAGTATCTCCAGTTTTTTTGCGAATGCCAATTCCATCCATAATTGATAGAATTCCGTAAATAGCGATATATCCTGAGACCAAATAAATGATAATATTCAGACTTCGAATCGGTTCTATAACAATTAAGATTCCTGTCACTAATAAAAAAACAAAGCGCAGCCAACGATAAAGTTGGAACTGTTTGACCATTTTTTCACTTCCCCCAAATGCATATATTCCTATAATAACAAAATTTTACCACAAATAAATTATTAGAATTAGACAAAAGATTCACAATTGATTGCAATTGTCTCTATAATCCTTGCAAAAACTGGAATAAGCATATACTTTGGATTGTGAAATAAAAGTGGTATTGTATTATAGATGATTAAATTACAAGGGGGAAGTTATAAATGAAAGTACGTGCTTCAGATAAGATGATCGACATAATGAGTCAATGGGGAATCGACAATATTTTTGGATTACCTGGGGATTCTGTTGACACGACAATTGATGCAATGTATCGAGCACAAGATAAAATCAAGTTTACGCATGTTTTACACGAGGAAGTTGCAGCATTGTCTGCGGCTGCTCAAGCAAAATTAACAGGAAAAATCGGAGTTTGTCTCTCAATTGGTGGACCAGGTGCCATTCACTTACTTAATGGTTTATATGATGCCAAGATGGATCATGCACCAGTTCTAGCAATTTTGGGACAAGTTCAATCGAAGATGTTAAATACAGACTTCTTCCAAGAAGTCGATACTCATGTCTTGTTTGATGATGTGGCTGTATATAATAAGATGATCATGGATCCACAATCACTACCACGTATAGTTGATGAAGCCATTCGCACTGCATATTCTAAGCAGGGTGTAGCTGTATTAACGATTCCTGATGATATTCCAGCACACATGATTTCTGATAATTTCAACGCTAATGTTGATAACTTCAAGATTGAAGATTATCAAGTTGATGATAAGGAAATCCAAGCAGCTCTTGACTTGATCAAGGTTCACGCTAATCCAATCGTATTAGCTGGTACTGGTATTAGAAACGCCAAGAAGGAAACACTTGAATTTATCGAAAAATTTAAACTTCCTATTATTCAAACTATGCCTGCTAAGGGGATGGTTGATGATAGTCACCCTTATAATTTAGGACAATTAGGTAAGTTGGGTACGAAAGCCGCTTATGAAATGATGCGAAAAGCAGATTTATTGATTATGCTTGGAACTGACTATCCTTATGCACCTTATTTGAATCACAAGATTGATGCTATTCAAGTGGATATTAATGGGGATAAGCTAGGTAAGCGTCATCGTGTAAATGTCGCCATTCAAGGAGAGACTCAAAAGGTATTACAACGTATGATTGAATTAGGTGATGAAGTAAAGGAACGTCCATTCTTGGATACAGCTGTTAGTCACATGGCTCAATGGCGTTCATGGATGAAAGATGTTTATAGCAAGAATCATGAAGGTGTCTTGCCATCTAAAATGTTCCATGACTTATCAACTACTGCTCAGGATAATGCTGTCTTCTCAATTGATGTCGGAACATCTACAGCCTTTGGAGCTAGATTCATTGATGCTAAACCAACTCAGAAGTACACAATCTCAGCTTGGTTAGGAACAATGGGATGTGCATTGCCTGGCGCAATTGCTTCTAAGATGACAATGCCTGACCGTCCAGTTTATGCTGTTGCCGGTGATGGTGCCTTCTCAATGGTCATGCAAGATTTCGCAACTGCAGTTAGATACAAGTTGCCAATGGTAATTACTGTCTTGAATAATAAACTATTAGCATTCATTGAGTACGAACAACAATCAGCTGGTCAACAAAACTACGGTATTAGTTTACCTGATATTGACTTTGCTAAGTTTGCTGAGGCCTGTGGAGGAATTGGTGAGACTATTACAACTAATGAACAATATGCTGAGGCAATCGAGAAGTATAAGAATACAGATCGTCCAGTTGTCTTAGATGTAGCTGTAACTGACGAAGCTCCACTACCTGGTAAAATCGTTATGGATGAAGCTAAGGGTTACGCTAAGTTCGGTATGGGACACTTGATCGACAAGAAGTCTATGCCTGAATTACCACCAATGAAAGAAATCCTACGTTCATTCTTGTAGGATAAATTAAATTAAATTTAATAAAAGGGAAATCACAATTTAATGTGATTTCCCTTTTTTATTCCCATAAACTCTAGTGAAATATTACAAATTTATAAAAAGTCTTGCAAGTAAATTAGAAAACTATTAGAATGACAATATTTCAACCAAACAATCTAGGGGGTGTCATTATGGATGCACAAAAAGTAGATCATGATCACGAGGAGGCTCACCGATTGATTCAACGTGAAAATAAGTTTTACGCTAAATCAGCTCGGATGGATTACTATGATTTAGTAATCGACCATGCACACGATGCAACATTAGTCGATGTTGATGGGAATGAGTATATTGATGTCCTGGCTAGCGCCTCAGCTATTAACGTTGGACACACTAACGAAGAAGTCGTCAAAGCTATACAAAACCAAGCCGCAAAGCTGGTTCACTATACTCCTGGTTATTTCCACCATCAACCGGAACAAGAGTTGGCGGAACGACTGGCTAAGCTCGTCCCCGGAGCGCCAAAACAAGTCACATTTGGTAATTCAGGGTCAGATGCTAACGATGCAATTATTAAATTTGCTCGTGCCTATACAGACCGTCCGTACATCGTGTCGTTTATGGACTCATATCATGGTTCTACTTACGGCTCCATGACACTTTCAGGTGTCAGCTTGAACATGACACGCAAGATGGGACCACTACTTCCCGGAGTAGTGCACGTTCCGTATCCAGATTTATATCGCCGATTACCTGGTGAAACAGTTCATGATGTGGCGTTAAGATACTTTGAGGAATTCATGCAACCATTCGAAACATTCTTGCCAGCAGATGAAACGGCTTGTGTACTGATTGAACCCATCCAAGGTGACGGAGGTATTCGCAAAGCTCCAGAAGAATTCATGCAACTCGTATATCAATTCTGTCATGAAAATGGAATTCTCTTCGCTGTTGATGAAGTCAATCAAGGTATGGGAAGAACTGGCAAGATGTGGAGTATTCAACAATTCAAGGATATCGAACCCGACCTGATGTCCGTTGGTAAATCACTTGCTTCAGGGATGCCGTTGAGTGCGGTAATTGGTAAGAAGGAAGTAATGGAGAGCCTCGAATCTCCAGCCCATTTATTCACAACTTCGGGTAACCCAGTCTGCTGTGCGGCAGCACTTGCTACATTAAATGTTCTAGATGAGAAAAAATTACTTGAAAAATCAGTCGAAGACGGGGAATATGTTAAGAAGCGTTTCTTAAATATGCAACAAAAATTTGAAGAAATCGGCGATGTTAGAATGTATGGCTTAGATGGCGGAATCGAATTAGTCACAGATAAGGAATCGAAGACTCCTAATACTGACTTTGCGACAAAAGTGATCTATTACGCCTTCCAACATGGAGTAGTCATCATTACTCTGAAGGGGAACATTCTAAGATTCCAACCACCGTTGGTAATTACAAGAGCGCAACTAGACAAAGTGCTAGACGTTCTAGAAGCAGGGATCAAAGCTGCTGAAAATGATGAAGTTGTTGTACCAGAAGGAAAAGTCGGCTGGTAGGAAGTAGAACAAGCTAGTTTAAGTAACTCATTTTAGGATTACATATAATAGGATAATTTAGGAGGAAATTATATGAGTGGTTTTTTTAAAAGATTAACTTTAAAAGAAGATCCGAGTATTTACGAAGATAAGGATTCACATTTGGTGCGGGTCTTAACAGTTAAGGACTTCTTAGCCTTAGGTGTTGGAACAATCGTTTCAACCTCAATCTTCACATTGCCCGGAGTAGTTGCTGCCCAACATGCTGGTCCTGCTGTTGCTATCTCATTCTTAGTAGCCGCAATCGTTGCTGGTCTTGTTGCTTTCGCATATGCGGAAATGGCTGCAGCCATGCCATTCGCGGGATCTGCGTATTCGTGGATCAATGTTATGTTTGGGGAATTCTTCGGCTGGGTAGCCGGATGGGCACTGTTGGCAGAATATTTCATCGCCGTGGCCTTTGTTGCCTCTGGATTGTCAGCCAATTTCAGAGGATTACTTCTACCACTAGGAATCAAGTTCCCAAATGCGATTTCTAATACAATGGGGGTCAACGGTGGTGTACTCGACATCACTGCCGTAATTGTTCTGGCAGCCGTAGCGTGGTTGCTTTCCAAGGGTGTTTCTGGAGCTGCCAAAGTTGAAAATATCTTGGTTGTTCTCAAGGTTCTAGCTGTTCTTACATTTATCGTTGTTGGTCTTACAGCCATTCATGTTAAAAATTATGTTCCTTTCGTTCCTAAGTACCATGTTAATGCTGACGGTACAGCCTTTGGTGGTTGGCAAGGAATCTATGCTGGTGTATCAATGATCTTCCTATCATATATCGGATTTGATTCCATCGCTGCTAATTCTGCTGAAGCTAAGAATCCCGGTAAGACAATGCCTCGTGGTATCTTAGGATCGTTGGCTATTGCCGTTGTCTTGTTCGTTGCTGTTGCTTTGGTTCTTGTAGGTATGTTCCATTATTCAGACTATGCTAATAATGCTGAACCAGTTGGTTGGGCATTGCGTCAGGCTGGTCATCCGATTGTTGCAAGTACGATTCAAGCCGTTGCTGTTGTAGGTATGTTCACTGCTTTGATCGGTATGATGTTAGCTGGTTCACGTTTGATCTATTCATTCGGACGTGATGGAATGCTACCAGGCTGGTTGGGTAAGTTGAACAATAAGAATCTACCTAATCATGCTCTATCAGCACTAACAATTATCGGTATTATTATCGGTGCCTTATGTCCATTTGCTTTCTTGGCACAATTGATTTCAGCTGGTACATTGATTGCCTTTATGTTTGTTTCACTAGGAATTTACGCATTGCGTAGACGTGAAGGTAAAGACTTACCAGTTCCATCATTCAAAATGCCATTCTACCCAGTAATGCCAGCACTTGGGTTCTTAGGAGCCTTGTTCGTATTCTGGGGACTAGACTATGAAGCTAAGTTGTACGCTGGAATCTGGTTCGCCATCGGATTGGTAATCTACTTCTCATATGGGATGCGTCATTCATACCTTGGTAAAAAGGCAGAAGAAGATACAGACAAGGCGAGTAAAGTAGTTAAAGATGATAAAGAAGATATTGTTGAAGATTAAAATAAAAGAGGCCAACTTCTGAAAAGAAGTTGACCTCTTTTATTAAAACGATAATGATAATTGCGTCTAGCGCTCATACCACGAACGGTCTAACCGTCCTTCCTATAATGTAATACTATAATGTTGTGTCGTTTCCGTCAACAAGTTTGATTAATATTGTATTGAAACTCATAATTTTAGGAGAATTTTTGTAATAATTTTTGTTAAGTTCAATTTGCTCTAGAAGTTTATTAAATGATTTTATATTATTCGAAACAACTGATTTATTACATAACTTTTTGTGCAGGAAGAATATACTTATAAGATCATTGATTTTAACGTCATTCAAATGTTTCTTATTTAAAATTTTGTAATTATCTCTATTAATATTTTTAATATTTATTGATGTTGAAATTCGCTCTATTGGCTCAAATAGATTTATAAGAATACAGGAATTATGTGCAGATACATTTCTTAAGTGCTTAACATTGTATAGGAGTTCTTTTATAACTTTCAAATCTTTATATCTTTTTTCTTCATAATAAAATTCTGTGAACTTTGCTAGAGTCCCGAATCCCGCACATTCTAAGAATGCCCATATTTCTGTATTTATGTGATGCTTGTTATAAAAGTCTGTTTTATATTCTTTAGGTTTCATCATAAACTTTATGGTTTCTGAGTAGTTCCACTCACTAAACCCTTTAAATCTTCTGACAATGGAATATCCATCTTCATTTGGATCTTGAGTAATCATATCTAATAGTTTTACTTTAAGTGAATGTTCGATGTCTAGTGACATGTCGAGGAGTATTTTTCGTAAATCTGAATCTATTGTGGCAATTTCTATTAAATATTGGAAATCTAGATCTATATAAGTGCCATTAGATTTTTTAAAGTTATTTCTAAATGCTGTAAGTTTAAAATAGTAGTTTTGATTCTTTAAATAATAAATCGCCTCTTTCTCAGAGATTAAATTAAAAGAAATACCTTTAGCTTTCATAATTTGAATCATTTGTTTATATGTTGCTTTATATTTAGCCATATTTAAATAATTCCTTTGATTCTTATTGATTGTAAAGAATTTTCACTGCTGATATAATATGCGTGTAATAAGAAGCAGTGACTATGAAACTATTAATTCAATCTAATGAAAAAGCCATCAGACTCGTCAAAGCTAAGATGGCTTTTTTACGTCTGGCTGTTCTTCCTATGATGTTGTGTCGTTTCCGTCAACAATTTTGATTAATGTCTTATTGATTGTAAAGGATTTTCACTGCTGATATAATGTGTATGTAATAAAAAACGACGAGTCGTAATAGACTCGCCACGATAGCCCGTTAAGAAGAAACGGTGACTATGAAACTATTTTAAAACTAATGATAAAAGTCATCAGCCTGCCAAAGTTAAGATGGCTTTTTTCATGTCCTCATTTCTTACCATTCTGAAGGTACGTCAGAATTGCCAATAAAACCAGACAAGACATCAGCATTAACTCCAGAGTACCATGGATGGATAATACTAAGTGCTTCTCCTTTCAATAGAATTAGATACGTATAAACCATACGCATCACCTCCTAAATAAGAATTAGCCACCTTCTTAACTAACTAACGCCATTCTATTATCCTATACATCAGCTTATTTTCTATGCAATAAGCATAACGAATAATTCGTATTAAATATAAAAAATTAAATGTCAGTAATACTAATAAGACAATTTATAAAAAATAACTTTTTTCACAAGATAGCAAACAAGCGTGAATAAATCCTAGTAGAGTCAGGATTTACTCACGCTTGTTTTATTTACATTGTTTATCAAAACAGCTGGAAGGAGCAAGAAAATTAGTCGCTGTGAAGGTGGTGTAAGGTCGGTGGTTTTCCGACCTTACACCACGGGACGAATTTTGAAATTCGCGTACTTTGCGAAGTTCAAAATCGAGACCCGAGACCGCTTTGTGGCTCGGGACGGTCCCATAGCGACTCCATTTTCTGGCTCCTGGAGGCGGAATATTACCTTTAAACACAGAGTTTTGAAATTATTTTGCAATACCAAAGTTATTATCAGTTTCAATATTGACGTCACTCAAGTTAAAATTCAAAGATGCATGAGATCCATCAATCCACTCATGACTGCCGACTTGGAAGAACAATTCTCCGTTAGCATTCTTTACTATCTTGAATACTCTCCAACTAGTTCCACCCGTTACAGGTGAAGTTTCGTAACCATTGTTAGAATCATTGTAGAAGTACGTTCCACCGTTAATTACCGTAGCAACCTTATTATTGATAGTTGTAGGAGTCTCGGTAGGAGCGTTAGTTGCACTCAATGAAAAATCAGGTTCGTATCCAGCATTTTGATAGACGGAATCATCTTTGACATTAGTGTACTTAGCGAGAATCCACGAATTAGGCCCTACTTGGAAGAAGTAAGTCTTATTCTTGTTGTAAACGATTCCTAAGATATTGTAAGACGTTCCCGCTTGATTCTTATCAGTTGTGAATGAGTTGGTTGAAGTGTCATAAATCTGTGCGTTAGCAGTAGTAGTCAAGACGTACTTCACAGTAGGAGTGGTTGTATTATCTACCGTTTTAACAGTCACTGCGCTAGACTTGATCCATTGATTATCAGCGACTTTGTAATACAAGACACCGTTGACTGTCTTAGAATCACTGATGTTCCACTCGGTATCCTTAGTTAGGACATATTGAGTGGAAACAAATTGGTCATTAAATATTTCAGCGTAGTTGTTTACTTTAGCAACTTTGTTATTTGAAGTAGAAGTAGAGTTATTTACTTGATTGCCACTGGCATCAAATACCTTAATTGTGTTGCCAAGCAACCATTCATGAGTAGCAATTCGGTAATATTGATTGCCATTGATCGTTTTAGTACCGGTCAATTTCCATCTGGAATACTGATCGTAGAACTTGCCAGTAGGATTACCATTATCGTCATATGAATTGGTACCGGAACCGGCATTGCTTAATACTTCGCCGATGTAACCAGTAGTCTTAGTAATGTTGCTAGATGCATTGGCGTTAGTGTCAACACTTGGATCAGTTGTATCAGCAGCACTTACGACTTTGCCGGTACTATCTGCGACAGTCATTGCACTAGCAGATATCCATTGGTTAGTAGCCACACGGTAATAGGTGATACCATTGACGACCTTCATAGCGTCTAGCTTCCACGAAGTATAGTAGTTGCCAAAGGCATTATTAGTCATATTACCCTTATCGTCGTATGACAAGGTTCCACCCTTTTGAATAGTACCGATGTAGCCAGGAGTCTTAGTTATAGTAGTAGAGTTAATTGCTTCGTTGACCAATGTTCCACCGGCATCATGCACAGTCATAGCTGTGGCATTGATCCATTGATTGGTAGCAACCTTGTAGTAGGTCGTTCCGTTGATAGTCTTTTTGGCGCTTAACTTCCAAGCGGTGTAGTTAGCGAATGTTTGGCCAGTATACTTACCATTGTCATCAACTGAGACAGTTCCACCTTTAAGGATACGTCCAATATAACCTGAAGTTTTGACTTCAGTAGTGGAAGTAGTTCCAGTATTAGTATTACCAGTAGCACCTTGAATCTCGATTGAGTCAGCCCGTAGCCATTCATTGGTAGCAACCTTATAATAGGTAACTCCACCAATAGTAGTAGACTTACCGAGTTGCCAAGAAGTGAAATTATCTACCGTGCGACCAATAGCCTTACCATTAGCATCATAGAGAGTACCGCCGCCACGCTTGACGACACCGACTAGTTTAGATGCCGCTTCGACATTTTGCGCCGATACATTAGTTAGTATTCCCGGTGCCAGCAAAACCGCCATTGCCGTACCAAGAAGTAGCGAGTTCTTCTTCATGATAAATATCCCTCCCATTGAGCATATTTAAATCCAGCATATTCTCTTATGTAGTCTTTAACAATTGATTCAGAAGTTCTTATATCATTCTTTAAAATTCTACGTAATTCAAGTAGACGGAATTATTGAAAGTCGCTAATAATCATTGTACAATTTGTTGTACAATAAAAATATGAGGTAATTATAATGGAAGCAGTGTCTTATTCTAATTTTCGTCAAAACTTAAAAAAGTATTTTAAGCAAGTAAATCAAAATTCGGAACCATTAATCGTTACGAATAAAAATGTGGAGGATGATGTTGTGGTTATGTCAAAGGATGATTACGATTCAATGACTGAAACAATGAGAATTATGTCTAATTCAGAGTTGATGGAAAGATTGCAAAATTCTGAAAAGCAATTCAATAGTAATGGATTTAAAGAACATGAATTGATTGATGAAGATGATGAGAAAAACGTGGTCAGATGAAGCGTGGGACGGATACATGTATTGGTATGATCAAGGTAATAATAAAATGATTAAAAGAATCAACAAGCTAATAAAAGATATTGAAAGACATCCTTTCAATGGTTTGGGTAAACCTGAACCTCTAAAGTATGAACTAGCAGGTAAGTGGTCACGAAGGATAACTGCAGAACATAGGCTAGTATATGTTGTTCAGGACAATCAGTTATTTATATATTCTGTGATAGATCATTATTAACAATAAAAGGAGCAAGCCGTCAGGTTTGCTCCTTAATTATTATAATCTTATCTAACTTGTGCATCAGATGGTTTAATAGTTGTTCTACCATCAGCAGCAGCGTTCTTAATTGCACGAACGATATCATTGTCACTCCAAGCGCCAACATTCTTAACACCTTGGTTTGTTAAGTCTTGTCTAGCCTTAGCGATATCTTCATCAGTAATCTTCTTACCGTCAACTTCCTTCTTCTCAATATCGAAGTCACCCTTAGCAGCAGGATTGTTGCTATCGTCAGATGAGTCATTTGAGTTATTGTCAGTTGATGAAGAATTAGAATCAGAACTGTTATTATCAGCAGTAGTATTCTCAGAAGTAGAAGAGCTAGCAGGTAAGTTATCCAATAACTTCTTAGCCTTCTTATAAATATCTGAGTAATACTTGCCCTTAATACCATCAGCGTTGGTTACTTGTTCAAGCAACGTACGAGCTTGGTCGTTATTGTTGGACTTGATCAATTCCTTAGCTGTTTTGATATTAGCGTTGTAATCACTACGTCTTCTAATAATAGTCTTAACTTGTGATAGTAACTTCTTAGAATGACTAGTCATCTTACTATTACCATCAGTTTGATTCTTAGCTGTTGTCAAAGATTTCTTAGCGTCAGTGAATTCACGATCCTTCATGTCTTCAATAGCGTCAGCAAGTTTGTCAGCTTGGATCTCAGATGCCTTAGATTTTTTAGTATTCTTAGCTTCATTTGCGGATTCAAAGTGATCTGCGGCTGTCTCATAGTCCTTCTTATCTACAGCCTTATTACCTTTAGACATCTCGGTTTTGTAATCATTGTTGTTATTAGAGCTTGATGAAGATGTAGACGATGAACCATTGCTACAACCAACAAGCAAAATACCAACAAAAGTTGTTGCGAGTAATGCTAGTGCTTTTTTCATATAATTCCTCCTAAAGATGCTGACTGAATTATACCATGTTAAGTAGTGATTCAAAAATATGGTCGATTACATAATTATATAATTTAAAATAGTATTTAAGTAATTGTATTCTCCCTTTGTCCTTTATATAGGTTAAATCTTAATACATAATATAAATACAGCTTGTCGAAGTGGTGGCTACTTTCAAGTAAAGCGAGGTATTGGCTATGAATAACATAGTTTAAACTCTAATGAAAGGAGTAGCAGTTGTATTATTTGCTAGCGTTGGGAGTCCTGCTTGGTGTACTAAAGGTAGTCGATACACAATCCGATGGATTGATGACTGCGCTCATACACCTTGTAGAGACGTACAGGGAACTAAAAAAGACGCTAAAAAAATAAAGCCATGGTTGACTTGGACGGTCCCTGACTTTATTTTTTGAGTTAGACTACCTGCCACCACGTTTGTGGGGTTGTGGCGGTATAGCACATTGTAGGTGCTTACCGTCTTTTTTTATTACAATCATATTTTAACAGCAAAAATCTCAAATCACAATTAATTGAAAAAAGTTTCAAATAGTATTTCCGTTTTGGACCTTCTCACTCGTTATTATTTATGTAAGCAACTTAAACGGCCGATAAGTTCCTTACTAAATCAAACAAATGAGGTAAACACAATGAGCTGGAAAAGAACTTCTCTTAATGTAACAATGGCGAACGACAAATATGTAGGTGGTAAGAAAATCAAACCATTCAACAATGTAGTTAAGGAGCCAACAAAGGAACAAATCAACTTATTCTCCGAAGCATTAACAATTCTGTCAGATGGGGATGCATTCGTTAAGGCAGAAGTAGTACAACACACTGACGTTGTTACAGACTAATTAAGACTAAGAAAAGAGGACATATTATATGAAGAAACTACAATTAACATTCAAGACATCAAAAGGTCAAAAGCGTAATTTGGTATTGAATTACGTACGAGATGATCTAGACACACCCACAGTTAGAAAGGCCATGGACAAGATCGTGGCTAGTCAATTATTTGAAAAAGACGGTATTAAACTATATATGCAAGTATCTGCTGCCAAATATGTGGAACGTACTGAAACGCACTTGTTTTCAGAAGATATGGTTGTTTAAGCGCTAGAGAGTGGAGAAAATCGGGAACTCCTGAGCATTACCTAGAATAGTGGGTTTGCCACGAAGTGGTGAAGCCACTATTCGTAGTAAGCGGAGGGAGTTGATTTTCGCAACTCGTTTCAGAATAGAATCCCAAAACCAACCAATCAAACCTGTAACCCAACCGTTACAGGTTTTTTCATATTCTCTATATTAATAATTTTGTAAGTAATATAAAATTGAATTATCAAACGTACGCAGGGGGAAAAATTGAAAAAGTCAATAAATAGTCGGGGGGGGGGGTACAGTACCTAACATCCTGCTACTCTGCCTTCTATATTCAGGGCTGACACTTTTTATGTTCTTAACAATCAAAAGAAACTTCATTTGGAATGGTGATGATATCTATTACCAATTCCAAAGAATTCAAAATATTATTTATTCAGTCAGGGATGCACACACGATACCAACAATATCTATTAATAATTTTGGATTAATAGGGTATGGAATCAATATATTCTATCCATGGGTAACTCTACTTCCGTTTGCAATAATATCTTTTTTTACAACTAACCCTATTACTATATATTACGCAGGATTGTCGTTTTTCTTTTTTATTTCTTTTATAATCAGTCATTATTCAATGAAGTCATTTTCAGGATCTACTAAACAAGCTGTAATATTTGCAGTGGTATATAATTTCAGCACTTATCGACTTATTGAAATGATTGCTCGTTCTTCGATTGCCGAATATATTGCAACGATATTCTTGCCGTTATGTTTATTGGGATTCTATGAAGTAGTATTTCGTGATTTTAGTAAGTGGAAGACACTAGTTGTTGGAATATCAATGGTCATATTCTCACATATCATTACGACATTCCTACTAATTATCCTATTCGCTATATTAATAGTAGTTAATTTTCAGTTTATTGATCGACTTAATAAAAGATTGGTATCTTTGGTCAAGGCTGTTACTATGACTATTTTAGCAACTAGTATTTTTACCGTTCCATTTATTATAGAAGAAACATTTCAAAAGTTCGGCGTTCCATCGCCAACAATACTGAAAGGTGAAAATATATCTAAACTAGTTATGAGCAGTTGGAACAATACTAGTAATCGAGCAATTGAGGGTAATGTCTACAATATTGGTCCCATTCTATTGATGATTTTAATTGTTGGAATATTGTTTTATAAACGATTCGAAAAGAAATATAGAATTGTTTATTGGATATCAATCTGTAGTTTCTTATTGTCTACTAACTTGTTCCCATGGAAATTACTACAAAATACACCAATTAATGTTATTCAGTTTCCTTTTAGGATATTGATGTTTACGACACTCTTTACTGGTGTAATTACCGCCAAGATAATTGAACTGTCTTCTCAAGAATATAGAGTTAGAACAGGGCTAGTTATTGCGGGGATGTTTATAGTGATCAATTGTGGGTTATGGTCAATTTCGTTTAATAGTTCTGTTCATAAGACTCTGTTATCCAGAGATGATTTGGTCATTACTAATAAAATGATAAGAGAAAATAAAGTTCCGGATTCCTACTTAGAACAATACATTCCCAAAAACGCCCAGTCTCATTTGGACGATGTAGTAAATCATAATTTAGAAATCAATGGTGAAGTAAAGCAAGTTAAGCCAAAGATATCTCAAGAAGGTAATGTATATACATTACGAAATATTGACAAAGGAGATATCATCGATATCCCTGTAACTTACTATAAGGGTACAGTAGTTGAAACTGGTAATAGACGAGTACCAGTTTATAGGAATAAAAAAGGTAGTTCTGAAATAATAGCACCTAAGGATCATGACAAGTTAGTTCTTGTTACAAGTTATCAGAATAATAAAGTTTATCTTGCAATTGTATTAGTTACTATACTTTCTTGGATCATTATTATAATTCCTCGTAGTTTATATAAAAAAATCAATTACAATACAGAACAAGAGCCAGCATTTTGATTTTCGTAGCTTGTATCATCATGTAATCTTCCAATTATCACCATTCAAACCTGTAACTTAACCGTTACAGGTTTTTTGTTGAAAAAAATTAAATAATTCATGGATATTCCTTGAGGGATTGAATCGAATCGACTATTATAAGAGTAGGCGTTATTTGGAGATACTATTAGTTAAAAGAGAATGAGTTAATAACATTTCTATGATTTTGACTCTTGTTAATACGAGAATGTTACAAAATTGTTAGTTATAATACAGAAATGTTACAAAATTCAACCTTTTTCAATTAATAGTTGATTCATAAGCCGGAGTTTCATATAATGATTGTCAGTGGGATAGCCCACTGAACAAATTAAATAATAAATTCTTGTAGTCCAGGGGAGGATTAACATTGAAAAAATCTATTAAATATGCAGGAATCGCTGCTGCTACACTTCTAACTGTTGCACCAGTTGCTGCTCCTGTTGTCTCAAACGTAACAACTGTACAAGCTGCAGATTCAGACAAGAATGCTGACCAAAGCGAAATCGACAAGGGTATTACTGATTTCGGTAACCAATTTGGTGATCAAGATGCTTCTGACGTTACTTTTGCTGCTAAAAATCTAATTGGTTTAGGCAAAGATAATGCTGTTGACTTGGCAACGTTCCAAACAAATGCTGGTGCACTTTTGAATACTGACAATACAGCTAAATTAACTAAGCTTAAAGCACAAGGTGCTAAAGTTTATGTTACAGCTACAGATTTTAAGGGTACAACTTATGATGGTACAATTGGTAAAGACTCATCTGACTTGAATAGTGTTATGGCACTTGACAGCTATCTACCTATTAAAGTTACTGTTTATGTTCAATACAATGCACTTGATGGAACTGGTTATACTCCATTCAAGCAAGCTGCTACATTTAACTTGAACAAGTCTGACGAAGACGAATTAACTTCAGTAAATGCTAAGTTCACAACACCACTTACAGTTGCTAAGAACTCTAAGGTTGCTGCTACACAATTGGTTAATGGCTCAAACGTATCATTGACTGACCAAAATGGTGACTCGATTGCTACAGATTCAATCACACTTGGTAAAGGTTATTTCTATACATATTCAGAAGCTATGAAGGCAACTGACCCTGATACTGGTGATGTTAAAGAAGCAGATATCAGTCTTAAAGATGATGAAACTACATTGGATGAATTCAAGACAGCTGGTACATATTACCAACGTGTAACATATACTGCTAAGAGTGGTTCATCACTTGCTACATTACTTGGCAAGTTCACAACAGATCCTAATGGTTACTCAGTATATGTAAATGGTAAGAAAGCTTCAGCAGGTTATGATTTTGTAAATACTGATGACACAATTTCATTTGTACGTGCTATCAATGTTTCTGATTCAGAAGCTGAATGGACAACAGAAAAGACTTCAGGCGTAGTTACAACAAAGAACGATGCTGACTACTACACATTGAAGAACAACGACAACAACTCAATCAAGAACCGTGCTCTTGCTAAGAACACTGCTTGGAAGACAAACGCTGTTCGTACAGACCAAAACGGTAACAAACAATACCGTGTTGCTACTGGTGAATGGATCGATGCAGATTCAGTTACATTCAGTGACAAAGCAACTGACAACAACAATGGTACTGGCTTAACAGATATCGTTAAGACAAAGGGTGTTGTTGTAATTAACAAGGGTGCTAACTACGTTTACCCACTATTCGACGCTAACGGTGACACTATCAAAGGTCGTGCCGTAAGTGGAGACAACACTGCATGGCAAGTAGCTGCTACAGCTAAAGATGCTGATGGCAATACTTACTACAAAGTTGCTACAAACGAATGGGTTATGGGTGGCGAAGGCGTTACTTTCAACGCTGCTAACTAATAATCTTTAATTAAAGGACTCCGTAAGGAGTTCCTTTTTTTTGCATTTTTTTAAAATTACTGGATTTTGATGGAAAGAGTACTCTGAAAACTATATGATAGAGACATAGAGTTTGAGAGGAGAATTAGATGTTACGTAATATAAAAAGAGTTCTATTGATCGTGTCTATGTTGGTAGTCTCGATTGGAATACTAGCATTGGCTGGAACAAGCGAAGTAAAGGCTGCAGATGCTGGTACAGATAAGATTATCGTTGGTTCAACTAAGTCAGTATCTTCATTACCATTGTATGCGGCTGAACAGTCTAAGTTATACACTAAGAATGGTATCGATGTTGAATTGAAGCTTTATGATACAAATGCTGAATTGAATCAAGCAATTGCTAATAATGAGATCAATGTTGCAGTTACAGATTTAGTTAATTATTCTTCATTCGCTAAAGGAAGTAACTGGAAGATTGGTAGTACTATGCCTGGTTATAATGGCCTAGTTGCAAATAAGAAGTACAAGAGTATTAAGAGCTTAAAAGGTAAAAAAATTGCTGTAGATAAAAAAGACATCAGTGGCTATTATCTTAAGAATCTTTTGAAGAAGAAGAACAAGATGAAGTTATCTGATGTTAAAATCAAGCAAGTTGATTCAGAATCAACTAGAGTCAGTGACTTGAAGGATAAGAAAGTTGCTGCTGCAATTTTAAGTGATCCTTCGATTAGTAATGCCAAGGCAAATGGCGCTAAGGTTTTGAATAAGCAATCTTATAAGAAGGATAACGGAAATATTCTTGTATTTTCTAAGGATTTCTTAAGTAAGAATGTTGCTTCCACTAACTCGTTATATAGTGTAATCAAAGAAACAATTAGAGATATCAATAAGCAAGGTTATGTGGCTTATGACATGGTATTAAGTAAGTATGGAGTAAGTGACAAAGCAGTTGGTATTTTGAATAATATGGATAGTTTATCTATGAAGAAGCCTCATAAGGTTAAGTCATCAGACTTCAAGAAAACATTTAAGTATGCTAAGAGCAAGAAGATGTATAAGGGTAAGATTAGTTTGAAAAAGTTTAGTTATTCTATTAAACAAGTTAAAAAATAGTCAAAATAAGACCACGATGGTATGTTTACTGTCGTGGTCTTATTTTGGTTATGGCTGTTGTTATAATGTAAAACTAAGTATATACTAATAGTGAAAAGATTCACAAATTATTATAAATAATGACTTGTGATCTTTTACTAAAGTATTGGAGGGATATTTGTATGAAGATGAATAAATTATTAGCAGGGGCAGCAGTGATGTGTATTGGAATGGCACCAGTTGTATCAATGGCAGTTACTAATGTACAGACAGTACAAGCAAGTGTTGGAACTCCATTTAGTGTTGGTGGAACTGGCGGAGTGGTAGTTATTACTTCCACAATTGCTCGTATCTATGATTCTAACGGTAATTTTAATTCAGAGTTCACAAATCGTGGATTACCTCAAAACAGTACATGGGCAACTACTAAGGGATACCAGTATAATGGACATTCTTATTATTTAGTTGCAACAAATCAATATGTCAGAGATGACGATGCTTATTTTTATTTTAAGTAATATTGTGAATCCACTGCTTATTGCAGTGGATTTTTTTGACTCAATGAAAGGAGAGATGATAATACTATGGAATTAATAAAGGAGATGTTTGCTCCAAAAAAAATTTTATCTGATTTATTGGTTTCTTTAGTTATTACTTTTATTATTGTCATTATTATAGGTGTCATAACAGGAGAAAAGGTTATATCCATTTTGTTTGATATTCAAATATTATTAGGAATATTATTTCTTTATATTACGATTATTCCGTTAGTTTTTGAGATTAGAGCAGTATTGATTCCTGAGTATAAAGATTTTAAAGAAAGGGTAGTGTTACCAACTAAGAGATTTAGAGAAGTTATAGAACTAATGTCTAAAAAGAAGATTGATATTAATTCAACAGACTATTATGTGTTAAAAAAACTGTATTCATCAATAGCGGTATTGTATATGAATAATTATCTAAGTAAAGAAAAGAATATTGAAATATTTGTTAGTAATCTTAGAGGTTTAAATATCAGTACTCTGTATTTAATGAGAGAAAAAATTCAGAATGGATTTGATGTCAGAAGATTGTTTATTAAGATAGATGAAGTTATGATACCACTTACTTTTGGTGGAATGTTATCGCAAATAAATACTTTTGTGGGTCCTTCAATTGAATTTTTTCTTGTATTTATTACTTTACTTTCGATTGGATTATTTTCACCATTTTGGTTTACTGAATTTTCAAGTAAGCATGAGTATACCATGTTACTTTATTATTTAGATCAAGTTATAAATTCAAAGAAGACAAATTATGGGAGATAGTTGCTAAGGGAACATACGTTTGATATACTATAGTTCTACTAATGCGTAACAATAATTGGTATAATGCTTTAAGGAAAGGGAGTGCATATTGTATGAAAAATATGAATAAATTTGCAGAACATGTCATATATGTTGCTCATAATTCATCAAAAAATAAAACAATTACTAATTTGCAATTGCAAAAGGTGATGTACTTTTCTATTCAAGATTACATACGTGATAATGGAATAGATTCTGAGTTGGAAGATATGTATGATATCCCCTTCGAAGCTTGGCCCTATGGTCCAGTAAATAGAGACGAATACTTTAAGAATAGCATGTATGGTAGTAACGATATTTTCGATGGTGGTAAAGAGTGTGATGATTTTGAGAAATTTAATCAATACATAATTAGTAATTCTAATGAAAATGTCTATGAATTGGTTAAAAGAAGTCATCAAGAAGATAAGTGGAAAGATAACGAAGAAAAGATTAAAAAGCATAAACTGGTGGAGTACAGTTTGGAAGATATAGCTTATGGCGCAAAATGACAATGAACAATTTAGAAATATACTTCAATCTATGGAAGTTTTAGTCGGTTCTCCCAATGAAATAATAAAATCGAAAGACTATATTTCTTTAAAGGATTATTTGAAAAATGTTTCAAGAATTCCATATGTTGTAATATCTGGACTTATTTATCAAAATAGTCTTGATCCACAGTTTCTCGATGTTCTTAACGAAATTGTGGATGATAAACTCGATGAAGAATTAAAGAAGGATTAAAGAAGGATTCAGTTCTAGAGAATAAAATGCATAAGTTAATTGATCATATTCAACTTGCAACAATGCAAAAAGAGAAACTAATAGATGATCGAAAAGCGGAAATATTTAGATTGAAAATAGATATTGATAAATATAAAAGAAGTTTGGATCAATCTGAAGAAAAAGTTGAAGGACTTAACAAGCAGTTGACATCTATGCAGGGTAAAATGTATTCAGATGTTATTACGATATTAGGCATTTTTACAGCTATTACGTTTGCTACTTTTGGTGGTCTGCAATTGTTGGGAAATGTTTTTGGAAAAATAAAACATCTTTCACACCAAGATGTGGGTAGTGAATTAATGCTAGGTGCGGTATTTCTATTTGGTACATATATGATTCTTATTGCATTGTTAACTGGTATTTCGAAGTTAACAAATAAATCTTATAAGACTTCATTCCCAACAAGATTTCTTATGATATTTAGCTTTTCTGTGATATTTATCATTGGAATGGTTTATGCTAATCCAAGTGTTTGGTCAATTATTATGAGGAATGTTTGGTTAATAGCTATTTTATTATGTGCTGCAATTATCGTTGATGTAGTATATGAGAAAAAAGATACTATTAAAGTTCCACATATTAATATCCTTTGTTCAAACAGAAAAGACAAGAATGATAGCTGATTAGCTACTGTTCTTGTCTTTTTGCATATGTATTCGATTTTTAATTGATCTGGAAATATCGATAAAATCGTTTCTATTATTTAATAGTTTGTGCTGACGGTTGCAAGAACCGATGAAATAGTAATTAAATAAAATAATGGTTAATAAAGGGGATGTTACTCAAAGCCCAAACAAAAACAATACATACAAGTATAGCTACGGGAAATACAGCTAAGTAATTTAATGGATTAATAACATGTTGAACGAGGTCAATCACAATACCATGTGTAAGGTAAATACCATATGTAAGTGGAGCAATGGTTTCAACACTGCTTTGAATTCTCATTGGATACTTATCTTCGAACTTTTTCAATATTAAGAACGCTGAACTTGCTAGGAAAGGTAATAATGCAGCTGTTAATAAACTAGCTAGTGGTTTCTGTTGTAATGAGTACTTACTAATTACATACATATTAGCAATCGCCAGTAACATACCAATGATGAAGGTATTTAGATGTAACTTTAGATTTATCTTTTCTTTATCTACGTTAGATAGTTTATAACCTAATATGAAGTATCCAGCCATTCTTGATAAGAATGTGAATACTGATCCATAGGCTGTGAAGTATATTCCTGATTCAGGTGGCAACGACGATACTAATCCTGGTAAGAAGATATTGGTGATATACCAGAGGATTAAGATGTAATTAATGACTGAATCACTTGCCTTATCAATGAATGCTTTGATGGCTGGTGAGACTAGGTAAAATCCTAATAATGGGTACAGGAACCAAAAGGCAGTCACAACTGGTTGATGGTAAAGCAATGCAACCTTATTAACTATTGCTCCCAGATTGAACCCTTCATTGATTGTTTGGAAGTAAACGGCTGAGATGATTGCCCAGATTATAAATGGTACTCCAACTCTAACTAGTCGATGTTTGAATAGGTACTTTATATCTGTTGTCTTGGAACTATTAAGTATAGTTGCACCACTAATCATGTAGAAGAGCGGTACAGCAATCTCGGTCACAGTGACCAACATATTAGCCGGAGCCCACGTCCTGCTAGAACTTGGTCCGGCAATTAGTATATTGGCACATGTGTGAGCGAAGACAACCGCCAGCATGGCAACCACCCGGATGATATCAATATAAATAATTCTTTTACGTCTCATTTTTCAGATCCTTTGTGATTGTTATTATTTAATTATACAGTCAATTAATTGATAGATTATATAGCGTTTAATTATTTAATATAATTTTAGTAATAAGCATTATTCAACTAGGATTACACATTTGTGTGGTTCTTTTATTTTTAATAAACTTTTTTTAAATTGGCACCCTTGCCTTAATTTTTTTGAAAATATTCATGTATAATTGAATAATATCAAACATAGGGGAATTTAGTAGGATGAAAAGTAAGAGGATTATTTATGTGGATGTGATAAGGGACGTAGCCATGTTGGCTGTGGTTTTCATTCACACTTGCAGTAATATGGTAGTTTCAGGACAGGGTTCTATATTGTGGGCTCCGGCGAATATCCTAGAGACCATTTCTGAGATTGCAGTTCCATTGTTCTATATGATCAGTGGGGTGACTATCTTGAACAGTTCTAAGACACGTGATTTGAAGTATTTATTCAAGCACAGAATAGTTAGAATTGTAGTGCCATTTATATTATGGTCAATTATTTCGGCATTTTCCTTCCAAATAACCGGCGATGGATTCAAGCTAGATCTTATTCTCAAGAAAATTGCGATGATGTTCAATCAACCTGTAATAATGGCATTTTGGTTCTTATATCCGTTGATTGGATTTTATTTACTTTCACCAGCAATTAAGGCATTCATCGATGGTGCCAGTAAGTCAGTGATTAATTACATTCTAGTTCTTTGGTATATTACTAATATTTTTCTACCGGGAATTGTAGCATCATTGCCACCAGAATATGGCGTGTACTTCAATGCGTATAGTTCAGTGTTTATGTTCTTGTGTAATATGGGTGGGTACTTTATCTTGGGTTATAAATTGTCGAATATAGATAAAGAAAAGATTAACTTGAAGTTACATACCAGTATCTTCAGTATCGGTATGTTAGTAGCAATTATTAATATGTACATTGTGCACAGATATGCATTAGAACAGAAGCCATTGGCTGGATTTCCGACGGCAATATTACTTCCTATCTTAGCGGGTTCATTGTTCTTGATCCTAAAGAAGTTTGAGGGTAAATATCCTGTTAAGTTACAAGTTGTAGTTGAGTGGGTTGCTCCATTGACTTATGGTATTTATCTTATTCATGGAATTGTAATTGCTCTAGTTCAGAGTATTATTGATCCAATGAAGTATGTATTTGTATTTCCAGTTGCGATAGTTATCTGCATTGTATCGGTTTGGATAATGAGTAAGATTCCGATTGTTAATAAGTATTTGATGTAGTGTTTAAGAAACTTCTCGACTTTTATTTTAATGAGGTTAACCCCTTAGTTTGGATACAAAACCAAACTAAGGAGTTTTTTATAGTAAAGTTTAAAGGAATATTTTTGATATGAATTGATAAGTTTTGATATTTTGAAATTAAGACAAGTATAATGTTGATATGGAGGAAGACTTATGTATGATAAAAATCGAATCTTAAAAGTTGCTGAAAAATATGGTTTGCCGGTAACTGATTCATCAATAAATGAAAAATCAGCATTTGTTTCTCCGGATGGTTCTAGACATGAAATACTGGATGATCAATTGTTCGGAAATAATGATTATGGTGAAATTCGTATTTCTAAAAGCAATATTGGCAAAGTTATTGATGATTGAGTTTTATAAGGGCAAAGTTAGTTTGAAGAAGTATCAGGTTAAACTAAAGGGTGTTAAGTAAATAACGAGTGTTCAAGCCGATTGACTTGAACACTTTTTATTTACATATTTATGCTACTAATAACTATCTTTTTATATCTATTTTAATTCATTGATTAGCGAACATATGTACGCTATGATTAGCAGATAACAAATATATATTAATTAAAATTGATTGATGATAATATAGTTAGGAGTGAGTAGGAGGTTATGTTGATGACTAAAACCAAAAAATATTTTTTTGATGACAAAAAAGAATTGGTTTCATACATATACAAGGCATTATCTAATCCCACACCAATAAAATTGCAAAAGACACTTTATTTTGTTTGGGCATTCTATGCTGCAACATACGGTAATATTGATTATGATACTGAATCTGAGTTTAAAGAGGAAGACACGTATCCATTATATTTATTCAAAGCTAATTTTGAGGCATGGAAATACGGACCAGTTGATAATGATGTGTATAGCTGGAATAAATCTGATGTTATTAATAATTTTACGGAGTCTTTTGTGCCTGAGACAACTCAAGATAAGGAAATAAAATTATTCTTGGATGATATAATTTCTCAAGTGGATAATGTTAATGATTTTGGTCTAGTAGAAAGATCACATAAGGATAAGGCTTATAAGAGTGTTTACAACGATAATGAATTACATACGTCTATGAATAATAATGATATAAAAAGGGATTATATACATTATGTCGAACAACAAGCTAAAATTTAACGTTGATATAGGTGTAACGAACAATGTTGTATCTAATAATATACATGCTGGCTCAGCACCTAAATTAATAATGAATAAAGATCATCTGAATTCTAATTTAAATGTTAGAAACTTGGACGCAAAAGTTTATTTTATGAGCAATTGTGGAAAGTCCATTGATCTAAAAGATTTTAAATTTTTAAATTATATAACTTCAAATGATTATATAACTAAGAATTGTTTAGAGTATTTAATTGAGAATCCTAAAATTATTTCAAAAAATAGTACTTATATTAGAATTAATTCAAACAATAGGAATAGAATTCAAATGATTTTGAGCAATTATTTGAATAAGAGTGTTTTGGATGAATATGAAGATAGCTTCAGAGAGACACCTATTGTATCTGATTCCAATATACCTTTGTTTCACAAGGGACGATTTAGAGTTTTTACATTATATAATTATGACAAAATTGAAGGAAATATTTTATACGTTATTTTTTATGATCCTTATCATCTGATTTTTAGTAATGAAAAAAACTACCATTCGCAAAAAAATAGTATGAGAGATGGCTTTACTTCGATAAATGATAAATTTCATGATTCAGTTGATGCCAAATTGATTAAATCATTTGATGCTTTAGTATAGAATCAAAAATAGGGTATAATTAGACTAGAATATCTAAAAGGTGGTATTTTCAATGCTTGAAAATGTAAATGGTATTGTAAAAGTAAATCAAAATAGTCGTTATGTTGTATTCTTATTCGATTCATATGAAATGGATCGCAAGATGCTTCAAGATAAGTTTGTTAAGGGTGAATCAACTTGGTACACAGATGCTAAGGGAACAGGTGATGATGGTAAGTCGTTCTACCGCATTGCTCAAGATGGCGAATGGATTGAAGCTGAATACGTTGACTTCATTCAAATGGATAATTAAAATAAACCTTTGAATAAACAAAATACATGCATGGAGGACTTAAAATTATGTACGATGTGATGAAGGTTGTTAATTGGATGCGTGTAAAGAATTTTGCAGAATTAAGAACTGATGATTTTGCTGAAGAGCTTACTCAAATGAAAGTAATGAAGTTACTTTATTATGTACAAGGTACTAGTTTGATATATTTAGGTAAACGAATGTTTCCACAAGATATAATTGCATGGAAATATGGACCTGCTGTTTCTAAAGTTCATGATAGATATGCTGGTAAAAGGGAAATTGTTGGTGAGATATCTGATACAGATAGAGACGATTATAAGGAATTAAACAGTGTTGAAAAAGTGTCCAATGTTCTTAATACTGTTTATGACACTTTTGGCAATAAGTCAGCAATTGATTTGATGAAGCAAACGCATAAGGAAAGTCCCTGGAAAAATACGGAGCAAAGTGAGCCTATTTCTGATGAGGAAATGATTAACTATTTTAAAAAGATTGTTGTTAATGATGAAGTATAATAAAAATTAATACTGATAATCCTAATAGTGGACAATTAATAAAAGTAGGAAGTTACTTGATAAAACATTTTTTGTTTTGAGTATTGACACTAAATTTGAACAGTATAAGCATTAACTAAAACTAAGTGAACTCGTAAGAGTTTGCTTTTTTTAATTAAATGTTAAAAAACGTTAGATTTCTTAAGATTTAATTGAAGAGAATGACAATACATAGTAATCTGGGTGGTAGATGTAGAACCAAGGGGGAGTAAGATTATGAACAAAAAATGGGTCGCTTCTACCGCTCTGGCAAGTGTTTTGGCTGCGGTAGGTATTTCATCCAACAATGCACATGTTCGTGCTGCGGTAACTGATAATGACGACAATAATGATAATCAAGATCAAACTGATCAAGTATCTACCGCAAAAGATTCGACTGTAGCTAGTGTCATGGATAATGATGGCGCTCCAATCAATGAATCAACTGCTGATGCGATTGACTCATCGAAGTCCAGTGTTATGTCTAGAAGTGCTGCCACTGCTTTGACACAGGCTACTACCACAGCCAGTGTTACTGCCCAACAAGCATTTTTGAATGAGGCAGTACCAATGGCACAAAAGGCGGCTTCTAAATATGGATTGTTTGCTTCTGTTATGCTTGCTCAATCAATCATTGAAAGTGGTTGGGGTCAATCTGACCTAGCCACACAAGCACATAACTTATTTGGAATGAAGGGCGAATACAATGGAGCCTACATTAACTATCCAACTAAGGAATGGAGTGCCGATAAAGGTTACTATGTAATCTATGCTAATTTCAGAAAATATCCAAGTTATTATGAATCTTTCGCAGATAATGGAGATAAGCTACGTAATGGTGTATCATGGAATACCAGCTACTACAGTGGAGCGTGGAGAGAGAATGCCTCATCTTATCGTGATGCCACGGCTGCTCTGCAAGGCAAATATGCCACGAGTCCAATTTACGCTCAAACCCTAAATGGAGTTATTGAACAATATAATTTGACTCAATATGATGGAGAAGCTTCCACTGATAGCGGATCAAATAATAATTCGGGTGATAATACGAGCCAACAAGTTAAAGGTACTGTAACTAAGATGAATGACGTTGCTACAGTAACCAATTCAAAGAGTGCAATGCTCTACTTATATGCTGACCCAGACCGACCTGCCAATCGTGCTCTCGGATATCAAACCCCTTGGGTAGTCACAGCTAAGGTCGTCACTGACGATGGTCAGACTTATTACAAGGTTTCTTCAAATGAATATGTTAAGGCTGAAGATGTTAAGTTGAAGTCTGAAGAAACAACACCAACACAGCCACCTGTGTCTATTTCGGATACAGCAATAGTTATTAAAGGCGTTGGTGCTAAAGTATACAGTGAAGCTAATAGTAATGCCGTAACCAATCGTGTATTACCATATCAATCAGAGTGGATCACTACTAAGTATGTTTTAGATAGTCATGGTAAGAAGTTCTACTTTGTGGGAACTAATTCTTACTTATCAGAAGATGATGTAACCTTGAAGTCTGCTAAGGATGACGAAGAATACAAACAAGATCAAATTGTTTCGTATCCAGACATTATCCATGTAACGGCAACTCCAAGTGCTAAGGTCTACAATGACAAGCATACTGCTCTAGCAGTAAGTTTACTGAATAATACTGACTGGAAGATCGATAAGAAGTCCACACATTCAGATGGTTCTGTGTGGTATCGTGTGGCAACTGGCCAATGGGTCAATGCTAATGATGTTCAAGTTAGAGGATCTAATTACGTTAAGACCGTTGAAGGTTCAGTCAAGATCAACTATATTCCAGGTTATGGTGTCAATGTGTACAATAGTCCTGCTGCTAACAATCGCTTTACAGGAACTCGTTTGGCCGACGGTACAACATGGCAAGTTACTTCGAAGCAAATAGTTGACGGACAGACATGGTATAGAGTATCTTCTGGTTGGGTGAATGGCAAGTATTGCATATTTACCGCAAATTAAAGGACGCATATGCGTCTTTTTTTGTACCCTGAAGTGCTATACGGTTTGACCATTTACCCAGAGGGAGTAAATAATGTGACATTAGATAACTACAAAGGTGTGATTATCACATCTGAATATTTGCTAAATAAAGGTATTAATCAGTTATTTAGTAAGAATGACTTCACGGTTGATAATGAGATCGTGGCACTACTTGATATTCGCAATATGCCTCGAATGATAAATGGTAATACCATTGTGATTCACGACAAGTACGGCATATTCTTTGTCGAGCGAACTACTAAACAACTTATGAATGAGTTCTATAAGTTCAATAAGATTGGTTTCTTATTATCCAAGGCATTGATGAATTATTTTGAATTGAAACAAAATATTCCAATGGTCTTTGGCTATTGTTCGTACATGCCAATGCGAGGAGGAAGTAGAACCTGTACCGACTGGATCGCGTTACATTGGTTGAACGATGCAAAGCAACGTGGAGATCATGCTAGGTTTGAAACAGACAACGGATTAATAATCCAACTGGATTTTCCAAGGGGTAATCTGCAAGACCGTGTTCATGATACTTGCTTCTTAAGTGAACATCAGGTAAAGACGTTGGATGTAATATTATCCAAAGGTGGTATGAAGATGATACCCCCGAAGTATGTTGGCTTGTCTGACAAATATGCTCATTGTCACTGTTTGTTCCACAAAGAAATACCTGTGAATTTGACCGATGTAGATTTGAGTGTTGATAGGTTCGAGCAATTTTTGCTGGAGGCTATAACTAAAGGTGAAATAGAATCAGATATTACCAAAGAAATCTATCATCAAAAAATATATCGATTGATGAAACTTTACTAATAACCATCACGTCCTACCATTGGTAGGGCGTTTTTAGTTTGTAGTAAAAATGGAATGCTGTTATATCAGCACTTCTACGATCAAACCAGCAACTAAACAAATAAAATTCAATAGTTTATCTTTATACATGCCATAAGCGCTTATGAGTATTGCAGAATAAAGGTTCACAATTGAATTTAGTAGAAGAAGGTTTTAATCATGCTATCCAAAATCAACGATTGATCCATGGTGTTTTGAAGGAACTGCATGTCTATTCCAGTAGAGCAGAATATGAAGATTATTTTCAAGAAGCCATTATCATTTATGCACTGACTTTTGAACAATTTATGTCTGAGCATAACGATGAAGATAAATTTAATAGCTATATTTATCAAAAATTACGATGGAGAATGACGGATTTATTACGACAAGAAATGAAATATTCTGAGATTCATTCGTTAGAAGAATTTGATTTTTCGACAATTAGTCAGGAAACTAATAATTTGTTGGATAGCTTGAATTTAAAGGATTTAACGGCATTAGAAATCCAAATATTGCAAGAACATTTCATTTACAATAAGAGCTTAGTAATATTAGCACGGCGTTATGAATGTAGTACTCGTAACCTCAGGTACCATCGGAATAGGCTTTTGGTAAAATTGCGTGCTCACATAACGGCATAAAGGTTACTATCTGATTACAGATATGTTACTTTCAATTAATTTATGGAAAATCTTGTTATAATTTAGGAGTTAAGAAAATTAACAGTGGGAAGGAATTATCTATTATGGTATCAAATAAGAAATTTATGGTCAGTCTAGCAACTGCCGCTACTTTGGCTGGCGCCGGATATGTGACTGTTCAAAATGTAGTTCCTAATGTAGGAATTCAAAATGTTCAAGCTGCTTCAGCAATCAACGATTATATTGCAAATAATAATATTCAACCAGTATCTATCCAATATGAAGAAGGTACTTTTAGCAACTGGTTCGGTTACGACAACGGGGTTGGTAAGCCGGAAGGTGTTGTAGTTCATGAGACTGCTACTCCAGGTGCCACTGCTAGAAACGAAGTAACATATTTTAACCGTGAATGGCAAAATATGTATTCATACGTTCATGCTTTTGTTGATAATAACGAAATTATTAATATTCACAATACTGATTACGGTGTATGGGGTGCTGGTCCAACTGCCAACGGTAAATACATCCAAATCGAATTGTGTGAAGTAAATAGTACAGATGCATTTGCTCGTTCAATCTCTAATGATGCTTATTATATTGCTAGCAAGTTGATTCAATACAACTTACCATTTACACCTGGTACAACAGTATTGTCACACAATGATGTTTCACAACGTTATGGTGACACTAACCATACTGATCCAGTTGGATATTTCTCATCATGGGGTTACAGTATGGATCAATTCTATGAATTGATTGGTCAATACTACAACAATCTTAAGAACAATGGTTCAGTAACTAATGGTGGAGGCAATTCTACTAACCCAGATACTGATACTGGTGTTACAGATAGCAATACTATTAATGTTAATAACGCTAATGGTGATTATGTTCCTATCGTTGCCTTCCAAGATGATGGTTCAGTTAAGAATATAACTAACCGTGCATTAATGAATAAGACACCATGGTATACAGATAAGACAAGAGAATCTAATGGTGTTACATACCGTCGTGTTGCTACAAACGAATGGGTATCAACACAATACGTTATTTAATCTTGATACATTCAAGGACTCGCAGGAATGCGGGTTCTTTTTTGATAGTTTAAGTCCTAAAGAATAACAGCTCGTTGTATAATTATACGTAAACAGGAGATTGAAATTGTAGGAGAATGCGTTGATGAGAAAAAGACTTTTTGCAATATTGGGTATATTGTTCCTCTTTGTTCTACTGTCGGGTTGTAGTAAAAAGGAAAATGCTCAAGTTGTGGATACTACTAAGACTTGGTATATGTTTCAAGATCAGGGAGAGTCGAACGTTATTTCGATTAAGTTCTTGAAGAATAACAAGGCTGAAGTTAAGGATATTCTTTCATTAGGAGATAGTGTTGGAATTAATCGAATGAATAATAATAATACTAATCCTAGCTATGAACTTGATCGTGATGGCAAGACGATTGTGATCAATTCTAGTGAGAAGGTTGCCTTTAAGCTGCTTAAACCATATAAGGATAATGTTTATGGAAGACATATGAAGGGTTACTATGTCCAATATCAGGGACAGACTTATAAGTTTGGGTATATAACTAAGGTCGACAAAAAGGCTGCCAATACGCCAACTAAGAAGAAGTCGCAGTCAATTGCATACAGTTCAATGCCCGATCATATTATCAATGTTAATTCAGGGACTACACCGCTTAAGAATCAGGATTTAGCGGGTAATTTTAATTTTTCTACTATTATAGATTATCGTCGTACGGATGGTAATTTGACTGTTAATAATAATGGTACTTATCAGATGACTCTTACAGAGCATGCTGCACAACCTAATACTGATACGACTGATAGTAAGGTGGTAATGGCTACAACCATTGAATCAGGTCAAGTTCAGAGTATGTACGGCAAGGTCTACTTAGTACCAATGAACTTCTTAACGATCACGTATTATTTCCATGGTCAGAATCAAGACAATTTGTTACCAAAAAGCGTTAATTTAAAAGTAAATTCTAAGAGTACTGGAAACCAAATAAAACGTGCCAGAACAAGAATTGAAATTGATAGTGGACAAATATATTTATTCTCATCAGATTTTTCAGTTCGTAAGCAATCTGGCCAAAAGGTGTCAAACGGTAATTATTTGACCAAATCTGATACACCACAAGTTAGTCTGAATAATGCAATTACGCAGACATACAAGGTCCATAAGGATCATCTAGCTAATCCGGTACAATCAAATGCAGACTTCATGCAGTTAGCTGCAGCAATTTCTGATAATAATGATAAGAAGTTAGGGGATATTGCAGTAAACTTTGGTGGCAAATACGGAATTGATCAAGTACCGACCGATTATCAAGGTGTAGATATTGATGGCAATAAACAGCCCTTGATGCAATATCTATTCTTGGTAACACCAGCGGTGTACAAAGAAAATGGACCGACAATTACCACTAATCAAGGTAAGTTCTTGATTTATGGTATGTTAAATAATCGTTTGTTCTTGTTAAAACAACCAGATAAAGATTCAACGACCGTGACTTGGACCTTGGTTAATAATGTTAAGTTAAAAGTTCCAGCTTTAAAATTTACATTAGACTAATTCCTTAGAAGATTTACTGGAGGGATTCATATGGGATATGTTCTTTTGGCAATTGCTGCCGGAGTAATTGAACTATTCTTGATTTTCCGGACGCGTTACATGTTCAGCCGACATCCAGTTGTGACGACAGTAGCGTTATTCATCTTATTAGTTTTGTTTTTTGTTCATATTTTAAGATGCAAGGCACCAGCAATTATTCAATACTATGTGATTGTTTTATTTGCAGTGGACTTAGTGTTCTTGATGGTTTTGTTAGGATATATGTTTTATGTTTATTACTTCTTAAAAAAAGCTAAATTTGAAGATGCCGATTATTTATTGGTTTTGGGCACTAGCTTTATAACCAAGCGAGTTCCACCAGTTATGCAAGATAGACTCGATGCTACAGTTGAGGCGTTTCATCGCTTGAATAATCGACCGATAATTATTGTTAGTGGCGGTCACAGTTCCAAATTGCCAATAACTGAGGCCAGTTTAATGAGAGATTATTTGGTCAATAAGGGAATACCAGCTTCAAAGATTATCTTGGAGAATAAGTCATTGAATACTATGCAGAACTTGGAGTATTCTTCGATCTTGTTGAAGAAAAATTGGCATGATTCATCTAGTCCCAGAGTAACGATAGTTACTAGTGAGTTTCATATTCCCAGAACATTGCGTTATTTAAGAAGTTTGGGAATTACAGTCAGTTATTTGCCAGCAAGGACTTTGCCAATTTTGCGTTGGCCAGCAATGTTCCGTGAGTTTACGGCAATAGTTTGGTATTATAGGTACACCGTTATGTCGGTTATTTTTGTCATCATAGTTTTGTTATTAAGTGCTTTACAGTAGGGAGTGTCGTGTTATTTCATACGATAATTTTGTAGCCAATAAACGGCTACGAAGGTTTATGTTACTAATTGTAGTAATGGGTTTATTTTATTTGTTTCGTAGTATGATGAGCTTGTTTTTACTGACGTTTACTTTTACATTTTTGTCGGTTCAGTTAGTAAGGGCGGTTCAGAAAAAATTTCCACGTGTTAGGCCGGTTGGGGTAATTGTGCCTGTTTATCTATTGATAATTGCTGGAATAGTCTTTGCGGTCGCAAACTATGTGCCACAAATAATTAGTCAGACTGCCAAGATGTTCACATCATTACAGAAGTTCTATCAAAGTGATGAGATGAGGTCGAATGTGTATTTAAATGTTGTCTATGATTATTTACAACAGATCAATCTTGATGCTCAAATCAAGACAGCAATTACACAAGCTGTTAATTACTTGTCGAGTATTGGAGCAATGGGATTGAATCTCTTCTTGTCGTTCTTATTGAGCTTTTTCTATACTAGTCAAGTTGAACAGATGAATGGCTTTGGTCGACAATTCTTAGATAGTAAGTACGGATGGTTATTCGACGACTTGCGCTATTACGGTCAGAAGTTCGTTAATACATTTGGAGTTGTAATCGAAGCTCAATTAATGATTGCGGTCGTTAATACAGCTTTGACAACGATAACTTTATTGGTAATGAAAATGCCAAGTGTTATTGCATTAGCGGTTATGGTTTTCATACTTTCGTTGATTCCAGTAGCTGGTGTTATTATTTCATTAATACCATTAGGCTTTATTGCTTATTCTGTTGGTGGAATTAAATATGTAATTTATATTATAATTATGATAATTGTTATTCATATGATTGAAACATATTTCCTTAATCCACAATTTATGTCGAGCATGACACACTTACCAATCTTCTTCACATTTGTAATTCTAATCGTATCAGAGGAATTGATCGGTACTTGGGGATTAATTATCGGTATTCCAATCTTTGTTTTCTTCTTAGATATTTTAGGAGTTCATTCTATTCAAAAAAATGAACCAAAAAAGAAAATAAAATTGAAGAAATTACGATAAAAAAGTATTACAGTCATATATAATAGGGATAACTGAGTAGATGGGAGAATAGGTGTATGTCATTTTTTGATAGAAAAAAGAAGGACAATGATTATTCAAATGATTATGCAGGCGATTATCAAAATGAGTCCTCAAATCAACCTCAAATGAATTTTGATTTCAATCAAGGTCAAAATCCTAATCAACAACAGCCTCAACAATCACAACAACCACAGATGGATCAACAACAAGATCCATATAATAACCAACAAAATTTCCAACAAATGATGGATCAACAATATCAAGATTTCAGTAACGTTCAAGATCAAGGACAAGGTCCACTTCAAAGTAATTCACCAGAAGTAAATGGTAATTATTATGAAGAGCAACCGGTTCCTGAAGCTGAAGATGCTCAAGACTGGAAGTATACTGAGGATTATTTACAAGATACTCTAGCTCAAGGTGAAAACTTGAAGAGCCAATTGCGTCATGAATTGTTGGCAGATCGTGGATACTGTAACCATGTATTGCGTAGTGTTGGTAGTGATCAGACAGAAGTGCGTGATAATGCTGCTGAACGTATTACTAAGATCAATACATTGTTGAGAAAATGGTTCGACACTGATGAGATGGCTAACGAAATCTATCTTGATCCAAACCGCAATTATTTCATCTTTACCGATCAATTAGACGCCAATCCTGAAAATGAAGTAAGTAAGATGTGGCAACAAGTTACTGGTACATTAGCCGGTCATAATTTGATGGCTAACGCTATTTCAGTTGCTTATGATGATCAAGTTAACCAAACTTGGATGAACTATCAAAATGCTGGTTGGGTTGACCCTAACTCATATCTATTAAACATGTACAATGACTTGCAGGGACGCTCAATGAACATGGCGGCTACACCTGCTGAGATTCCGTTCGAAGAATCATATCGTATTCAACATATCAGTGACAAGACTGATAAGATTTTGGATGCTGACGATAATTTGGTTATGGAAGTATCGCGTACAGCTAACCAACAATTACAAGTTATTCGCCATTACAGCAATGGAAAGTTGTTGAGTCGTGATATCTTCGATGCTAACGGTGTTATCTCCGCAACACAATTCTATAATCACCATGATCCTAATAAGGTTATTCGTGAAAACTTCTATCGCCAAGATGGAACATTAGTCCTAATTAAGAGCTATACCAATGATGATCCGTATATTCAATTATTTACACAAGGCAACGTACTTATCAGTACATTTGATACTGATGAAGACTTGATTGTTTGGTGGTTGAAAAACCAAGCATTACGTCAAGTTAATGCAACGATATTTGTATCTATTGATTCTGTATATTACAAGAAATTATTGTCACTTCGTGATAATGGTTTCGAAGTGATACCAGTGATCATGACACAAAGTCAAAATGCTAAGGTTATAACTGATCTATTAAGTGGTAAGGATCAAGTCACAGCAGTCTTTGCAGGTACAGATAAGGTTAATAGTTACTTGAACAAGAATTCTAAGATCAAGATGGATATTTCTACACTTAGTGATGTGGAAACACCCGTATACAAACAATAATGTATTTAATGAGTCAGTTTACATGAAACTGGCTTTTTTTTATTGCTGTTTTCGTGTAAAATGTAATGTTGTATAAGAAATGAAAAGAGGATTTTTAAATGTCAAAATTAGTTTTCATTCGTCACGGACAAAGTGAATGGAATTTATCAAACCAATTTACTGGCTGGGTTGACGTTGACCTTAGTGAAGAAGGAGTTAAACAAGCACAAAATGCTGGTAAACTTCTTAAAGAAGCTGGAATCGAATTCGACCAAGCATATACATCTGTATTGACACGTGCTATCAAGACATTGCACTACGCTCTTGAAGGCTGCGACCAATTATGGATTCCTGAAACAAAGACATGGAGACTTAACGAACGTCACTATGGTGCTTTGCAAGGATTGAACAAGAAAGAAACAGCTGAAAAATACGGTGATGAACAAGTTCATATCTGGAGACGTTCATATGATACTTTGCCACCATTATTGAAAGCTACAGACGAAGGTTCAGCAGCTAATGACCGTCGTTACGCTAACTTGGACCCAAGAATTATTCCTGGTGGTGAAAACCTTAAAGTTACTTTGGAACGTGTAATTCCATTCTGGGAAGATGAAATTGCTCCTAAGCTATTAGATGGCAAGAACGTAATCATCGCTGCCCATGGTAACTCACTACGTGCTTTGACTAAGTACATTGAAAACATCAGTGATGCTGACATCATGGACGTTGAAATGGCTACTGGTGAACCAGTTGTTTATGACTTGGATGACAAGTTACAAGTTGTAAGTAAGAAGAAACTTAATTAATAATTCTTAATGGCTACGCCATTTAGAATTATTTATGGGGTCGCCTCAGGCGACCGTATACCTTTGCTTTCTTAATGGCTACGCCATTTAGAATTATTTATGGGGTCGCCTCAGGCGACCGTATTCCTTTATAGATTTAAAAAATACAACTAAACACATTTTGTGTCTAGTTGTATTTTTTTCATATTATTGTGATAAATAAACCACAAGTTTTACTTGTGGGGGTTAGTAAAGGCTTTAGCTAAAAAAACACCCTTTCGGTATACTGTTTATCGGCTACCAACCAAAATAAACAGAGCGAGAGGATGTTTT
>NZ_RHNU01000016.1 GCF_003946015.1 Companilactobacillus insicii
TGTCACCAGTAGAATACCGGGAACATGCTTTAGCAGCTTAAATATTTAATTTTGTCTAACTTTTGTCTTGCACTTCATGCGGTCTTTTCAACTTAATTAGTGTTTTTCTTCTTTTGCAGCATCTTCAGCTTTCATTTGAGCTTCGATATCTGAAATTGTATATGCACCATTTAATGAGTTATCAGCCATAGGACCAGTCTTCTTAGGTTCCATGTGGTTATACTTAGCCATACCAGTACCGGCAGGGATAAGTTTACCAATAATAACATTTTCCTTAAGTCCAAGAAGTGGATCATTCTTACCTCTGATGGATGCATCAGTAAGAACTCTTGTTGTTTCCTGGAAGGAAGCAGATGACAAGAAACTATTTGTTTCAAGAGATGCCTTAGTAATACCAAGCAATACTGGACGTCCTGTAGCAGGAATACCACCGTTAAACAATGTTTCACGGTTGTGATCTGTAAATTGAGAAATATTCATTAATTGACCTGGTAATACATCAGTATCACCTGGATCAAGAATTCTGATCTTACGTAGCATTTGTCTGATCATAACCTCGAAATGCTTATCAGAAATATCAACACCTTGCATACGGTAAACCTTTTGAACTTCTGCAAGTAGATAATTTTCTGTCGTTTGAACATTTGTAATCTTGATCAATTCCTTAGGATCGATTGAACCTTGTGTTAACTTACCACCACGATCAACGTGATCACCTTCAGCAACAGCAACACTTGATGTATAAGGAACACTATAAGATCTAGTATCGATGTCACCTTCAACAGTGATTTCTTTAGTATGTTCTGCAGGGTTTTCGTCGATTGCGGTAACAGTACCGTCAACCTCTGAAATAATAGCAAGACCTTTAGGGTTTCTAGCTTCAACAATTTCTTGAACACGAGGAAGTCCTTGTGTAATATCATCGCCACCAGCAACACCACCGGTATGGAAGTTACGCATAGTCAATTGTGTACCTGGTTCACCGATTGATTGAGCAGCAACAGTACCGACTGCTTCACCAATTTCAACTTCTTCACCAGTAGCCAAGTTACGACCATAACATTTCTTACATACACCATGTTTTGTATCACATGTAAATGCTGAGCGGATTGTTACTTCCTTAACACCGGCATCAACAATCTTTTGTGCCAATGCTTCGTCCATAAGAACTCCACGAGCAGCAAGAACTTCACCAGTTTCAGGATCTTTAACAGTCTTTTGTGTATAACGTCCAACAAGACGATCATACAATGGTTCGATCATATCTGTACCTTCCATAATTGAACTTACTAGAAGTCCACGGTCAGTACCACAATCTTCTTCACGAACAATAACATCTTGAGCAACATCAACAAGACGACGAGTCAAGTAACCTGAGTTGGCTGTCTTCAAAGCCGTATCAGTCATACCTTTACGAGCACCGTGGGTTGACATGAACATTTCCAAGACAGATAGTCCTTCACGGAAGTTAGAAATAACAGGGATTTCCATCATACCACCGTTAGGAGCAGCCATAAGTCCACGCATACCTGCTAGCTGAGTAAAGTTTGAGATGTTACCACGGGCACCAGAGTCCGACATCATTGAAATAGGGTTTGTTGGATCAAATGAATCAATTAGTAATTGTTGAATTTCATCTTTTGTATCATTCCATACACTGATAACACGATCATGTCGTTCATCATCAGTGATAAGTCCACGACGGAATTGCTTAGAAATTGAAGCAACTTGTTTGTGGGCCTTTTCGATGATTTCAGGCTTTTCAGTTAAGTTAGGAACGTCTGTAACACCAACTGTTAATCCAGAAAGTGTACAAATTGTGTAACCTAATTCCTTCATATCATCAAGTAATGATGATGTTCTTTGAACGCGGTAAACCTTAAATACTTTAGCAATGATATCTGACATATAACCACTCTTGATTGGATCTACAAGATCCATATCATCAAGGCACTTATTAATATCTTCACCCTTACCTAGGAAGTACTTGTCTGGAACACCGTTTTCCAAGTTATCGTCAGTTGGTTCATTTAAGTATGGGAAATCTTCTGGAAGAATCTCGTTAAAGATAACCTTACCAACACTAGTCATCATGATCTTATCACGTTGATCATCTGCGAATGGCTTACTTGGCATTGATGAGACAGCCAAACCAATTCTTGTATGATAGTGAACATCACCGTTAAGTAATGCAGTTTGAACTTCATTAGAATCCTTGAAAATCTTACCTTCACCAGTCATATGTCTTGTTTCAATTGTTAAGTAGTAGTTACCCAAAACAACATCCTGTGATGGTGTAACGATAGGCTTACCATCTTTAGGAGCAAGAATATGGTGAGCAGCAAGCATAAGCATACGAGCTTCAGCTTGAGCTTCATCTGATAGAGGAACGTGAATAGCCATCTGATCACCATCAAAATCGGCATTGTAAGCTTCACAAGCCAATGGGTGAAGACGGATGGACTTACCATCAACCAATACAGGTTCAAAGGCTTGAATACCAAGTCTGTGAAGTGTAGGGGCACGGTTAAGTAATACTGGACGTTCTTTAATAACGTCTTCTAGTACATCCCAAATATCATCATCTTGACGATCAATCTTTCTTCTAGCGTTTTTAACGTTAGAAGCAATTTCACGTTTAACTAATTCATGCATAACAAATGGCTTGAATAATTCAAGAGCCATCTCACGAGGAAGTCCACATTGATAGAACTTCAATGTAGGACCAACATCGATAACCGAACGACCAGAATAGTCAACACGTTTACCAAGTAAGTTTTGACGGAAACGTCCTTGCTTACCTTTAAGCATATGTGAAAGTGACTTCAATGGACGGTTACCAGGTCCTGTAACAGGACGGCCACGACGACCATTATCGATCAACGCATCAACAGCTTCTTGAAGCATTCTCTTTTCGTTTTGAACAATAATGTTAGGAGCATGTAAATCCAACAATCTCTTCAAACGGTTATTACGGTTAATTACACGACGGTACAAATCGTTCAAGTCAGAAGTGGCAAAACGACCACCTTCAAGTTGAACCATTGGACGTAAATCTGGTGGGATAACAGGAATAGCTTCCATTACCATCCATTCAGGTTTGTTACCAGATTTTTGGAATGCACTGATGATATCCAAACGTCTGATAGCACGTGTACGTTTTTGACCTTGAGCTGTCTTCAAAGTTTCACGTAATTCTTTAACTTCAGCATCCATATCGACTTTGCTTAGAAGTTCTCTGATACCTTCGGCACCCATTTTGGCAACGAACTTATCACCGAATTCTTCGCGTTTCTTACGATATTCTGATTCTGTAAGTAGTTGTCTTTGTTCCAAGTCTGTTTCACCTGGGTCAATAACAACATATGAAGCAAAGTAAATTACTTCTTCAAGGTTTCTTGGACTCATGTCCAATACAAGTCCCATACGTGATGGGATTCCCTTGAAATACCAAATGTGTGTAACTGGTGCAGCTAATTCGATATGAGCCATACGTTCACGACGAACCTTTGAACGTGTAACTTCAACACCACAGCGGTCACAAACAATACCCTTATAACGGATACGTTTGTATTTACCACAGGCACATTCCCAGTCTTTAGTTGGTCCAAAAATTCTTTCATCGAATAGACCATCTTTTTCTGGTTTCAAAGTACGGTAGTTGATTGTTTCAGGTTTCTTAACTTCTCCATAAGACCAGCTACGAATCTTGTCAGGAGATGCTAAACCAATTTGCATACTTTCAAATTTATTAACGTCTATCAAAAGGTAACCTCCCTAAATCTAAATTATTACTATTTTTCTGATTTAGTACTTTGTGATTCGGCTGATTGTTGTTCTTCAAGCTTCTTAGCTTCTTCTTCAGCACGTTTTTGTTCTTGTTGTTTAGCAAACTTAGATAGAGCGTCAATACTTACTGTATCTTCATCTTCATCCATATCTCTAAGTTCAATTTCTTTTTGATGAGAATCAAGAACCTTCATATCAAGTCCTAGAGCTTGTAATTCTTTAACCAGAACACGGAATGATTCCGGAACACCTGGCTTAGGAATACTTTCACCCTTAACAATTGCTTCGTAAGTCTTAACACGACCTACAATATCATCAGACTTATATGTCAAGATTTCTTGAAGTGTATAAGCGGCACCATAGGCTTCAAGTGCCCAAACTTCCATTTCACCAAATCTCTGTCCACCAAATTGTGCTTTACCACCAAGTGGTTGTTGAGTAACTAGTGAGTATGGTCCGATTGAACGAGCATGTAACTTATCATCAACCATGTGGGCTAACTTCATGTAGTACATAACACCAACCGCAACACGGTTCTTGAATGGTTCACCAGTACGTCCATCATAAAGAATTGACTTACCATCTGAATCCATATCAGCTTCTTTAACAATATCCCATAATTCATTATCTTGAACACCATCGAAAACAGGTGTAGCCACATGAATTCCAAGTTTTCTAGCAGCCATTCCTAAATGAAGGTCTAGAACTTGTCCGATATTCATACGAGATGGAACACCCATTGGATTCAATAGAATGTCAACTGGTGTACCGTCTGGCATATATGGCATATCTTCTTGAGGGACAACAATTGAAACGGTACCTTTGTTACCATGACGTCCGGCCATCTTGTCACCAACTTGAATCTTACGCTTTTGAGCAATGTAAACACGAACTAGCATATTTACACCAGGATCCAATTCATCGCCGGCTTCACGAGTAAATACCTTAACATCTTGGATAATACCGCCACCACCATGTGGTACACGAAGTGAAGTATCACGTACTTCACGAGCTTTTTCACCGAAGATAGCGTGTAATAGACGTTCCTCAGCTGATAATTCTGTAACACCCTTAGGTGTAACCTTACCAACTAAGATATCACCATCACGTACTTCAGCACCTACACGGATAATACCGAACTCATCGAGATCTTTAAGTGATTCTTCACCAACGTTAGGAATCTCACGTGTAATTTCTTCAGGTCCAAGTTTTGTATCACGTGCTTCTGATTCATACTCTTCAATATGGATTGAAGTATAAGCATCTTCACGTACAAGCTTTTCAGAAAGCACAATGGCATCTTCGTAGTTGTACATGTTCCATGTCATAAAGGCAATAAGTGGGTTTTGACCTAATGCTAATTCACCGTTTTCCATAGCAGGACCATCGGCAATAATATCACCCTTTTTAACCTCTTCACCTTTACGTACAATTGGTCTTTGGTTATAACTCTTACCATTATTTGAACGACGGAATTTTGTAACTTTGTATTCGTCAGTTGTTCCATCATCATCACGTTTAACAGTGATCTTTTTAGCATCAACATAATCGATAGTACCATCATGTTTTGCAAGTAAGGCAGCACCAGAATCATGAGCTGCAATATATTCCATACTTGTACCAACAAGTGGAGCATGTGGATTGATCAAAGGAACAGCTTGACGTTGCATGTTAGCACCCATCAAGGCACGGTTAGAATCATCGTTTTCCAAGAAAGGAATACATGCTGTAGCAACTGAAACTACTTGCTTAGGTGAAACGTCCATATAATCGACTTTTTCAGGTGTTGTTTCAATATTGTCATCTTTGTGACGAGCCAAAATTGTATTATCAACAAATGAACCATCATCGTTTAACAGAGTATTAGCCTGAGCAACAATGTAGTTATCTTCTTCATCAGCTGTTAAATAATCGATTTTATCCGTAACTTTATGTGTATCCCATGAAACACGACGATAAGGTGTTTCAATGAAACCATACTTATTAATAATGGCATAACTGGCCAAGTTATTGATAAGTCCGATATTAGGACCTTCGGGAGTTTCAATTGGGCACATACGACCATAGTGAGTATAGTGAACATCACGAACTTCATATCCGGCACGGTCACGAGTCAAACCACCAGGTCCAAGAGCTGATAGACGACGCTTGTGTTCTAGCTCACCAAGTGGGTTTGTCTGATCCATGAATTGTGACAATTGTGATGAACCAAAGAATTCCTTGATTGAAGCTACAACAGGTCTAATATTAATCAATTGTTGAGGTGTAACTGTTGAGGAGTCTTGAATTGACATTCTTTCACGAACAACACGTTCCATACGTGATAAACCAATACGGAATTGGTTTTGAAGTAATTCACCGACTGAACGAATACGACGATTACCCAAGTGATCAATATCATCAGTTGTACCAATACCTTCTCTAAGGTTCAAGAAGTAGTTGATTCCAGCTAAAATATCAGCAGGTTGAATTGTACGAACGTGTTCGTCAATATGACCATTACCAATAAGGTTAACAACTTTTTCATTGTCGTTTTCTGAGTAAATCTTAATTGATTGAACAGTAATTGGGTCTGTCAATACACCTTCATCAGATGGTTGAAGAGTAACAGTCTTGAAATCATCACGATCTAAGTATGGGCTAAGCTTGCTCATAGCATCGCGATCTAATACTGTATCTTTAGCCAAAATAACTTCACCAGTGTCAGGATCAGCAAGTGTTTCAGCCAATGTCTTGTTCAATAATCTTGTTTTAATGTTAAGTTTCTTGTTGACTTTGTAACGACCAACAGGAGCCATGTCATATCTACGTGGGTCAAAGAATCTTGCATATAGCAATGAACGTGAACTATCTGCAGTCTTTGGTTCACCAGGACGGAGTCTTTCATAGATATCCTTCAAGGCTTCTTCAACACGTGAATCACTGGTATCTTTATGAACATCTTTTTCAAGAGTAAGGTTCAATGTGTCGTTTTCACCAAAAATATCAAGAATTTCAGAATCTGCACCGAAACCTAAGGCTCTGATCAATTCAGAAATAGGTAACTTTCTAGTTCTATCGATTCTTACATATCCTAGACCTTTAGCATCTGTTTCAAATTCTAGCCATGCACCACGGTTAGGAATAACCGTTGTACCGTAGTTAATACGACCATTCTTATCAGTATCTTCATTGTAATAAATACCAGGTGAACGTACTAATTGAGAAACAATAACACGTTCGGCACCATTAATAATGAAAGTACCTTGCTCTGTCATGATTGGGAAGTCGCCGAAGAAGACATCTTGTGTCTTGATCTCACCAGTTTCATGATTAGTTAACTTCAAAGTAACATGCAATGGTGCTGAGAAGTTAGCGTCATGTTGTCTTGCTTCTTCAACAGTATATTTAGGTTCTAGTAATTTGTAGTCAACATATTCCAATGAAAGATTTCCAGCAAAATCATCAATAGGCATAATGTCATCAAACATATCTTTTAGTCCTTCATCTAAGAACCAGTTATAAGAGTTTGTTTGGATGTCTATTAAATTTGGCAGTGGAAGTACTTCCTTGATCTTTGCATAACTACGACGAACACGGTGTGCACCATAATTAACGTTATGATAAGTCAAATTTTTCACCTCAACATATAATTTATTCAAAATATAACGCCAAGCCTAATATTACAATTGTGTTACAAATTGCAAGAAAACGGTTTAAAAAACGGTTTTTAGGCAAAAAAAAACCAAAAATAGAACTGAATCTATTTTTGCTTTTTTCTTATACGGCATAACCACGGACAATAGATCGCGGCTTACGTTTTGAACTTTAAATCTCATAAAAGAATACTACTCGCAATCATTATAATTGTCAATAGTCAAGTTCTTTTTAATGAGTTAACGATTTTCTAGCCTTTTTGGCTGTTTTAGCTTTCTTCTCCGAAACACTAATAGATAACTTACCTTGCTTTGAACCAACTTTAATTGTATCCCCTTCGTTAACTTTGTTCATTAACAGCATTTCACTTACAGGATCTTCAATTTCACGTTGAATAGTTCTTCTCATTGGACGTGCACCATATTCTGGATTATATCCGTCCTTAACTAAGTCACTATATGCAGATGGAGAAATTACTAATTTAATATTTCTTTCTGATAGACGTTTGCTCAAATTATTACTCATAATCTTAGCAATTGCCTTAAGTTGATCTTTATCTAGAGCCTTAAAGATGATTGTTTCATCAACACGATTCAAGAATTCAGGTCTGAAGAATTTCTTCAGCTCAGTGTTAATACGTTCTTGCATCTCCTTGAAATCATCATGAACATCCTTAGCACCAAATCCAACCGACTTGTCATCTTGAAGTGCACGAGCACCCAAGTTTGAAGTCATAATGATAATAGTATTTCTAAAATCAACCTTGCGACCTTTAGCATCTGTTAAAATCCCATCATCTAAAACTTGAAGTAACAAGTTGAAAACATCTGGATGAGCTTTTTCTACTTCATCTAATAGGATAACAGAATAAGGTTCATTTCTAACCTTCTCAGTCAATTGTCCACCTTCATCAAACCCGACATAACCAGGAGCTGATCCAATCAACTTAGATGTGCTGTATTGTTCCATGTATTCTGACATATCGACACGAATCAAATTGTCTTCTGATCCAAACATTACTTCAGCGATAGACTTAGCAAGCTCAGTCTTACCAACACCTGTAGGTCCTAAGAACATAAATGAACCAATTGGACGATTAGGGTCCTTCATACCACTTCTAGCACGACGAATAGCACGTGACACTGCACTAATAGCATCATTTTGTCCTACAACACGCTTATGTAACTCACGTTCAAGATTAAGAAGACGTTCACTCTCTTTACGAGTGATTTGCTTAACTGGTACACCTGTCCATTCAGCAATGATTTCTGCAATGTCATCTACTTTAACAACCGGCTTCTTAGAACGACCATTGTCTTGATCATCCTTAATTTTAGCAATTTTCTCTTGAACATCTTGTTCGTGTTCACGAATTTGAGCAGCCTTTTCAAAGTCTTGATCAAGAATTGCATCATTCTTATCATTAATAAGTTGCATTGATTCATTAGTTAATTTTTCAAGATCATTGTTCTTAGATACATTATGGATACGAACCTTAGCTGAAGCCTCGTCCATAAGATCAATTGCCTTATCAGGTAAGAAACGATTTGTTAAATATCTAGACGATAATTTAACAGCGGCTTGAATTGCCTCATCAGAAATTGTTAAACCATGATGTTGTTCATATCTTGGACGCAATCCTTCCAGGATCTTGACTGATTCTTCTTCGGTAGGCTCTTCGATATGAACTTGAGCAAAGCGACGCTCCAAAGCCGTATCTTTTTCAATGTACTTTTGATACTCATTAAGAGTAGTTGCACCAATCAATTGAAGTTCACCACGTGCAAGAGCCGGCTTCAAAATATTAGAGGCATCAATAGCACCTTCGGCACCACCTGCACCAATCAAAGTATGTAATTCATCAATGAATAAAATAACATGCTTATCCTTGTAAATCTCTTCGATGATTTTCTTTAATCTATCTTCAAATTCACCACGATACTTAGTACCAGCAACTAATGAGCCCATATCCAGCATCATAATACGCTTGTTTTGCATATCAAGTGGTACGTCCTTAGCAACGATGGCATTAGCCAGTCCTTCAGCGATGGCCGTCTTACCAACACCTGGTTCACCGACTAAAACTGGATTGTTCTTAGTTCTACGACTAAGAATTTGAATTGTACGTTCAACTTCTTTTTCACGTCCAATTACTGGATCAATTTTATTTTCAGCCGCAATTTTCGTTAAATCACGTGCTAATGAATCAAGTGTTGGTGTACCAGCAACTTCCTTCTTCTTTTGAGATTGACCAATACCACGACGAGTTGTCTTATTAGACATTCCCATCTTATTAAGTAGTAGACTCTTTGTCTTCGTTAAACTTAATCCCAAATTAGATAAAATACGATTTGCCAAATTATCAGCATCGTCTAAGATAGCTAGTAAAATATGTTCAGTACCAATACGACTTGTATTATATTGATTAGAGATTTCTTCAGAACTTGCAAGAATTGTTTGTCCCTTAGGTGAATAAGGAAGGTAAATCCCCTTGGCGGTATTAGATGAAACATCACCATAGCCAGTAAGATGCTCGATCTCTTCCTTAACATCATTCTCGCTAACAGCCAAGTCCCTTAAAGTAATACCGGCAATACCATCATTCTCCATTGTTAGGCCTAGTAGAATGTGTTCGGTACCAACAGCATTATGATGAAATATTTTAGCCTGGTCTTGGGCCAAAACAAGTGCGTTCTTTGCGCTTTCGGTAAATACTTTGTCCATGATAACTACCTCGACTTATAAATTCTTTAGTGTAGAAAGTATAATTCTGTTGTGTAAAAATGCAAGTGATAAACCTCAAGTACTACGTAAATCACTAATTCCACAAAAAAGTTTGATTTCTATATTAACATTAATATAATTTTTTTTGTACCAAAGTTACTTATTTCATAAATAAATAACCTCTTACTGCTATTATCCCACAAACTACACTTTCACATTACAAAAGAGCACAAACAAAAGAGATCACCCACTTCTAATATGAAGTCGATGATCTCTTCTAACTGTTTTAAATCGGGAAAACAAGATTCGAACTTGCGACCCCCGCGTCCCGAACGCGATGCTCTGCCAAGCTGAGCTACTTCCCGATTAGCTCTATGAATAATGAAGCGGAAGACGGGATTCGAACCCGCGACCCCCACCATGGCAAGGTGATGTTCTACCACTGAACTACTTCCGCATAATGCCGACTAGAGGATTCGAACCTCCGACCCCCTGTTTACAAGACAGATGCTCTGCCAACTGAGCTAAGTCGGCATCAGTATAACACAAATTATAAATAAATTCAATATTTTTTATATCGAAATACGGGTGAAAGGACTTGAACCTTCATGTCCATAGGACACTAGAACCTAAATCTAGCGCGTCTGCCAATTCCGCCACACCCGCAAAGTGTTAATGATGCTATTTATAACCATTAAACCTATTTAACAGTTTAATGGAGGATACAGGGATCGAACCTGTGACCTCCTGCTTGTAAGGCAGATGCTCTCCCAGCTGAGCTAATCCTCCATGTGTTCTTGTAACAAACAACTTTATTATTATACCTAAAACAAATAAAAAAAGTCAACGATAATTCGTCAACTTTTTTAAAATAAATTTTATTTGATTAATTGGTGTTTCTATTTCCGACTACGGTTACTAAATATTTCATCTGCCGTGGGGACCGATGCGAGCCACAGTACGGTCTCGCACCTCGACTTTAAGCTTTGCTTCGCAAATCTTAAAGATCGTCCCGTGGTGTAAGAGCGGATGGTTCACCGCTCTTACACCACATACACGGCAAATGAAATATTTCTCCACCTTCGTCTAGCAGCACTTAATAGAAGTTTAGCCATACCCTCTAGATCAGTATTCCATATCAAACAGCCGGAGGGAAAAAGTGATAAGACAGCTGTGACAGTTCTGTAGGATGTCGTATAGCCAGACGTACAGAATCGGACGACTTTTGAAATCTGCAATTTCTGCAGAGTTCTTCAGACCTTGGCTGAAGTCGGTCCCACAGCAGACTTATCACCTTTTGACCGTAGGTAAACCACTATTAATTATTACTATTATCTTCAGGCTTCATAGTAGGGAAAAGCACAACATCACGAATTGTTGGTGCATCAGTTAATAACATAACAAGACGATCAATACCAATTCCTAATCCACCTGTTGGTGGCATACCATATTCCAAAGCTTCAACGTAATCATCATCGATACCTTCAGCTTCGTCATTACCTTCATTTCTTTCAGCAACTTGAGCTTCGAATCTCTTACGTTGGTCAATAGGATCATTTAACTCTGTAAAGGCATTACCATATTCATTACCTAAGATATACAATTCGAATCTATCAGTAAATCTAGGATCCTTCTTATTCTTCTTAGCAAGTGGTGAAACTTCTAGTGGATAGCCATAAATAAATGTTGGTTCTTTAATCTCATCTTCCACAAATGTTTCAAAGAACTCACTAATGATATGTCCAACTTGCCAATACTTCTCATAATGAACATTATTATCGTCGGCCAACTTACGGGCTTCATCGACAATCATTTCTTGAGTGAAATCAATACCTGTCTTTTCTTTAATAGCATCAACCATAGATACACGCTTGAATGGCTTACCCAAATCAACATCTTCACCTTGATAAGTGATTTCAGTTGTTCCAAGAGCCTTTTGAGCAGCATGTCTAATAATGCCTTCAGTTTCGTTCATAACATCGTTAAAGTCAAAGTATGCAGCATATGTTTCAAGTGAAGTAAATTCAGGACTATGTTGTGTATCTAAACCTTCATTACGGAATACTCGGCCGATTTCATAAACTCGCTCAAAGCCACCAACAATAAGTCTCTTCAATGGCAATTCAAGAGCAATTCTCAAATACATGTCTTCATTAAGTGCATTGTAATGTGAAATAAAGGGTTTAGCATTAGCACCACCGGCTTGTGCATTCAAAGTAGGTGTTTCTACTTCCATGAAGCCTTCACCATCTAAATATTCACGAACAGCTGAAATAATCTTTGAACGCTTTTTAAAGCGGTCGAAACTATCTTCATTAGCAATTAAATCAAGATATCTTTGACGATACTTTTGTTCAACATTTGTTAAACCGTGAAACTTGTCAGGTAGTGGACGTAATGACTTAGCTAACATTGTTACCTTAGTAGCCTTAACAGTAAGTTCACCCATATCAGTCTTCATAACGTGACCTTCAATACCTAGATGATCACCGATATCTGAACGTTTGAAGATATGATAATTTTCTTCACCAACTTCATCTTTACGTACATAAATTTGAATTTTGCCACTTCTATCTTTAATATCAGCAAATCCTACTTTACCCTTACCACGTTTAGTCATCATACGACCAGCAATAATTACTGGTGTATTTTGTTCCTCAAGAACTTCTTTTGCTTCTTCGCTATATTTGTCTTGGAGTGTCTTTGCCAAGTCGGTTCTAACAAAACGTGAACCGTATGGATCAACGCCTTCATCATATAACTCTTGAAGTTTTTCACGTCTAACCCGTAGTTGGTCATTCATGACTCTTGTTTTCTTTATATCTTCTTTAGTTGGTTGCTTCTTATTATTTTCGTTACTCAAAATTCTTCCCCTGTCTACGAAATTTTTGGAGATCTAGCTTCTCGTTGTTCGTAACTTTCAACAAATTGATCTAATGTGTCAAAAACTGCCTGCATTGAATCTTCATTCATTACTTTAGCACGAGTTCTGACTGCATGGGGAATCCCCTTTAGATAATATGCTGCTTGTTGACGAAATTCAGGAACACCGACGTGCTCACCCTTTAAGTCTACCAGACGTTCGAGTTGAAGTTTAGCTATATTCACTTTTTCTCTAACAGTTGGTTCGGGTAATAACTCACCTGTTTCAATGTAATGTTCCATGGCATTAAGCTTCCATAAGTTTCCAAGGACAGCACGACCGACCATAGCAGCATCCGCACCAACCTCTTCAATCATGAACTTAGCATCCTCTGGAGTCTTAATATCACCATTACCCATAAATGGAATGGTCAACTTCTCGGCAACGTCATGTAAAATATCCCAATTAGAATGTCCAGAGTAAAACTGCGCTCTTGTACGTCCATGCATAGCAATAGCTGCTGCTCCACCTTCTTGAGCGGCTAACGCATTCTCCACAGCATACAAATGGTCATCATCCCAACCAGTTCTCATTTTTACAGTAACTGGCTTATCAATTGCTGAACTAACTGCATGAACAACATCATAAACCTTATCTGGATCTAATAGCCAATGTGAACCAGCATCTAATTTAACTACCTTTTTAACTGGACATCCCATATTAATATCAATAATATCAGCACTTGTATTCTCAGCCACAAATCTAGCGGCATTGACAAGCGATTCCTTATCACCACCAAAGATCTGAATACTTACTGGATGTTCTTTAGGATCAATAAATAACATACCAAGTGTCTTTTCATTATGATACTTAATACCCTTGTCACTAATCATTTCACACACTACTAATCCAGCACCAAATTCACGTGCGGTTAATCTAAAGGATGCATTAGTAATGCCTGCCATTGGTGCAACAACTATTTGATTTGGAATTGTTACATTACCTATTTTCCATTCCATTACACTTACCTCTAAAAGAAGCTGTTTTTATTTACAACTTGTCATGATAACAAATTTTGTAATTGAATGGCAAACTTGATTACTTGTTTTCAGAGATTATTTCCTGTAATTCCGCTTCACTAAATTGATATTTATTTCCACAGAATTTGCAGACAGCTTCTGCTCCATGATTCTCATCTATCATTGCTTGTAATTCATCTGTGGACAATGTTGCTAAAGATTTGCCAAACTTTTCTTTAGAACAATCACATTTGAATTGAACTGGCATTGTATCAAGAATTTTCATCTCGATACCATTCATTAGCTTATCCATAACTTCTTCGTTACTCAATCCTTCATTCAGTAAAGTCGACAAATTAGGAATGATTTTAAGATTATTTTCAATTTTATCAATATCAGAATCATTAGCACCTGGTAATGTTTGAATCAAAAATCCACCAGCAGCTCCTACAGTTTCATTTGGTTGAACAAATACTGAAACTCCAATAGCTGAAGGTATTTGTTCCGATTTGGCCATATAGTATGTGAAGTCGGCTCCAATTTCACCTGAAACTAATGGTACTTGTCCTGTAAATGGTTCCTTTAAATGTAAATCCTTAGTAATACTTAAAGTCCCTTGTGTCCCAACAGCACCTTTAACATCAATATGGTGATCATCATTTAGCGGCAAGCTGACATGATTATTTTGAATATATCCCTTCACATCACCATTGGCATTAGCATCAATAACAATTGCGCCTGCAGGTCCATCACCAACAATACGAGTAGTTAAGACCTCATCTTCTTTTAACGTTGAGGTGGCTACTAATATGGAGCCAATCATCGTACGTCCCAGTGCAGCTGTAGAATTGCTCCAAGTATCATGTCTCTTTTGTGCTTCAGCAACTGTTTCAGTGGCATTAACAACGTAAACTCTGAATTTTCCATCTTTCGAAACAGCTTTTGTTAAAATATCAGACATTTTTTTAATTCCTTTCCGTGAAAAAAACGACTCCTTCGAGTCGCTTCTTTGATTGATACATATTTTACTACTTATCTTCATTATTATCAGAATTATCATCATTAGATGAATCTGATTTGTTATCAGCGTCGCCTTTGGCTTCAGAATCACTTGATTTTTCTGATGGGAATTCAGTTTGATTAACATCAGAATCATCAGTCTTATCTGTAGTTGACTTAGCATCTTGTTTAGCAGCATCTTTGGCTTCAACAGCACGTTTTGCTTGTTCAAATGTAGCAGCACTTTCACTTGGGAATTCTGTGTTGATATCATTATCTGGCATCTTGCCATCATTGAATAAACTCAAAATTTCCTTTTCGTTAAGTGTTTCATACTTCAATAGTGCTTCGGCAATCAACTTATGTTGTTCACGATGGCTTTCGATGATTTCTCTAGCTTGTTCGTGACCTTCATCAAGAAGACGTTTAACCTCTTGATCAATAGCCTTAGCAGTATCTTCTGAGTAAGCAGGTATTTGACGATATCCACCACTACTAAATGGTTGTCCATCCTTTTCAAGTTGAACTGTACCTAGACGATCAGTCATACCATATTCAGTAACCATAGTACGAGCAATTTGTGTAGCTTGCTCAAAGTCATTTGAAGCACCTGATGATTGTGTACCAAAGATAATCTCTTCAGCAGTACGTCCACCAAGTAATCCAGCAATTTGCTCAGTAAATTCTTTCTTAGTTATAAGGTTTTGGTCATCCTTAGGAAGCATGATAGCATAACCACCAGCCTTACCACGAGGAACGATCGTAACCTTTCTAACAACTCGAGAATCGTTCAGAACTAAACCAATAAGAGCATGTCCAGCCTCATGATATGCAACCATGTGACGCTCTCTATCAGAGATGACACGATTCTTCTTGGCTGGTCCGGCAATAACACGGTCTTCAGCCTCATCAATATCCGTTGGATCGATTCTTTGCTTACCACGTCTAGCGGCAACCAAAGCAGCTTCATTAAGCAAGTTTTCAAGATCAGCACCAACAAAACCTGGTGTTGTTTGTGCCAATTGTTTCAAATCAACATCATCAGTAAATGGCTTGTTCTTGGCGTGAACTTTAAGAATAGCTTCACGTCCCTTAACATCTGGTCTACCGACTAAAATCTTACGGTCAAAACGTCCTGGACGAAGTAAAGCTGGATCCAAAACATCTGAACGGTTAGTAGCTGCCATAACGATGACACCTTCATTACCGGTAAATCCATCCATTTCAATAAGTAATTGGTTAAGTGTTTGTTCACGTTCATCATTTCCACCACCGGTACCAGAACCACGTTGGCGACCAACGGCATCGATTTCATCGATAAAGATAATTGATGGAGCATCTTTCTTAGCATTCTCAAATAAATCACGAACACGAGAAGCACCGACACCAACGAACATTTCAACGAAATCTGAACCAGAAATTGAATAAAACGGAACTTTAGCTTCACCAGCAACGGCTTTGGCTAGCAAAGTCTTACCAGTACCAGGAGGTCCTTCAAGAAGAACACCTGATGGGATTCTTGCACCTAGAGAAACATACTTACGGGGATCTTTCAAGAACTCAACAACTTCAACAAGTTCTTGTTTCTCCTCTTCTGCACCAGCAACATCTGAAAATCTAACTTTGTTCTTCTTAGGGTCTTCAGGTTTGACTTTGGACTTACCAAAGTTCATAACACGGTTTGCACCGCCACCTTGTCCTCCACGCCCCATCATCGCAAAGATGATAAAGAAGAAAAGAATAAATGGTAATACTAAAGTAAGAATTATTGAGATCCATTGAGATGATTGTGACTTAGCAGTTGCAGTCGTCTTAACTTTCTCAGCCGTAGCGGCGTTATTAATTCTCTTCAGCGTATCATTATTGGGTAGTACGGTCGAAGTAAATTGAGTTACTTTAGATTGACTAGTGGTTTGGCTTCTATTGAAAATAGAAACAGAACGTGTTGTTTCTGTTGTTTGAGCCTTTTTGTACTGACCAGTTACTTGGTAAGCACCACTAATAGGTTCAATCTTAAAGCTCTTAACTTTTCCTTGTTTCAACTGTGTAATAAATTGATCTTGGCTAAGTGTTTTAGATTGATCTGAGGATTGACCACCAGCAAACCAACTTGCTGCGAGCACTAAAACTACGAAGAGCAAGATATAAAACAGGCTATTATTGATTAACCTATTTCGATTATTTTTCATATATTTCCTCCTAATTACTTAGACGTTACATATTGTAACATTGACAAGCATTAACACAATAATAATTGTACCGCTAACTTAATTATTTTGTACTATAAATGTCCGGCTTCAATACACCCACATATGGCAGGTTACGGTAATGTTCGTTATAGTCCATCCCATACCCCACGACAAAGGCATCAGGTATCTGTACACCGATATAATCCACCTTTACGTGCTTGATTCTTCGAGAAGGTTTATCTAAGAATGAAACTAACTTAATAGATTTAGCCTCTCTTGTTTCAAACAACTTAACTAAACGGTCTAATGTGTATCCAGTATCTATAATATCCTCAACTATAACCACATCACGTCCGCGTAATGAAGTATCTAAATCCTTAATAATTCTAACATCACCAGTTGTCGTAGTATTTTCACCACCATAACTAGAAACATCCATGAAATCATATTCCATAGGAATATCAACGTGCTTAATCAGATCCATCATGAACATGGCTGCTCCACGCAAAATACAAACAAAAAGTGGATTCTTGCCTGCATATTCCTCAGTTAGTTCCTTTCCAAGACGCTCATTTGCCTTAGCAATCTCTTCTTCTGAAACTAATATTTTTTCAATATCCGAATTCATTTCTATACCTCATCCTCAAAGTCAATTTTCAAAAAATAATTACCTTTTTTTAAATAATCGCTTAAATTATAAATTTTTTCAACCCAAACTACCTGATTATCGAATAATAAAATTGGAATCTTATTTCTTTTATATTCTGGAACTTTTTCATTGATAAATCTTTTACTCAATTTTTGATGCCTGCCAGCGTCTATTAACAATTTGTCACCATTACGACGATTACGTAACGTTATTACTTCTGGCATTTCATCAACGATGACATCAGCTTCCTCTGCCTTACATCTCTTAATGGTGAATTTTTTTTCATCAATTATAACTGTCTGGTCAATTTTAATTTTATAACTATAATTTTCACTCAAATTATTATTTGATAGTAAGAAATCATCATATGAACGAATGAACTTCCAATTATCTTCTAAATTAATAGATGCATTGGGATTACTGCCGGTTATCACTGTAATTATTTGTTCTACTTGCTTGTTACTAACAGGAATATTCAAATTACGTGTAAAGAACCCACCCCAGAACAATGTTTGTTGACTGGAATCTATCTGTTTAAGCGGCTTAAGATCACCCTTAATCTGATTCTTATAAAACTTTATGTTCATTTCTGTTTCCAATTGTCTAAATTGTGAAACCGCCAAATCTATTAAAGCTGTTAATTGCTGATCAAATAATCTGAAATGAGATAACATCTGACCATTTTCTTTTTGTAACTCTGGAAAAATATTATTACGCAATCTATTTCTCATAGTTATATTCTCAAAGTTAGTCTCATCTTGAACATGATCTATATCATGTTTTTTTGCATATTTTCGTAGTTCAGCTTTTGAAAAACCTAAAAGTGGACGTACAAGTTGTCCATCATAAAAATCACGCTGTTGTTTCAAACTCGTTACTTCATAGACATTTCCTGAACGAATCATCTTCATTAGAATATTCTCGGCTAAATCATTAGCATGATGAGCCGTTATTAAGGTATCAAAATTGTTTTCTTGCATTATTTTAGCAAAGTAATGATACCTAAAATCTCGCCCTGCTGCTTCCATCCCTACATCATCATCAGGCTTTGATGTCCACTTAGTTGTATAGAATTTATAATTATTCTTTTCGCAATATTTTCTCAGGAATTCTACTTCATCCGCACTACTAGGACGTAAGTCATGATCGACATTGACTACAGCAAATGAATCCCTATCAACGATTCTAGAAATAAGATCCAACAAAACCATTGAATCTACACCGCCAGATACTGCCACTAATAACCTTTTTGCATGATATTCCTTTAATGTTTTTCTAACGGTTCCCAGAATTTTTTTATCTAACTCCAAATTTTTCCTCCTGAGTGCTCGCTTATCTGAAATAAAAAAAGCTGAGACAATCGTCACAGCTCTTATTTTGTTCTATTATTTTTTATTAACTTCTACGACCACCACGGCCACCGCGTTTACCTTCAGTATTCTTGCGAATAACACTCATTCGTTCTTCGCTTTCCTTCATGAATCCTGACATCATGTCGTCAAAGCTTTCAACTGGTTTACGTTGTGGCTTCCTTTCATGATGTTGATACTTAGGCTTTCTTGGTTGCTCTGTAGCTTGTTTAATCGAAAGTGCTATTTTATGATCTTTCTCATTAAGAACTAAAACCTTTACGGTATCGCCAACTTTAAGCACATCGTGGATGTCTTTAACGTATCCATTAGCAATTTCACTAATGTGAACCATTCCACTTTGTCCTTCACCGAGATCAACGAATGCCCCAAAATTTGTAATTCCAGTAACTTTACCTTCTGTTTTAGATCCTACTTCAACTGTCATCTAAATATAATAGTTCCTTCCCCTATTTTTGAATCGCATTAACACTATCTGGTAAATTATAAACTAATTCACCAGGCTTAGAATACATATACTTTTCCCGAATATATTTTTCTAAGTAATTCTTATCCTTAAGCTGATTTATTTCTACTTTCAAGTCACTTTGCGTTGCTTTTTGCTTGCTAAGTTTTTTTTGATTAACCTCAATCTTTTGCGCTGTTGATGTATAAGTCATATGAGCACTAACGATTTGGGACCCCAATATAAGCAAAACGATAGCAAAGAGAACGCCAATAGTAACTAGTCGCCTTTTATGAACTTTTTTTTCAAAATTACTGCGACTAGGTTTTGTAGAAGTTTTTTTCTGCTTTGGTTCAAGCACTGAAACATTGGAATTTGCTAACTTACGTACTTCCATGCTACTACTCCCCTTGAAATTATTACTATGAGTATAACAATTTTAAAGAATGTTTTGAACCAGTTTCGAGTTTTTTTAATCTAATTGCAATCTTTTAATTAATTTCTTCATACATATCGGCGGAATCGGTCTTTTTAGTGGTTTCTTTAATATTTAATACTTTAATTTTCATAGTTTTTTCGCCAAAATGTAATTCTAATTCGTCACCAACAGAGACTTCTGTAGAAGATTTAGCTACACGATCATTGATCAGTGCACGTCCATTATCCGCAAACTCCTTGGCAACGGTTCTTCTCTTAATGATTCTACTTACCTTTAAAAATTTATCTAATCTCATAATTAATCCTCAATCTTCATGAATTTTGTAATGAACTCGCCCATAGGCAAGATTTCCCATTCACTTTTACTCAAAATCTTTAGTTTCTTAGATAATCCCAAATACACAAATACCCCAATTGGAATTAACACGATACTAATTAATATACTGTGACCACGACTTAAGAACAAGTAATGTGAGCTAATAATTGCTAATAGTTTAATTACTACGCCCATAAATAATCCGATTGAAACAACCTTGATCAAAAAGCTTCTGCTTAATAAAAAGACGCCATTATCATAAATCAAGTACATCCCAATTAGGATTATACATTCACTTAAAATCGTTGCTAATGCTGCTCCCACAATATTAAAATGCGGAATCAAGATTATATTAAACGCAATTTTGACGAGCAACGACAGGGCAAATATTACTAACTTAACCAAATTCTTTTGATCGTCACCACTCGTTATAGCTACCATCAAATTGATAAATGAAACTATTACGATGGACAACATATAAATTGCCAGCGCCAGTGATCCATCCGCATTAGTAAATAACATCGTATTTATTTCAGGCATCAAAGCAACTAAACCTGAAGTTTCAGCAACCGCTAGCCACAAACATACACGCATCATTTTTTGAATAATGGTCTTGTTAACATTAGTCTGATTGGTCTCTCTAAGCTGTGGCATTATGGTGGAAACAAATGATAATGAAATCACAATTCCCAATTGAATTAACGGCTGTGCTCGATCAAAAACACCCTTCAAAATCTCAGCCTGATTAATTGGCATGCCACCATACATAAGAAGCCTTAAGACTGTAAAGGAATCAATGAACTGATAAAAAATCGTAATTCCCGTAAAAACAACAATCAATAAAATTTCCAGAGTTAATCCTCGTTCAATTTTGATTTTTGCTTCCCGATCATCTTGCAGAAGAGGTTCTCGCTGTTTAATAAAAGTTGCCATAAGTATCAGCACCGCAAACAATCCACCAATAAAGGCACCACTATTAGCTATTGTACCCATTTGATAAATACCTAAGAACCCTTTACCAAACAGAACTGCTGATCCAATAATAACTACAATTCTAATAAACTGTTCCAAAATTTGTGAAACCGCACTCGGCGTCATTTCCAAGTCACTTTGGAAATAGCCCCTAAAAGTAGCTTCAAAAGGTACCAATAAGAACGTCAGTGATACAGCTCTGATCTCATGATACAAGTTTGGATCTCCCATAAAACTGGCTAAGTATCTAGCCGAACCCCAAAGAAAAATAGTTAACATCATACACCCAGCCAATAGTGCAGCAAAAGTCAACTTTAACAATTTGCTTCTTGCTCTAGGGCTGTCTTGTTGTGCAAAAGTCTTTGATATAACTACTGGCAATCCAGATAAAGCTAAAACAGAAAAAATACCATAGATTGGATACACTTGCTGATAAATAAAATATCCCCTATCACCAACAATGTTTTGTAGCGGAATCCGATAAATTGCACTCATTAATTCTGAAAAGAGCGAAGCAATCGTCAGAATCCAGGTACCTTTGATGGCTCTTGATACTTCTTTCTTCATCGTTATTAGTTTTTAATTTTTTCTTTCTTTAATTTATCAAACTCTTTTGCCATTTCTGCGGCAAATTTTTGCAATTGTGAGAACCATTCATTCTTATCAACACTACCAGAATCTAGTGAAATACTAAATTCGTCATTGTTGTTATGAACGGTTGCCTTCATAGTTGTATTACCCAAGAACTTGAAAACAAGATCTCCTGTCAAATAATCATTAGCCTTGTCAGAGAACTTAATCACAATTATGCCACTTTTCATAATTACATTCTTAACAAGTGATTCATCTAATGACGTTTTCAAAAGACTAACATCCAACAAATTAGAAACCTCTTGTGGATAATCGCCAAAACGATCTAATAATTCAGATCTAACCTCTTGATAGTTCTCATCAGAGTCGATTTGTCTAATTCGCTTATATAATTCAACTTTTTGGCGCTCATCACTAATATAACTTGATGGAATATAAGCATCCAATTCCAAATTAAGTTCAGCATTGGTCTTCTCAGCCTTAGTATGACCCCTTTTCTTTGCAACTGCATCATTTAGCATCTGAGTATACAAATCGAAACCAACAGAGTCAATGAACCCATGTTGCTGCTTACCTAATAAGTTACCAGCACCACGGATAGATAAATCACGCATAGCAATTTTGAAGCCTGATCCTAATTCCGTGAAGTTCTTTATGGCCTCCAAACGCTGTTCGCCTACTTCTGTCAGAACCTTATTAGGTTTATACATCAAATAAGCATATGCAACGCGATTCGAACGACCGACACGTCCACGGATTTGATACAGCTGTGACAAGCCATATCTATCAGCATTCTCAACAATCAACGTATTCGTATTAGGCATATCCACGCCAGTTTCGATAATTGTTGTAGTTACTAAAACATCATACTCACCCGCAAGATAATCAGCAATAACACCCTCCATTTGAGTTTCAGTCATACGTCCGTGAGCGGTCGCAATTCTTGCCTCTGGAACTAGAGCCTGCAATTGACCTGCTACTTGCTCCATATCGTCAACACGGTTGTGCAAATAAAATACTTGTCCACCACGTTCCATCTCACGCTTAATCGCTTGAGCAATAACATCGTAATTTTGTTCCATAACATAAGTTTGAACTGGATAACGGTTGCTAGGTGCAGTTTCAATCAATGATAGATCACGAACACCTAACATCGACATATTTAAAGTTCTAGGTATTGGTGTTGCAGTCAATGTTAATACATCCACATTGGCCTTTAGCTGCTTAATTTTTTCCTTGTGCTTAACGCCAAACCGTTGTTCCTCATCAATTATCAACAAGCCAATATCTGAAAATTTAACATCCTTTGATAGCAAGCGATGCGTTCCGACAACAATATCGACTTGTCCGTCTGATAATCCTTGAATAATCTCTTTACTATGCTTTCTAGACTGAAATCTCGAAAGAACTTCAATATTAACTGGAAATCCTTCGAAGCGATCTTTCATCGTCTGATAATGCTGTTCAGCTAATAAAGTCGTTGGTGCTAAAAATACAACTTGCTTACCTGCTTCAACAGCCTTAAACGCTGCTCGTAATGCAACTTCTGTCTTACCAAAGCCAACGTCACCAACAAGCAGACGATCCATAGGATGTGCCTTTTCCATATCACGTTTGATCTCATCAATTGATCGTAACTGATCTGGTGTTTCTGGATACGGGAAGGCATTATCAAAGTCATGTTGCATATCGTCATCTTTAGGGAACGGATATCCTTTTTCAGCTTCACGTTTAGCATACAAATCAATTAAATCATCAGCGATATCTTCAATACTTGATTGAACTTTACGTTTTGTCTTCTGCCACTCATTGCCACCAAGTTTGTTGATACGAGGTGACTTACCTTCAGCTGACACGTATTTTTGAACCATATCAAGTTGCGAAACCGGAATGAACAAACGACCATCATCACGATATTCAATCGTAATATAATCCTGATGCTTACCATCGACTTCCATGGTCTGCATACCAATGAACTTACCAATACCATGGTTGACGTGAACCACGTAATCACCAGGCTTCAATTCGTTATAACTCTTCAAACGTTCAGCATTCGCCAAAGTTTGATGACGACGACGCTTAGGTTGTTTATTGAATAATTCCTTTTCAGTTATTATTGCAACTTTCTCATCTGGCATCTCAAAACCTAGACCTAAACTAGCATTCATAATTTGAGTTTGATCTTCAATTACCTTATCAGAAGTTGTCAATGTAGCTTTAATACCAAAATCAACCAAAGTATTATTAATAGCAGAAATACGCTTTTCATTACTGATCAGTAGAAGAATCGTATAACCTTGCTTTTGCCAGCGTTCAACTTCTGACTTCAGCAATGGCATCTGACTGAAAAATTGTTGCATACTTCTGACCGGAACATTGTGCAACTGATTAAGTCGAATATGTCCCATCCCTTGTTGAAAAGCTGACATGTAAACTTGAGGATTTTCGTTCTTTTTCATTATTTCAATGAAACTCTGACGAATAACTTGTTCAGGAAGTGCCTTCCCATACTCCAATTGACTTGCTAACCAGGCCTGATTATCAGCTTTATTGTCATTTGATTGTTCAACTAAACGTGAATACTCGTCAAACATGACAATATTATCAGAGCCCATGTACTCTAATAAATTACTAGGTTTATCAAGTAGGAAGTCAATAATACTACCAATATTATCTGGTCGCATGCCTTCAGATAATTCTTCGATCATCTGTGCAAAAGTCAATTCAAGGTTACTTTTGATATCTTTTTCTTTATCAGCTGAATCTAATTGTTTTCCATAACTTTTTTGTAATTTTTGCAAACCTGTTTCGACTTGATCAGAAGTTATAACACGATCATTGGCAGGTAAAATCTCTATCTCATCTAGTTCTTCCATACTTCGTTGAGTTTCCGTATCAAAGAACTTAATTTTATCAACCTGATTGCCGAAGAATTCTATTCGAACAGGATTGTCCACATTCAATGGATAAATATCAACAATATCACCACGAATAGCAAAATCTCCTGGTTTAGCAACTAACTTATTCTTTTTATAACCCATTTGAACAAATGTTGAATTAAGATTCTCCAAATCATATTCTTCATCCATTGCAATTTTTAATTGAGCCGATTTGAACAATTCCTTAGGTGACAATGCATATTCCAACCCAGCCACAGAGGTAACAACGATACCTGCTTCATCACCAACTAAAAAGCTCAAAGCATCTAGTCTTTGACTCAATTCATCAGGAGAACTAGTAGCTATTTCAGTAGATATTGCCTCTTCAACAGGAAAAATATGAATGTGTTCACTATCCAGCAAGTTTAAATCATCATACAAGCGATTTGCATGGAAATTAGTATTTTCAACTATTAGAATCTTTTTATTTTTTTGTTTAAGTGTTTGTAATGCAAATAGGGAAATCGTTGAACCAATCAATCCCGTCAACATGTTTTTGGTTTTTGGTTTGACTTGTTCAATAAATTCCCCGAGATTTAGTTTATTAGATATGAAATCTATTAAGTTCAAGGTTTGACCCCCTTTCTGTAGAGAGTGGAAAAAGCCGGTAGATCCTGAGCACTGCCTAGACTATCGGGAGTGGCACGAAGTGACGCTTTCGATAGTCGTAGCAGGCGCAGGGATCTGGCTTTTGGAACTCGTTTTGGAAACTGACTAAATATGCATAAACGAGTTCCGGAGGGGCAAACCTCTGTGCTTACTACGATTAATGATTGCGCCAACTTCGTTGTCACACTCATTAATCTAGGTAATGCTCAAGGTCTTACCGCCCCTCCTACACTCTCTAATTATACTTATTCATCAACTGGTCAAACGTATCTCCTGCAACCCAATCCTTAACAGCACTTACCGCATTGTCAATTCCAGTCAATGCAACTGGTTCTTGATCCTTAGTAAACGGTGTTAAAACCCAATTTACGACGGTTTGCTTGTCTGGATGCTGAATTCCAATTTTGATACGTTTGAAATTTTTTGTACCCATAGATGAGATTATACTCTTAATTCCATTATGACCACCGGCTGAGCCCTTGGCACGTAGTCTAATTTTACCAATAGGCATATCAAGATCATCTTGAACTACCATTATTTCTTCTGGCTTGATTTGATAGTATCCAGTCAAAAACTTAACAGCACGTCCGGATTCATTCATAAATGTTAGTGGCTTAACTAAGAAGACTGTTTCACCTTCGACTTTGAATTTACAATATTCTGCCTCAAAGTCTTTTTTCATTTGTGTTTGATTATATTCTTCCATTAATTTATCGATCGTCATAAAGCCCATATTGTGCTTTGTACGATCATATTTTTTTCCAGGATTTCCTAATCCAACGATAAGTTTCATATATTAATACCTCATTTCAACATGTAATTATATCATGCAAAAAGTGCGAATTTTTCAATTTTTTCACAATCACCCTGTTTATTTTCAGATATTATTTGTATAATTGGATACGAAACATATTTATTCTCGAAGGGATGATTATAAAAAATGACAACTCCAACAAACGAAAAGAACCATCAAAAAGTACTTCTAGTTGGTGACGGTGCCGTAGGTTCAACATTTGCCTACGCAATGACACTTCAAGGTATTGCACAAGAACTAGTTATCTGTGATATCGCCAAAGATAAGATTAAGGGTGACGCAATGGACCTTGCTGATGCACTTCCATTCTCATTCCCTAAGAACATTCACGCTGGTGAATATTCAGATGCTAAGGATGCTGACATCGTTGTTATCACTGCTGGTGCTCCACAAAAACCAGGTGAAACAAGACTTGACCTTGTTAACAAGAACTTGAACATCTTGAAGACAATCGTTGACCCAATCGTTGAATCAGGATTCAATGGTATCTTCTTAGTTGCTGCTAACCCAGTTGATATCTTGACATACGCTACATGGAAACTTTCAGGCTTCCCTAAGGAACGTGTAATTGGTTCAGGTACATCACTAGATTCAGCTAGATTACAAAAATTCGTTGGTGAAGAATTAGACATCGACCCTCGTTCAGTTAATGGTTACATCATGGGTGAACACGGTGATTCAGAATTCGCTGCATGGTCACACTTGTCAATCGGTGGCGTTACAATGGCTGAATGGATGGAACAACATCCAGAAGTTACACAAGACACACTTGACGCAATTTACAAGAAAGTTGTTAACGCAGCTTACGACATTATCAATACTAAGGGTGCTACATTCTACGGTATTGGTACTGCACTTGCAAGAATCTGCAAGGCATTGCTAAACGACGAAAACACTGTTCTTCCATTATCAAACATGATGACTGGTCAATATGGCGTTTCAGACATTTATATCGGTTCACCTGCTATCATCAACCGTAAAGGTCTAAAACAAATCATCGAAGTTCCATTAAACGATGAAGAATCAGCACAAATGAAGAAATCAGCTGCAGAACTTGAAAAGATCCTTAAAGATGGTTTTGAAGCTACAGGAATCAAGGGTCGTCAATAATCCTTAATTCCTACACTAAGAGTTGAAACTTATGTTTCAGCTCTTTTTTTTTCCATTTTTTTACTGTATCATTGATTCAATTAGAGAAGATTGGATGTGTGATATATGTTAGTTAAATCATTAGTTTTAAAGAAGGAAAAACTCACAACCGTCAAAGAAACAGTTACTCTTGAAGAAGCTTTGAAAGTTCTTGAAGACTCAGGATTTCGTTGTGTGCCTATTCTTGATGAAAGTGGCCAAATATTCAGGGGAAATATTTACAAAATGCACATTTATCGTCATAAGTCACGTGGTGGGGATATGAACTTACCTGTTACAACATTAATGAAGAACGCTACTAAGACAATCAGTGTTGACTCGCCTTTCTTTAAGGTATTCTTCAATATCAAGGATCTCCCATACATTGCAGTTCTTGACGAATCAAACTTATTCTATGGAATTTTAACTCACTCAAGACTATTGAGTATGTTATCTGACTCATGGAATCTTGAAATTAGTAGCTATGTTCTTACGGTAAGTTCATCTGGTGATCGTGGGGACTTGGAAAAGATGTCCAAAATTATTTCAAAATACGTTTCAATCTCAGCATGTGTAACATTAGATGCAAAATCTAATGAAGTTGTTCGTCGTACGCTATTTACACTGCCTTCAGGAACAAGCGTTGATACTTTGAAAGAGATCATCAAGCGTCTGGAGAAGAAGAGCTTCGTTGTTGCAGAAATCGATGATTTGAAATCAGGCAAGATTTTGAATCGTGACACACTTTAAAATACAAATAAAATATCATTTTTGATATGACATAAAGACAAAGTTCTGGTTTTCAGAACTTTGTTTTTTTTTATACTATTTTCGATTATTGCAAATAATCAGCTATCATTTTTAGCAAACTTAGAGCAACCTCAAAAAATACTGTTAAACCAATACCTGTAGTATTATTACGAAACCATTAGTTGCGCAAATTATCTTCTCAATTTACAAGATGATTGACACTAATTGCTTGTATGCAACTAGCAAATTGAACGACGGTAGAATTAGTTAATAAACATAACTAATTTATATTTAGGAGGTAAAAAATATATGCTCGTCGTTCAAAATATTAATACTTATATTGGTAGAAAAAAAATAATCAAAGACGCTACCTTCAAGATTCACCCAGGAAATATTACCGGGTTGATTGGACCCAATGGGGCTGGAAAAACAACCTTGATGAAAACAATTCTAGGCCTTACTAAATTTGATGGGCAAATTCAACTTAACCAAATCGCCGTTACAGAAAATCAATACACCGCGCTGGCGAATGTTGGGGCTTTAATTGAGCACCCCGCCATTTACCCATTTCTAACGGGAAAACAAAATCTAGCACTTTACGCACATGATCCAGACGATTGTCAACGTCTCATCTCCCAGTTAAACATGACTAAATATATTAATGAGCATGCCAAGGGATACTCCCTAGGTATGAAGCAGAAGCTAGGAATTGCTATTGCCCTATTAAACAACCCAGAATTAGTAATTCTGGACGAACCAATGAATGGCCTCGACGTCGAATCTACGATTGGTGTTCGTCAACTTATTCACCAGTATGCAGATAAGGGGACTGCCTTTCTCATTTCCAGTCATATTCTGAGTGAGCTTCAAAAGGTCATGACACAAGTTATACTAATCAATCGCGGCCAAATCATCGTTGATCAACCCATCGCAGAATTTGAGCACCTTCATCATCAAACTTACAAATTACTAACAGATGATACTCGCTTAACTGTTAAAAACTTTATAAAACATCATATTTGCTACACTTTGAATAATGATACCTTTCAAGTCAATCCTAAGAATATCTTTGAAATTCAAGACATACTTAGTTCACAAAATATACATCTAAAAGAATTAGCTCCAATTTCTTGTAATTTTGAACAGATTGTCATTCAGCTTTTAAATCAAGAACGAGGTAACCGCCATGATAACTAATTTGAGAGAAGAACTATTTAAATTTAGTCATCAAAAATCGGTCGTAGCTGGAATTATAATACTGATTCTTCTAATGATTTACAGCGCCTTAACGACCAAAACGGATGCGACACAAGTTATCTTTGAATTTGGGGCCGTTCAATGGATTCCCATTATCATAATTGCAGTTGGATCAACTTTCTTTGCTATGGAATATCAAAATAGAACAATTGTGATCCTTGTTTATAAACACACGAAGCGTTGGCAAATATACTTCTCAAAATTGATGATTGTCTGGTTATACAGCATCGTCTTAACGATAATCACCACTATTTTAACTATTATTATTAAATCCTTATTTATAGATACACCATGGTCAACATTAATTACCAATCATCAAACACAACTTACTTTGCTCATCGGTAATATCATCGGCACACTTATTTATGCGCTATTCATTGTTGCCCTGTCGTTCATGTTGATTATGATAATGAAAGTTAATGCTGTAGTGATTGGAATTGGGCTATCACTAGGGTTTCTGGGTGCTGGCATTTCAGTTGCACTTATGAAGTCGTTTACCTCTTTAATACCAATCCTACGTTGGAACCCACTAAATATGATTTTTATAACACAGCAACTGGCAAATCCACCGTATGCAGCAATCTCGCATTTAAGTTTGATTGAAATTGTTGGAGGTAATTTAATCTATACCATTATTTTCATAATTCTAGGTTATAACTTATTTAAAAAACGGCGAATCTAATTTAATTAAGGAGGCATATTTAAAATGGCTTTTAGTCTCTATCAAGAATTCTATAAACTCAATCATCGAAAACTAACCTGGATATCACCGCTCGTATTACTCATACTCATGATTCTAACCGGTATATCAATCGGGTATAATGAAAGTAAGTTGCTCATGGCCACCTGTTACAACGCACCAGATTGGATTATGCTCATTCTAGTCGTTATCGGATCTACGACCTTTTCCATGGAATTCCAAAATAATGCGATTCTAACATTACTCTACAAGTCACACAATAAGGTCATAGTCTATCTGTCAAAATATATTGTTATTCTAAGCTATAATCTCTGGCTACATTTGCTTGCCATATTATTCACATTAGGACTTAATGAAATTTCCATAAATCAGTCTGTGCCATGGTCTACACTCTATCTGTATCAGCAACCACTTTGGGAAAATATGTTGAAAACTTCTACAATTGACGTACTCACCACAACATTTATTATCAGTCTAATCTTTCTGTTCTCATGCCTAATCAATAACAACGCCATTGTAATTAGTTTCAGCCTACTCATGGTTTTCACGGGACAATTTATCTCCGCAAATTTGCTAAACTCTGAAAAGTTCACGCAAATTTTACGTTGGAACCCATTTAATATGACAAATCTAACTCGTCAATACTATAACTACACAACTTATTTTGATACCAGTCACTTACTTAACCAGCAACTATTACAAGGCACATTGAGTTACACACTGCTCTTCGTAATCGTTGGCTACCTTATTTTTAGGAAAAAACACTTTTAACTACTCAAGGAGGATTCAAATATGAATAAGTTTCCTGCACAACTCAAAAAAATTCGCAAAGAACAAAATACAACACAAGATGACCTAGCTAGCCAACTTTTCGTCACACGTCAGGCCATTTCAAAATGGGAATCTGGTGATTCAACTCCGGACCTAAATAATTTAATAAAACTAACAGATATTTTTAACGTCAGTTTGGATACTTTGGTATTCGGTGCCGAGCACGAAACCAAGGTTGACACGTCCGAATTTGTTTTTGATCCCAAACACAACCGTTACGTTCGTCGATTAGGTAAAATGAACTTTTGGGACTTCTTGTCTGGTTATTGGTGGGCAGTTCTCGCAATTGCCTTCATAATTGGTTTCTTTTCCATTTTTTGATTTAATCGATAAATACAAATAATAAAGCAGTGTACTTCAACGACTAGTATCAGTCGATAGAGTGCACTGCTTTATTGTATTTTCGCTACGTTTTTTACGTTTAAATCAATCCATTGATTGAAGCTCATACAATTCCGAATACAAGCCGCCTAACTTCAATAGTTCATCATGCGTTCCACGTTCTGCAATTCGACCATGGCTAAGAACTAAAATTTGATCAGCATCTTGAACTGTTGATAACCTGTGTGCAATTGCTATAGTAGTCCGATCATCCCTCATCTTTGACAATCCCCGAGTAATACTCTGCTCTGTTTGTGGATCAATATTGGCAGTTGCCTCATCTAAAATCAACACTTTAGGATTGCGGACAATCGTTCTGGCGAACGAAATTAGTTGACGTTGGCCAGTTGAGAAGCTACTACCACGTTCAATCACCTTGGCATTATACTTGTCAGGTAATTTCTCAATAAAACCATCTGCATCAACGAATTTAGCTGCCTGTTGAACTTGTTCATCCGAGATACTGTCATCATACATTCTTATGTTATTAGCAACGTTCCCATAAAACAAATATGGTTCCTGAATAACTAAACCGAGTTTATCTCGTAATTCTTTAGTTGAATAATCACGTATATCATGGTCATCAATTAAGATTTGTCCTTCTCCAAATTCATAAAACCTCAACAATATATTAATGATCGAGCTTTTACCACTACCTGTATGACCGACTAAAGCTACGGTCTGCCCCGGTTTAACTACGAAAGAAATATCTTTTAAAATTGGTTCTCCAGGCACATATGCAAAAGTAACATGGCGAAATTCAATTTTACCTATTTCGATTTTTGCATCACTATTTTCATTTTGTGCTGGACTATTTGTCTGATTATCAAATAATTTCATGATCCTATATCCAGCGACCATTCCATCTTGAAAATAAGACATATAGTTCATGACATTAGATAACGGATTAAAGAAGTTTTGTTGATACGAAATAAAGGCATAGATCACACCAGCAGCAACAATCGTATGTGTACTCATCAACCCGAATCCACCTAATGATATTACTTCAGCTAAAGTAAACATCAAGGTGATAGTTGGATAGAGTAAAAATGAATTAACATTGATCATTTTATTGCGCTGATTAAAATACAGATTATTTCTGTGTTCAAATTCTGAAATCATTCGTTTTTGTTGTCCGAATTGTTGAATAATATTGATTCCCATCAACGATTCATTCAACTTAGTATTTATTTGACTCAAATATTCACGTAAACGCTGGTAAATCTTCGAGCTAAGACGCTGATACAACCAAACCAATAAGTATAGAGCAATAACAAACAACCCCGTTGATAATGCCAAGGTCACATTTACTGACAGCATGGCTATAAAGGCCGAGACTATCGAAAAGGCTGCAACTAGAATCATTAAAAATAATGTCCAAAAATCATACAATGTTTTTGTATCATTAGTAACCCTAGACACAATCGAACCTGCAGGAGTTTTGTCGAAATAATCCATTCCTAACGTATGAAGCTTATGGAAGAGCTGACTACGAATACTCTCCAAAGTTCTTTCTGCACCCATAGAAAATGCAAAATTTTGAATAAATTGTACGACCGCTTTAATAATAGTTCCTATAAAATAAACTACGGCAAAACCAACAATAACTTGTATGCCCGTATCCTGATGGACTAGGTAGTGATCCATATAATACTGCAATAATCTAGGCAAAATTATATTAATGACACTTAATACGACAGCAAATACAATTGCAGTAATGAATTGACGTTTAAAAGCCCAAGCAAAATTAAATAATCTTTTTAAGATATCACGTTGCTGCTTTCTCGAGAGTGCTTGAATATCGCTAATAGTTTCTTCTTCTTTTTTATCCACGATTGTTCAACCTCCCTTCAATCTCAGCATTCTTTGCTTGTAAATTAAACGTATCATAATACCAACCATGATTTGCTAATAACTCTTGATGAGTTCCGTGTTCAATAATAGTTCCTTGATCAATTACTAAAATTTGATCTGCATACTCTACTGAACTCAATCGACTGGCAGCGATGATTGTTGTTCCATTTAATCTATTTTTTGCGATACGTCGTTCAATATTACGCTCCGTTTTTGAATCAACCGCAGACAAAGAATCGTCCAAAATCATTAATTCTGGATCACTTAAAACTGCCCTAGCGATTGCTAAACGTTGTTTTTGACCACCAGATAATGAAACTCCCAACTCACCTACTTGAGTGTCGTATCCCATTGGCATGTCGTTAATATCATTATCTAAATCCGCTACATGCGCCGCCGCTTCAACTTGATTTTGTATAGCGTCAATATTTGCAAATCTAATATTATCGCGAATATTTGTTGAAAATAAAAAGTTAGTCTGTGGTACGTAGCCAATCGTATCTAAATAATTATCCAGCTTAAAATCTCGTATATCATGATTACCAACGGTTATTTGTCCATTATAGTGGTCAAAATCACGCATCAGTAATCCAATTATAGTTGATTTACCACCACCAGTTGGTCCAACAATTCCCATAGTCTGACTAGGTTTGAGTTCAAAACTAATATCATGTAGTGCAATTGCATTGTCATCTGGATAATGGAATTTTTTTATTTCAAAATCCAAAATCCCACTAGGTACAGATTTAACCTCATGCTTCGGAGTTACAACTGAAGATTCTTCATCCAGTAATTCAGTAATCCGATCATAACTGGCTGAACCACGTTCCAAAATATTAAACAAACTACCAATCGCAAACATTGGCCAAGTTAATTCAGCCATATAGGTAATAAAGGAAACAAGTTCACCTATCGTGATTTGAGAATGTATAACCGCCAGTCCACCAAGAATTATGGTTATAACATACGATATTCCCATAATTATAGATGTTAATGGATCAAACATGGCATCTAAACGATATGACTTTTTATTAGCCTTTATATTTTTATCGACATATTTATTGAAATCTTGTTCATCCTGTTTTTCCTGTCCCAAAGCTTTCAGGACTTTTATTCCAACCACACTCTCTTGGGTCTTATTATTAATACTTGAGAACGCAGCTTGTGATTTCATAAAAGCATCATGAATTTTATTTCCCAATACATTAGCCATAACTGCCAACAGTATCAACGGCAAGATTGCATAAAATGTTAATTTCCAATCAACAAACATACCCATTGCAAAAATCATTGACAGTCCTGTAATCAACGAGTCTGCTAGCGTCAAAACACCAGGGCCGGCAACTTCACGGACTGCATCAATATCGTTAGTCGCATGTGCCATCAAATCACCTGTGCGCCATTTTTGATAAAAAGTAGTATCCATCTTCATAAAATGACGAAACAACCGATCACGTAAATCACGTTCTAAAACATAAGAACTGCCAAAAATCATTTTCTGCCAGACAAATCTTAACAGATAGCCTAAGACAGCTACCAAAACTAATAAAACCAAATTCATCATTAAAAAACTAATTGTTAATGTCCTCTTGCTGACGGTATCAACTACCACACCAACTATACGTGGAGGTATCACATTGCACGCAGCAACTAATAATAGTGCCAAGACTCCCAGTGAATACTGCTTCCAACGATGCTTAAAAAACCAACCTAATCTAGAAAAAATCCCCATATTGTTTCACCTATCATTAAAAATTCGATACCTCTTACTTTACACCTTCAAGTGAACTTTATGGCAACAAAAAAGATCACATCATAAATGATGCGATCAAATATAAAATTTATTTAACATATCTTCTAGGTAATCTCTCACTCAACGAACAAAGAATTTCATAATTAATTGTTCCTGCATATTGAGCAACATCAGTAGCAGTGATTTCGTCATCACCATCTTTACCAATCAATGTAACTTTGCTACCTACTGGCATTTTTTCAGGTAATTTAACCATAAACTGATCCATACATACTCTTCCGACAATTGGGCAACGTTTGCCATTGACCAGAACTTCAAATCCCTGCATGCGACGTAACCAACCATCAGCATATCCCATTGGAACAGTTCCAATCCATTCTGAATCGTCGCTGGTATACGTTGCTCCGTATCCAACACTGTCACCTTTGTTAATTTGTTTAACAAAGACTAATTCAGAATATAAACTCAAAGCCGGTTTCAATTCATATGGTAATTTTGTAATATCGGTTTGTGAAGGATTCAAACCATAAAGAGCAATACCATCACGAACCAAGTTAACTGCCAAATCTTGGTGCCAGAGTGCGGTTGCTGAATTGGCACAATGAACATACTTGAATTTGATTGGCAAATCAGTTGTCATTTCTTTAAAACGACTAACTTGTTTTTCAAAGTATGTTTCATCCGGATTATCAGCTGTAGCAAAGTGAGTAAATAATCCTTCTGCAACGAAATTATTACTATGTTCTTTTAAGTAGTTACAGGCGTCTATCAAATCGGACTTTTCTCTGAATCCGATACGTCCCATGCCGCTATCAATTCCTAAATGAACTTTTAAACCATTAACTTTGGACTCAACAGCTTGTTCAAGCCATTCCAGACTACCCACAGTTAACGAAATATCGGCATCTGCGGCAATTTTAGCATTATTTACACCAGTTATACCTAGAACCAAAATTGGAACCTTAACGCCGCTATCACGAATTTCTAGCCCTTCATCCAGCGTTGCAACACACAAACCACTAGCGCCGTATTCTAATTCAGCAGTAGCCACGGCTACTAGTCCATGACCATAGGCGTTTGCTTTTACAACAGCAAAAACATTCGTACCTTTTGGCACTGAATTCAATTCGTTTTGCAGATTTTCCTTTAAATTACTTAAATTGACCTCGACATATGCGGGGCGATGGATTGATGGTAACATGTGATACCTCCTAAAAGTTACAAATAACTATTCCGGTTTGTTAACATCCTCAATAATAACCTCCGTTATTACTAATTCATCCGTGTCGGAAATAGAAATTTGAATGTTTCCCTCAAAAATATCCGTTTTAATATATGGTTGACCGGACTCATAATTTAAAACACTTAAGTCGTGAAATCCAATCTTACCTAAACCCGTTCCCATTGCTTTAGTGAAAGATTCCTTAGCTGAAAACCTACCTGTCAAATAAGTCATTTGAGCTTTTTCAGTCTTCTTAGTTAAGAATACCGCCATTTCTTCACTTGTCAAAATTTTATCGGCAAATCTAGGATGTCGACCGTAGATCTTACGAACTCGATCGATTTCCGCAATGTCTACTCCTAGTCCTTTTATCATAATATCTCTCCACATTTTTTTTTGAAAAAAAAGACAAAGCAAAATTAATCACCTTGTCCCTCAGTACTTATATTATAAAACAAATGTTTTATTTTCCAAATATCTACGTCAAATTATAGATTTGTTCTAATCTTAAAACTCTTCTTTGATTGACCTTTTGATTTGGCAGAATTATTTCTATTGTCATGACGCTTCTCGCCTGACTTGCCACCACGGTGATCATCACGTCTTCTTGAATGATGGTTTCCACCACCATTACGATTACGATCATGGCCATAACGTCCACGTCTACCATGACCAGAACGACTACGACTAACCTTACGTGAAGGAAGTGGTCTTTCTGGAGCAATCTTAACAGGGACACTTTCAGCATCTTTAATAGTTGTGCTTAAGTAAACCTTAACTAAATCTTCAGCTGAATATTCTTCTAACAATTGCTTAACAGCATCGTTAAAGCGATCTAAGTTCTTATCAGCACCAAGAGTATTCTTAACTTCCTCTTTAACTGCTTCTAATTGTCCCTTAAGAACTTCAGTATCAGTAGGTGGAGCTAAAGGCTTCATGCGCTTCTTAGTTAGATTCTCAATAGTACGTAAGTAACCCATTTCGTTAGGAGTTACAAACGTTACAGAAACACCAGAGTGTCCGGCACGACCTGTACGGCCAATACGGTGAACATAACTATCAGGATCTTGAGGGATGTCATAGTTATAAACATGTGACACACCAGAAATATCCAATCCACGAGCAGCAACATCAGTTGCAACAAGGAATTCTAGCTTTCCAGCTTTGAATTTACGAAGTACGCTAGTACGTTTGTCTTGTGACAAATCACCATGTAGTCCTTCAGCGTTGTAACCACGAGCTTGTAATCCTCGTGTTAATTCATCAACACGACGCTTTGTTCTACCAAAGATCAATGCTAATTCTGGTCCTTGAACATCGAAGATTCTTGTCATAAGATCAAACTTCTCAAAGTCACGGGCTTTAACAAAGTATTGATCAATCTTGTCAGCAGTTAATTCTTTTGACTTAATCTTAACAATTTTTGGTTCTGTCATGAATTTGTCAGCAATACGCATAATTGGCTTAGGCATTGTTGCTGAGAACAATAGAGTTTGGTGTTTATTAGGAACATTTGAAAGAATGCTTTCAATATCTTCAACAAATCCCATATCTAGCATTTCATCGGCTTCATCTAGAACAACTGTCTTAACGTTACCTAATTTTAGAGTGTGTCTGTTGATATGATCGAGCATACGACCTGGAGTACCAACAACAATATTAGGATGGTTCTTTAAGGCACGAATTTGTCTTCTAATATCAGAGCCACCATAAACTGATTGAACTCTGACTTTTTTATCGCGACCTAATCTGTACAACTCTTCCTGAGTTTGAATGGCTAATTCTCTAGTAGGTGAGATAATTAGCGCTTGAATATCTGTAGATGACATATCAATGGCATCTAGAATTGGAAGTCCAAAAGCAGCGGTTTTACCTGTACCTGTTTGAGCTTGTCCAATTACATCATCACCGGATAATACCAGTGGGATAGTTTGAGCTTGGATGGGAGTAGTTTCTTCAAAACCAGCCTCATCTACAGCTTGTAGTAACTTTGAATCTAAATTTAATTCACTAAATTTCACAAAAATCCTCCAGTTGTTACGCGTTAAAATCACAATTGGCAACTATAACACGTTCTTCAATCATTCTCAAATAACACACTCTTATACTAATTTACTTAATACGTTCTCTAAATGAATGCCATGACTTGCCTTTAATAAGACAGTGTCACTTGAGTTTATTTCTTTTTCTAAATCATTCGTTAGTTCCGTTAATTGATCCTTGCTATACCAAGTTAAATCTTCATCAGCATATTTTTGATCCAACTTAGCTTTCAGAGCCTTCATTTCATCCCCTACAAGATAAACTTTTGCAAAGTCCCTTGTATTGATGTGGTCCGCAAGTGATTCGTGCAAATGTTTTGATGCACTACCGAGTTCCAGCATGTCTCCTAGAACGACGACCTTACGTCCAGGGGTTGAAATCTTTTTGAGACTTTCCAGAACCTCAATTGCAGCAGTCGGGTTTGAGTTGTATACATCACTTAAAATGTCTGCGCCATTTTTTGCTTTTAACCATTCTGTTCGATTCTCGGTAACATATAGGTCAGCCAAAGCTTTTGCCATAGCCTCTGGCTTAACATGAAGGGCTTGACCAACTAAAATTGCAGCCAAGGCATTCTTAACATTATATTCGCCCATCATCGGAATATCAAACTCTAAGTCTGGCCAAAGGTTAGTTTTGAACGAAGTTCTCGACTTTCCAGCCTTTATTGACGTAGCGTAAAGCGTATTCACATCTTTTTTTCCAAAAGTTAATTTTCTTTGTTCAACTTTTTGAGCACGTTCAGTCAATAATGGTTCATCGCCATCATAAATAAACTTGCCATCTTCTTGTAAATGATCGACAATCTCCATCTTTGCATCAGCAATTTTGTCGCGTGTACCAAAGAATTCGATATGTGCTTCACCGATCATAGTAATTACAGAGATATCTGGATTAGCTAAGCTACTTAAATGATCAATCTGACCTGGACGATCCATTCCCATTTCTACCACTAATACTTCAGTATTGATCGGCATATTTAAAATAGTAAATGGAACCCCAATTTCGTTATTAAAGTTCATTGGCGTTTTAGCCACATTATTATTACTGGCCAAAATTGCGACAATCATGTCTTTGGTAGTTGTCTTACCGTTACTGCCAGTCACTGCGACAACCTTTGGATTAACCTTTGCCAAATAATACTTTGCAAGTACTTCAAAAGCCGTGGAAACATTCTTAACTACGACATATGGAATCTCTTTATTAGGGATTTCATGATCACTCTGCCAAATGGTTGCACTTACTCCATTAGAAATAGCACTGTTAATAAATTCATGTCCATCACGGTCACCCTTTAATGGAAAGAACAAATCTCCTTTTTTTGCTTTGCGACTGTCAAAGCAAACCCCAGTAACCTCTACATCTGGAACAGTATCAACGTCTATTTTTAAAGCAGAATAAACTTCTTTTAACTTCATTTTCATGAATATTTTTCCCCAATTCTGAAAAATTATTTTAATTCTTCCTAAATAAAAAGAGTATAGTATTATATTTAGAAAGGAATTGATGCACTATGACATCTAAATCAACAAAAGTACCGGAAGAAAATAGTTACTGGAAACGTAACTTAAAAGTTCTTTGGTTCAGTACTTTTATGACAGGTATTGGCTTTAGTATGATAACACCCTTTTTGCCATTATACATTAATCAATTAGGGAATTTCACAAAAAATCAACTTGTCATTTGGAATGGTATTGCATTTTCTTCAACTTTCTTGGTTATGGCAATTGTTTCACCTATCTGGGGAAAAATTGCTGATCGTAGAGGCCGCAAGCTAATGCTTATCCGGGCAGCACTCGGTATGGCTATTGTAATTACGCTTCAAGCCTTTGCAACAGCCGCCTGGCAAATCGTCGTCCTAAGACTATTGCAGGGTGTCTTTTCAGGATTTGTAAGTAATGCGAATACTTTGATTGCATCTACCGCTCCAAGATCAGAAAGTGGTAAAGCACTGGGAACTTTAAACACCGGTGTTATATCAGGAACCTTACTTGGTCCTTTAGTTGGTGGTGTAATTGCACAATACCTTGGGTATAGAATTCCATTTATGGTAACTGGATCACTCTTATTCTTGGCATTTATATTAGTCACTATTTTTATTAAGGAGGACTTCACTCCTATTGCAAAAGGTGAAGAAGCTTCCACTAAAGAAATATTCCAAAAATTAAAGAATCCTAACTTAATCTTAGCAATGTTCGTTACAACCATGATAATTCAAACATCTAATAACTCTATCAATCCAATCATCAGTTTGTACGTTAAACAACTAATGCACGGATCTGATAAAGTTACACTAATTGCCGGTGTCGTGGCTGCTGTACCAGGTATAGCTAACATCATAGCAGCGCCTCGTTTTGGTGCACTTGGTGATCGTATTGGTACTGGCAAAATATTGATCGGTGGTTTGATTTTCGCCGTTTTAGTATACATCCCTCAAGCATTTGTAACTAATGTTTGGCAATTGGCTACGTTAAGATTTTTCGTAGGTATATCCGATGCATGTTTAGTTCCACAAGTTCAGACACTACTTGCAAAATATACTGATGCAAAATACACCGGTAGAATATTCGGATATAATCAGTCATTCCAGTCAGTCGGGAACGTCTGTGGTCCTCTACTTGGATCATTCATTTCCAGCACCCTGAGCTACTCAGCTGTCTTCATTAGTACAAGTATCTTAGCCGGTATTAACCTAGCTTGGGTATCAACACATTTAAAGTCAAAAAAAGCACAAAAATAAAAAGCCTCCTAATAAAGGATGGCTTTTTATTTTTGTGATAAACCATATTTCTTGTTGAAACGGTCGATACGTCCATCTGCTTGAGCAAACTTTTGTTTACCAGTGTAGAAAGGATGTGAGTCTGATGAGATTTCAACACGAATTAATGGGTATTCTGTACCTTCGTAATCAGTTGTTTCGTTTGATTGAACTGTTGAACCAGCTAAGAACTTCTTACCTGTTGATGAGTCCATGAATACAACTTGATGGTAATCTGGATGAATTCCTGTTTTCATTCTATGTCGCTCCTTTGCCCTAAATCTTTTGCAGAAATAGAGATTAATTTACTAACGGTATTAAATATTAACATGAACTACTACTTTATTCAATACAATTTTATTTTTGAAGTATCACCTTTTGATCAGAAACTTCATCTATTAGATCTTGATCGTGATCTATCAATAACATAGTCGGATGTTGCTTTTTGATTGCATCAATAATTTGTTGACGAGTAATTACATCCAAGAAATTAAGTGGCTCATCCCACAGATAAACGTTTGCTTCTTCAGACAAACTAATTGCTAATGCAACTTTTCGTTTCTGACCCTGACTCATGTTTTCCACAGGTTGATCAAATAGTTCACGCTCAAAACCTAATTTGCGCAAGTTTGAAAAGATCATTTCTGCTTCTATTTGCTTTTGAGCGGATATTTGCCGAATGTTTCCTGTTAATTCGTCTTCTTGTGCCAAATAAGAGACTTTTACATTACTTCCGATATTCAACTCGCCTGTTTGCTTAAAAGGCTGCTTAAGGCCCAAAATTTGCTTAAATACAGTTGTTTTACCTATACCATTTTGACCTACTAGTGAAATGACTTTATTCACAGGTAATTTAAAACTTATTTCTGGCGTCACAATATCATCATGTTGCAATTGTAACTTATCCACAGTAATTAAATTTTTAGGATGCTTCAATTCCACGTAATTTAGTTTTATAGGATCTTCAATTTCAATATTTTTAAGAAGTCCTTGTTTTGTTTCAATTTCACTGTCAACTCTACTAGCAATAGTCTTAGCTTTTTTCATCATTTTAGCTGACTTATGGCCAATAAAGCCCTTATCAAGGTTAACTTGCTGCAAACCGGTTTTATTTTTACCTTTTTCAGTTTGACGTGACCAATTTTCTCTTTTCACAGCTGTTTCGTGTAATCTGTTGATATCTTTTTTTAATTGATTCTTCTCGTCCATCTCAGATTGATCTTGAAGATTCTTTTCATGCTCCCAAGTATCGAAGTTCCCCTTATAAACATCTACATCTTGGCGATTGATGGATATAACATGGTCAATTACTTGATTCAAGAATGTTTTATCATGACTAATAACAATAAATCCTTTTTTACTCTTCAAGTAATCAGCGACAACCTTACGACCAATAATGTCCAAATGATTAGTTGGTTCATCGATTAATTGAAAACCATAATCATCAATGAACAAAATAGCTAATAATACTTTGGTTTGTTCTCCTGGACTCAATGTCGAGAACTCTTGATTCAAGATATCAGATTTAACTTGTAGTTTATCCAACTCAACTTCAATTTTCCACAGGTCGTAATCTTCCAACCCGGTCAATTCTTTTACAATATCCACAGCTGGGCGATTTTTATTAGTTATTCTTTGTGGATAATAATAAAAATTCAAATTAGAAACAATTTGACCTGAATACTGTAATTTGCCTAATAAGATATTCATCAAAGTCGTCTTGCCACGACCATTTCGACCAATCAGCCCCAACTTCCAACTTTCATCAATTCTTAAATTCAATGAATCAAACAAGTTATCCACCATTTGATCATATTTGAAGCTCAAATTTTCTATTTGTATTGTTCCCATTAACAAACACCTCATTTACGGTGCTTTGACCTCAACAAAAAAGGACACTACATAATAGTGTCCTTTAAACGAGTTAAAAATCAGATTTTAAGTAATACTAAAAATCTATCAGAATTTTACTCTGTTTCCTTTAAGGGACAGCCATTAAGACACACTAAGTCGAAGTCAAATTACACACTTATTTTGTATAATTTCAAATTTCAACTTAATTTCTCAACGGCTGCACTCCCTTCCTGTAATAAACTATTTAATAATCTAACAACAAAATAATCATTTGTCAATAAATTATTCAACTAAATCATCTTCACCAACTAATTTAACATCAGCACCTAGGCAATGCAACTTCCAAACAACTTGATCATATCCACGAAGAATATTCTCAGCGTTATTGATAGTCGTCTTACCTTCTGCTAATAATCCGGCAATCATCAGACAAGCTCCTGCACGAATTTCTTCAGCCGAAACAGTTGCGCCCTTCAATTCAGCGCCACCGCGAACAAAAATCAAATCATTTTCACTCGTGATATTGGCACCCATTTTGTTAAGCTCAGCAATATGTTTGATGCGCTTTGGATAAATAGTATCGATAACCATTGCTTCACCGCTAGCTTTCATAAGAAGTGGTGTAATTGGTTGTTGCAAATCTGTCGCAAATCCTGGGTACGGCATGGTCTTGATATTAACAGCTTTAAGTTCTGAAGATTCTTGAACATAAATACTATCTTCACCAATTTCCAAGTTAACACCCATTTCATCTAGTTTGGCCAAAAAGGCATCCAGATGTTCACTAATAATATTCTTGATCAAAATTCCGCCACCATTAGCAGCAGCTAAACTCAAGTAGGTTCCTGCTTCGATGCGATCAGGAATGATAGTATGTGCATTATTTGAACGTAAACTATCCACACCTTCAATACGGATTGTCTCCGTACCAACGCCACGAATCACAGCCCCCATATTGTTAAGGAATGTGGCTAAATCAATAATTTCTGGTTCCTTAGCCGCATTTTCAATGATGGTTGTTCCCTTAGCCTTAACAGCAGCCAAGATAACATTAATGGTAGCTCCAACTGAAACCATATCTAAAAAGATTTTTGCACCTTTAAGACCGCCATTTGGAGTAGTAATAATGATCTGACCGTGTTTGTTTTCAACTTGTGCACCGAGAGCTTCGAATCCCTTGATATGTTGATCAATTGGACGTGGTCCAATGTCATCGCCACCTGGGAAACCAACTACAGCTTTACCAAAGCGGCCCAGCATGGCTCCCATAAAGTAATATGAAGCACGCAAACTGCTTACCTTACCACTAGGTAGTTCGGCAAATTGAATCTTTGTCGGATCAATCTTTAATACATCATCCTTCATTTCTGAAGAAACGTTCATATCTTTCAAAATGGAACGTAAATTTTTTACATCTCTAATTTGTGGAACTGAATCTAACACTACAGGCGTATCAGATAATATAGCGGCTGGAATGAGCGCCACAGTGCTATTCTTAGCACCGCCAATCGTCACTTCACCTGATAACTTTTTTCCACCATTGATTACAAGTTTTTGCATAAGCTTTTCCCTAACTATTTTTAACTACTTCAGGAAATTACATATTATCTTCATCTAATCCTGAAGCTGCACCAATAAATGCTTTGAATAGACCTTCTGGTTTTGTTGGTCTTGATAAGAACTCTGGGTGATATTGAACTGCAATATGGAACTTGTTGCTTGGAACTTCAATAATTTCAACCAGGTGGTTGTCAGGAGAAACACCAGAGAATACTAATCCTAAATCTTCGAATTGTTTACGATATTCATTGTTAAATTCATATCTGTGTCTGTGTCTTTCTTGAATTACTGATTGATCATCATAAGCAGCGGCTGTCTTTGAACCTGGTTTCAACTTGCATGGATATGCACCCAACCGTAGTGTACCACCACGGTCCTCAACATCCTTCTTATCTGCCATAATATCAATAATTTTATTTTCAGCATCTGGATCAACTTCACCAGTTGTAGCATCTTTGATACCAGCAACATTTCTAGCAAATTCAATACTTGCCATTTGCATACCTAAACAAATACCAAAGTAAGGTACGTCATGTTCACGAGCATACTTAATAGTTGTAATCATACCTTCAAGTCCACGGCTACCAAATCCACCAGGAACAAGAATACCATCAGCATCCCCAAGCATTTCTTCAACATTATCTTCAGTAATAAGATCGGCAGAGATCTTCTTCAATTCGATATCTGTATTATAAGCATATCCTGCGGCATGAAGTGCTTCTGTAACAGAAATATAAGCATCTTGTAACTTTGTATACTTACCAACAAGTGTAATTTTTGTTGTATGCTTCAAATTGTTAACACGATCAACTAACTTGTTCCAATCTGTCATGTCAGCTTCTGGAGTTTCAAGATGCAAGTAACGACATACGATATCATCAAAGTTTTGAGCTTGTAAGTTCAAAGGAATATCATATAGTGATCTAGCATCACGTGATTCAATAACAGCTTCTGAATCTACATCACAGAATGATGCAATCTTATCTTTCATGTTTTGTGGCATAGGTTTTTCCGTACGAACAACCAAAATATTTGGTTGAATACCAATACCACGTAATTCTTTAACACTGTGTTGTGTTGGCTTTGTTTTCATTTCTCCAGCAGCCTTCAAGTAAGGTACTAGTGAAGTATGAATGTAAACAACATTTTCAGAACCCACTTCTGACTTCATTTGACGAAGTGCTTCTAGATATGGAAGTGATTCAATATCACCGACTGTACCACCGACTTCTGTGATGATTACATCAGAATCAGTTGTTGTAGCAGCGCGCATTATTTTTTGCTTAATCATATCTGTAATATGTGGAATAACTTGTACTGTAGCTCCGTTGTAATCACCACGACGTTCGCGACGAATAACTTCAGAGTAAATCTTACCTGTTGTAACGTTTGAATACTTATTCAAATCGTTATCAATAAATCTTTCATAGTGTCCTAAGTCAAGGTCAGTTTCTGTACCATCGTTAGTAACGTAAACCTCACCGTGTTGATATGGACTCATAGTTCCTGGATCCACATTAATATAAGGGTCAAATTTTTGCATTGTTACTTTTAGCCCACGGTTCTTTAATAATCTACCAAGGGATGCCGCAACAATACCCTTACCAAGAGATGAAACAACTCCACCTGTAATAAAAATATACTTAGTCATAGCTTTCCTCCACATATTCTTTCTAGGGATTTCCTACTCAACCAAAAATAAAAAAGTTCCCTATTCATATTGAACAGGGAACTTGTAATTAGACAATCTAATAGAGCCCAAACAATATAATACTGTTATCTATCCAAATCGTCAAACTTTAAATTCACAAATTTAAATATCGTCATCTTCATCATCGTCTGAGTCGTCATCATCGTCGTCTTCAAGATCGATGTCTGCATCGTCGTCTTCATCAGCATCAAACTCTGATAATTGACCTTCAATACCGTCATCTAAGCCAGTATCTTGTTCATCATCACTGTCGTCATCTACTGAAAGATCGGCATTTGTAAACTTAGAAAGATCTGGGCCATTGCTTGATGAGCCATCACTATCATCGTCATCATCCATATCTGTTACATCCAAATCAGAATCGTCATCATAGTCGACAACGTCATCGTCTTCAGAGTCATCACTCATGAAGGCATTAACCTTTTGGGCTGCCTTGTGTGTATTTTCAGTACCATTATCTTCTGGATGGTTTACTTCCTCATCAACAGAATCAAATGGATACCATTTACGCAATCCCCAAACGTTCTCACCAAGTGAAAGAAAACTTCCGTCATTATTTAAATCTGTATAAAATTGAGGAAGTGATTCCTTAACATCATCATCAGATCTGCCTAAGTAGTCCTGAATCTCATTGACAATGTCAGAAAAGTTCATTGCCTCTTTCTTGTTTGTATCAAGAATTTCGTAAGCAACCTCGATTAGAGAAAGCTCATCTTTGTTTTGGTTCTTGAATTTTTCAAATTCCAAACGGGTACACGTCCTTTCGCAGCGTCTTATTTATAATGATAGATTGTCAAGCCTTAAAAATCAATCGAAACTTGTAATTACCTACTACATTATTGTCATAAATCAAATCATAATCAATATTTATTTTTCCAGATAAAGGTTGATTAATTATTTCTACAGCAGAATCCTTAGTAAAAGTCTTTAATTGCATAATTCCATATTCAGTTTCCAAATGGCCACTATTATGATTTTTATGAGTAAAATATAATAGTGATGCCAAATTAGTTGATTTTGCTACACGTCTGACATGAATCTCTCCGCTGTCAGTCACTTTGACTAATATTGAAGCTTTGTCATTATTTTCCAGACTCTCATTAAATCTAAGATACATGGATTTACCAATCATAGTAAATTTACCAGGCTCGGCAATCTTTGTATGAGTTAATTCTCCAGATTGAAGAGTTTCCATATTTAGCTCTACATTTACATCTATACTGTTATTTTCCAAAATACGACACCTCTACATGATAAAATTAGAATAACAATTAATTTTAAAGAAGTGATTAATTAATGAATAAAACATTAGACAATACAATTTTATTATACAATCAAACAATCACCAAAGACGAAGATATGCTTGTACCATTTGCAGATACTGGAGCAATCTTAAAGTTCGTCTCAGAAAATTCCATTCCTGTAGCCCATTTTTGGACTACACCACCCACTGTTATCCTAGGTCTACAAGACCAGCGACTCAAGAATATTGCTGGTGGAATGAAACGACTAGAAGAAAAAAGATACATTTACTATGTACGCAATTCTGGTGGACTCGGCGTCGTTACTGACTCAGGAATTCTCAATTTTACTTTATTTTTACCAAATAAAAACAATATCACAATTGACCAAGCATATGAACAAATGCATCAAATTATGCAGAAAACTTTTTCTGACAAAATCAAAACTGGTGAAATAACTCGCTCATATTGTCCAGGCACATATGACTTGAGTATTGATGGCAAAAAAATTGCCGGAATCTCTCAAAGACGTGCTGGAAATGCTGTCGCAATTATGGCCTATATCAGTGTAACAGGTGACCAGAAGAAACGCTCGCAATTAATGAAAGATTTTTATGAAATTAGCAATTATCCCAAACATAAAAATATTGAATACCCTGATATTGATATTCACTGCATGACTGACTTAGACGAAATACTCAATCAAAATCTAACTATTGATGTTGCAAAGCAAAAAATTCTCAATACATTAGTTGATAATTATCAAATTGATCGTGGAAATTTTAACATTGTTAAAGAATCGTTACCATATAAAGATGCTTATAATCAGACCATGGATGATCTTATTTACAAAAATAAAAAGTTACTCTTAGGGGGAAAATAATGACTTACAATCTAGAAATGTTACCTAGAGAAAAAGTTTTTCGTGATCCAATACATAACTACATTCACGTACAACATCGTGTCATTCTCGATTTAATTAATACTAAAGAATTCCAACGACTACGTCGTGTAAAACAACTCGGTACAGCTTCTTTTACATTTCAAGGTGCTGAACATTCACGTTTCACTCACTGCATGGGTGTATATGAAATAACTAGACAAATCTGTGATAATTTCCAAAGAAATTATCCAACAAAAGTACCTGGAGATGGTCTGTGGGATGACAATGAAAGAATTGTCGCTCTATGTGCAGCTCTCCTTCATGATGTTGGTCATGGTCCATACTCACACACTTTTGAGCATATTTTTAATACTGACCATGAAGCCTGGACACAGGAAATAATCACTTCTCCAGAAACGGAAATCAACCAGGTACTTCGCAAGATTTCTGCTGACTTCCCCGAAAAAGTAGCAAGCGTTATTGCTCATACATACAAAAATCCACAAGTAGTTCAGATGATATCTAGCCAAATTGACGCTGACAGAATGGATTATTTATTGCGTGATGCTTACTTTACTGGCACTAAATACGGAATGTTTGATCTTACAAGAATTTTAAGAGTTATGCGTCCTTACAAAGATGGTATTGCCTTCGACAACGATGGTATGCACGCCGTTGAAGATTATGTTTTATCAAGATTCCAAATGTACCAACAAGTATATTTTCATCCAGTATCACGCGGTATGGAAGTAGTTCTAACTAAATTACTTCAACGTGCCAAAGACTTGTACGAACATAATCATATGAATGACTTTGAAATGCCAAGTTTACTAATACCATTCTTCGAAAATAACGTTGACATCAATGACTACCTACTACTAGATGATGGTGTTCTGAATACTTACTTCACATTATGGCAAGGCTATCCCGATGAAATCCTAAAAGACCTAGCATACAGATTCTTAAATCGTAAGCCATTCAAATCAGCTGAATACACTCAAAATACTGAATCTATACTACCTAAACTTGCCGATATGGTAGAAAGCGCTGGTTTTGCCAAAGAATATTACACAGCAACTAACACTAGTTATGACCTACCATATGATATCTACAGTCCCAACAGCAATAAAAGCCGTACTCAAATCGAAATAATGAACGATGATGGCTCACTAATTGAACTTTCCACCATTAGTAATTTAGTTAATGCTCTAACTGGTAAAATTTCTGGGGACGAACGTTTCTATTTCCCCAAGTCAATGTTAATCGAACATCCAAGTGATATTTTTAGTGATGAATATCTAAAATTTCAAAGCCATATACACAATGATTCGATAATTTAATATATGCTTAAACGTCTTTTGTATAATTTTATTATTTCAAGGTGAAACGCTTTCAGTTTTTTCTGTAATTTACTAAAATGTAAACATAATGAACTTTTTTAGGAGGAACACTCAATGAAAGAATTCTCAGAAAAAACTAGATTAGATAACCTACAATCTATGCAAAAAAATGAACTAGATTTATTGGTTATCGGTGGTGGAATTACAGGATCTGGAATCACACTAGATGCCCAGACGCGTGGCCTCAAGACCGGCTTAGTTGAAATGCGTGATTTTGCATCTGGAACTTCAAGCCGTTCTACCAAGCTAGTTCACGGTGGATTACGTTATCTTAAACAAGCTGCAATCAATGAAGTTCACGAAGTTGGTAGTGAACGTGCCATTGTGTATAACAATGCTCCTCAAATTACGACTCCATTAAAGATGATGCTTCCCTTCTACAATGGTGGAACATTTGGACCATTCTCAACTGCAATTGGACTTGATGTTTATGATCGTTTGGCGCAAGTTAAATCATCTGAACGAAAATATATGCTTGATCCTCAAAAAACCGTTGATCGTGAACCTTTCATCAAGAGCGAGAACCTTAAGGGTTCTGGAGTTTACGTCGAATATCGAACTGATGATGCCAGATTAACACTAGAAGTAGTAAAGAAGGCTAACGAATTAGGGGCCCTAATTGCTAACTACACCAAAGTAACTGGTCTACTATATAATGCCGAAAACAAAGTCTGCGGTGTAACTTTTGAAGACATGATAACTGGCGAAACTGGCGAAATTTATGCTAAAAAAGTTGTTAACTCATGCGGTCCTTGGGTTGACGAAATTAGAGATATGGATGGATCTAACGAAGGTAAACATCTTCACTTAACTAAGGGTGTGCATCTAGTAATTGATCATGAAAAGTTCCCAATTTCAAACTCAATCTACTTTGACACTCCGTTCCACGATGGCCGAATGATGTTTGCAATTCCTCGTGAGGGTAAAACTTACATAGGAACTACTGATACAACTTGGACTGAAGATCCAAAGGAACCAAATATTACAATCAAGGATGTAACATACATCTTAGCTGCCGCAAATCAAATGTTCGATCTTCCTGAACAATTGACACCCGATGATGTGGAATCTGGTTGGTCAGGTGTTCGTCCATTGATTCAAGAAGAAGGTAAATCACCTTCAGAAATTTCTCGTAAAGATGAAATCTTTAAATCAGAATCCGGATTATTATCAATCGCTGGTGGTAAATTAACAGGCTATCGTAAAATGGCTGAAAAAATCGTTAACGAAGTTGCCTTCGAATTATCCAATGAAACTGATTACGAGTATCAATCTCAACAAACTGAGAATCTAACACTATCCGGCGGTGAAGTTGGTGGCGATGAAGGCTGGAAGAATTATTTCGAAGACATGTCTGAAGAAGGAATCATCAACTACGATTTAAATCGTGATGATTCTGAAAAATTAGTTCAAAGATATGGATCTAATGTAACTGATATTTTTGAACTATTACCTAAAGAAGAAACAAAAGATGGTCTGCCACGTGTTGATTGGGCAATGTTACAATATGGGTTAAAAGCAGAAATGGTTGAACATCCTATCGATTACTTACTACGTCGCAGCAGTCAAATGTTATTCGATATTAATCATATGAAAGATATCGAAAATTCAGTTATTGATTATATGAGTGATTACTACAACTGGGATGAAGAAACTAAACAAGCGATGACGGATGAAGTTAATGAAAAACTCAAGTTAACTGACCTAAGTGAAATAAAGGATGCTTACCACAATCACATTGCAAAAGAAGTTTAGTTAATCAAAGGTCTGCCAATTTGGCAGGCTTTTTTTGAACAGGAAGTAATCGAAAAAAGTTACGATTTGGCTAATAAATAATTAAATTATCGACACACACTTACAAAATAATGAAAATATAGTAAAGTAGTCATTGTATCGAAAGCTATAAAGGAGAGCCACAAAATTCTTAAAGAATTTCAAGAGTTTATCTCTCGTGGTAGTGTCGTCGACTTAGCCGTAGGTGTTATCGTTGGTGCCGCATTTAATAATTTGGTATCAGCGTTAACTACTTATATTATCAACCCATTACTTGGTATTTTAATTGGTCAAATTAACTTGTCAGAAATGAAATTCGTTGTTTTTGGAGCTAGCTTCCAAATAGGTGATTTTGTTAATGCTTTGATCAACTTCTTGATCATCATGTTCGTAGTCTTCACTATTGTTAAATTAATGAACAAAATGCGTCGTGATGGTTCTAAGAGTAAGTTCGATGAAAGTGTTGAGGAATTAGATCCTCAACTAGAATACTTACAACAAATTCGTGATTTGTTAAGATATCAACAATTACGTGACCAAGAAAAAGACAGAAGAAGATAGCAAAAAAGTCGATGAATAACATCGACTTTTTTTATGTCCTAAAACATTCCTAAAAACTTCCACCAACCTAATCCAACAACCATGAAGATCAAGAATTCAACAAGTGACACGATAAATCCAACTTTCCACCATTCTCTTTGAGTTACATAACCAGTCGCAAAGTAGATAGAAGCTGTTCCAGTACCGTAATGTGTAGTACTTGGTGAAATACACGTTAAAATTGCAAACATCATAATAACCATTGTAGGATTTGCGCCCAAGCTAACTAATACTGTAGCAAAGGGAATGTACAATGCTTGCATATGAACCAATACACTGGTGAAAAAGTAATGAATATATAGATATACCAATGCCAATATAATAAATGCAGCTGTTAGACTCATCCCTTTAACACTATTAGACATAATATTTTTGAACCATTCAATTACACCAGTCTGTGCCAAATAAGGAGTAATTGCCATTAACGGTGGCAACCATAAAAATATATTCCATACTTTTTTTTCGGATAAAATATCTTCTAACCCAACAATCCCAGTAATAATCAGAATAGCTAATCCTAATAATGCGATGCTCGTATTGTCCAACTTAGTAATTTGCGTTGTTGACCAAAGTACGATCATCAATATGAATACAGCTATCATAATGCTTTCTTTGATAGAAACCTTACCCATCTTATCCAATTCTTTTTTTGCAAAATTTTGCGCATTAGGAATCTTTTTTAGCTCCGGTTTATGGATAAAATAAATAACCAATGGAACAACAATCAGTGCCAAAATACTAGGAACTGATGTGTACTTAAACCAATCCAGCCAAGAAATAGAAATATTAAAAACACTCTTTCCCATGCTGATAGCCAAAGGGTTAGTTGCCATAGCAGTAAAGAATAATGATCCAGCAATTAAGTTCTGATGAAAACTAGTCAGCAATAAGAATGAACCAATTTTATTCTGAGTTCCATCATCTGGTTCAGATCCTAGAGATTTTGATAACGACATAGTTATTGGATACAAAACACCAGCTCCACGGGCATTAGTATTCGGTACAAATGGAGCCATAATTACATCACAGATAGTCAAAATATACGACAACGCTAATGAACTGTGACCAAATCTATAAATTAGATAATAAGCAATTCGAAATCCTAGTTTTGTCGTTCTGAATCCTATTGCCACAAAAAAAGCAAACATAATCAGCCAAACTGCACTGTTACCAAATCCAGCATATACCAGCTCAGCCGGCATTACCTGCGAAACGGTTAATACAGCCATCATTATGATTGCCAAAATAGCCAAAGGTGCGACATTTAATAAACATCCCAAAATAAAACCGACAAAAACAGCAAATGTGCGCCACCCTACAACTTTGATTCCTAATGGAACTGGTAAAAACCAAATGGCCAATACCACAGCAACAATAAGAATCGAATAAATTATTTTTTTATTTCGTTCTTGCATTGTTTCTCCCCTTAATTAATTTCTTTTATTGTATCAAAAAAAGGGATAGCAAAAATATAATGTTTCATATATAAAGTTATAATTATAATATATAAATCAAAAGAAAATGTACGAATGTCCACTTACAATAAAGAAACTAAAACAAATCACCGTTGTAATTCCAATTGCAAGTCCAATAGTTACTAGATCTGATTTATAAGTCTTAATATTACGAGCATATCGATCATTCTTTAAGCAGAACATCAAAATGACAACAATCATTGTAAAAGTCCAAAACATCGGAATCATCATCAACACCACCAATAAAAGTACTTTTTGTTTTAACAAAATACTATCATCTCATGATTTAGTCAAAGCTTTAACTCACGATGTACTTTTTGGAAACATAGTCAACTTTCGAGCACTAAGGAAAATAGTTCCAGTAATATGATTTTGGATTCTTTCTCCAGTTTGATTACAGAATCGAATATAAAAAAACTAGATATTTTTTCCTGGTATAAACCCAGAAAAATGGGTCTAAACTTTCTGGTATTGGTGAAAGCCAATACCAGTTTTTTTATTGTCTAAATTTCTGGATAGAAAAAGGACC